>NZ_JBSUGF010000002.1:0-419029 GCF_054064025.1 Vibrio limimangrovi
GGCTGCTGCCATTGCTCGCGCGAAAGCCCGCAAAGCGCAGCAAGAAGCAGAAGCAAAACCTGCTGAAGAAGAAGCTCCGGCTGAGCAAACTGAAGATCCGAAGAAAGCCGCCGTGGCTGCTGCCATAGCTCGCGCGAAAGCCCGCAAAGCTCAGCAAGAAGCAAATAAAAATAATACCGAGGAGAACGAGTAATGTCGTTTTTTATTGCCAGCTCGCCGCATACCCACAGTCGTCGTAGCACGCCCGATTTGATGAAATGGGTAGCTTTGTGTGCGATCCCTGGTTTAGCAGCTCAAACGTACTTTTTTGGCTGGGGCACGCTTATCCAGCTTATTTTTGCCATTGCCGTAGCCGTGTCGCTCGAAGCGTTAGTGATGATCAGCCGCAAACGCTCTCCAATGCGTGCGCTTCGTGATAACAGTGCCATTGTCACCGCATGGCTGCTGGCGGTAGCAATACCACCGTGGTCTCCTTGGTGGCTAACTGTCATTGGTTTGATCTTCGCTATCGTGATAGCAAAGCATTTATATGGTGGTCTTGGCCAGAACCTATTTAATCCAGCCATGGTTGCTTATGTCGTACTGCTCATCTCCTTCCCTGTTCAAATGACAAGCTGGAGTGCACCAACATCCTTAATTCCGGATCACGTGAATTTCGCAGACACACTCTCATTGATCTTCACTGGCTTTGATAGCGATGGTCTCTCTTTGCAGCAAGTGCGTTCGGGTGTCGATGGTGTCACCATGGCGACGCCGCTCGATGCATTTAAAACGGGTCTGCATACCGGGGCAACACCGAGTGAGATTCTGTCACAACCCATCTTTTCTGGCTTAGCTGGCATTGGTTGGCAATGGGTCAACATGGCTTACTTAGTTGGCGGTCTGGTGATGATCAAAAAGCGAATTATCCAGTGGTACATTCCTGCCGGTTTCCTGGCAAGTTTGACGATGCTTAGTCTGATCTTCAACCTGATCACTCCTGGGGAGACGGCATCACCTGTCTTCCACTTATTGTCAGGGGCGACCATGCTGGGGGCATTCTTTATCGCAACGGATCCGGTTTCAGCTTCAACAACGGTAAAAGGTCGCCTAATTTTTGGTGCTCTTATTGGCACGATCGTCTTTACCATCCGAAGTTGGGGTGGTTTCCCTGACGGCGTTGCATTCGCAGTGCTGCTAGCCAACATGTGCGTGCCACTGATTGACTACTACACCAAACCTAGAACTTACGGTCACTGAGGAAAACATGTTAACCGCAATTAGAAAAAATGGTCTGACACTGGCGATCTTTGCCTGTGCCACAACTGGTCTAGTCGCATTGACTCAGTACTTAACCGAAGATCAAATTGAACTGCAAGAGCGCAAGCAGCTACTGTCTGTCCTTAATCAGGTTATTCCTGAAACCATGCATGACAACGCATTAACCCAAGCTTGTACAATGGTCAGTTCACCAGAACTTGGCACATTGCACGCGATGCCAGCGTACATCGCGACGAAAAACGGCGAGCCTACCGCAATCGCGATTGAATCTATCGCTCCAGACGGCTACAACGGCGAGATCAAAGTGATCACTGGTATTGATAGCCAAGGGAAAATTCTCGGCACACGCGTTCTAAGCCAGAAAGAAACCCCAGGGTTAGGTGATAAAATCGACTTGCGTGTAACAGACTGGATCCTCAGCTTTACTGGAAAAGAGGTGACCGAAGGAAACTGGAATTCCTGGCGAGTCCGTAAAGACGGCGGTGACTTTGATCAGTTTACAGGGGCAACGATTACGCCAAGAGCAGTAGTCAAAGTGGTAAGAAACACCGTAAACTATGTCAACCAATCTCGAGATGAGATTCTCAACCAGCCCCTAAACTGCGCAGGAGGCAACGAATGAGTGAAAACAAACTGCTGATGAAAAACGGCATGTGGAATAACAACCCGGCATTAGTTCAACTGCTCGGTCTTTGTCCTTTGCTTGCGGTGTCATCAACGATCACAAACGCACTTGGTCTCGGTATTGCCACACTATTAGTGTTGGTCGGTTCAAACGTGACCGTTTCGCTTATCCGTAACTACGTACCTAAAGAGATTCGTATTCCGGTGTTCGTGATGATCATTGCGGCACTGGTAACCTGTGTTCAGCTATTAATGAATGCGTACGCTTACGGCTTATACCTTTCACTGGGTATTTTCATCCCGCTAATCGTAACCAACTGTATCATCATTGGCCGGGCAGAAGCTTATGCATCGAAAAACGATGTGCTACCAGCGGCTTTGGATGGCTTGTGGATGGGATTAGGCATGACCAGTGTCTTAGTCGTTTTGGGTTCTATGCGTGAGCTCATCGGTAACGGCACGTTATTCGACGGCACAGATTTACTGTTAGGCGACTGGGCTTCGGCGCTGAGAATCGAAGTATTCCACTTTGATAGTAGTTTCCTTCTGGCTTTGCTACCGCCAGGCGCTTTCATCGGAGTTGGCTTGCTGATCGCACTAAAAAACATTATCGACAGTTCGATTCAGGCGCGTCAGCCAAAAGCAGAAAAACCAACTATTGAACGTGCCCGCGTCACTAATGCTTAGGGTCTGTTTACCTTTAAGATTTAGTTAACTACGCATAATAAAAATAAGGCTCTAACGTAGGGCCTTTTTCTTAAAAAGGCCAAGACGGTATTGGAAGTCAGCAATGAACAATGTCAAAAGAATTGAAATTTTAGAACGATTAAGGGAAAACAATCCAAACCCTCAGACCGAGCTAAACTGGAGCTCTCCCTTTGAACTGCTTATTGCGGTATTGCTCTCGGCACAGGCAACTGATGTGAGCGTCAACAAAGCAACAGACAAGCTGTACCCTGTCGCGAACACGCCACAATCTATCTTGGATTTGGGTGTAGACGGGCTGAAAGAGTATATTAAGACCATTGGCCTGTTTAACTCGAAAGCTGAAAACACCATCAAAACATGTAAAATCTTACTGGAAAAACACAACGGTGAAGTACCAGAAGATCGTGCAGCTCTCGAGGCCCTGCCAGGTGTCGGGCGTAAAACAGCAAACGTCGTGCTCAATACTGCTTTTGGTTGGCCAACTATTGCCGTCGATACACACATTTACCGTGTATCTAACCGTACTAAATTTGCGATGGGTAAAACTGTCGACGATGTAGAGCAAAAATTATTAAAAGTGGTACCTAAAGAGTTTAAACTCGATGTACACCACTGGCTCATTCTTCATGGCCGTTACACCTGTCTGGCAAGAAAGCCACGCTGTGGTAGCTGTATTATTGAAGATCTTTGTGAATATAAAGAGAAAGTATACCCGGACAGTTAACACTGTCTGAAACTGAAAGCTAGGAGTTAAAAATGTCAAACGGTCGAATTCTACACACTATGCTTCGCGTGGGTGATCTGGACAAATCCATCAAATTTTATACTGAAGTGATGGGCATGCATCTACTTCGTACTAACGAAAACAAAGAGTACGAATACACACTTGCATTCTTGGGCTACAGTGATGAGTCTGAAGGAGCAGTGATTGAACTTACTTACAACTGGGGTAAGACGGAATATGAGCTAGGAACTGCTTATGGCCATATTGCAATCGGTGTTGACGACATCTACACAACTTGCGATGCAATCAAAGCGGTAGGTGGCAATGTCACTCGTGAACCGGGACCAGTCAAGGGTGGTAGCACTCACATTGCGTTTGTAAAAGATCCTGATGGTTACATGATCGAGCTTATCCAAAACAAGCAAGCGTCTGCAGGTCTTGAGGGCTAACCTCTCTCTATTTACTTGTAGTAAAGTTAAAAATTCTAAAGGCAGGTATTCGACCTGCCTTTTCTATTTGTAAACAAAACTCTTTACTTGATAATAGTTATCGTTTAGATTTAATTGCAAATTCGATATATGGATGACGATAATGATCAGTGAATGGGAAAAGCACACACTTCTCGCGGATACCGCTCTTCAATTAGACGACCCTATACGTAGCATTCTTCATTATCAGCAAGCGCTAAGATTGAGTGAAGATATCAGTGAATGTATTGAAATTGAGGCTGACGAACGCCTCTTAATTTCAGTTATCTCTTGCCACAATCTGGCTCAATTCTGGCGATGGGCGGGAGATACCGACTATGAGCTCAGATACCTTCAACTCGCTTCGGAAAAAGTGCTTTCACTGATCCCACAATGCCCGAATAAGGACTGTGCTAGTTTTGTTGAGTCTATTGGTTGTTGCACCAAAGCGCTGATTGACTTTATGAAGCGTCACCCAAACCCAGCAATTGCTAGTCAGGTTGCAAAAATTAACACGGCAACCAACTGCGAAATGATCGCTAAATTCCGTCTAAATTAGAAGTAAAGATACCCGTAAGTATTACCGCTTTTTTGTGAAATCACGCCAATAGTTGCTCTTTCACGACCTAGTTAAGGGTTAAACTTGGGTTCTCCCCAAAGAAATCACCACGCGACGGTTTTTGTCTTTACCTATTGGAGAACCGTTGTCAGCGATAGGACGGCGCTTACCGTAACCTTGCACCTGAATACGGTCTTCCGGTAACCCCAGAGACTGGAAATAACTTCTGAGTGACTCTGCTCGCCTTTCCGACAAACTCTGACTGGCACTTTTGCCATCGGTCGAATCGGTATAGGTGGCAACCAGAACCAAATCAATATCTTGATTGTAACGTACATAGTCAGCTATCTGAGACAGCCTCTTCTTAGACACTTTGGTCAGCTGATCGCCCTGAAGCTCGTAGTGCAAAATCGTAAACGCGATGTCTTCGAAGCTATATTTCAACAAGTTGGCAATACAATCACTAAAGGCATTGTATTTACTTTGAAACAGAACCGATGATAAAGCGACTTCAATCCTTTGGTCACCACTTTGCCAATCTTGGTAACTGAAGGTTGGATAACGTCCTTTCTCTAACTCAGACAACATATTCCAAGCCGTTTGACCACCGACGTACCCGTCAAATTGTTTAAAGAACTGCAGATTGGTAAGACGATCAGCATGTTCTCCCGCTCGCCACGGAGGTGGCATCGAAACGAGACTGACACTTCTTGTTTCACCCATCGGGCGCCGCATTTTTAGTTCGAAATCCAGATTGATTTTTTTACTCGCATGAGACGAAAACACGGCATCGCCAAAACTTGGTATCGGATGTACAAGCTGGCATTCTAGTGGCGTATCTACGACTATTTCCCATTGAGACTGCTGCGGAGTAGCAACATAGCGCTTACTTAACTCCGCATAGCTGTTAGTGCTAAGCAAGGACAGTATAACGCCACTGTTTATCAGCCATTTATTCATCTAAGTACTTTCTCTCAGACGGCACACTTTTGCCGTCAATCTGCATCAATTCAAAACCATTTTAGTTATGCAAATTCCCCGCCAATAACTAATAAAAATGCAGTTTAAGGACATTTTGATAGATACCATCGAATAAGAGATAAACTGGGCGTAGAGGTCAGCCGCAAAAATCAAACAAATTGTGGAGCCATCATCACGTGTTTCATTCTTATTGATTAATTAGAAAACACAATTGCATCTTTATCCGAAATTGCGGTTTTTCTCATCGGCAGAATCTGTAATAATGCCGCCTTCGTCACACCAAAATAAGCCAACATGACTATAGAAAATGAAGCTCTAACCCTGAAAAAACGTTTTCGAGGTTATTTCCCTGTGGTAGTAGACGTTGAGACAGCAGGTTTCAACGCTCAAACTGATGCACTTTTAGAAATCTGCGCCGTAACCCTTCGTATGGATGAAGACGGTGTTTTGCATCCGGCCTCCACTATTCATTTTCATATTGAACCGTTTGAAGGCGCGAATTTAGAAAAAGAAGCACTGGAATTCAATGGCATTCGTGACCCGTTCAGCCCACTACGTGGTGCGGTTACAGAACAAGAAGCGCTAAAAGAAATTTACAAGCTGATCCGTAAAGAGCAAAAAGCCTCAGACTGTTCACGCGCGATTATGGTTGCACACAACGCAGCTTTCGACTTAAGTTTTGTTAATGCAGCAAACGAGCGCTGCAAACTCAAAAGAATCCCTTTCCATCCGTTTGCCACTTTTGACACTGCGACGTTAAGTGGTCTTGCTTACGGCCAAACCGTTCTTGCTAAAGCATGTAAAACGGCGGGTATGGAATTCGACAATCGTGAAGCGCATTCGGCACTTTACGATACACAAAAAACTGCAGAGTTATTCTGTGGCATTGTTAACAAATGGAAGGCCCTAGGTGGTTGGCCGCTTGTTGACGAAAATAATAAGTAAACACAATATATTGGAAAAAGTATGAATCCTGTCGTTATTTCTGTTTGCGTCATGCTCGTGTTAGCGTTGATGCGGGTAAACGTGGTGGTCGCCCTCACGTTCAGTGCCATTGTCGGTGGTCTTGTCGCTGGCATGAGCCTGGGCGATACCGTTGCTGCTTTTGAAAGCGGTCTCGGTGGCGGCGCAACTATTGCTTTAAGCTACGCGATGCTCGGTACATTTGCCGTTGCAATCTCTAAGTCTGGTATCACTGATCTGTTAGCTAAAGATGTGATTAAACGCATCAATGGTAAAGAAAGTTCTGCATCAACGACCGGTTTAAAATACGCGGTATTGGTAGCATTGATCTTAGTTACCATGTCTTCTCAGAACGTGATTCCTGTCCATATCGCCTTTATTCCAATTTTGATTCCACCTCTTTTGGGCGTATTTGCGAAGCTTAAATTGGATCGCCGTCTTATTGCCTGTGTTCTGACTTTTGGCCTAATCACGCCATACATGGTGTTACCTGTAGGTTTTGGTGGCATCTTCTTAAACAACATCCTATTAAAGAACTTACATGACAACGGTCTGGAAAACGTTGTGGCTAGTCAGGTCCCAACGGCGATGTTGCTACCAGGTGCAGGCATGGTATTCGGTCTGTTACTGGCTATTTTCGTCAGTTACCGTAAACCTCGTATCTATGAAGAGACTGAGTTAACTGTTGTCCATGAAACAAATCACGAGATTAACAAACAGCATATCCTTGTCGCGGCAATTGGCATTATTGCTGCACTGAGCGTTCAGCTTTACACAGGTTCAATGATCATTGGTGCGCTGGCTGGTTTCATGGTCTTCACGTTTGGTGGTGTGATCGCGTGGAAAGAAACCCACGACGTATTCACTAAAGGCGTTCACATGATGGCAATGATCGGCTTCATCATGATCGCTGCTGCAGGCTTTGCTGCTGTAATGAAGCAAACTGGTGGTGTGGAAACTTTGGTTCAATCTCTGGCGACAAGCATTGGGGACAACAAACCTCTGGCTGCGTTGCTTATGCTTGTTGTTGGCTTACTGGTCACCATGGGCATCGGCTCATCGTTTTCTACGATTCCAATCATTGCAACTATCTACGTTCCGCTTTCATTGGCGTTTGGTTTCTCTCCAATGGCAACCATCGCACTAGTGGGAACTGCGGCAGCTCTGGGGGATGCTGGCTCACCAGCTTCTGACTCAACATTAGGTCCAACATCGGGTCTGAATGCTGATGGCCAACATGAACACATTTGGGAAACAGTCGTACCGACGTTCATCCACTACAACATTCCACTGATCATCTTCGGTTGGGTTGCTGCAATGACTCTTTAGTATTGAGTTCTCGAAGAGAAATTCTTGATACATTTAGTTACGAAAAAGCCGCTAATTTAAGCGGCTTTTTCATTTCTCTGCATTATTGAGCTGGCAGATTCTCGATGATGCGTTCACGAATCAGCTTAAGCGTTGTTTCCGTGGATAAATAATCCACTTCGATAGGAAAATAGGCATCGTTGATTTGTAGAACCAAGCTCGGATACGAATTCACGCCGAGACTTCTCGCCAAACTAAGCTGGTCTTGAAACACGCCTTCCAGCAAAGTGCCGTCCATGTCGTTCTTAAACTGTTGGACGTTAAGACCAATCTCTTTGGCTAGCTGTAAAAGCGTTGCTTCCTCATGAGGTGGAAGTGCTCGCAAATAATAGGCATGCTGAATCGCTTCCAGCATCTGCTCGTAACTGTCTTGAAAACCTGCCGCGATCACCGCTCGGCACGACTGGTAAGTACTTCTTACTGGCGTACACAGTTTCCAAAAGTCGTAGTTGAACTTAGTCCCTAGCTGACGTTCAATCTGCTGCCAAATGCTTTCAAGCTTTTGTTGCATCTCTGGTGGCATTGGCAAATTCGTATCCGGCGCAAGACCTCCCACCACATACTCAAATTGAATCACACCTGGCAGTTGCTGCTTCAATTTATTGATGGTTGGTTTGTAGCCCCAACACCAACTGCACATAGGATCATGCACGTAGAAAAGCTTTATATCCACTTTAATAATTAAACCTTTAAAATCATTTAGTTAAATCAAACAAAAACATTCAGTGGCGATAAAGTGGCGACACATTTAAATATAATTGCTTGGTTTATGCTTCGAAGTTAACGAGCTGTCTGGCAAAGGAGCAGGCTTTGGCTCTTCTTCACTCCCCCACGAAAACAGCAATTTCTTACGGTAATTTCAAAATCTCTGAGCAATTATACAGTCTCATAAATTGAAAAACTTATTTATCTTGGTAATTCCACTCAATCCAGATAGCACTAGACTCCATTTGCTTCGTAACTGAACGTTCATTTCTTCGTCTCAATTATGTAAAGCACTCGTAATAATTACTAAAAGATCAAGTCCCTCACAGTAAATGAGGGACTTATATTAAAAGACAAACCACAAAGCAGATTTTGGCTTTGGTGGATTTTTAACTATCACATTCTTTCTGAATGTCTTGTATTCGCTGATAGACTTGATTAGCAGGTAAGCCCTTCAATTCGAGTTCATCCAAATATTGTCTTGTCACTTTCTTCAGTTCGGGTTGCCACACCTCTTTAATGTCTTCGTTTAACGAAACAACCTGATCATTTCTTTGCTTGGCCTCATTGATGGCCTCTTGGTCAAGTCGATCAAAGACACGTGCCATATGCTGTGACCATTCATATCCACTGTGTTTATCAATAATGCTCTGTAAGTCGGCTGGTAGTCGTTGGTAAACATCCTTGTTCATCGTGACAACAAAGCTCAAACTGTAAAGGTTTAACTCTGTATGATAAGGCGCAATTTCACCAAGGCGGAAAACTTTCGCTCCGTCCCAAGAAATCGCCACGCCCTCAAGAACCCCCTTTTCTAGAGCTTCATACGCATTAGGCGCTGGTATTCCTGTCGGTTGTGCGCCTAAGTTTTTTAACAGTTGTCCTACAATGGCGGTAGGTTGACGGACTCGCTTTCCTTGTAAGTCTTGCGGCTGGATAACCTGGCCGTCTTTCATATGGATATGACCCGGGCCATTGGTATACATAAACAGAACATGTGTATCGCTATATTCTTGTTTGATATCCCCTTCATCATAGAGCTTCTGGATAATGCATGAGCCTTGGGCAGCATTCTTAACCACTCCCGGCAATTCAACGATTTGAGAGAGAGGGAACCTGTTCGCTGTGTATCCCTGAACCGTCGCGGTTATATCAGCAATATTATGAATGACCGCTTCATAAGACTTGGCTGATTTCGTCAGGGTTTGAGAGGGATAAATATCGACATTGATACGGTCCTCAGAGGCGTTCTCGATGGATTGAGCCCACTCAGTCAATCCCTGATTTATTGCTGATGTTGCAGGCCATGGATGCGACATTCGTAAGTTGATTTCAGCAGCATACGCGCTTAATGAAAGGAGGGTGCTGCACCCTATTATTAGACATGAATTAAATTTTGACGGCATGACAAACTTCCTTTTTCGTTATTTTTTATTATTAGAGATCTAAGGTTAACGAGCGTGTTTTCGAACGAGAGCAGCAGGGTAAAAACTCTCTATTACACGCTTTCTCTTTTTCCGTCAGATAGTGATCGCGATGATCTGGGATGCCATCTAGCACAGGCGTAATACACGTACCACATACGCCCTCTTCGCAAGAAAATGGCACATCGATTCCAGCTTGTGTAAGCACTTCAAGCACCGTCAACTCTGCCGGGACGTCCAGTGTTAAGCCACTGTTATTCAAGTGGATCTCAAAAGCCGTATTTTCGCTGGCTACTTCGCTCTTAGGAGCCTGGAATAGCTCTCGATGAACTTGAGATTCTGGCCAATTCACCTTTCTTGCCGTATCCAGAATGTATTCAATGTAACGCTCTGGGCCGCACACATACACGTGTGCTGATGGGGAAAGTGTTGCAAAAATAGCATCTGCGTCCACTCTTCTGCCTTCATCGCTAAAGTAGAGTTCTGTTTGGCTTGCCCAACTTGATGATGAGATTTCTTTCACGAACGCAGCATCGCGTCTTGATTTCGCAGAGTAGTGCAACTCAAACTCTTGTGCTTCATCGCTTAAGGACTCAGCCATACTGAGTAGAGGCGTTATCCCAATTCCACCCGCAAAAAGGACATGTTTCGACGCATCTCTCTCGAGTTGGAAAACATTTTTTGGTTCACTGATAGAAATAACATCACCAACCTGCAAATGACGGTGGACCCAATCTGACCCACCTCTTGACTGTTCTGCGCGAAGAATAGCGACTCGGTATTGGCTACGTTGACTTGGGGAATGAAAGAGTGAATATTGTCTAACTAAGCCATTTTGCAAGTGTAAATCAATATGTGCTCCAGGTTCGAATACCGGGAGTTCTTCACCATTAATTGGAGACAGATCGACACTAACCACATTTTGACTGCGTAACTTTTTAGCGATGACTTGAACCTCTAACATAGACTTCTCCTTAACTGGCTCGTGCGTTAGTCAAATCTTGTACATTGATACTCGACGACTGCTCCTGTTCAACGAGCTTGTCAATCAAACGTCTTGCCTGAACCCCACCTGCATCGATATCCAGCTTTAGTAATTCTCTATTTGGGTTTTTTAATAAGTTTGCTTGCTGGCGTTCGAGCATTTCTAAGTCTTCACTAAATATCGTATGCTGCCCTGCACGAATTTTTTCAGTAAGCTCCGCATCCTGAGGTTTGAAGTTGCGAGCCATTCCCCAGAAATACCACATGCTTGTATCCGTTTCTGGCGTGATAAAGTCCACAACGATACTGCTCGCTCGTACATCCTTTGGAGCATCAAACCCACCCTGTCCCGCCATAGCGACGCCGACTTCAATCAAAACATGACTAGGCGGGCTGAATTTGCAAATTTGCCAACGGTCTACATCCATTTTGGGATCCAAACCATTTTCTTTTAGCGCAAGCTGCCAAAATGGTGGCGCTTTTACCGAGTCCATAAACCGCGAGGTGGTTACCTGATTGCCTTCTAACTTGGTGCGCACCGGAGCTTCATCTATCTCTTTTTGGCCAATGCTTGACGCATGAACATACGTTTCATGGGTCAAGTCCATCAGGTTATCTATCATTAACTGATAATTACAATTGATGTGGAACAGCCCACCGCCATAAGCCCATTCTGGATTATTGGCCCACTCGAGGTGAGGAATTGCATTGGTATCCGCTAGCTCTTTATCACCAGTCCATACCCAGATGAACCCGTGTCTTTCCTCTACCGGGTAAGATTTAACACATGGAAAACGTCCGACTCTTTGCTTGGGCATGGATGTCGTTTTGCCATCTCGCCCCATTCGTAACCCATGATATCCACACACTAACTCTCCATTTTCCAAATAACCAAGTGAGAGAGGAGCCCCTCTATGAGGGCAGAAGTCTTGTACTGCAGCGACTTTACCCTCACCATCACGGTAAAAGGCAATGTCTTCATTACAGATGGTTCTTGCTAAAGGGGCATTAGCGATTTCATCTGGCGTGCAGGCTACGTACCAACAATTTTTTGGATGCATTCGATATTCCTTTATCTGTATTCACGTTTGTTAATGTATTGTTAATTGTTATGGGATCCAGAATATCACTAAAATTTTAAAATACAGCCTAAATATCCATTTTTGGGATCCCAAACGTATTAGCAATGAAAACTGATAAGCAAATTTTTGTGCTAGGTTGCTAAATAAATTAAATTTCTGTTAAATCACGTTCGGATTGCTGAATCGTGTTTTTCGGTAGGTAATGAAAACGGGATTAGCCGTGAGTTAAGGGGAGAGTCAATTTTGAGTTCTGGCATTGAAGTAGTATCAACACTACGACGAATGATCGTTACCGGTGAGTTTGAGCAAGGAGAGCGGTTAGCTGAGTTACCAACAGCTGAGCGTTTAGGCGTGTCGAGAACGCCTGTCAGGATCGCCTTTCGCACCCTAGAACAAGAAGGGTTGCTGCATAAATTAAAAGGCCGTGGCTATTGCGTTAAAGAAATCACCAAGGGATCGGTAGCTGGTGCAATTGAAGTAAGAGGTGTTCTTGAGGGGCTGGCAGCCCGACAGGCCGCCGAAAAAGGGCTAAGTACAAACCTACATTCCGCTCTTACAGAATGCCTTAAAATTGGGGACGAGATATTTGATAAAGGTTACGTCAGCGAAGACGACCTCAACTTATACCATGAAATTAATCAAAGATTTCACGCTCTCATCTTAGAAGCAAGTGGTAACCCGGCTATTGCATCCTCGTTACAAAAAAATGAGCACATGCCTTTCGCTACGGTGAATTCTATTACGTTTAATTTCGACAAGCTGAAACAAGAATATCGACGATTTTACTTTGCCCATTTGCAACATCACACCATTGTACATGCTATCGCAAATCAGCAAGCTTCTCGCGCCGAATCATTGATGAGAGAACACGCAAATGTAACGTTGAACTATGCAGAAGTATTTAGTGAATCAAACTAAGTGTGCGGGGAAAGTATCTAAGACACTGTACTGAGCAATGATGTTGCAATACCCTTAGTAACTCGATTCAAACATGGCTACGGGGTTATTCTTTACTTGGGCTATTCTCGAGTTTGAAATTGTAGTGTCGGGTAAAGCTGCTGACCAGTGAGAAACCTTCTGCATGCTTGTGATATATAAAAAACTTTATATTCATTCCACTAACCTAAAAAAAGAAAAAGGAGCCAGTGCGGCTCCCTCGTTTCTATCGCTAAATGTGAGTATTTACGAATTACTCAGCTTGACCTTCAGCGCGTGCTGCAGCGTCTTTGATTAGAGGCTGAAGTTCACCTTTCTGGAACATTTCCAGAATGATGTCACAACCACCAATCAGCTCACCTTCAACCCATAGTTGTGGGAAAGTCGGCCATTGTGCGTATTTTGGTAGCTCAGCGCGGATATCCGGATTTTGCAGAATGTCTACGTAAGCGAACTTCTCACCACATGCCATTAGAGCTTGTGACGCTTGAGAAGAGAAACCACAGCTTGGCAGTTTCGGTGAGCCTTTCATGTACAGCAGGATAGAATTTTCAGAGATCTGCTGTTTGATTTTGTCGATAGTTTCCATCGCTTCCTCATTCATGGGTGTTAACTATGTTTATCTGCCACATTCTACTCAATAACTGCAGAATAAAAACCATATAATTAATGAGGATTAAACTAAGATTGTTTCATGGCGGATAAATTGACATTTTACTGCGCTCTGGTGACTAAAATATTTTCATATCGGGGTTTTAATAAAGTAAAAACTTGCTAAAATACTTAGCAAGTCAGTCGTATCGACTCAGAACGAATAAAAACACTGGAAGCAATCGAAAGGTTACCCTTTCATATCAATGGAGAATCGAGTAATGGCATTTGAACTACCTGCTCTTCCTTACGCGAAAGACGCACTAGAACCACATATCTCTGCAGAGACTCTAGATTACCACCACGGTAAACACCACAATACTTACGTTGTTAAGCTAAACGGTCTTATCCCTGGCACTGAGTTCGAAGGCAAAACACTAGAAGAGATCATCAAGACTTCTACCGGTGGCGTATTCAACAACGCTGCTCAAATCTGGAACCACACGTTCTACTGGCACTGTCTAGCTCCTAATGCGGGCGGCGAGCCAACTGGCGCAGTTGCTGAAGCAATCAACGCAGCATTCGGTTCTTTCGAAGAATTCAAAGCGAAGTTCACTGATGCAGCTATCAACAACTTCGGTTCTTCATGGACTTGGCTAGTTAAGAAGGCTGACGGTTCTCTAGACATCGTTAACACTTCTAACGCAGCGACTCCTCTAACAGAAGAAGGTGTAACTCCACTTCTAACTGTTGACCTATGGGAACACGCTTACTACATCGATTACCGCAACGTACGTCCTGATTACATGAACGGCTTCTGGGCTCTTGTAAACTGGGAATTCGTAGCAGATAACCTAGCGAAGTAATTCACTTCCCCCTGGTTCAATTTAGTCTTATGCAAAAGCTCGCTTACCCAGCGAGCTTTTTTATTTTCCTCGCTTCAAGCCCTAGTTTTCAGTCTTCTTTTTTCTAAAGTTCTTCTTTGATATGCCGCTATAAAAAAACGTCTGGCGAGGAACATCATGCAAATCCATACTTTAGATAAAGCTGCAATTATTAACGAACTTCAGTTCGGTAACGGTATTAACCATGCCGTTTACGAAGGGCGCCGCGCCGATTTTGCATTGATTTTGTCAATGTTCTCAAACGATGTGCGGGATGTGATCCCAATCGAAGTAGTCAAAGAAGAGAAAACACACGACGACATTCTTCGCCAGCAATTTGGCCTATCTCGACCGCAATCTTTGCGCTCGGATAGTAGTAGTTATGAACTCGCGGCTGAGCAAGCCAAACAATTTCATGCGGCTGGTTTGCCCTCTGCCAAGCTGAGTCACTACCTCACACCTGATGCCCTCACTTATTTACCAGAACATACTTTTAACCTTCCGGAAGAGGTATATCATAATTTATCCGGTCATGAACGACGTCGCTTAGGTTCGAAAAATCAGACGCTGATTTCTGATGCAGGGTTATATAACCTACTCGTCACAACACAACGTCAAGACCAAATCCACGCTCAAGCGTAATGTTCAACTTTTCACCAATCTTTTACACTTGTCACACGCACGAAGTGTGACGCCTTGCCGATTCCGATACAATAGTCTTCCCTACAACGCGTTAATTTGAAGCTTTTCACACTGGGCTTAGCGAATTTAATCCATGCTGATAGCACAAACCACTGGAGTCATGTTTTTCACATACGGAGCAGTGAAGGTGATATGGATATTAAAGAATCGATCATACTCGTTACGTCAGCAGGTTCGCTCATAGGCAGAACCTGTTCCAATCACTTCGCTCATCTTGGGGCGACATTGATTTTATGTGACCAAGACTCAAGCGCCTTGCAAGAAAGTTATGACCAAATCAGAGCGTTTACGGATAAAGTCTACGCCATGCATGTTCACAGCGATGACACGACCTCAACTAATCTACTGTTTGATCAGATAGAATCTGAACTCAAGGCTACACCTGATGTAGTTGTCAATTGCTGGACCAGCTCCCCTATGCCTAGCTTGATGGCGCCAGAGCCGCTAAGCACATACGTAGACCATCTTTCATCTGCGGCTCGATTTCTCTACACCTATGGGCAGGTAGCAGCAGAACGTTTTCGTGCTCGAAACAAAAAAGGGGTCATCGTCAACGTTATATCTCACGATAGCCATGAAGATCTTACCGGAGTGGAAAGTATGGCGGCTTTAGTATCCGGTTTTACCTATAGCTGGGCGAAAGAACTTACACCTTACAACATTAGAGTGGGAGGGGTAATTCCGTCAGTCACACATACTAAAGAAGATATTGACGAAGTACACTGGGCAGAAATTCAGGACGAGTTAGTACGCAACACGGCATATATTGTCGCCAATGAATACTTTAGTGGCAGAGTCGTATCTACTGAGGTCTAATAGATAAGGAGCCGTCCCCCATCCTTAATGTGTAAACACATTTCAGGACGGGACAGCAAGATTAAAAAAGCCCCAGTCCAAGGACTGGGGCTTTAACTTTTCCCGATTAAGGTTTCGTGCTAGCGAAAACCTTGTTCAAAACAACGCTTAATTACGCGTCAGCTTTTTCTTTTTTAGCTTTAGGCGCAGCTTTCGCGGCTTCCTGATCTGCTTTCTTCTTGATTACAGTCGTACCTTCGAAAGTTTCACCTTCAACGAAAGCTTTACCGTAGTAAGAAGCTTTAAGAACTTCTTTCAGCTCAGTGATTAGAGGGTAACGTGGGTTTGCTGGTGTACATTGGTCATCAAACGCGTCAACCGCTAATGCGTCAACTTTCGCTAGGAAGTCAGCTTCATTAACACCCGCAGCCTGAATAGACATTGGGATATCTAGGTTAACTTTTAGCTCATCCAACCACGCTAGTAGACGTTCAATCTTCTGAGCAGTACGGTCACCAGCTTGACTTAAGCCTAAGTGATCAGCAACTTCAGCGTAACGACGACGTGCTTGTGGACGGTCGTATTGAGAGAATGCAGTTTGTTTGGTTGGGTTATCGTTCGCGTTGTAACGTACAACGTTAGAGATAAGCAGTGCGTTAGCCAAACCGTGTGGAATGTGGAACTCAGCACCAATCTTGTGAGCCATTGAGTGACATACACCCAGGAATGCGTTCGCAAATGCTACACCAGCGATAGTTGCTGCGTTGTGTACTTTCTCACGAGCGATTGGGTCGTTAGCACCATTCGTGTAGCTTGATGGTAGGTACTCTTTTAGCATCTTAAGTGCTTGTAGAGCCTGGCCATCTGAGTATTCGTTCGCAAGAACAGATACGTAAGCTTCCAGAGCGTGAGTCACTGCATCGTAACCACCGAATGCTGTCAGAGACTTAGGCATGTTCATAACAAGGTTCGCATCAACGATAGCCATGTTAGGAGTTAGCTCGTAATCAGCTAGTGGGTATTTAGCACCAGTCTTGTCGTCTGTAACAACTGCGAATGGAGTAACTTCTGAACCCGTACCTGAAGTTGTAGTAATACATACAAGCTCAGCTTTTTGACCCATTTTAGGGAATTTGTAGATACGTTTACGGATGTCCATAAAGCGCATTGCAAGCTCAGCAAAGTCAGTTTCTGGGTGCTCGTACATTACCCACATGATTTTCGCCGCATCCATTGGTGAACCACCACCTAGAGCAAGGATCACGTCTGGTTGGTAGCTCGCCATTTGAGCTGCACCTTTCTCTACTACAGATAGAGTTGGATCCGCTTCTACATCAAAGAACGTCTGAACTTCCATACCTTGAGCTTTAAGAAGCTGTACGACTTCATCAGCGTAACCGTTGTTAAATAGGAAACGGTCAGTTACAAGAAATGCACGTTTCTTACCTTCTAGGTCGCTAAGCGCGATAGGAAGGCTACCACGACGGAAGTAGATTGACTTAGGTAGTTTATGCCACAACATGTTTTCAGCTCGCTTAGCAACAATTTTCTTGTTGATTAGGTGTTTAGGACCTACGTTCTCAGAGATAGAGTTACCACCCCATGAACCACAACCTAACGTTAGAGAAGGAGCAACGTTGAAGTTGTAAAGGTCACCGATACCACCGTGAGTAGTCGGAATGTTGATTAGGATACGAGCCGTCTTCATTTTGTCACCGAAGTAACGGATACGATCTGCGTTTACGTCTTGGTTTGTGTACAGGCCAGATGTGTGACCGATACCACCAATTTCAACCATGGTTACTGCTTGTTCAACGGCATCTTCAAAGCTGTCTGCTTTAAACATACCCAGACATGGAGACAATTTCTCGTGTGCGAATTCGTCTTCGTAAGCCACTTTGCCCAGGCCTTCACCGATAAGTACTTTAGTGTCTGCAGGAACTTTAACACCCGCCATTTCAGCGATAGCTGCCGCTGGTTGGCCAACGATTTTCGCGTTTAGCGCACCGTCGATAAGGATAGTTTTACGAACTTTATCAGCGTCAGCTTTGCTTAGTACGTGAGCTTTGTGAGAAGCGAAACGCTCTTTCACTTCTTCGTAAACGTCTTTATGAACGATGACAGCCTGCTCAGAAGCACATACAACGCCGTTATCGAAAGTTTTAGACATCAGTACAGAAGCAACGGCACGTTTGATGTCTGCTGTTTCGTCGATAACAACTGGAACGTTACCTGCACCTACACCGATTGCTGGTTTACCAGAAGAGTAAGCTGCTTTAACCATGCCTGGACCACCAGTCGCAAGGATAAGAGCAATACCTTCGTGCTTCATAAGCGCGTTAGAAAGTTCTACTGAAGGTTGGTCAATCCAACCGATGATGTCTTTTGGTGCACCCGCTGCTACTGCTGCGTCCAGAACCAGTTTAGCTGCATCGTTTGTAGAGTTTTTAGCACGTGGGTGTGGCGAGAAGATGATACCGTTACGAGTTTTAAGTGAGATAAGAGACTTAAAGATCGCAGTTGAAGTAGGGTTCGTTGTTGGAACGATACCACAGATGATGCCTACTGGCTCTGCGATGGTCATCGTACCCATGCTTTCATCTTCTTCAAGCACGCCACAAGTTTTTTCGTCTTTGTACTTGTTGTAGATGTACTCAGAAGCAAAGTGGTTTTTAATTACTTTATCTTCAACAATGCCCATGCCAGATTCTTCTACCGCTTGTTGCGCTAGAGGAATACGAGCTTGGTTAGCTGCTAGAGATGCTGCGCGGAAGATTTTGTCTACTTGCTCTTGAGAGTAAGTAGCAAATTCAGCTTGTGCTGCTTTTACGCGTGCCACAAGAGCATCAAGTTCAGCCAGATTAGTTACAGGCATAGGGATTCTCCTAAAATTAACAAATATTAAAAACTTTTTAGTAAGACTATTGCTTATCTCTTTTTGCTGCTAATCAGCCACTTAACAAAACAAACGACTTAGTAAATTGCTTTCATGGCTGAGTATAATATTTCACAGTATGAAAAAAATTGACTTGGATCAGTTCACACTCTCGAAATACCACCAAAGTGTAGCATAAGCGACAAATAACACCTTAAATCATTGATAAAAAACAATTTAATCCCACAAAGAACATGGAACAAAAAATCAGCAAACAGACAAAAAAGTTAAATAAACGACACTATCCTGTAAAAAAGTTTCATTTTTAGACATGAAAATTACATGTAGGCCAATTTCAATGTGCTACTGATAGTATATAGAATTGTTTCACCTCTCTGCAAACAACCTTTGTTTTAATCAAAAGTTTTCGAATGTTAACGTTTGTGTAAAACATCGCTGTTAAACAATAGCACTCCACGCAACATTTGATTTCCAGATTAGATACAGTTTATTAAAAAATTAGTTTTTCTCACAAATAACACGGGAAATACGTTAGTTTTTTTCATTTTTCCTTAATGCGGTTATAACTTACATTTAGCGCCCAATATCGGATCATGTAAGTGGAAAGCCTTTGCTTGAGTTGATTCAGATACATTACTCTCTCCGTTTTTCACTAATGTGAATTTTTATGAGTACGCAATATGCACACTTTTGAGCTAGCGATTTTCTTACAGTTTTTTTTAGGTCTGGTGGCTGCCGTTAACCCCGTGGGAATAATGCCAGTGTTCGTATCACTCACCGGTCACATGACACCTGAAGAAAAAAGCAAAACAGCAACGACCGCAAATATCGCAGTTGCGATCATTCTTTGCATTTCGCTACTGGCAGGCCAAGTACTGTTAGACATGTTCAGCATTTCTTTGGATTCATTTCGTGTGGCAGGCGGATTACTACTGCTGAGTATCGCGTTCTCAATGATGAGTGGTAAGTTGGGTGAAGATAAGCAGAACAAACAGGAGAAGTCTGAATACGTTAGCCGCGAACAAATCGGTGTTGTTCCTTTAGCAATGCCTCTGATGGCTGGCCCAGGCGCAATCAGTTCGACTATCGTTTATGGTTCTCGTTACCCAAACATGTTCGATACGGTAGGCATTAGTATCACGATTGGGTTGTTCTGTTTCTGTTCATGGTTGTTATTTCGTTCAGCCCCATACATCGTAAAGTTACTTGGTCAGACAGGCATTAACGTGATCACCCGTATTATGGGTCTGATCCTTGGTGCTCTCGGTATTGAGTTTATTGCCAATGGATTGCGCAACCTATTTCCTGGATTAGCCTGATTTTCCATTAGCTTGTATGATAGAGCGATTCAACCATGGATCGCTTTGTCATGATGACTCACTCTCTGAAAAATACCCTTTACGTTACGATTTTTGGCACCCACACCAAAGCAGGCAGAGCCTTCGATATCGCTTTGATTATAGCGATCATCTGTTCTTTGGCCGTTCTCGTACTCGATTCTATTCCAGCCGTAAGTGCTGAATGGGCGGTAGAACTCAAGTATTTGGAATATACATTTACAGGCTTATTTACCATTGAGTATTTGCTTCGTTTGTATTGTTCACCTAAACCTGCCGCCTATGCTAAAAGCTTCTATGGCGTTGTCGACTTACTTTCAATTCTGCCCACATACTTAGTCTTGTTCTTTCCTTCGGCCTCATTCATGGGCGTGATAAGAGCACTTCGGGTAATGCGTATCTTCCGTATCCTGAAGTTGGTTCGCTATCTTCAGGAGTCGAATGTTCTTCTTCGATCATTGCTTATGGCTCGCAGAAAAATATTCATATTTTTCAGTACAGTGGCGATTCTCGTGACGATATTTGGGTCACTGATTTTTATCGTAGAGGGGCCAGAAAACGGATTCACCAGTATCCCAAAAAGCATTTACTGGGCCATTGTGACCATTACCACGGTTGGATACGGTGATTTGATCCCCCAAACCAACTTAGGTAAAGCATTGGCTTCAATAACGATGTTGTTAGGTTATTCGATAATAGCCGTACCAACGGGTATTTTTACCGCAGAATTGCATCAAGAAATGCAATCACATAAGGAGCTGGTCAAGTGCCCTAACTGTTCACAAGCTGGCCATGATTCCGATGCTATATATTGCAAGCATTGCGGGAGTGAGTTAGCCGATCCGGACAAACGAGTGGTCCGCGGTGAAGGTAAAAAAAAGAGCCCCTAGCAAGGAGCTCTCTGAATCAAAAATAGGGAAATCTTACGCTTTCTCTGCAAGGATGATTCTCAGAGTACGACGTAGTGGCTCTGCAGCACCCCATAGCAACTGGTCACCAACTGTGAAGGCGTTTAGGAAGTCATCACCCATCGCCATCTTACGCAGACGACCAACAGGAACAGACATCGTGCCTGTCACTTTAGCAGGAGTCAGCTCTTGCGCTGTGATGTCACGATCGTTTGGAATCACTTTTACCCACTCATTGTGAGTAGCAATGATTTCTTCGATTTCATCCATCGGCACATTTTGCTTCAGTTTGATAGTCAAAGCCTGAGAGTGACAACGCATCGCACCGATACGTACACATGTGCCATCGATAGGAACTGGAGAACCTTGAGTGCCAAGGATCTTGTTCGCTTCAACGCCTGCTTTCCACTCTTCTTTACTCTGGCCGTTATCGCGTTTTACATCGATCCACGGGATAAGAGAGCCAGCCAGAGGCGCACCAAACTTATCGGTAGGGAAAGAAGCACTGCGCATCGTTTCCGCAACTTTCTTATCAATATCAAGAATTGAACTTGCTGGATTCGCCAATTCTGAGCTTACAGAATCGTTGATAACACCCATCTGAGAAATCAGTTCACGCATGTTTTGCGCACCAGCGCCAGAAGCGGCTTGGTACGTCATTGCACTTGTCCACTCAACTAAGCCTTTCTCAAATAGACCACCAAGGCCCATCAGCATAAGACTAACTGTACAGTTACCACCAACGAAAGTATTCGTGCCACTGTGAATGCCATGCTGAATTTGTTTTAGGTTCACTGGATCCAAAGTGATGATTGAATCTTGTGCCATACGTAACGTAGAAGCAGCATCAATCCAGTAACCTTTCCAGCCAGCTTGGCGAAGTGCAGGATAAACTTTCTCGGTGTAGTCACCACCTTGACACGTAATTATCGCATCAAGTTGTTTTAAACTTTCAATATCAAACGCGTCTTGTAGTAAGCCTGCGTCTTTTCCTAAGTTAGGAGCAGGAATACCAATTTGAGAAGTACTATAGAATACTGGTTCGATTAGATCGAAGTCTTTCTCTTCAACCATGCGTTGCATAAGGACTGAACCAACCATACCACGCCAACCGACTAAACCAACTCTCATCGCCTTAACTCTCCATGTATTAAAAAAAACCTACCACATATTTCATTTTTCACAGCAAAATCTCAAGCTCTAATTTGTAAATGAGCTCAATTTTTAACGATTTCTCCCGAAAAGTCGTATTAGAAGTAAATTTTAAGCATTTGCGTTTCCAAAATTCACGAATTCAAAGAAGGAAAAGTACTGATTCAACAGGATTGGTCATACCAGCCCCGGCGGAAGTTACATTTGAAGCACATAAACTTCACATTACATAACATTTAGCACCATGTTTGTTAAATAAAATCAGCATTAAACTTCACATGCAAACGTTAAATCCGTTCAAGATCAAGATAAAACACCAAAAGTTCGAAATATAGAATTTGTTAATGTATGTTATGCCGCGCTTACAATAAGGAGCGCTTTCCTCTATCGCTCCACAATATACAGAGGCACGTATGAAGCAAGTTACAACACGCCTTCCTAACCTGATACAGGTATTTATCTCGTTAGGTTTATTTCTTCTTATGGCATTTTCGTTCACAGCCAAGTTGAACCTTCCAATTCAGTTAGCATTGTATATTGGATGGTTCATTATTATGGTTTTAGGCATAAGACTGGGTCATCAATACAAAGACCTTGAAAAAGCAGCATTAAATGGTATTTCTAATGGCCTTGGTGCAGTTCTGATTCTTCTTGCCGTTGGTGCTCTAGTGGGTACATGGATATCCGGCGGCATCGTTCCAACCATCATTTACTATGGTCTGAAAGCCATCCACCCTTCTATCTTTTTACTTGCCACGATGATTATCTGTTCTTTGACTGCATTAGCAACAGGTACATCTTGGGGTGCAGCAGGCACGGCGGGGATCGCGATGATGGGGATTGGTCAAGGTCTTGGAGTTCCGGCCCCAATAACCGCGGGTGCAGTGCTTTCAGGTTGTTACTTCGGTGACAAAATGTCCCCTCTTTCGGATTCCGTGATTCTTGCATCGTCCATGTCTAACGTAGAAGTGATGGAACATATCAAAGGTATGCTACCTATCGCTCTTATCAGTTACATCATCACTGGTATTATGTTCACGGCGTTTGGCTTCCACTATGCGGGTCAAGTTGATATGAGCCAGGTGGACTCTGTAATTAATGCGATGGAACAACAATTCTATATCACGCCTTACTCGTTTGTACCGGTACTGATCGTACTTGGCTTGCTTGCAATGCGTATGCCCTCTTTCCCTGTGATCAGCTTTGGCTCTCTATTGGGAATAATCTGGGCGGTGATGATTCAAGACGTAGATTTCCTGACAGCATTCAATACAGCTTGGGCGCCATTTGCTATTTCCTCTGGTGTGGATTTCATCGATTCTATCCTCAACCGAGGTGGCATGTCTTCTATGCTCGGATCAGTCGCAGTGATTATATTTGGTCTGGGATTCGGTGGCTTACTTGATAAAGTTGGCGTGCTGGAAACCATTGCGAAACTATTCGAAAAGCGAGTTCAGAGTTCAGGCTCACTCGCCACCAGCACAATCGGTACTGCGTTCATGGGCAACGTCTTTGGTTCTGCGATGTATGTGTCGCTGATTCTGACCCCGAAAATCTGTGCCAAAAACTACGACCGTTTAGGCTATAAGCGTAAGAACTTATCTCGCAACGCGGAGTTTGGCGGTACGTTAACCTCTGGTATGGTTCCTTGGAGTGACAACGGCATCTACATGGCAAGCATTCTGGGTGTTGCAACCCTGTCTTATGCGCCATACATGTGGCTAAGCTTTGTTTGTATTATCGTTACCATCATCAGTTCTTATATGGGATGGTTCGTGGATAAGTGTGAACCAGTGGTAGAATCTTCTCAGCAGGAAGAAACGGAACTACAACAGCAGACTGCCTAAAGCATTCTTCAGTAAACCATATAAAAAAGAGCGCGATTGCGCTCTTTTCTTTTTAAGAAACAAAGACTAACTCTATTGTACTTTTGTTTTAACTGCTGAGCGTTTCCCTAGCACATAACCGAGTCCGAGCGGAGCAAAGAAGATCACAGCAATAAACAGAATGAAGTAAATAATGGTGTTTTGCACCAGTTCGATGAGCTTATTCATAGCCAGATCCACTACTTGCTGAGATACACGATCCATATCCTGCGCAAACTGCTCTCGTTCGTGAGTAATGATTAACGCGATTTCTTGTCGCTCTCTCGCCACCAATTCTTCTAATGCCTGACGCTCTTCACCTAACTGCGATAAGCGCGCTTCGGTTTTTTGGTCGATATCCTCAATCAGAGGCTGCAGCTCTGCCGCCATTTGCTCAGCTAAGTAACGCATGTACTCGGGGTTGTTATCGATGAAATCTCTCATCGAATCAGCAGTGCCTTGTAAACTATCTAAAGTCGCGTTGACCTTTTCGATGCTGGCAGAGCTGTTTAAAGCCAGTAGCTGCGCTTTCCAGGTTATAATCTTAGGTGTTTGTTTAGACGTTAAACTCAAACGGTCAGAAACATCCCCCAACGCTTCTGGCATTGTTCCCAACGTCGTCACCGCATCTTCTTCACTAATCTGGCTAAACTCCAGCCATGCTCGGTAAGCTGGCGTTCTGATCATGCTAAGATCAGCAAACGGATGTTGCTTCACAAAGTCAGCAACAAAGCGTTTTGTATTGTCATAAACATCTTGCTTTAATAAAGATTCAGCAAGCTTGTCCACCTCATTAGCCAAACTCACCGACACGTTTTTAGCTTCGTCCGTCGCAAATAGATTGCTCCCCGCTCCCGTGGAATAAAACTGGTCGACTTGATGAGCGAATACCCAAGTATCAATCAGCCCAGCCATCGGTGATACTTGATAAGCCGCCGCCTGCAGCCCTTCTTCTGCATTAATTTTCCAGAGCAGGATATAAGATTGGTTAACTTTATCATTTGGATCATAGTTCTCTTGCAGGACATCTGCCGCCTGCTCAACCTGAGCAAAAAATTGCAGGGCATACTCTCGCGTCAAAATACGCATATTCAGCTCTTGTTTGGTGAGCGGGACAGTTTGGCTATCAATTTTCAGTTCTAAAAGTGAGCATCCAGAAAGAGCCAGTGCCAACCACATAACCATCAATGGAAAAAATCGATGAATAGACATGACATTACCTTTAACAAATTGGTGTGGAACAGTAATCATGTCGAACTGAAAACCAGTTCGAGTATATCTTGAATACCTCAGCCTCTGAGAGTTTAAGTCAGAGCGATATCAATATGTTAGCGTTTCTCAGATCTTTTCACTTTTGAGAACGCTATCTGCAAAAAGTGTCGTTTGATCTAGAACATGATGTAATTGAGCAAGCTTACTCTCTGATATTTTTCGTTTCTCTTTAATCAATAGCTCAATATCACTCGATATGTAATGCAATGGCATCGCGCCTAGACTCCCAGATACCCCTTTCAGACTGTGTACGATAAGCTGAGCACGCTGGTGATCTTCGTTCAACATTTGACGTAGCTTGATACCATCGTCCGAATGATCTTGGATAAACACTTCTAAAAGCATACGAACTGCGTCTTCATCACCAGATAAGTAATCGAGCATTTTAGGGAGATCGATATAAGGCTCATCCAACGCAACAGGAACGCTTCGTGGCAGTGACTCAGTCGCGGGTTCTCGAGCTTCATTCTTTGGATGAGATGCGTTGGTAGAAATGGGCTCCAATTGGGTTTCATACATGGTTGGATCGACTGGCTTTTTAGTGGCACTTTTCTTGTGTGCCGTCCACGTTGTCACCGCCAGAAACAATCCACTGACTACTCCCAGCAAGGCTAAAAGCTTTATCAGTTGTTTATCCAAATGGATATTGATCGTCGCGAGCTGATTGGCTAAATCCGGCTTGAGTAATTGTGCCGCAAGATATCTACCTTGCGCATTTGCAGCTAGCACGCTTGAGGTTTGAGCAAGTCCACGCTGGAAAGTCGCTCGCTCAGCCACGTCCAGTGAATCCGATTCAATAAAGAGGGAATCAAGTTCGCGGTAAGTATCGGCATTAGTAGCAGAATCGCTGAAAATAGATTCCAATACCAAGGCTCCCAAGCGATAGTACATGTCGTCAACCTGCTCTGAGTTATTTTCCAAAGTGCGACTTCTTCGTAGTTGCTCTGCTAACAAGTTCAGTTCACTGTCACTGGCAATAAACGCGTATGCATTTTCTAAAAATCGGTCAGTTGAATAGAGAAGTTGTGTTAAATCCGTTGATATCATCCCCTCAGAGGACTCAAACTCCAGTTGTGTACGAACAGCGTGAACTAGCTGTAATTTGAGAGAGACTTGGTCGACATGTTGTACACGGTATGGCAGTTCGAAATTAAAGAAATTACGAACCTCTTCAACTTTGCTTCCCAACTCATTGACGGTTGAGATCGTTTGAATGGTTTGCTTGGACAGCTGCCAAATACCTAGCGCAAATGCGCACCACAAAGCGAATAGGAACCAAACATATCGCCTAATCCCCGCTTTCAATTGTTGCACCTCTCACCCCTCTTATATTTCTAATAATAACAAGGATATACCATAATTAGGGCATTAGCTGTAACTCTTAAATACAAAAAGAGAGCCATTGGCTCTCTTCAGGTCACTTTGAACAAGTTAACTTTAGGTTAGTTACGACTTAGCTGATCTTTCAAGTTAGGTGGCGTGCCTTTAATCGTTAACGTATCGGTCTCTGGATCGTAAAAAATACGCTCACCCAACAGCAGGCTGTCAAAGCTGATGTTTAAACCGCCGCCCGCACCGACATACTTCGTCAGTTTACGAACGGTCGCACGATCACCCGGAAAAGACTCTTCAAGCTCATAGCCTTGCTCTTTGGTGAAGTCCATAAAGCTTGTGCCATCTTGGCTTGATGGCAGTTCTCCAGATAGTTCCGAGATCTGCACTTCTTCACCTGATTTGATCTGCTCGTTACAGTAGTCGTAAACTTGCTTTTTGTACTCGTTAACTTCTTGCTTTTCTAATTTAGAATCTGCGCAGAAATCATCGACTGCCTGCATCAAAACCAGATTCTGCTGTTTCGTGTCTAACCCAATATCAGCCTGAAGGAAATCAAGGAAAAAGTCTGCCACTTTGCGCCCTACCCGCCCTTTGATGTATGACAGATAGCGATTGGACTCCTTGTCTGTTTCATAGCTCGACAAATCAATACGTGCCGCGATATCCATTTTGGAAATATCTAAATAGTCAGTAGCGCTGATATCTAGCCCTTCGGTAACTTTCAAACTTTGATTCATTGGCAAAATACCAATAAATAAGTAGTTGGTCGCCAGACTTTGGTATTCCGCAAAGACTAAAATCCCTTCATCCGCAAATGGATACTTAATCAACTCTTCTTTCAGTCGATTTGCACTAATTTGTGAGAAATCATAAAAATCGCGCTCACCTTTTCGCATTTCTTGCAGCCAAAATTGAAATTCGCTGTCTGACTGGAAAGAACCAAAACCTTTACCAGCTTTAGAATGAAAGACTCGGTGAAGCTCGGAGACGAGATTTTCAGTAGATGCATCGTTTTCTAGTGATGCCGGACGAAGTTTAACAATCAGCTCGTCCTGATCATTTTTGCATAGTTGATGCAAAATTACGTTTGAAAGATGAAGGCTCATAGTGATTTTATCTTGCTACAAGGTTTTAGTTGATGGGCATTGTAGGTTATCATAAGCCGCTTTTACTATCATTATTAGAGTCTTTATGCCGATTACATCTAAATATACTGACGAACAAGTAGAGAAAATTCTTGCAGAGGTCGCTTTAGTGCTTGAAAAACATGCAGCTTCTCCTGAATTAACGCTAATGATTGCCGGAAATATCGCAACCAATGTCTTAAATCAACGAGTTGCCGCTTCACAACGCAAAGTGATTGCTGAAAAATTTGCTCAGGCACTGATGTCTTCATTAGATACACCAAAAACACATTAATAACGGATAATTAGACACATACATGGTAGACAGCGGAAACTCATACGGCGAACGTGTATCTCGACTGGTAGGTTGGGGGCATTGGTTTGCATTCTTCAACATCGTTGCTTCGATGTTGATAGGCACACGCTACATTGTTCAATCGCCTTGGCCTGAAACATTGCTAGGCCAGTTCTATCTGGCGATATCTTGGGTTGGCCACTTTGGCTTTCTTGTTTTTGCTCTCTACCTTTTAGTGCTATTCCCGTTGACCTTTGTCCTGCCATCGCGGAAATTATTCCGTCTGGTGGCAGTGATTTTCGCTACGGTCGGTCAAACAGTATTATTGGTTGATACTCAGGCATATCAGTCAATTAACTTGCACCTGAACCCCGTGGTTTGGGAACTTTTATTCAGCGAGGATAAAAGTGCTCTGAGTGCGGATCTGCAACATCTGTTTGTTGTGATGCCATTCATTTTCTTAGTCCAGCTCGCCCTGTCAGAATGGGTATGGCGAAAACAGCGTAAACTGTCTCATAAACACGTTGGCCGCCCGCTGGCTATTCTGTTCTTCCTGAGTTTTATGACCAGCCATTTGGTTTACATTTGGGCAGATGCTTATTTCTATAATCCGATCACCAGCCAACGTGCTAACTTCCCATTGTCATATCCGATGACAGCGAAAAGCTTTATGGAAAAACACGGTTTACTGGACCGTGAAGAGTACCTCAAGCGTCTTGCTGAAAACCAAGGCAACGCAGAACTTGTCAATTACCCGTTGGAACAGCTTGAATTCAACCGCCGCGTCAACAAACTCAATGTATTGATGATAAGCGTGAACAATTTACGTGCTGATGCGTTAAATCAAGAAGAGATGCCAAATCTCTATGAATTTGCGCAAAGTAACCAAAATTTCCGCAACCATTACAGTTCAAGCAATGACACCTATGGTGCTTTTGGTTTGTTCTATGGATTACCTAGCAGCTACGCTTCTAGTATACAGGCTCAAGGCGCTGCACCCGTATTGCTTGATGTCCTGAAAGGCCAGGGCTATAGCTTCGGTTTATTCAGTGGCAATGGTTTTGAAGATGATCTGTATTCAGAAATCATTTTCAGGGGCCTTAATCTGGCAAATGATCTTGACGGCACACAAGCTCACTCGGACAAACAGTCAATTTCAGACTGGAATACCTGGTTATTGAAAAACGCAAAACAGCCATGGTTCAGTTATATCGAAGTGACCGCCGTCGATAACTTTGAGTCCATCCCTTCTAATACCGATGAAGAGATGCCAGCAAGTGAGCGATTCAAAAAAGCGTACGAGTTTGCGGTTAAATCCGCCGATAACACCGTCGCCGGCATAATTAATGAGTTAAAAGAAACGCACTTGCTGACGAATACTATCGTTATCATCACATCAAACCACGGAAGTGAGTTTAATGAAACGAACACGAACAGCTGGGGGGCGAACAGCAATTACAGCCGTTATCAATTGCAAGTACCTATGGTAATTCATTGGCCAGGAAGACTCGCCGGCGACTTTAGCCATAGTACAAGCCACTTAGACCTTTCGGTTACGCTACTACAAGACATGCTAGGTGTGTCATCTAATCCTTACGATTACAGTAGCGGACGTAACTTATTCGATGAAAGCCGTAGACGTTGGATTCTCGCAGGCGACACTCGCGAATTAGCGCTAATCACTGACGCGCAAACGACAGTAATAGACAAATTTGGCAACTATAAGCTCTACAACAAAGACTATAAGCGCCTTCGCGATGAAGCGCCGAAAATGCCAGTACTGATGCAGGGATTAACTGAACTACAGCGTTTTTATTCCAAAAGTAATTAATAATATTTTTACGTGCTCCACTGCAAAAGCTCTCCAAAAGAGAGCTTTTTGTATACTAAAGCAACAAAAAACACAAAATTGAACAGTAAACACCCGAACGAATAGATTTAGGGTTTACAAGGTTTTCAAAGCCTTATATTATGCGTCCCAACAACGGAGAGATGGCTGAGTGGTTGAAAGCACCGGTCTTGAAAACCGGCGTACGTTAATAGCGTACCTAGGGTTCAAATCCCTATCTCTCCGCCATATTTAGTAAAAAGGCCGCTAAGAAATTAGCGGCCTTTTTCGTTTCTATAGTTTTAAAGGGATTTGTACTAAATCCCTAGTTTAACGCAACCCCAGCACGCTCTCCCTGCTAGCTCGAAACCTTTTCCAGTATCACATCAAGTTCCTTTGCAATCGATTCTGAAGCAAGGATGCCTCTGTTAAGAGACCAAAGCTCTGGAGCCACTTGTACCGCTTGTCCGGTTTTGTTGAATTTTAACAATTTAAAAAGAGGACTGTTCTGCCAGTGATCTAACACCGTGTCACCAGGCTGTTTACTGTAAAAAAGCCAATCTGGATTCACTTTCAGTAAAACCTCCAAATTCGCTTCCATCAGATGACTTTGCTTAAGATCTGGCAACGCAGGCTGGAGGCCGAGATAGCTTAGTAAACTGCCCGTGTAAGAGAAAGGCCCGTGCATCCACATACCTCTCTCATTGAAATTAGCAAACTGAACCGTGCCACTGGTTTTAAACTTACCTTTGTAGGATTCCATCAGCTCGCGATGCTGAGCTAAACGTGCTTTCATCTCCTGCTCTTTACCAACTGCTTTGCCAATGGCTAACGCAGACTTTAAGCCTTCTTGATACGTTTCTCCCCGACTCTTAAGTAAAATCGTTGGCGCGATTTGAGACAAATCATGCAGACTAATTTTATGACGATAGCGGTCAGCAATAATTAAATCAGGCTTAAGCTGGGCGATAACTTCTAAATTTGGCTGAGATCGCATGCCGACAGAAGTCCAAGGTTTGATGAGTTCTCTCACCTGTGGAATGATTCTGTTCGGATCTTTATCGTCCGCCACACCGACAGGTGAAATACCAATCACAGCAAGAGCATCGACAAAAGAGTACTCCAGTACGACGATTCTTTTAGGTGCAGAATCTGTTGGTGCAGTATCTTTTGGCGTAGAAGCGGCTTGCACCGTGCAAGCGCACAGTACAAGCAAGCTACTTAATATTCGTATGAGTGCCATCAGAACTTACCTGAGACGCTCAAGGTAACATTGCGAGGATCGCCCAAGTACAATCTATGGCTGTCCGTTCCGCCGACGTAATACTCTTCATCAAGTAGGTTAGCCACGTTCAGAGATAGACGGTAATTTTTAATTTCGTAGTGAACACCGACATCAACCGTCACGTAAGCCGGAAGTTCTACGCGATCAGATGGGTCTTCACTGGTGTAACGCGAACCTTCGTAGTTGGCACCAAGGGTTGTACCCACTACGCCGCCCGCCACTTGATACGGGAAGTTATATTTCGTCCAAAAGTAGGCATCATGGTAAGCAGTCATTGGTGTACGGCTTCCCTGAATACTCGCGTCTGGATTCTCTGAGATTTCAGAATCAACATAAGCGTACCCTAACTTCACCTGCCAGTTTTCTAGCGGCTTCATAAGTAGCTCTGTTTCTACGCCCGTACTACGTACTTCACCAAGCAACTCGTAATCACCGTTGCTGTTTTTGTCTACAACATTGGATTTTTTGATATCGAAATAGGCAATGGTTAAGTTACTGTTGCTGCTTAACAGATCGGTTTTTACGCCAACTTCATATTGACGACCTTCCTCTGGGTCAAAAGCATCATCGTTAACGTCTTTCTTTTCGACGCTATTTGGATTAAAGCTTTCACCGTAACTGGTGTACAACGATGTTCCATCAACGACTTTATAAACGATACCAGCCTGAGAAACGAATGCATCGGTAGACTGAGTGTCATCCGTCGACTTGCTTACATAATCAAAATCGACATCTTGGCGCATGTAACGTACCCCACCCATTACAGTCCATTTATCTGTCAGGTACACGGTATCTTGCATGTATAAACCGTAGTTTGTGTAATCAGTGACGCGGTGATCCACTTTATAGGCACTTTGATCTCTTACCGTTACATCTTGCGGATTAGTAAACTCGACTGTCGTCGTTGCGTAGGTCTCACGCAGAAAATCTCTTTTCTCTAAGCCAACATTACCGCCCAAAAGAATCTGATGCTCAACATCACCAGTCCAAAGGCTACCTGTGGTACGAACATCCACAAAGTGATATTCACGCTTATTAACCTGATCGCGATCCCGTACTTTAACCAAGCTGGTTGAATCAACCACATCACTTGTTTCATGAAGGTCACGAGAGTCCTCATGCCATACACTACGCCAATCGACAGTCAGGTCGAAACCGTTGTTAATAAGAGTGTTATAACTGGCAAAAGCCACTAACCCTTCATCTTCATCGGTATCATCAGACGACTGGTAGTGCGTATCGATCGATGCCACCTGGTCGATATCGTTGTTCAGCGCCACCAGACCGTCGTCCGCAACACGGTGTTCTGACTGAAGTTCCAGGCCAAAGGTAAGTTCGGTTATTTCCGATGGGCTATAAGTCAGCGTCGGGAATAAATAGTAATTCTGTTGATCAACATCATCACGGTATGAATCGGCGTTTTCTCCACTGATAATCAGTCGATACATCCAGGTTTTGCTCGCATTAAGAGGCCCTGTCGCATCAATTGTTCCAGTAAATCCGTTATCTTCACCAAACTCACTCACGCCTGTCGCATATGATGTCGCGGAAATATCGTAAACAAACGAAGCCGTGTCCTGAGGTTTCTTAGTGATGATATTTACCATACCACCCGGCTGGATTTGTCCGTACATGATAGACGCAGGACCTTTTAGCACCTCTACTCTCTCAACGTTTGCTGTCGTCGGCGACCCAAAACGAGAAGCAAGGCCAGGTAATCCATTCACTTGAATCGTATTAAGATCCGCTGGCATACCACGCAAGGTAAAGCCGTCTGCATCGACACCAGAACGCGTCAAGCCAGTGGTGTAACCATAGGCATCGTCTAACGTGGTAGCTCGGATATCCTGCAAGAACTGCTGGTTGATGATATTGACAGTTTGTGGCGTGTCTAAAGGGTCAATGTCCGTTTTTGTCGCGGTAGTTACTCGCGGGTTCAAATAGGAATTTTGTTGCCCAACGACTACGATTGTCTCGTCTACCGATTCTCCATCAGTAGTCATGTCTTCCCCGGCGAATGCATGGGAACTCAGCCCCATTACGATAACTAAACTTCTGATGATGGTGTTTGCTGCGAATCTCATAAAACGGCTCAATTTGATCAATTTCATATAAATTATTATTTTGTTTCTTTTACTCACATTTAGATACAAATGTGAGGTTGGACATAATAATTATTATCATTATCAACACAAGTTAAAATTCACTGGTCGGGGCGATTTTCTTTAAAAAACCGTTAATTGAGTCTTCACACTATTACGCACGTGAAAACGAGTAACCTTAACCGCAAGGAAAACTCGCGCAATAGTGCAATTGATTGTGATTATCATAATGGTTACACTGGCACAACTTTTCTTCCCCTAAGGCCCCAAATAGCATTTTGGCCTGAGAGTTATACGTAGTAGTCCATGCGAACTTTTCCCTCCCCTCTTTATCTCTGGATGCCTTTGATTTTGTTATCACTTGCGGGATCCTGTTACTCTCTTACTGCCTGGTCTAGTTTCCCAATTAATACCACCCATATTTACCAGTACCTATTTGACTTTGACCCAATGAGCATAGAGCAACAAATTATTGCATCGATTCGAATGCCAAGAGCATTAACGGGTCTGGTGATTGGCGCGAACCTCGCCGTTGCAGGGCTGATGATGCAAGGGCTGACCAGAAACCCGCTCGCTTCTCCTTCCATTTTGGGAATCAATGCTGGTGCCGCCTGCTTAATGGCGCTGGCAAGTATCGGCTTCCCCTTTTTAGAGAATATGCCGAGTGTATTAATAGCCTCAATTGGTGGGGTTCTCAGTGGTGCAGTCGTATTAACACTGGGCGGTTTCTTTTCAGCAAGACCTCACCCTCTCAAGCTCGTTCTAGCAGGGATTGCCATCAATGCACTGCTTGTCGGTGCCACCAGAGCCGCTGTTATATTGGCCGATGACAAAGCCTATTCCATCATTAGCTGGTTAGCCGGTTCCCTCTCTTCAGTCGAATGGCAACAATGGAACACATTATGGCCACCGAGTATATTGGGGTTAGTGATTTCATTATTTGTAGCGAGACAGCTCAACCTGCTTGCGCTGGGATCGGACGTTGCGACCAGTCTGGGAATCAATATTAGGCTCACCAGGACACTGACGTATATCGCCGTCATTTTACTCACCGCCTCCAGCGTTGCCGTCGCGGGACCAATCGGCTTCGTTGGCATGCTCGTTCCTCATATCGCTAAAAGACTCGTTGGCAATAACTTTATTACACTCATTCCAGCGAGTGCATTACTTGGTGCAGCACTGATTGTTTGGGCAGATGCTTTTTCGCGCGCGATTGCTTTTCCGGCCGAGACTCCGGTCGGCGTAATTACTGCACTGATCGGAACGCCTTGCTTTGTGTTTTTAGCCATGCGGAGTCAATCATCATGAACAATGTAAAGCTCACTCTGCTCTCTTCCTCACTCTTGTTGGTATCAATTCTCAGCTTGATTGTTGGTGCATCAGATATATCGATAAAGCAGGTCTCCTATACCCTACTCAACGGTGGTGAATTCGAATTCATCATCAATCAATACCGTTTACCGCGCATCTTTCTCGCTATCGGCGTTGGTGCAGGCCTCGGGCTATCAGGCATGTTAGTTCAAGGTGTGATCCGCAACCCGCTTGCATCACCCGATTTGATGGGAATAAGCGCAGGCGCAGGGTTAGCGGCAACCACCTTATTAGTGATGTTTCCACAAGCACCGACACATTATTTACCGCTGGCTGCACTTGTGGGTGGCTTTGCTGCTGCCGGTACAATTCTGCTCGTTGGTTACAAAGTACAGCCAACAGCGGCGAGACTTGCGTTAATCGGTATCGCTATCAGTGCGTTTCTTTCCAGCTTTATTGATTTTTTGATGGTGGTTCACCCGATAGAAATCAACACGGCCATGGTTTGGTTGACGGGCAGCCTATGGGGGAGAAATTGGGAGCAAGTCCCTTTTATATGGATAACCCTCGCTATTATGATTCCTTTTGCCTGCTGGTTAGCCTGGCGTCTGGATGTCATGGGTCTCGGAGAAGATAGCACGACCTCACTTGGCATTAAACCGAGACGCATCAAGTTACTCTCACTGATCAGTGCCGTTATTCTTGCCAGCGTCAGTGTGTCTGTGTGCGGCACGATCAGCTTTGTCGGATTATTAGCTCCGCACTTAGCAAGAATGCTGTTTGGTCACAATCACAAATTACTTGTTCCCGGGGCTGCCTTACTTGGTGCATTCATGGTGTTGGTATCAGACACGCTAGCGAGGGGAATACACCCTCCTTTGGAGCTTCCGGCTGGTGTATTAACTTCTTTGATTGGCGCACCTTACTTCATTTTTTTATTGCAACGTTACAAGGGTTGGTGATGATAGCTGCCAATAATTTAAAAGTTTCTTATGGTGACAAGGTCATCATTGAAGAATTAAATCTCACGCTACCAAAAGGCAAAATTACTGCTCTTATCGGCCCAAATGGATGTGGTAAGTCAACGTTATTGAAAACGTTAGCCCGGATTAATATGCCCACTAGCGGTGAGGTTCTGCTTAATGAAAAAGCATTGAAATCATACCGAGACAAACACCTGGCCCAAGAAATGTCTTTATTGCCTCAAGTATTAGAGACGCCAGAGGGAATAACGGTAAAACGCTTGGTTGAGTACGGTCGTTCACCATACCTTTCACACTGGGGTAAGTTGGCAGAACATGACAAGAAAATGGTCGCCAGCGCAATGCGAGAAACCGGAGTTGAAGAATTGGCAGAACAAACGGTTGAATCCTTATCCGGAGGACAAAGACAAAGAGCCTGGATTGCGATGATTCTGGCGCAAGACACCAATATTGTTATGCTGGATGAGCCCACGACCTATCTGGATCTCTCTCATCAGATTGAGCTGATGAAAATCATGCGCGAGATGAACAACAAAGGAAAAACGGTGATCGTGGTACTACACGACTTAAATCAGGCATGCCGCTACTGTGATCATTTAGTCGTTCTCAAAAAAGGTCAGCTTATCGCTCAGGGGACTCCGCAGGAAGTTTTTACGGAATCGCTGCTTAAGGATGTATTTTCACTCGATGCACGAGTCATTCAAGACCCTGTCGCAAATACCCCCATGTGCATTGCCCACTAAGTAGTAAAACCCTGATAGAAGACATCTCTCAGGGTTTTATGGCTGCCGCTCTACAGGTAGGGCTATTCAAGAGGCAGATAAAGGCTTTGTTTTGGCGTGTCTAATACTACGTTGGTCATCACGCGGCGAATCTGGGGGAACTGAGCCATCATCTGTTCAATAAATCCGTCGTAGCTTTTTGCACTCTCCGCAGTAATCACAACCATCAAATCGACATTACCTGTGACATAAAACACTTGCTGTATGGAAGGCTGAGAATCTGCCCAGCGTTTGAATTTATTAAGTACAGTGTAGTTATCTCTGTCGATTTCAATGCCGGCAATAAACGTCATTGGGTGGGTAGAAAGTTCGGATTTGATCACCGCTATCTCGGCTTGAATTACGCCCTCTTCCCTTAATCGCTTTAATCTTCTCTGTACTGCTGAAGCAGACAGCCCGACTTGCTCGGCAATAACCTCACTTGCCAAACGACAGTTGCTTTGCATTAGTTGCAGAATCTTTTTATCGAAACTATCCAGAGTGGTTACGTCACCCATGGTTTTCCTCTTGCTGTTACTCCGCATTATTGTGTTTTAAATGCAGTATTTCTTCCATGTCGAGCCAAGAATAGCGGATTTTACTCACCAATTGGAATCCACAATTAATTCATCCGTTCGGATTAGAACTAAAAAAGGATTTCAGCCAAAACTTGTTGATGGCTAATGACAACCACTGGATTAAACAATAATGCTTAACGATGATTTCAAATTTGGACTGTCTCCAGAAACCTTGGCCCCTGAAACATTAGCCGTTCATGCCGCTATTCGACCTGACCCACAAACAAACGCCATCGCACCGAATATCGTGATGTCGGTAAATCACAGCTTTCTGCCCAATGAAGGTGCTTTTTCCGCACAAGGTATGGGAGACCTCGCCGACTCACCATTTCTGTACGCAGGTTGGACAAACCCAACGGTTCGTTTACTCGAAGAACGTTTAGCCATTTTAGAACAGGCAGAAGATGGACTCGCAACAGCAAGCGGCATGGCTGCTATTACCGCAGTGTTTATGTCCTTGCTGAAATCTGGGGATCATCTTGTTATCAGTGATGTTTGCTACGCCGCCGTTTACGAGTTCGCCACTCAAATTTTGCCCCAATATGGAATTGAGGTTTCAACGGTTGACACCTCTTGCATTAAAAGCGTGCAAAATGCCTTGCGGCAAAACACCAAATTGGTGCACATAGAGACACCATGCAACCCTCTTCTACGACTCTCTAATATTAAAGAGCTGTCTTCATTGCTGAAGAGCAGAGGAATTTTACTCAGTGCAGATTCAACGTTTTCAACACCGGTTATTACCCGACCAATTGATCTTGGTGCAGATTTGGTTGTTCACTCTTTAACCAAATTTATTAACGGTCATGGAGACGTTCTCGGCGGATGCGTTCTGGGCTCCAAAGCCTTAATTAGCAAGCTTAGAAGCGTTGCTGGCGTCTATTTTGGTGCCTGTTTAAGCCCACAAAGCGCATGGTTAATTATGCGTGGAATGGAGACTATTTATCCACGCATGAAGACACTGTGTGAATCGGCTCATGCCATTGCCAATTGGTTGGAAAGCAACCCAAGAGTGCAAAGAGTTTTATATCCCGGTCTTGAGTCACACCAACAATTTTCGCTGGCTAAACAACAAATGGCATTTTTTGGCGGCATTATTGCATTCCAAGTAGAGGACATCGAACTGATTGAGCAACGATTTGCGCATGAGTCGAAGATGTTTTATTACGCCTATTCGATTGGACATCAACGTAGTTTAGCGGTGGTGTTAAAAACTGATGATTTGGACAAGTCTACTTACCGATTTAACCCAGAACAAAAAGCGAACTTTTGTCGCGATGCAGGCAAAGGAGTCGTGCGGCTTTCAATCGGCCTTGAGTCTCCGGTCGATTTAATTCGGGACCTAAGTCACCTTCTTAGGTGAAAGTTGAACTTGTATAGCAGTTTGTTGGTTTTTCATCCGGAAGGTTGTTGAAATGTTACTAGATTGTGTTGCATTATCTTGTGGTTTTTGGTGTCAGTTTTAGTTGACATGATACTCAATACAACATCGTATTTGTCATTGGACGAACAGAAAAAAATAACAAGATTTTTTATAAGGGATATTATGAAAAAATTTATTAAATCTTCAGCAGCTGGACTTGTTTTTGCGTGCTCTCTGCTTGGTGCTAATCAAGCCATGGCAAAGTCTGACCTAGAAGGTGTTCTAAGTTCAGGGGAACTAAAAGTTTGTTTTGACGCTGGCTATATGCCATTCGAAATGAAAACCAAAGACGGCCGTTTTATTGGTTTTGATGTCGATTTAGGTAAACACATGGCTCGTTCTATGGGAGTTAAATTCACTCCTGTGAACACAGCTTGGGATGGCATTATCCCTGCACTACAAACTAACAAATGTGACATCATCATGGGTGGTATGACTATCACTCCTGAGCGCAACTTGAAAGTTAACTTTGCTGACCCGTACATCGTTATCGGTCAGTCCGTCATCATCTCGCCAGCACTTGAAGGTAAGATTAAAAGCAGCGCTGATTTGAATGACCCTAAATACACAATCTCAACTAAGCTAGGCACTACTGGTGTAGAAGCTGCGAAAAAACACCTATTCAACGCGAAAATTGACCTATACGACACTGAAGTGGATGCCGTTCTACAAGTTGTTAACGGTAAAGCAGACGCTTTCGTTTATGACTTTCCATATAACGCAATCTACGCAGCTCAAAACAAAGGCAAAGTTGCGCACGTAGCAGAACCGTTTACTTACGAGCCTCTAGGTTGGGCCATTCGTCAAGATGACCCGAACTTCCTAAACTTCTTGAACAACTACCTACGTCAAATTAAAGGTGATGGTACTTACGATCGTATGTACGACAAGTGGTTCAAGTCTGACGACTGGTTGAAAGAAGTTCAATAATTAGCCGATTTCGCTTGAGTCTATTAAAGTCTCGCGAACTATAGCTATAGCCAACCGGGTAGCGTAAGTTGCCCGGTTCATTAAAAAGAAAAAAGAGAATCTGAGTGATGCAGTCAAAATCCTCAAAATGGATAGGACACGGAATTTATGTCCTAATTATGGCCATGCTAATTGGTGCGGTCTATTTCTCTGGGAAGAGTATTAACTATAACTGGCATTGGGATCGTCTCTGGCCATATGTCGTCAACACCGAAATGCAACAGCTCCGTGCAAATGGTGACGGTACAGCAGTAGTAAAAGCCGGTCAGTTAACGATTGAGTTCGACAACTCTAGCCAACCGCAAATCATTGAGCATTACACAACACTTCTGGTTGGAAATGGCGATTTAGTTTTCCAAGGCGATGCTGTCGCGCAACTGAACGAATGGAAATTCGGGCCAATTGCTCATGGATTATGGGTAACGGTTGAAATATCCTTTATCTCCCTCATTTTTGCCGTTTTGCTCGGTCTTATATTTGGTCTGATGAGGGTGTCGAAAAATCAGGCAGCGAGAGATTTATCGCTTACCTATGTCGAGTTGATTCGTGGTACGCCTCTGCTGGTTCAAATATTTATCGTTTATTTCTTTATCGGAACCGTACTCGATTTTGATCGTTTTACTGCTGGGGTCGTAGCATTATCAGTATTCACAGGCGCTTACGTTGCCGAAATTGTACGCGCAGGTATTCAGGCCATTCCTACAGGACAGATGGAAGCGGCGCGTTCGTTGGGTATGACTTATCCGAAAGCGATGCGCTACATCATTCTACCGCAAGCGCTAAAACGCACTTTGCCGCCTTTAGCTGGTCAGTTTATTAACCTTATTAAAGATTCTTCGCTTGTTTCAGTTATCTCTATTACTGACTTAACCAAAGCGGGTCGTGAAGTCGTGAGTGGCAGCTTTGCACCATTCGAAGTGTGGTTCACTGTTGCGGCACTTTACCTACTAGTAACCGGGACTCTGTCTTGGGCAATTCAACGTTTAGAGAAGAGGTTATCAGCCAGTGACTAGTGAATACAACGGCGAAGATATGGTTTATGCCAGCAACGTAGACAAGTTTTACCCTAATGGCTGCCACGCCTTAAAGTCGGTTTCAACGACGGTAAAACGAGGTGAAGTAGTCGTTATTATTGGACCTTCAGGCTCAGGTAAATCCACGTTCTTGCGTACATTGAACCAGCTGGAAGAGATCAGCTCGGGGACTATCATTGTTGATGGTTTCGATATGTATGCGAAAAGCACTGATATCAACGTATTACGTCAAAACGTAGGGATGGTATTCCAAAGTTTTAACCTATTTCCGCATATGTCGGCGTTGGAAAACGTCATGATTGCGCCATTAAAAGTGGCTAAGCGTCCTAAGCATGAAGTGGAAGGTGAAGCGAAGGTGTTGATCAAACGTGTTGGTTTGGAAGACCGTATGAACAACTACCCAACGCATCTTTCCGGTGGTCAACAGCAACGTGTTGCGATTGCTCGAGCGCTCGCCATGAAGCCAGATCTGATGCTTTTTGATGAACCGACTTCGGCACTTGACCCTGAGATGGTGGGTGAAGTACTGGACGTTATTAAGTCACTGGCAAAAGAAGGGATGACCATGGTTATCGTGACTCACGAAATGGGCTTTGCACGCGAAGTTGCTGACCGTGTGTTGTTTATGGAAGATGGTAAATTGTTGGTGGATGACAGCCCTAAAGCGGTCTTTGACAACCCAACTCACCCTCGCCTTCAACAGTTCCTGGCAAAAGTGTTGTAACTGTATTTGTGAAAAGAGAACCGAGCTTTTATGGCTCGGTTTTTTCTTTTGCTGTTCTTTTTAGCAAAAGATCTTAGGTGTTAGTCAGTTGAACACTTCCAAACTCGCCTGAATTAAATTCATATGAATCGGGACAAGATCTGCGTGATTGGTTCGGTAGCCGCCTCCGACAACCGCCGCGACCGGAATACCCCGATCTTTCATCAGCTTCATTAGGAAACGATCTCGCTCTAATATGCCTTGGGTGGAAACATCAAAGTAACCGAGCTCGTCGTCAGTGTGTATATCAACACCCGCATCATAAATCACCATATCAGGTCGATGCAGATTCAGCGCCATTTCCACCACCTCTTTAAATGTTATTAAAAAGGTTGCATCATCGGTTCCCCTTACCAGAGGAACGTCCAGATCAGATTCCGGTTTTCTTGCCGGGAAGTTCTTATCACAGTGGAAAGAGAGCGTCACAATGTCCGGCTCATCCTGACAGAGCGTTGCCGTACCATCACCGTGGTGTACATCACTATCAATGATCAAGATTTTATCGACATTCTCGTGACTCAACATGTGCTTTGCCGCAATCACAAGATCGTTAAACAGGCAGAAGCCACTGCCGAAGTCCCGGTGAGCATGGTGATAACCACCACTCAAATGCAAAGCCACGCCATGTTCTAGTGCTTTTTCGGCGGTCAGAACCGTACCTGCCGCAGAAGTTAGCGTTCTGATTATGAGCGCTTCGCTCCATGGAAACCCGATGCGACGCATTTTAGCTGCAGGCAAAGTGCCACTAACAAGTAAATCGACGTACTCTTCTTCATGAACTTGCTTGATATCGGCAACGGAAAGCGCTTTTGGCTCAAAAAACTGAACTCGCTCTTGCCAGTTTTCACTTGCAACCTTTGCCTGCACCGCATCATAAAGGTATTGGTACTTCATGATTGGATAGCGATGCCCTTCTGGCAAATCGAGTTGTGAGTATATTGGGTGATAGATAAGTGGCAGCATCGGAGGTTCTTTTTATCAATGGTGACAAAATAGTACCAAGTTCAACCATTGAAGCAAATGCCATTTCTCTGCTGCATTACTCGAAAACAAACCAATTAGCAAATTCACATAGAATATGCACACTTTTGACTATAGAGACTTGAATTTCTTCATATGCCATCCAGACTTAGTGGAGTTTTCAAACCACTAAGGAGTCTAGCAATGGCTGCAGATAAAGATTTGGTGAATTTCAGTGAAGAGCATGAGCTCAATTATTGCTTAAGAAGTGCAGGTAAACGTCAAACCCAAGCAAACAGAGACGCGCTTGTTGGTTTGGGTAAGCAAGTTAAACAAGACCTCGGTAAGCGTGTTCTGTCTCAAGATGATGTCAAAGGCGCGATTGAGAAGAACAGCAGCTTGTTTGAATAGTAACGTGGAAGACTAAAGCGGCACACGTTTCAGTGTCGCTTTGTTTTCAAGTAGATTGACGTTTTGGCGAGCCAGAATTGGAGGCATTGCCTTTGGAATAACTGCGCTTCTTACGTTTAAACGCTGGCCGTTCTACTTTCGGTAAGTGACGTAATGATTCTGGAATTGTCCCCGACTTAACCTGCCCCATCAAACCATCGATTCGCAGCTCTAATGCTTGCATAAAAGGCTGATAAGCCTGATTTTTCTCTGCCATACCTTGCAACTGGTGCTCCCAATGCGCAGTCATATCCGGATAAGTTGCCTCTTGCGGAAGTGCATGAATCAAACCTCGTCCCGCTGGTGAGCTTAAAATCGATTTTCCTTGTCGAGTCAAAAGTTGGCGCTTGAAAAGTGTATCGAGAATACCAGCTCGCGTCGCTTCCGTTCCAAGACCATCCGTATCCCGAAGTATCTTCTTCAACTCTTTATCCGAGACATAACGCGCAATTCCTGTCATAGCCTGTAACAGGGTCGCTTCGGTAAAGTGTTTTGGAGGTTCTGTCTTGCGGTCTTTAATTTCGCCTTCCCGACACGTTAGTACAGTGCCTTCCGCTAAAGGTGGCACAGCATCAATACCTTCGTCCTCGTTGTCTGTTTTTCCCATCAAAGCTTTCCAGCCAGGAAAAACAAGCTGGCGACCTTTGGCGATAAATGTGCCACCTGCGATGTCAAACACCAGCTTAGCTTCTGCGTAGACTGCTGCTGGATAAAACTGCATTAAATATTGTCGTGCAATCAGCTGATAAACTTTCATCTCATTGCCAGATAACGCATTCACGTTCGCTTGCTTAGGCGTTGGAATAATAGCGTGGTGGGCATCCACTTTTTTGTCGTTCCAGGCTTTCGATTTAATAGACAAGTCGGCCCCCTGAACGGCTCTTTGTAGCTCTTTGGCGTTGTTAGCAATAGCAGCAGTCACCGACCCCGCTTGTGCATAATGTTCCAGCGGCAAATAACGACAATCCGAACGCGGGTAAGTAATCAGCTTATGTTTCTCATAAAGCGCCTGACAGGTATCCAATACTTGCTGGGCACTCATGCCATAACGTTTTGCCGCGTCAATCTGAAGCGCAGATAAAGAATAAGGTAACGGAGCAGCCTGCTTAGTTTGCTTTTGCTCCGACTCTTTCACGGTAGCGGGTTGGTTCTGGATACGGCTTGCAACATTTTCCACCAGCTTTCTGTTGAGTACTCGCCCTTCTTCATCCTGCCACGGTTTACAGGCATCACTTGGCTTCCAGCGTGCGCGAATATCAAATGCGCCGTTTTGGTCTTCATATGGGATTAACGCGTGTAGAGTGAAATAGTCTTTCGGCACAAAGTTTTCGATTTCTTCATCACGACGAGCGACCAATCCTAAAACCGGGGTTTGTACTCGTCCGACCGAAAGTACGCCTTGATAACCGGCTTTTTGGCCCAGCAATGTGTAAGCGCGTGACATATTCATGCCATAGAGCCAATCCGCTCTGGAGCGCGCCAGTGCAGAAACAGACAAAGGGATAAAATCACGGTTACTGCGCATTGAACTTAATGCGCGCTTTACGGCAGGTAAGTTTAAGTCTGAAATCAGTAAACGTTGTGTCGCTTCTTTCTTGGTTTTAGACAGCTTGCAGTAATCAAGCACTTCATCAACCAGAAGCTGGCCTTCGCGATCCGGGTCTCCGGCATGGATAACTTCCGTCGCTTCTTTTAGTAATTTACGAATCACTGTCAGTTGCTTACTGGCACTCTTTCTTGGCCTTAACTGCCACTGCTGAGGGACGATCGGCAAATCCGCCAAGTTCCACTTTTTATAACGCTCGTCGTAAGCATCTGGTTCAACTTGCTCTAATAAGTGCCCGATACACCAAGTCACCACATCTCCATTGCCACAGCGAATAAAGCCTTGGTCTTTCTTTTGAGGGTTCGGTAGTGCGGCAGCGATCGCGCGGCCTAAACTTGGTTTTTCAGCAATAAACAGACGAGACATAAGGTTTTGGAAGTAATAATAATTAGGGCCACATTATCGAATGTAGCCCTAATAAATCAAGAAAAAACTGTACAGATGAACAGTAACAACGCTTTGCTCAACGTTTATTGAAACTCAACAAACTTCGACAAATCACGCTCAGGCACTTTCATCGCTGTACCGGCTGGCGTACCTAAGTAAAGGAAACCGACAATTTCATCTTCACCTTCCAGACCAAACGCCTTATGCACTTCTGGGTGGAACATCCACTCTCCTGAACGCCAGAAACCTTGGAAGCCTTGCGCGACTGCTGCCATTTGCATCGCTTGAACCGCACAGCCCGCCGAAAGGTATTGTTCCAGTGCAGGTACTTTTTCATGCTTAGTTACTTTTGCGATAACAGTGATTACCATCGGTGCACGGTATGGCGCATTTTTCAATTTTTCAATCACCGCATCATCACTGTTTTCCGCCATCGCTGCACTGACCAAAATATCCGACAGTTTCTTTAAGCCTTTACCTTGGGCAATGACAAAACGCCACGGAGTTAAACCTGCATGATCAGGAGCACGAAGGCCTGCACGAATGATATTTTCCAGCGCTTTACCTTCCGGTGCTGGCGCGGATAACTTGCCGACAGAACGACGGTTAAGCAAAAGATCGAGAGCTTCCATGAACAGGTCCTTATTGAATCTAACTTGAATGTTGTCTGTTGGTCACTTTAGCACAATCCACTCTTTGGAATAACAATCTGTTTTTTAGGGATTATACCCATTTCACAAAATACAATATTCCATTCTGAATGGAGATAAAAAAAGCCGCGCAGTGTGCGCAGCTTTTTCAGAACGTTTAAGGTGAAATGCGTTTATAGCTTCACTGCAAGTTTCACACCCTGACGGATCGCTCGAACGGCATCCAGCTCACCAGCATGATCAGCACCACCGATGATGTGTAACTTACCGCCCAATTGAGGCCATTTGTCTTCAAAAGGACGCACCGATTCCTGACCTGCACAAATGACCACTTTGTCAGCGTCCAGCAATTGAGATTTGCCATCAACTTTAATGTGTAATCCGCGCTCATCGATTTTCTCGTAAGAAACGCCACCAAGCAGATGAACGCCACGTTTTTCTAACGTACGTTTGTGGATCCAACCGGTCGTTTTACCCGGGCCTTTGCCAACTTGACCTTGACGACGTTGAAGAACCCAGATTTCTTTATCACTGACGGAGTCAGGGAAAGGGTACAAACCACCCGGCTGAGACATCTCTTTATCAATGCCCCATTCATGTAGCCAGTCATCCAGCGTGTGACCTACTGGTTCAGTGATCATGGTTGCGATATCAACACCGATACCACCAGCACCAACAATCGCAATTTTTTCACCAACTGGCGTTTTATCGCGAATCAAAGTTTGGTAGTCGACCACTTTTTCTGCATTGTCGATACCTTCAATAACCACTCTGCGCGGTTCTACGCCCGAAGCCATCACGACTTCATCGTATTCGGTCAGTAAGTCGAAATTTGCTTCGGTTGAAAGATGCAGATTCACACCTGTCTCATCAAGGCGGTTAGCAAAGTAACGAATCGTTTCACGGAATTCCTCTTTACCCGGAATTTGCATCGCCAGACGGAATTGTCCACCAATACGGTCATTCTTCTCGAATAAATCGACTTTATGGCCACGCTCTGCCAGTGTCGTCGCACATGCGAGACCAGCCGGACCTGCCCCCACTACGGCAATGTTCTTTTTCTTAAGCGCTGGCGAGACGACGATTTCGGTTTCATAACAAGCAAGTGGGTTAACCAGACAGCTTGCACGCTTACCTTTAAACACATTGTCCAGACATGCTTGGTTACAGCCGATACAGGTGTTGATGAACTGCGCTTTTTCCTGCTCAGCTTTTGCCACAAAGTAAGGGTCAGCCAAGAAAGGACGAGCCATAGAGACCATGTCAGCTTGGCCAGACGAGAGAATCCGCTCTGCTTCATCTGGAGTGTTGATACGGTTACAAGTGATGATTGGCACTGATACATGTGGCTTCACTTTCTCTGTAACCCATGTAAATGCCCCCCGCGGTACTTGAGTCGCGATGGTTGGGACTCGGGCCTCGTGCCAGCCAATACCTGTATTGATGATGGTTACACCCGCTTCTTCAAGTCCTTTAGCCAGTTCAATCACATCTTCAAACGTACTGCCTTGCTCTACTAAGTCCAGCATCGATAGACGGAAGATAATAATGAATTTATCCCCAACCGCTTCTCGTACCGCTTTAACAATCTCCAGTGGGAAACGCATACGTTTTTTGTAGCTGCCGCCCCACTCGTCGTAGCGCATGTTGGTGCGTTTACACAGGAATTGGTTAATCAGATAACCTTCCGAGCCCATCAATTCCACACCGTCATATCCAGCGACCTGTGCAAGTGCAGCGCTGTTGGCAAAATCTTCAATTGTGCTCTTGATTTGACGCTCGCTCATTTCACTTGGTGCAAACTTAGAAATTGGAGCCTTAATGCCTGATGCACTTTGCGCCAAAGGGTGCATTGCATAGCGACCTGCGTGAAGAATTTGCAGAGCAATTTTGCCTCCATGTTTATGAACCGCTTCAGTGACCACGCGATGCTGTTCTGCATGTTTGGGTTTACTAAACTCTGCGCTCAAAGGGTGTAGCCGACCACGGAGGTTGGGAGAGAAACCGCCCGTTACAATTAAACCGACGCCACCTTTTGCGCGTTCTTCATAAAATGCGGCCAGCTTTTGAAGCCCTTCCTTGTGCTCCTCTAAACCAGTGTGCATTGAGCCCATCAGAACGCGGTTACGTATTTGGGTAAAGCCGAGATCCAGTGGTTTTAATAAGTTTGGGTACATGGCAGACATTACTGAACATCCATTGTTATTATCTTGTGAAATAACATTACATTCCGTTAACCACAAAATCAAACAGGTGTTTACATTTTTGTAACGCCGATCAATCTAACGCTAAAATATGCCAATTATTGAAGGAGCGTGATAAGCTAAAAACACGTTATCTTTTGAGATCTTAGAGATAAGAACCCATAATTTGTAAAATTACGAATGGCTTATCTCGTGATGGAGACATGATGAAAAAACTCTTCAATTTTATTGGTCTGATATTTAAGGGAATATGGAAAGGCATCACCTTTGTAAGACTTGCCCTGACAAACTTACTCTTTCTGTTAATGATTGCCGTTTTCTATTTTGCGTTTACCTACACTGGAGAAGGTAGACCAGTCATAGAGAAAGAGTCTGCGTTGGTGATGAATCTATCTGGCCCAATCGTAGAACAGCGACGTTATGTTAATCCAATGGATTCCTTCACCGGCTCTTTGCTTGGTCAGGATATGCCAAAAGAGAACGTCCTGTTTGATATCGTTGATACTATTCGCTATGCCAAAGATGACCCGAAAGTGAAGGGACTCGTCTTAGCGCTACGCGATATGCCAGAAACGAATCTGACCAAGCTGCGCTATATCGCAAAAGCACTGAATGAATTTAAAACATCGGGCAAACCGATCTACGCAGTCAGTGACTTCTACAATCAAAGCCAGTATTACCTCGCCAGTTACGCTGACAAGGTTTATATGGGTCCAGATGGTGGTGTGTTGATTAAAGGTTACAGTGCTTACTCGATGTACTACAAATCGCTATTGGAAAAACTGGAAGTGTCGACTCACGTTTTCCGTGTAGGTACCTACAAGTCAGCTATAGAGCCATTTATCCGAGATGATATGTCGGAAGCGGCGGAAGAATCGGCGACGCGCTGGATCACTCAGCTTTGGAGTGCATTTGTCGATGATGTGGCAACCAACCGTAACATTGACGCTAAAGTACTGAACCCAACGATGGAAGAACTATTGGCAGAAATGCGCTCTGTCGATGGTGATATTGCAAAACTATCGCTTAAGTTAGGTTTGGTCGATGAATTGGCGACCCGACAAGAGATTCGTACTCTCTTTGCGAAAGAATTTGGAAGCGACGGTAAAGACAGCTACAACTCGATCAGCTACTACGATTATCTGGCAACGATGCATCCTGAATACGATACCGCAGAGGATGATATTGCCGTCGTTGTGGCGAGCGGAACCATTATGGATGGCAAGCAGCCAAGAGGCACCGTTGGCGGTGATACGGTAGCCAGCCTGCTTCGCCAGGCCCGTAACGATAAAAACGTTAAAGCTGTTGTTCTTCGTGTTAACAGTCCTGGTGGTAGCGCATTTGCTTCTGAAGTGATTCGAAATGAAGTCGCTGCTCTCAAGCAAGCCGGTAAACCCGTAGTTGTCTCGATGTCGAGTTTGGCAGCATCCGGCGGTTACTGGATATCAATGAGTGCAGATAAAATTGTTGCCCAACCAACGACCCTCACGGGTTCAATTGGCATCTTTAGTGTCATCACAACGTTTGAGAAAGGCTTCAATAAACTGGGTATTCACACCGATGGCGTTGGGACGTCACCATTCTCGGGTATTGGCATTTCAACAGGACTAACTGAAGGCGCTTCACAAGCAATGCAAATCGCGATTGAGCACGGCTACAAACGCTTTATTTCTTTGGTTGGTGATAATCGTGGAATGTCTCTTGAAGAAGTGGACAACGTAGCTCAAGGTCGAGTATGGACAGGTCAGGATGCACTATCCTCCGGCTTGGTCGACCAAATGGGTGACTTTGATGACGCGGTAGAGCTTGCAGCGAAATTGGCTGACATCACTGACTACAACATTTACTGGGTTGAGGAGCCACTTTCTCCCGCTGAATTGTTCCTTGAAGAGTTCATGAGCAACGTAAAAGTATCACTTGGCTTTGACGCAACAAGCATGTTACCAGAGAGCTTAAAACCCGCTGCTGAGCAATTGCAACAAGATGCAAGCATGCTACAAAGTTTCAACGATCCAAGAGGTCAATACGCATTCTGTTTGAATTGCCAAGTTCAATAGCCAGAACTATCTAGTAAAAAAGGGGGGTATCTTAGTGATATGCCCCTTTTTATTACCCATCAATTCGTTATAATTCGCGCACATCTCCCCTACATGAAAGTAAATAGAACGATGACTAGAAAACACATCTATATCGCTTATACCGGTGGTACTATCGGTATGCAAAAGTCTGATCACGGTTATGTACCTATCGCTGGCTTTATGGAGAAACAGCTAGCTGCGATGCCAGAGTTTCATCGTCCAGAGATGCCTGAGTACACCATCCACGAATACGAGCCATTGATCGACTCATCAGACATGACGCCAGCCGACTGGCAGCAAATCGCAGATGATATTCGTGATAACTATGATAAATATGATGGTTTCGTGATCCTACACGGCACGGATACAATGGCTTACACTGCTTCTGCACTGTCTTTCATGCTGGAAAACCTTGGCAAGCCAGTTATCGTAACGGGTTCGCAAATCCCTCTGGCAGAACTACGTTCTGATGGTCAGGCGAACCTGTTGAATGCGCTGCATATCGCAGCCAACTTCCCAATTAACGAAGTCACTCTGTTTTTCAACAATCAGTTGATGCGCGGTAACCGCAGCACGAAATCTCATGCTGACGGCTTTAATGCCTTCACTTCGCCAAACCTTCCTCCGCTGTTGGAGGCTGGTATCAACATTCAAATTAGCAATAATGTGACTGTCGGTGCTCAACCAGAAGGCAAGTTTAAAGTGCATAACATTACGCCGCAGCCAATTGGTGTAATTACGATGTACCCAGGTATTTCTCATGAAGTCATTCGCAATACATTGCTTCAGCCAGTGAACGCCATGATTCTACTGACGTTTGGTGTAGGTAACGCGCCACAGAACCCAGAGCTACTTGGTCACTTACAAGAAGCCTCAGAGCGTGGCGTTATTGTGGTTAACTTAACTCAGTGTCTGGCGGGTAAAGTGAACATGGGCGGTTACGCAACCGGATGTGCGCTGGCAGATGCAGGCGTAATCAGCGGATATGATATGACGCCAGAAGCTGCACTTGCCAAACTGCATTACCTTCTTAGCCAGAACTTATCTTACGAAGAAGTAAAAGAGAAAATGCAGCAAGTATTACGTGGTGAAATGAGCCTATAAAGGCTTGTTACTCATTACTCAATTAGCTAAACAGCCCAATGATTACATTGGGCTGTTTCGTACTGGGCATGTTATTCAGCGTTTGGATTCACACGCACGATATCACTTTCATTTCTGCTGAATTGCTTTTTCAATTCCTGCTTCGACTTAAAACTAATTTCCCCGCCGGCCGCGACGGTCATATGTTGTGCTTCAGTATTATGTTTTGATTGATACAACATCACAGCTTGCATACATGAGTCACGCTGCTGTTTAGAAAGCATTGAACCTTCTGGCCACCTTCCCGTTTCCACTGCATAAACTAAGCGTTCATAGACTTCTGGCGTCATCGCTTTTAATAATTGTTCTGTGTCCATAATGTACCTTCTTATTACATTCTGTTCACAGAACATAGCGGGTTAAGAAACTGAGTCAAGGACACAGAAATGAATTGGTGTAACGGATCACAGGCACGGCCATGAAAACAACACACCAGTTGCTGACAGGAGCAAAAACGCCGAATCGATTTCACTCCCGAAAATATAAAAAACTCCCGAAAAAGTCGGGAGTTTTTTCTCAATTCAAGCTGTCAGCCTTGATGTGTTCACCAATACAGTTTTGAAAGGATGAAACACTCTTAACTGCAATTTTGTCACTAATCTTCAGATTTGTTGAAAATTAACGACACCGAATTAACACAGTAACGTTCGCCTGTTGTCTGTGGGCCATCTTCAAAGACGTGCCCTAAATGACTATCACAGGTCGCGCATCGTATCTCTGTACGCACCATTCCGTGACTCAGATCATCTAAATAGCGCACCGCCTGATCATTAATCGGAGCATCGAAACTCGGCCAGCCACACCCTGAATCGTACTTGTTATCAGAGACAAAAAGAGGGGCATCACAGCAAGTGCAGCTATATATACCAGTTTCCTTATTATGCAATAACTTACCACTGAATGGCGGCTCAGTTCCCTGCTCTCGGCAGACACGAAACTCTTCATCAGATAGTCGCTCACGCCAATATTCATCGGACTTCGTCACTTTTCCTCCGCTTTGTTCCACTAGTTTTAGATCCTTATTCCCTGTTTTGAGCAATGACTTTTTTAGCAAAAAACTTGATTCTCGTAACAGTTGTAGCACATACTTTCTCACCAGGACACCATGTGTAATTAATTTGATACGAGTACTCATCTCGCAGGTTATATTACGCCAACTGAGCTAGAGTAAAAGCAGTAAAAAGTTTAAAAAACGAACATTTGCAAAGAATTGTTAAAAAAAGCGTCGCTTTTTTTTGACTTTAAACAAGTTAAGTCCGATTATCTGTTGCAGATGTTTACTGGATTCTGTAATTTTACTACCAGTTATCTTTAATCAGAAATTAAGTTGTGGAGCAACTATAATGACTATCAAAGTAGGTATTAACGGTTTTGGCCGTATCGGTCGTTTCGTATTCCGTGCAGCGCAAGAGCGCTCAGACATCGAAGTTGTAGGTATTAACGACCTTATCGACGTAGATTACATGGCATACATGCTTAAGTACGATTCAACTCACGGCCGTTTCAACGGTACTGTTGAAGTTGAAGGCGGTAACCTAATCGTTAACGGCAAAACTGTACGTGTTACTGCAGAACGCAACCCTGAAGACCTAAAATGGGACGCAATCGGTGTTGACGTTGTAGCTGAAGCAACTGGTCTTTTCCTAACTGACGAGACTGCACGTAAGCACATCACTGCTGGCGCGAAGAAAGTTGTACTAACTGGTCCTTCTAAAGACGCAACTCCAATGTTCGTTAACGGTGTAAACTTCGACACTTACGCTGGTCAAGACATCGTTTCTAACGCTTCTTGTACTACTAACTGTCTAGCACCTATTGCTAAAGTTCTTAACGACAAGTTCGGTATCGAATCTGGTCTTATGACTACAGTTCACGCTACAACAGCAACTCAAAAAACTGTTGACGGTCCTTCTGCTAAAGATTGGCGCGGTGGTCGTGGTGCTTCTCAAAACATCATCCCATCTTCAACTGGTGCTGCTAAAGCTGTAGGCGTTGTACTTCCAGAAGTAAACGGCAAACTAACTGGTATGGCTTTCCGCGTACCAACGGCTAACGTTTCTGTAGTTGACCTAACTGTTAACCTTGTAAACGGCGCATCTTACGAAGCTATCTGTGCAGCAATGAAAGAAGCTTCTGAAGGCGAACTAAAAGGCGTTCTAGGTTACACTGAAGATGCAGTAGTATCTCAAGACTTCATCGGTGAAGTTTGTACTTCTGTATTCGATGCTAAAGCTGGTATCGCTCTAACTGACAAATTCGTTAAAGTTGTATCTTGGTACGACAACGAAATCGGTTACTCAAACAAAGTTCTAGACCTAATCGCACACATCTCTAAGTAATTAGAAACGGTGATTAGCTCTTAACTGAGTTGAAAAAGAGGCGGCTTGATAGTCGCCTTTTTTGTATCTGGAATTTGAAGGTGGCGTAATCAAGCGCAGCTATAAAAACATCGTGAGCTCGTTACCCCCTCTCCCAGCGATAGGAAATGAATCAGATGGATTTAAATACCCTTCCTGCCCTAACCGTCCTTTCAGACAACGTCACGGTAGTAGAAGTAGACCAAGTAAAAATTGTTCGTATCATTCACGATAAAGCCACTGCGGGTATTTCTCTGCATGGTGGCCATGTAGTGTCATATAAACCTGCTGGCCAAGAAGACCTGATCTGGATGAGTGAAAAAGCGGTCTTCGATGGTAAAGCGGCACTTCGTGGTGGTATTCCCGTTTGCTGGCCTTGGTTTGGACGCATTGCGGCACCAGCTCATGGCTTTGCACGTACAGCGGAATGGGAACTGGTTGAACACCGTGAAAATGAGAAAGGTGTGATTGTTGAACTCGCTCTGTTCTCAACGGAAGAGACACATCAAATCTGGCCTCACATGTTTGACGCGCGCCTGATTGTTGAAGTCGGTGATGCGCTGAAAGTAACACTAAAAGTGGTCAATATTGATGATGAAGCCTGGACTTTCTCAGGTGCACTGCATACTTACCTCAACGTAGGCGACATTTTGCAAGCTCAGACGACTGGCATGGGCAGCGAATACATCGATAGCCTAAAAGGCGGAGAAGTATGCCAAGGTGGTGAGGTTCTGCAACTGAGCGACACTATCGACCGTGTATACACACAGCCTGAAGCTCAAATATTGGTAAAAGACCCTGTTCTTGAGCGTACTCTGAGTGTAGAAAATCTAGGCCATAACTCTGCAGTACTATGGAACCCTTGGGCAGAAGGTGCTCAATCAATGGGTGATATGGCAGATAATGGTTACCAGACCATGTTTTGTGTCGAGTCCACTCTGCACGCTTCCAGCCTAGATCAAGGAAAAACCTTGCAGCCTGGTGAAAGCCACGAGCTGGTCACCGTCGTTTCCGCACAATAAAGAAAATAATAAAGTCGGTATATCCGGCTTTTTATTTCACTTAAAGTTGTGCTTTTTGATAGAATTTCCGGTCCTATTTCAGCTTGAGATCGCCATGAACTACCAATGCCCTCTGTGCCATCAGCCTCTTACACTCAACGACAAAACGTTTAAGTGTGAAAACAACCATCAATTTGACATGGCAAAAGAAGGCTATGTGAACCTGATGCCTGCACACCACAAACGTTCTAAAGATCCCGGTGACAACAAAGAGATGATGCAAGCTCGTCGTCGTTTTCTGGAAGGGAATTATTACGACCCAATGCGTCAGGAAGTTGCGCGTCTTTGTTCCAAATATACAGAGGGAACCTCTCACCAGCTGTTAGACATTGGCTGTGGAGAAGGTTATTACACAGATCAAGTACAACAATCATTACAGGCTCAAGATAAGAACGCCGTTACTTTTGGTCTGGATATTTCAAAAGTCGCGATTCGCTACGCTTCCAAGCGTTACCCTCAATGCCTGTTCAGCGTAGCGTCTAGCCATAGACTGCCGTTTTCTGACCAGTCTCTGGACGCTATCCTGCGAATTTACGCACCATGTAAAGCAGAAGAGTTAAAACGTGTCGTAAAAGACAATGGCGTGGTCATTACCGTCACACCTGCCAGTCGCCACCTGTTCCAGCTGCGTGAGCGTATTTATCAATACGTACGCCTGCATAGCGAAGAACCAGAAAGTATCGAAGGTTACGAGCTTGAGCATCAACAACAGCTCAACTATATGATGGATTTGACAGATGGCGACGCATTTGACCTGTTACAAATGACGCCATTTGCCTGGAAGGCAACAGATGAACTCCGTGAAGAGCTAAAGTCGGCTACACTTTTCCGATGCGAGGCGGATTTTATGTTGCGTGTATATCGCAAAACAGCGCGTTAAAGGCACCCCAAAACACGATATTTTCCTTTAGATTAGTTAATCGCGCTGCCTCCATTAATATCACGCGGACATTTTTGGAGGCTTTCATGCGCTTTTCATTTCTAGGTTTTGCATTCGCAAGCGTACTTACTGGCTGTGTATCTTCCTCGCCAACGATTTCTCAATCCACTTCTCCTGAGGTGACCAGCTTTTACGATTACAGGCTGTATTCTCCTTCTGGAGATCCCGTTCCAATGACGACGCTGACACCTGAACTGCAACAAGCAGACGTCATTCTGATTGGCGAATGGCACACTCACGCAGGTATTCACCGTTTCCAGACGGATATGCTTAAACACTTATCGACCGGTGCGCACCCTATTGCCCTCTCTATGGAACAAATTTCCCGCGATAAGCAAGACGTGTTAGATGAGTATTTAAGTGGCCAAATTGGCGAGCAAACCTTCATCCAACAGAGTAACGCCTGGCCTAACTATGAGAGTGACTACCGCCCTCTCATCGAGTTTGCAAAACGTTCAGACATGCCAGTCATTGCCGCTAATGCGCCGAAAAAGATCGTGCGTTGCATAGGCCGGCAAGGCGTCGACTATTTAAATAAACTCGACAGCAGACAACGCCGTTTTGTCGCAGAGACAATCAATACTAACGACAGTCCTTACAAAGATAAGTTTATGGCCTCTATGCACCACGGCAAACCAGAACAGACAGAGAAACAATACGCGGCGCAAATGACCTGGGATGAGACCATGGCAGAGTCCGTCGTCAATTACCTGTCAAAACACCCGGGCACTCTTGTTGTTCACGTCTCAGGTAATTTCCACACGGAAGGTGGATTGGGTACCGCGACGTCAATGCTGAACCGAAATCCCAGTTTAAAAGTTGTAATCATCACACCGAAATCTGAAGTGACCCCTGATAGCTCTGACTACCAGCTTGAAGTGCTCGCGCCGCCAGTTCGCTATGTACAAGAGAGCAATCGCATGCAAGCGTTTCAACATATTGCGATGCGAAATACAGACCTTGAATGTCAATAAACCCCTGAGTTTGATATCACGATCTACCTGTCTTCATCATCTGCATAACCACCGATTAGCACGTTTCAATTCAGATGAATAAAATCGGTCTGCTTTTTGCTTTGATCTCCGGATATTCGTAGGGGCGGCAAGAGCATTCCTGTTTTAACAATTTATTTAAGAAAGCCCCCAAACCGTCGATATATAAAACGATTGGTAGTATTACCCGTACTCATTGACCGAGAGTCGATTTGCAAGGAGAACTCAATGAATCCAGTAGGAAGCAACACCGTTAATTCATATGCGAACCTGCAATCCAGCGCTACGCAAGCACAAGAGATGACGGAGGACGGCGCTGCATCACCATTAAAAGTGGAACAAAACAAAGTGACGCTCTCTTCTGAAGGCAAAGCGCTCCTTACTGCATTGCAAGAAATTGAGCACGAAAATAAAAAAGCTGAAGACGAAAATAAGTCCGTCGGTGATAAAGTTGAATCGTTCACCCATGGCGCTTTAGGAATGGAGCGTCCGGATAAACTTGAAGAAGAAGACAGTTCTTACTCGGCTGGGAAATACCTTTCTGCCGCGCTCAGTGTTGGCGGTATTATTCTCGCACTTGTCTAGCGGCAATAAATTTGCTCGACACGATAGTAAATCGCATTTGAGTCAAGCAATTAAAGCAGACGATAATGAAATCCGCTTAAAAATAAAGCGGCAATACGTGGATGACTTTAGTCCATGCTTCCGACCCTCAAACGTAATTTAAGCCCACTCCAATGGGCTTTTTTCTGTCTTTAAAAACAAACAGGTAGCAGGAAAAAATGACAATCCTGTTAAACTTTTCTGACTTACACAAAACTGTCATACTTCACTGTTTTAATGCCTGCGCTTTCAATAGATAAGGAAAATACAATGAAGCGCTTAGCATACCCTGTTGTTACCGCTCTGGCTGCCTCAACACTCTCTTTTAACGCCCTTTCCGCAGAGATCAAAAACGTCATTTTGATGATTGGTGATGGTATGGGGCCTCAGCAGGTAGGTTTGCTTGAAACCTACGCAAACCATGCGCCCCACTCAATTTATAAAGGGAAAACCACTGCTCTTTACAAATTGGCTGAGGAAGGTGTCATTGGATCTTCTTTGACTAACCCTGAAGATTCTATTGTGGTCGACTCCGCTTGCTCTGCCACGATGCTTGCGACCGGAAAACCGACGGCATCCGAGGTGATCGGTATTGATAGCCAAGGCAACCATGTTGAAACCATTCTTGAATTAGCTAAAAGCAACGGTAAAGCAACGGGGTTAGTTTCTGACACCCGTATGACGCACGCAACGCCAGCGGCTTTTGCGGCTCATCAGCCTCACCGCTCGTTAGAAAATGACATTGCAATCGATATGCTCGAAACTGGCGTGGATGTTCTGCTTTCTGGCGGCCTTCGCCACTGGATTCCTAGCTCAGCGAATGACAAAGGCGAGACTTACAATCAGCTTGAAAAGCTCACTCAAGGCAATGTTGGTCTCAAGTCTAAGCGTAGTGACGAGCGTAACCTACTAAACGAAGCTCAGGAACAAGGCTACAGCCTGGCGTTCAGCCGCGACATGCTGGCACAAGCAAAAGGCGACAAATTACTCGGACTTTTTGCTAACTCAGGTATGGACGATGGTATCGCTTACAACCACAGCAAAAACGACCCAAAACGTATTCAGCCTTCTCTAGAAGAAATGACAGTGAAAGCGCTTGATGTCCTGTCTAAAGATAAAGACGGCTTTTTCCTGATGGTTGAAGGTGGTCAAATCGACTGGGCTGGACACAGCAACGACGCTGGCACCATGCTTCACGAACTGATTAAATTTGATGAAGCGGTGAATTCAGTTTACGAGTGGGCAAAAGGTCGTGATGACACATTGATTGTTGTAACGGCAGACCACGAAACTGGCTCTTTTGGTTTCAGCTATTCTTCAGCGAATCTACCAAAACCGGAAAAACGTAGCGGCGAAGCTTTCAAAAAACAGGACTACGCTCCTAACTTTAATTTCGGTGACTTCTCTATCCTTGATGGATTGTACAATCAAAAAACCAGCTACTACGGCATGCTCGATAAATTTGCAGCATTACCTGAGGCAGACAGAACATCGGCAAACTTAGCTAAGATCATCAACGAGAATAGTGATTTCCCAATCACGGCAGATCAAGCAGAGCACATCATGCAAGACAAGCCAAATCCATACCACGTTGAAGGCCATAGCTATCTGGCACAAGAACAAGTACCGGCCATTCATGATTTTGATGCATTCTTCCCATATAACGATCGTACAAACCTGATAGCTCGTGCGCAAGCAACGGGGCAAAACACCGTTTGGGGTACAGGCACTCATACTCACACTCCAGTGAATGTGTTCGCATGGGGTCCAGCAGAAAAGATTCTGCCAATCTCGAAGATCATGCATCACTCTGAGCTGGGTGAATACCTTAAGCAGCAAATCAAGTAATCTCTTTGCACTGACTTTACCACTTTGTGGCATTTCAGACGCTCTCCCACGAGAGCGTTTTTTTATGAGTGAAATACTGAGATAACTCCCAACCTGTGCCGTTGATTGTGTTTCTGGCGCTTCCACTACTCGCCGTCAAACCGATAATTGAAATGCTCGCTCCAACAGATACAAAAAGGCACCCTACTATGAGAGTGCCTTTATAGTCGAAAGTAAATAATTAAGCGTCTTTCTTCTCAACCATGTGCAGATGCACATCCTGTTGCGGGAATGGGATAGAGATACCTTCACGGTCAAAGCGAAGCTTCACTTCCTTGGTAACATCCCAGTACACATCCCAGTAGTCGTCGGTTTTCACCCAAGGACGGACAATAAAGTCCACCGATGAGGTATTAAGCGTATGAACTTTGATATTTGGCTCAGGTGTTCGTAGCACTGCTGGGTGAGATGTAATAATGTCCGTTAGTACCGACTCCGCTTTTAGCAAGTCATCGGCGTAGCCTATTCCAAAAACCATATCTACACGACGAATACGCTCGTGCGTGACGTTTTTAATGACATCACCCCAGATTTTGCTGTTCGGGACAATAATGATCTGGTTATCAAAGGTACGAATCGTGGTGTTCACTAAACTCATATGGCTTACCTTACCATCGACACCACCAGCATAAACAAAATCACCAACGTCGAATGGACGGTAAATAAGCAACATCATGCCCGCCGCGAAGTTCGATAATGTATCTTGCAATGCGAAACCAATGATTACACCGGCAATACCGAAACCGGTAAGAATTGGCGCGAGGTTCAAGCCTATCTGAGATAAGCCCACCATAATCCCTATCACCCATACGAACTTGCCAGACATTGAGATAAAGAAGTCTTGCATCAGGTGCGAGAGTTTTAAGTTCTTAGACGCCACCGCCTTACGCATGACTTTGCGAGTCAATTTTGCCAATGCACGGGCGATGACCAAAATTAATACGAAAATAAACAGTTGGAATAGGTGCTGAGGTGCATTTCCAGCTAGCCAATCCACCGCCGAGTTTGACCAGTGGCTGATGATCGACCAAACAACTTTGCTATCAAGCAGATCGTGTGTGATGCTGCCCGTTACTTCGAAGATCTGACGTTTGTATTCAGAGGTTTCTATACCAATTTTATCGGCAATAGAGATGAGATTACGCAAACTCCCAGTTGCGATATCCAACCTCTGCTTAATAAGCATTTGGCTCAGTTGCTGAGAAGCCTTTTCTGATTCAGGGCTGGAAGAAATCTGTGCGCTGATAATTTGACTCTGCTGACGCAAGTATTGCATTGATGCCGACAACAAACGGATGCGTTTATCTACCAGATCTTTAAAATCTGATTCACCACGCTTATTCTGAACGCCGAGTTGCTCTAACCAAGCAAAATTTTGCCAACTTGCCTCAAAAATAACGTCCAAATAACGCTGTATTTCACGATAGTCATTGACTAACGATAGCTTTTCTTCGTCTTTCGCCTGGCTTAGCTTCTCAACCGCCACTTTCGTTTTCGATGCCAGATATTTCGCCGCATCTTCAGTATATTGCTTTTGAGTTTTGACCAGTTTAACCAGCTTATCGTGGGGAATAGACTCTCCATTAATCGCTGTGGCTAGCTGACTTCTTAGCTCTTGGTTTTTTTGAAAAAGCTGTAACTGCAGCGCATCACGTTCATCGCCATCTGTCTGGGTTAAACTCTGAGTTAAGTCGATAATATCGATATTCAGATTATCGATTGCAGCTTCTGCCGGAGATACAACTGGTGGCTCATCTTTTTCTGCGGCACTTACAGAAAAATGACTCATCATCAAAATGAAAAGAGAAAGTACCGCAAACCAAGGCTTCAGGCGAATTTTCTGGGGGAAGTAAGACGTCATTTTTACCTCATAAAAACTGTGTCTGTTCAAATCGAGCAGAGGCGAATCAGGCAAGTGAAACAACCTTTGTTTATTCTACATTACCTAAAGATAAATACGGGTCAAAAGACTGTAGTAGATGTAAAAGTGAGGTGAGAGACACACTAAAAGTTTGTCAGACCTCTTAGTTAGCCATCTTTACAACACTCACTTTTAGCACTGTAGAAAGTTATTGGTATGTTTACTCATTAGGTAAATCGATAATGTGATCTTCCCAATCTACGACATCAATTTCATAAACCACACGATTACGCACACTCTCACCGGCTGCGTGCATCGCTGATTTAGACCCAGTAATCAGTGGATGCCAATCGGGTAGCGGCTTATTTTGAGCCAATAGACGATACGCACAGGTTAGAGGCAACCAGTTAAACTCCGGGATTTTTTCGCGCGTAAGTTTCAGGCACTCTTCTCCTGAAGAAAATCGATTCGGGTAATCTTTGCAAGAACATGTTTTACTGTTTAGCCAGCTACACGCGACATTGGTGTAATACACTTCATCTGAATCTTCATCCATGAGCTTGTGAAGGCAACACTTACCGCAGCCATCACACAAAGACTCCCACTCCTCTTCCGTCATCTGTTCTAACGTTTTACTTTGCCAAAATGGAGTGCTCATACTTTCAGTCTCGCCTGGGGAATTAGGGGCGATTTATACCTCTCTCACAACAAAAGTTCAAGTCTGCCACCGTTTTCTCAAGTAATCGACTGTGCGGTGTAAAAGGCAAGGCAGTTATTTTGCTTCTCTTATGCTTTTTTAATGAGCAGCCCTTCCAATCTACGCCAAAATGACCATAATTGCCCCCTCAATTTTTTAAGAGGTTTACATTATGGATTGTCGATTAGGCTGTGGCGCTTGTTGTATTGCCCCAAGTATCTCTTCACCGATCCCTGGGATGCCGAATGGAAAACCCGCCGGCACTCGTTGTGTGCAACTTAACGAGGACAACCTTTGTAAACTATTCGGAAAGCCAGAAAGACCAAAAGTGTGCCACGATTTCAAACCATGTCCTGTAGTCTGTGGAAAAACCAATCAAGAAGCACTGACGAATATTACTGAACTAGAACAGTTAACTTAGCCCAAGCCACACTTTCAATATATAGAACCTCACCTTGGATATCATTTACCCCCATGATAACCAAGGTTATTTCACCTCTTTCTATCCATCTAGGTTTCATCTCTGAGACAGATTCGCTCAAACCATTACTTTTATTATCCTTTCGTGTCCTAACTCACACTTTATTGACGGTTCTCAACTATGTTCAGCAAATCAATAAATACAAAATAGGAAATTATATGAATAAGTATTTGGCTGAGGTTTTCGGTACATTTTGGTTAGTACTAGGTGGTTGCGGCAGTGCGGTATTAGCGGCTGGATTCCCAGAAGTGGGGATCGGACTTTTAGGTGTATCTCTTGCGTTTGGTCTAACCGTTCTGACTATGGCATTTGCCATTGGACATATTTCTGGTTGCCACCTAAACCCAGCCGTGACGGTTGGTCTCTGGGCTGGTGGCCGCTTTGAAACCAAAGATGTTCTGCCTTATATTATTGCGCAAGTTATCGGCGGTATCATTGCTGGTGGCGTACTTTATGTCATCGCTGCAGGTCAAATGGGATTTGATATCGCGGCATCAGGCTTTGCTTCAAACGGCTATGGTGAGCACTCGCCGGGCCAATACTCGATGCTAGCAGCATTGGTCACTGAAGTGGTGATGACCATGATGTTCTTAATTGTGATCATGGGTGCAACGGACAAGCTCGCACCTCAAGGTTTTGGTCCTATCGCTATCGGCCTGTGTCTGACATTGATTCACCTAATCAGTATCCCTGTCACTAACACCTCCGTAAACCCTGCACGGAGTACTGGTGTCGCTATCTATGTAGGTGACTGGGCCATATCTCAACTCTGGCTATTCTGGATCGCACCTATCATCGGTGGTGTTTTAGGTGCTGTTATCTACAAAAACTTGCTTGCATCCGACTCAAACGACTAATTCTCTAACGATGGTCACAATACAAATACAGCAAAGCGAAAGATAAAAGCCGCTTCATCATTGAGCGGCTTCTATTTTAGTTTTGGATAGTTTAAAGCTTGTGTCGACCCAATAGCGAATGTGACAAAGTCGTTCCATCAACAAACTCGAGTTCACCTCCGACTGGAACACCATGAGCAATTCGGCTTGCTTCGACCTGATGTTCTTTACACAGTTCTGCGATGTAATGGGCTGTTGCTTCCCCTTCCACTGTTGGGTTGGTCGCCAGGATAACTTCAGAAATATCACCTCGACGGAGGCGATAATCAAGCACGTCCAAACCAATATCACTTGGTCCGATACCATCAAGTGGAGACAAGTGACCCATTAAGACAAAATATCGGCCTGAATACTGGCCCGTCGCCTCGACTGCAGCGATATCTGCCGGACTTTCTACTACACAAATTTGGCCATTCTCCTGGCGTTTTGGGTTAGTACAAATGTGGCAAACGTCTTCTTCAGTAAAAGTTCGACATTCAGAACAATGGCCAATTTCTGTCATTGCCTGGTTAAGAGCATCGGCGAGTTGTAAACCGCCTTTTCTATCTCGCTGTAACAAATGAAAGGCCATACGCTGTGCCGACTTGGGGCCAACCCCAGGTAGACAACGTAAGGCCTCCATCAACTGTTCCAGCATATGACTGGTACGCATTGAAAATCCGCTTAAATAATATTCAGCAGATTAGAATGGCATTTTCATACCTGGTGGTAGTTGCATACCGCCAGTTACAGAAGCCATTTTCTCTTTTTGAGTTTCTTCAACACGGCGAGCTGCATCGTTAAATGCTGCTGCAATCAAATCTTCCAGCATCTCTTTGTCGTCTTCCATCAAGCTTTCATCGATGTCAACACGACGCACACTGTGACTACCCGTGATGGTTATTTTAACTAGACCAGCACCAGACTCGCCAGTTACTTCCATATTCGCAATTTCTTCTTGAAGCTTTTGCATGCGCTCTTGCATTTGCTGGGCTTGCTTCATTAAGTTGCCCATACCGCCTTTACCAAACATGTTTATCTCTCTGGTTTAATTGGGTGTTGCATCAGTTAATGGGGTCTGAACTTTGCATTTTCAACCCCACTCCGTTCGATAGTTAGATAGGGCGCACACTATCTTTATCAAGCTCTGCAGCGAATCTACGTTCAATAAAATGAACGTTTGGATCGCTTTCTAAACTATTCAGTGCTTGTTCTAACTTCTCTTGATAGAGTCGGTCTCTCAGCTCCAGCGGTGTTTCGCCACTTTCGCCAATTTCAACCGTCAAGTGGCAGTCCTCACCTAAAATCGTATTTAAGGCATGGAGTAACTCCGCTTGTGCTCTATCTGTATTTAAGTGTGCCTGGCTACTTCTCAGCTGCAAAGAAACGGTCGAACCTTCTTTACTATAATGTGAGTTTAGCGCAAGTTGCTCCACCAGCTTAGGCATGTTCATCAGACTGACGAGTTTTGCCCACTCATTTTGCTCTAGAGATTCATCAACCAGCTTTTGCGCCATTTCTGGCGTTTTTTCATGCTCAAGAGCTTGCTTGAGCTGCGTAGGTGTCAGCTTCGTATTAACTTTTGTCTCGGTCGGCTTACTCGGACGCCAACGATACGCTTCTTCAATCGCTTGCTCTTCCGCCTGGAGTGTAGTTGACGACACCTGCGCGGAATTACCGTGTCGTAGCGCTACACGGTCAATCACCGACTCTGGTTTTGCAGATGCCGCTTTAGACTTTTTTGGCCCACCACTTTGTTGAGGTGCATTTTGCTGTAAGCCCTGACGCTGTGAGCGAAGTTGATGACGCAAACCACTTAACCCTCCACGTGCGGGCGCTGCTGGAGCGCTGTCAGCCACTTGTTGAGGTTGCGCCGATGGTTGGGAAACCGATTCAGGAACTGGGTTCTCACTCACAGGTGGCGCCATATCATACTGCGCTGGTGCCATCTCGTAACCGCCTGGTTGGTAATCAGGCTGATATTGCGGCTCTTCTAGCATCGGTGCTGGATTATTGGCCATCGGCTGGCTGACTGGTTGAGCAGTCGTTCGCTCTAAAGGCTTATGAGCAGGACGCTGATGCGGTTGTTGAACCGAAGTCTGCGGAGTTGGAGCTGTCTCTGCTTTTTGCTGATTCACACTCGGTGCAGACGCAGACTGTAGTTGCCCCGCCGTAGAAATGACATTGGCACTGTTATTTGCCGACAGACGAAATGCCATCATGCGCAATACGATCATTTCCATGCCGACGCGGCCATTTGGCGACAACGCGAGGTCTTCACGACCTTTGATCGCAATTTGATAGTAAAGCTGTACATCTTGTGGACTGAGCGCTTTACTCAATAATTCGATTTTTTCTGCATCTGGCTGAGCTTGATCTAAGGTAGACGGCAAAGCTTGATACATGGCAATGCGATGTAACTGGGTCGCCACTTGTTGTAGCAAACCATCCCACTCGACACCATTTGACGCCAGTTGTTGGATTTTATCGATGGCGTGTTGAGGCTGCTTGCTGCTGATCGACTCCAGCAGATGAATCGCCTGATCGGTATCGATCGTGCCCAACATATGGCTCACGATCTGCGTTTGCACTACACCATTACCCAGAGCAATCGCTTGATCAGTCAGGCTTAAAGCATCACGCATACTGCCATCAGCCGCATGAGAAATCATCCCCAACGCTTTCGGCTCGGCAGAAACTTGTTCCTGCCCAAGAATGTAATCTAGTTGCTGGTGAATATCATCAACACTGATTGGCTTGAGATGGAACTGCAGACAACGAGATAAAATCGTCACAGGCAGCTTTTGCGGATCGGTTGTCGCCAACAAGAACTTCACGTACTCCGGTGGCTCTTCCAATGTTTTCAACAACGCATTGAAAGAATGGCGCGACAACATATGTACCTCATCGATGAGATACACCTTAAAGCGCCCGCGGGCAGGTTTGTATTGAACGTTGTCTAACAGTTCGCGAGTATCTTCAACTTTAGTACGCGATGCCGCATCGATTTCTAGCAGATCAACAAATCGACCTTCATCAATTTCACGGCAAGTATCGCATTGACCACAAGGTGTTGCGGTAATACCAGTTTCGCAGTTCAACCCTTTGGCGAACAATCGACCGATACTTGTTTTACCAACACCACGAGTGCCACTAAACAAGTATGCATGGTGGAGGCGATTTTGCGCTAATGCATTTTCCAACGCCGTGAGGACATGTTTTTGGCCCACGACCTGGTCAAACTGATTAGGACGCCATTTTCGCGCTAAAGCTAAATAACTCATTGAATGTATTAATGTCCTTCAAAATCGCAGATGCTGTATACATTTATGCCCAAAGCTTCTAAACGTTTATCACCACCGATTTCTGGCAGGTTGATAACAAAAGCAGCGTGCTCGACTTCACCACCTAATTGGCGAATAAGCTTAGCGGTTGCTTCGATAGTACCGCCAGTTGCCAGTAAATCGTCGACAACAAGTACTTTATCACCTTCTACGATTGCATCGATGTGGATCTCTAAAGTATCCATGCCGTACTCAAGCTCGTACGATTGTGCGATCGTTGGGCGTGGCAGCTTACCTGGCTTACGCACCGGAACAAAACCAACACCTAACTCAAGAGCTAGTGGCGCACCAAATAGGAAGCCTCGAGCTTCTGTACCCACAACTTTTGTGAAACCCATCTCTTTGTAACGCTCAACCAATAGGCCGATAGTCGCCTGATACGCCGTAGCGTCTTCCAGAAGGCTAGTAACGTCACGGAAAAGGATTCCTGGTTTTGGGTAATCTTGAATGCTTTTAATGCTAGATTTGATCAGTGAAATTGTTTCTGTAGTCATAATACCGGTTTACTTAGATTAGCTCATCGCCCTCTATCTTATCTCAGTTTCACGAGGGCAACGAACAATAGGTTTTCATCACAATGTGCTTATTTTGTAAAAGTCACAGGCGCTGAAAATACAAACGCCCACTCGAAGAGCGGGCACACTATTCCCTACAATCTTAGTGATTTTCTTCCCGGTCAGCAACCGACTCAATCACAGGTAGGCGCATAAAACAGCTGAGTAAAACGATTGCCATGATCAACAGGACAATTTTCACCCACATGATGGGGGCAACAAAGATAGAAACCGTAAAGCTAAGCACAATAAAAATCGAGCCTCGTAGCTTTACCTTAGGATCGACGGCCTTATTCTTATTCCAATTGTATAGAATGGGACCAAAGGTGTTGTGATTATGTAACCAATCGCGAAATGCAGGACTGCCACGCAAAAAACAAGCGCTGGCAAGTAAGATAAATGGAGTGGTTGGCAAAAGAGGGAGAACAATTCCGGCAATGCCCAGAACAATGCAGAGTCCACCAACAGTATTGAAAAAATAGCGCTTAATACGAATGGTGAACTCCAGAAAACAAATAGCTAAATTCTTAGCCTGCGTAACCGTTAAGCACACGCAACCAAGTTAGCGTTGCAGGTAACGTAGGGATCATAAGTACTGCAATGAAACCTAAAAAGTACGCAATATTATAAGGCTCTTTAAACTCTTTGTCTGCCATGATGTCTCTTCTCACTATTTGACTTTGTTTCCCCACAACGTAACGTTAACCGCAAGTTACACAAATGGGTCATTATTGTTTAGACGCAGACTATACCTTATACCGCCAACTATAAATACAAACAAAAAGTAAGGTTATTCATCGTTCAGATCTCATTTGACAAGACAAAAAGCAGCGCAACGCACTGCTTTTGTACAATTTTTTTAATAAAGGAGGGCTATTCTACGAATCGTGACGAGCGATATTAAGCGTAAAACTTGAGGAACCAAGACATCCGATAGACAATTGTCCTGCTGTACTTAACGGCAAGTCACGAGTTATAAAGTTTTTCAAACTTCCGTCCCCCAAACGATTTCCTGCGCTAATGTGCTGAGTTGCATCACCATTCGACCACTGACACTCTAAACCCGCAGTTAAGATGGAAACCGTTGAGGATGCCAGGTCAGCAACACCAAACACAGCATTTACTGCGCCTGCGCAATCGGAACATTCGATCCCCTTCTCCATGATACTTGCCATGTCTTTGAGATCCGCGCTAAAGCTCTTCAAGTTACGCAAGTAATCATCAAACAGAGCCCTTACCAGCAACGTTGTCCCTACTCCACCATTTTCCTGCGAAGCAGAATCAATCAAGTAGAAAGCAAACTGTCCATTCATCAGCCAGCGATAATCAAATACCAATGGCATAACATCTGTCGACTGTAGCAATCGATATGAACAGCGCCAGTCACCTTGAGATGTGTCCTTGTCAGGTAACAAAGCATGTAACAGATTTCTCGCTGCATTCGGGTTTTGCTGTAAGTATTCTAAATGCCAGTGGAGTTCTTGTTCATCAGGAACCTCTCCACCGTCATCCACTCTAAACCACTGACTTGAAAAGTCTCGTTGTTCAGAAAAGTGGCAGTCACAATCCTCTAGTGTATTGTCAATCGCCTGAGATAGGTGCTTATAATTTCCTATTGGCTTAGGCAGGAAGTCTTTAATACCAAAACGTAATGCCTTGGCGACGTCCGACATCTCATCCGTGCCGGAAACCACAATAAGCGGCAAATATGGATATTCAAGGCTGACTTCTTCGACGAACTCTATGCCATCTAACAGGGGCATAGATAAATCACATAAGACAAGATCGGGTTGGCGTTCCCTAAGTTGTTGAAGTGCGTCTAGGCCGTTTTCAGCTTGTACGACTTCAAAACCCTGACTTTCTAAATAGGCATTGGTTACATTACGAAAAATAGCATCATCGTCCACTAACATAATTAGTTTGTGATTAACCGCTTCCCGCACCGAGACCATTGCCGTTTGACTGTGAGCCTTATACATACCTTTACACCTCACATTGGTCAGTCAAAAAACAATTTTTCTACAATGTATTTATTATTGTTGTATTTGCATCCAGCAAAATCTTCCCAAGTCAATCCCTCGAGTGATTTCACCTTTTAATAAAACGTAGTCTTAAAAAAGCGTTTATACAAATATTCTACAAGCTATCTAGATTTGCTCAGAAACGCTTGCTGTGGTCAAATGGTGCAACATGTTGACTTAAAGCAATCTTTAATTACAAAGTTAATTATAAATTAGCCTTAAATCGTAATTTAATGTGTCAGGAAATATGAAACTAGATGATTTAAACCTGTTTCGGCTGGTTGTCGAAAATGGGAGCTATACTGCAACTTCGCGAAAAACCATGATCCCGGTGGCAACCATCACCCGACGCATTCAAGCGCTAGAAGACTCTGTGAATCTTCGACTATTGAACCGTCACGCACGCAAGCTATCTCTCACAGAGGCTGGGGAACGTTTTTACAAGGAATGTTCGCCTCTATTGCAAAGGCTTACTTCAACCGCAGAGGAAATTACAGACGATTGCCGCGGGGCATCGGGCAGGATCAAAATCTCTGCACCTTCCAACCTGACCAAGCGCATGATGATGCCGATGTTCAATGCGTTTATGAAACAATACCCAGAGATCAACATTGAGCTGACTACAGAGACCAACGCCGACAAACTGGACCCAACGGAATGGGATGTCATTTTTCGTGTCGGCCCGCAGCGTGACTCTAGCCTGATTGCTCGTAAAATCGGTGAAGTAAAAGACATATTAGTTGCAAGCCCTGACTACCTTGCTGTACATCCAGCACCAGAGCATGCTGAAGAGCTCTCTAACCATGCTCTTCTGAAAGGTTACCCCTTGATCAAGTGGGCACTGAATAACAGCAAAGGCGAGTCCGTGGTAAACACAGATCGTGCTCGTTTTCAGGCGAATGCGCTCAATGTCGTGCGCAGATCCTGCTCTGACGGATTGGGGATTACACTCATGCCTGATGTCATGATCAAAGAGTATATTGAACGCGGTGACTTAGTACGTGTATTGGCCGACTGGAGCGCAAACCCACGAGACATTTACATGCTGTATAACCACAAAGACCACTTACCTGAAAAAGTTCGTCTGTTCATCGACTACGTGATTGCGTACAACATTCACTAATGCATCTTGATTGTCGTCAGAAATAAAAAAACCAGAGCAAAAGCTCTGGTTTTTCAATTTGAAATGGGGCGAAAATTACGCGCCTTCGTTATGCAATTCTAGGTTTGCCAAGTCTTGCTGAATCTCGCGCTGTGTCTTGGCATCATCGTTACGCAGACCATCCAGGAAGTCCAGATACTGCTGGTCAATATCGCCAGTTACGTACTCACCATTAAACACTGAAGTATCGAACTGTGTGATATCTTGGTTGCCAAGGCCAACTGCTTCTACCAAGTCTTCCAGTTTTTGGTAAATCAGGGCATCAGCGCCAATTTGCTTACAGATAGTCTCGTTGTCACGACCGTGTGCGATTAACTCAGTCGCACTTGGCATGTCGATGCCGTAAACGTTCGGGAAACGTACTTCCGGAGCTGCAGACACCATGTAGACTTTGTTCGCGCCTGAGTCACGTGCCATCTCAATGATCTGCTCTGAAGTTGTACCACGAACAATAGAGTCATCCACCAAAAGGACATTCTTGTCTTTGAATTCAGAGCGAATTGCATTCAGTTTACGACGTACCGATTTCTTACGCTGTTGTTGACCCGGCATGATAAACGTACGGCCTACATAACGGTTTTTTACAAAACCTTGGCGGTATGGTTTGTCGATCGCCTGAGCGATTTGCAAAGCGATGTCGCAAGACGTTTCTGGGATTGGGATAACTACGTCAATATCAAGATCGGCGTAATCTTCACGAATGCGGTCACCAAGTTTTTTGCCCATTTCTACACGAGCACTGTAAACAGAAATCTTGTCGATGAATGAATCAGGACGAGCAAAGTACACGAATTCAAAAATACATGGGTTTAGCTTTGGATTGTCGGCACACTGCTTGGTAAACAGTTCGCCTTCAAATGTCGCGTAGACAGCTTCACCTGGGGCGATATCACGCATAAAGTCAAAACCTACTGCATCAAGAGCAACAGATTCAGACGCAACCATGTATTCCGTTCTGCCATTTACTTCACGTTTACCCAAACATAGAGGACGAATACCATTCGGGTCACGGAATGCAACCATACCGTGGCCAATGATCATTGCTGTTACGGCGTATGCTCCGCGAATCGTGCGATGAACGTTTGTAACCGCGCGGAACACGTCTTCTGTCGTGACGTTTCCTTTTACAGAATCGATTTCATGAGCAAGGACGTTCAGTAATACTTCTGAGTCTGATGTCGTATTGATATGGCGACGGTCTTTTTCAAACAGCTTTTGGCGAACTTGATTAGCGTTCGTTAAGTTACCGTTGTGGGCTAGTGTAATACCGAAAGGAGAGTTTACGTAGAAAGGCTGAGCTTCTGAAGCACTTGAACTACCAGCAGTTGGGTAACGAACATGACCAATACCAACGTCGCCTTGCAAGCGTTGCATATGCTTTGCTTCGAACACATCTTTAACTAAACCGTTCGCCTTACGCAGACGAAAACGATTGCTTTCTATGGTACAAATACCCGCGGCATCTTGGCCACGATGCTGTAACACCGTTAACGCGTCATAAATAGACTGGTTTACAGGGGTTGTGCCCACGATTCCAACAATACCACACATGTCCTAATCCTCGATTTGCGACAGTAGCTGGCACTACTAGATAGTGCCAGACAGAAAACTTGATGTTGCTTGTAAATGCTCGAAGAATGGAGCGATCACACGTTTGAACTCAGGAACCAACTGTGATGCTTTCCACCAATCCGAGCTTGGGAATGCAGTAAACGCATCCATAAAAAACAGCACCGCAGAAACGATTAACACTCCGCGTAGACCACCAAACACCATACCAAGAAGTCGATCGGTACCTGATAGCCCTGTTTTTTGTACTAGTTGACCAATGACGTAATTCACCACTGCACCAACAATTAATGTTGCGACAAATAACGCCGCAATCGCCGCTCCGTTTCGAAACATATCGTCTTCGATGTTGGTGAAGTACACCGCTAATTTGGTGTAGTAGTTACTGGAGACAAAAAACGCTCCAAACCAAATAACCAAAGACAACGCTTCTTTAGCAAAACCGCGAACTAAACTGATCAAAGCTGAAAACCCGATCACCCCTAAAATGACAAAATCTAACCAATTCATATTTTCTTCATCTTAAGTTGGCGCGCATTTTAACAGAAAAAATGCTGACGCAAACGTTTTCTTATGGATTTAACGGCTTAAATTTAAGCAATTGACCTTTTGAGCCGGTAATTTTTTGTAATTCTTGAACTTGTCGTTCAAGTTTACTTTTCGACACATCAGGACCAACAATTACACGAGTAAAGCCATTTTCTTTTTTCGCATGAGCTTGGTAACCTCGCTTCTGGAGATCCGCCACTAATGCAACCGCATTGTCGTGATTCTTCAGCGCCATCAACTGAATAATCCAACCAGAATCTTCATATTGATTTTTCTCTTCCACTGGACGCGGAGCCACTTCCACCGTCTCTGGTTGCTTAGTTTTCTCAACGTGAGGCGTTGGATTATTAGTTGGCTCCGGCTCAGCGTCGGCAACTTGAGGTTCTTCCGACTCCTGTACTACCGCTTCTACTGGAGAGTCTGGTAGTGCCGTATCATCTTCAACTGGCTCTAATATCTCGAAGTTCTCCACATCGCTATCAAGCTCAGGTTTGATAGGAATACTGGCAAATTCTTCTTTGTAGTGAAGCTTTTTACCATCTAGTACGTCAGGAAGCACAATAACGCCCACCGCAACCAGAATGATAGTGCCGACCAAACGACTCTGAAATTTACTTGCCATCAAATTACCTTTGCTGATTCTTCTCTTTGCTTAATTACTTGATTGCCAATGCTCCAGCACCTCACCCACGGTATGGAATGAGCCAACCACCAATATAACGTCGTCCTCTCGAGCATTCTCTTTCGCACGCTCAAATGCTTCTACCGGGGTTTGGAACTTAATCTGCCCTTCCGGTAGATACTGGCACAATTCATCCGCAGACGCGGCACGAGGGCCTGTAAGCGATGCTGGGTACCATTCAGTAGCAATGCCCGCCAATGCTTCGATGGTCGATTTAATGTCTTTATCGTGAAGCATCGCAATCACTGTATGGATATTTTTACCCGCATACTGTTGCTTCACTTTTTCCACTAAATATTCTGCCGAATGTGGGTTGTGCGCAACATCAAGTACGATTACGGGCTCATTTTGTAGAACCTGCATTCGACCTGCAAGCCGAGCATTATTCAAGCCATTGACGATGTTTATGTCAGTGATTTGCAATTCTGAAGCACCAAGTGCCATTAGCGCGGTTGCCGCATTAGGTAGCGGTAACGACGGTACAGGAAGATTATCAAGGTCAAAAGCACCACTCGTCCACTGCCAGCCTTTTTCAGTGAGCTGATAATCGAATTGGATACCGACCTGGAAGAACTCAGCACCAATGTCATCCGCATGCGCGGCTACGGTTGCAGGAGGTAATGGCTGGCCACAAATTGCGGGTTTACCCGGACGGTAGATACCGGCTTTTTCGAAACCAATCACATTGATGTCATCTCCCAGCCAATCAACGTGATCGATGGCCAGACTGGTAATCACAGAGACATCGTGATCCACGACATTGGTTGCATCCAAACGACCGCCCAGGCCGACTTCAAGTAGAACGACATCCACCTTTTCAGTTTGGAAAATACGCAGCGCCGCCAAAGTACCGAATTCGAACAGACTTAATGTGATGTCACCCCTTTGCTTTTCTACAAAGTCGAACGCTTCACAATGTTTTGCGTCTTCCACGTCTACGCCATTGATGCGCACACGCTCGTTGTATCGAATAAGATGCGGTGAACTGTAAACACCTACAGTGAATCCGGCGTCTAACAGAATCGCTTCCATTAACGCACAGGTTGATCCTTTGCCGTTGGTTCCGGCAACAGTGATAACCGTTGGAGCAGGTTTGGTGAGATTGGCTTTGTTTGCTACCGCTTGAACACGGTCTAAGCCAAGGTCGATTGCTGAGGAATGAATATTTGCTAAATAATCAAGCCACATCTCTAGAGAGGATGTGGCTTGAGGAATTGAGTTTTGTGTCATCTAACTTTAACCATTAATTTCTTTGGCTTTATGTTAGTTGATACTTTACCCTTTTTCGTCCGCTTCTGGTACAGAATAAACTTCTTCAGTTGGAGATTCGTTAACCGAAACAACCAAAGGAGACTTGTGATTGGTCATCTTAGCAATAAGACCACCCACACGCTGACGCATTTCGCGGCGATCAACGATCATATCGATTGCACCGTGCTCAAGCAGGAACTCACTGCGTTGGAAGCCTTCAGGAAGATCTTCACGTACTGTCTGCTCGATTACACGACGACCCGCAAAGCCGATAAGAGCTTTAGGTTCACCGATATTAACATCGCCAAGCATCGCCAAACTTGCAGACACACCGCCCATAGTTGGGTCAGTCAGAACTGAAATAAATGGTAAGCCTTTTTCTGACAGACGCTCCAATGCTGCGCTGGTTTTCGCCATTTGCATCAGAGACATCAATGCCTCTTGCATACGAGCGCCACCACTTGCAGAGAAACAAACGAGTGCACAGTTGTTTTCGATTGCTGCTTCGACCGCTTTCACGAAACGAGCACCAACCACAGAACCCATTGAACCACCCATGAAAGAGAATTCAAATGCACAAGCGACTAGAGGTACACCCAGCAGTTCACCCTGCATTACTATCAATGCATCTTTTTCACCGCTGCTCTTTTGCGCCGCAGAGATACGCTCTTTATAGCGCTTAGAGTCTTTAAACTTCAGTTTGTCTTGAGGCTCAAGCTCCGAACCTAACTCAACACGTTCACCTTCATCCAGGAATGTTTCCAGACGACGACGCGCTTTCATACGCATGTGATGGTTACATTTCGGACATACTTCTAGGTTACGCTCCAGTTCAGCATGGTAAAGAACCTGCTCACAAGAGGTACATTTCGTCCACACACCTTCTGGGATAGAAGCTTTACGTGAACTTACAAGATTACTTTTCTCTAAAATCTTTTCAAGCCAACTCATGGAAGACCTTTTCTCTCAACTCTTCCGCTTCATTGCGAAAGATATAAATTCGTAATAACAACGACGGATTAAACCATATCTTGCCGCTACTGTAGATAAAAAACTGGTTGTACCTATTTTTGTTATCATTAATAGCGCATAGTTTCCGAGCGAATCCAGCCTAAACTACCGGTATTTTGAAGCAAGTTTGTAAAATTAGTTCAAATTATCTGGCAAAAATAACGGGCCGATCGGCACACGCGGTAAATCATATTCTTGCGGATAATCCACATCCACCAAATATAAACCTTCAGCTTTTGCGGTTGCTCCCGCAACTTTGCGATCTTTCGCCTCGAGTAACCACTTGATCCACTGTGGTTTTTCTTCACCACGCCCTACTTTAATCAAGCTACCAGTAATATTACGAACCATGTGATGAACAAACGCATTCGCTTTGATATCAATGACCACGTAGTTACCATGACGCGTCACGTTCAAGTGCATCATATTACGGAACGAGCTGAGGGACTGGCATTGCGCGGCACGGAACGACGAAAAATCGTTTTCGCCCAACAAATATTGCCCTGCTTCATGCATTTTTTGCTCATCCAGATCACCGTGGTAGTGACTGACGCCAGAGTTTAAGATTCCCGGACGCAATGTATGATTAAAAATGATGTAACGATAGCGGCGTGCAGTCGCTGAGAATCGCGCGTGGAAATCGTCAGGGACTTCTTTCGCCCAGCGAACAGCAATATCACTTGGCATGTTTGCATTCGCGCCCATCGTCCAAGCCACCATTTTACGATCTACGTTGGTATCGAAGTGAACAACTTGACCTGTACCATGTACACCAGCATCGGTACGACCTGCACACTGGACTTCTACAGGATGATTCGCAACGATGGACAACGCTTTTTCCAGCTCTTCTTGAACACTTTTAACTTCTCTTTGCCGTTGCCAGCCAAAGTAGTTTGTACCGTTATATTCGATACCTAATGCGATTCTCATCTTAACCTTCGAACTCTAAAATGGGCCGAGAAGTATATACGTAACTCATTCCAGATACAAAAAGGGCAGCTCTCGCCACCCTATTTTATTTATTGACCTTTGATGGTATCGATGAGGTTCTTAGCTTCACGACGAATATCATCTTCACCGTATACAATGGCTTCTTCCAATAACTTGATCGCCCCTTTCCGGTCATTCATTTCAAGGTATATCTTGGCCAAGTCGAGCTTACCAGCCCCTTCAGCATCGGAATCAACATCGATGTCGTTGATTTCACCAATCACATCAGGAAATTCATCGAGTCCGACATCCAGGTTCAACTCTTCTTCGTCAAACTCGCCTCCATCCAAATCGACCTGCGCCATCAGCTCATCAATCGTCATAAACTGGTTCTTCTTCGGGTCGAAGTCAGCGAGGTCGGTTTGCGTTTCCCAGTTTTCCGATTCGATCTCTGGCTGCGTTAAGGCTTGTTCTGAACGCCAAATATCACGCTGCTCTTCCGCTACATCTTCAACCTCTGAAGTCGCTTCGGTGGCGGCTGGTTTGAACCCTTCCCAATCATCACCAACATCAAGCATGGTTTCAAGATCCATACCTGCGCTATCGATGGTTTTACTGTCTAAATTGCCATCAAAGGATTCTGAATCCTCTTTATCAGATAGCAAGTTCGCCATATCTGACTCAGCAAGTCCACTCAGTTCTGGTTCGTGGCTGATATCAACAGATTCTTCTTCGCTGTCGAATCCACCTTGGTGAGCAAACACTTCAAACAATGCATCGTGGTCGTTGTCTGATTGAAGCTTAATTTTAGCGATTTCAGGCTGAGCTGACTCCGGTAACTCGGCCCCAGACATAGACGCCAACGCTTCTTCTTCGCCAAATTCAGGTAGCTCAAATTCGTCAAATTCAAATTCGTCGTCTGATTCTAATTCGGCTGCATCCACTTCAGGTTCAGATGCTGATAACTCAGGCTCATCTTCCATTGAAGCCAGCGCTTCTTCTTCACCAAATTCAGGCAGTTCTAACTCGTCAAACTCGAAATCTTCTGCTTCTGGCTCTGTAGCACCCGCCTCAGGCTCGGACTCCGGTAACTCAGACTCATCTTGTATGGAGGGCACATCATCTGCTTCACTTAACTCTGGTCGACCCAGCTCTTCAGCATTCAGCACATGCTCGACGCTCTCACCAGACCTAGCGGCAATCGGCTCTTTATCCAGATTCGCCTCAGATTCTGGTTCAACATCATCCAGCAACCAATCTTCTTCCGATGGCATACCGAATTCGTTTTCAACCGCATTCGGCGTTGGCGTAAATGTAGATTCGGTCTCTGGCTCTTGTTTGGTGATTTCAGCGCTTTCTGCAGATGGTTCTATAACAGATTCATCGATAGTAACAGCTTCATCATTTTGCTCTGCCGTTTCTGTTTCAGCTGGTATCGCTTGTTTGTCCGATTCCTCCTGCACACCAAGCGAGGCATCTACATCTGACAAAGTCTCGTTGTTGTCTGGCTCTATTGATTGAACGTCATCGTGTTCTGACTCAAACAGTTCATCCAACTCACGCATTAAAGGATCATATTCTAGAGAAATATCCTCAATATCATCCAAAAGTTCATGACTGACGAGCTCTTCGCTGGTTTGCTTGTCAGGCTCTTGCATATCCGGCGTTTCAAGCTCATTGTTTGCCTGATTTTCATTAAGTAAAGCAGCAATATCTAAATCAGATTCTAGCTCAAGCTCTTCTTCATCAACTTGCCCAGTTGTTGCATCTGCGCGTATTAATTCGTCGAAAGGATCAAGATCAGTTGCGATTTCATCGTCTAGTTCGGTGCTAACTTCAGCGTCCAAAAGTTCATCCAACAAATCCGTACTGCTGGCATCCAGCTCGTCAATATCTTCACTATCAAAGCCAGCTAATGATTCTAATTCGCTCAATGGATCAAACGCTTTGTCTGACTCTTCATCATCAATTTCGATAACTTCATCCAACAAATCCGTACTGTTTTCATCAAGTTCAGTTTTGTCGGATACGCCATCAAACCCTTGCAGATGAGCAAGGAGGTCATCGTGTTCAGTTTGAGAATGAGTCACTTGCTTGTCGAATTCAAACGATGGCTCCGACTTAACGTCTGACTTTTCAGAATGAGTCTGTTCATACTGTGCCAACAGCTTATCAATTTCATCATCTGATGCTTCCCCTACTGAGAAAGCACTGTCTATGGCTGGCGTTGTGTCAACATCAAGATCGAGGTCATCACTATCAAGTTCAGCAAACAGCTCATCAAGCATTGCCTGGTCAACATGATGACCGGGTAATGAGTCTGATGAGGCATCTTGAGCCAATCGTTCTGCGATCTCATCATCTGTTGATTTATCCCCGCTATCACCGTCAGACAAGTCAAAATCAGGCTCATCAAGAGTGTCAAACTCGTGTGGTGCTTTGTCGAGCGCTCGCGCCATTTCCTCCAGCCCCAGCGCTTTTTCATCTCCGTTGACTTTTATGCCCGTCGGAGAGGATTCAAACTCATCAAAACCTACATCCAGCTCTCCGCCATTATCAATACTGGCAAATGGGTCTTCACCTTCTTCACCTTCCAGATTGAAATCAAGCCCTTCATCTTCGAGACCAGTAAAATCATCGTTCTCTAACTCTGGAATGTCATCTTTAGACGACGTACGGTCACGATCATCATCAGTGAGTAAGTCATCGGCGAATAAATCATCATCCAGTCTCAGATCTTCTTCAAGATCATCCACTACTGCCAGACCGGCTGGTGCGGCAAGCGGATCAACAGCTGGCGACTGTGGCAGTGCGGCCTGCTCTTCGTTCTCTTTAGCACGGCGACCAAGCAGCATGACTACCAAGAATGCAAGCAGAGCCCCTGGAATAAGAGCCGCTAACCCGACTAACCAGCCATTAGACAAAAATTTATCTAGCGCGCTCGGTTGCAAGCGTTGTTGCTCCTCTGCGCGTTGACGCTCTTCTGTCAGCAATTTTTCCACTTCAGAACGAATGCGGCCTTCGTCGTTCAGTTCACTTTTCAGATTTTGCACTTCATTTTGTACTTCTGACAGCATCAGACGCAAACGATGGTTTTTCTCTTCCAGTGATGCCAGCTCGCTTTGAGAGCCCTGCAGCTTGTTTTTTAATTCGATGACCTGCTGCTCACCTTGTGGGGAGGTATTTACTGCAGAAATGGGACTCGTCGGCGCTGTGGTATTAAAAGGTTCCGCTTGCTGAGGTACAACCGCTTTTGGCGAAAGTGAGCCCGGCTCTTCCGTTGGTTGTGCTTGTGATTTTGGTGATGGTAGCGTTGATGACTGCGGCTTTGGCTGTTGAGCGATGGACTGTACTGACGCTTCTCTTTTAACAGACTCAGGTTTAACCGGCGCAGGCTGCTGGGTTAGTTTTGCCTCATGCGCCTTCATGATCGCGACGGCTTGCGCTGTGGTCGCACTTTGCACTTGCTCTAAAGAAGGAACCCGAAGCCGGCTTCCCGGGATCAGCTCATGGATATTCTGATTTTCAAACGCCCGAGGGTTAATTCGATAAATAGCAAGCAGCGTCTGTTGAATAGAAACGCTGCGTGAAGGTCGTATTTGAGAAGCGATCGACCACAAAGTTTGGTTTTCACCCGTTGGCCCAATAAAACGAGAAGGCTGAGAATTTACAGGCGGAGCAGGTAATGCTCTTTCAATCTCTTCCGCGTAGCGAGGCGATGATTGCACTTCACCTGACGGTCCAACCAGACGAATTCCTTCGGCTTGAACCACTGACGATATCTGAGTCGCGCTCATCAACACTAAGGTTGTCAACAAACGCTTATAAATTTGACGCATAGAAGGCTCAGTTTTGTGCTTGATACAATGTGAAAGGGTGAGCAGTTAAATATATCGGATATATCAAGCAAAACTATAGCTTTAGGAGGAAAAAATGTGTGAGTGTCACCATATTCGTACTAATCTCACACAATTATTCGCCGATAGAACAAAAAAACCTCGCATGTGAAGCGAGGTTTATCGTTAAGTAACTAATAAGTTAAGAAACTAAATAGTTGGGTAACTAAAAGCTAAGTTAGTTAAAAACTAAGGCTACTTAGTAGTAATCGCGGATCAATACTTCTGCAATTTGAACGGCGTTTGTTGCCGCGCCTTTGCGTACGTTGTCAGCCACAACCCACATGTTGATACCACTGTGATGACTGATGTCGTTGCGAATACGCCCCACCATCACGTGATCCTTACCACCCGCATCACGAACTTGTGTAGGGAAATCTTCACCGTGGAACACTTCAACACCCTCAGTTTGTTCAAGTAGGTTAATCACTTCCTGCGCATCGATTGGCGAACGAGTCTCAACATGAACCGCTTCCGCATGACCGTAGAACACTGGTACACGTACACAAGTCGGGTTTACGGTAATACTTGGGTCATTGAAGATTTTTTGCGTTTCCCACACCATTTTCATTTCTTCTTTGGTGTAGCCGTTTTCCATCATCTGATCGATCTGCGGAATACAGTTAAACGCGATCTGTTGAGAAAATTGTTTGGTTTCAGCTGGCAGGCCATTCAGTAGTTTAGCAGTTTGACCTGCAAGCTCATCAATACCAGCTTTACCCGCGCCTGATACAGATTGGTAAGTAGCAACGTTAATACGTTCGATACCGACTGCGTCATGGATTGGTTTTAGTGCCACCAGCATTTGGATGGTAGAACAGTTAGGGTTAGCGATGATATTACGGTTACGGAACTCTGCAATTGCTTCAGGGTTTACTTCTGGAACAACCAACGGAATGTCATACTCGTAGCGGAAGTGCGACGTGTTGTCGATCACAATCACACCTTCATCAGCCGCAATTGGAGCCCATTTTGCTGACAAATCACCGCCTGCCGAGAACAAACCAATGTGCGCTTGAGACCAATCAAACTCTTCAACGTTTTGTACGCGTACGGTTTTACCATTGAAGCGGTAAGTCTTGCCTTCACTACGCTCACTCGCCAAAAGGTACAGCTCTCCCACTGGGAATTTGCGTTCTTGAAGCACTTCTAAAATTGTTTCACCGACCGCACCGGTCGCACCTAAAATGGCAACATTGTATTGTTGGCTCATTGACTTACCTCAATCTGAAAACCTAATTCGGCTAATGGCGCAAGATTGCATGATTGATTGCCCATTAGCGTGACAGCGCTGTATTCACGGCGATCCCAGTAGTTTTTACGCATCAGGTCAAACGCACCTGGCTTACTGATTTCGCGACGGAAAAGAGCGTCATCTTTACGCACATCATAGATTAACTGCGTGATGTTATGCAGTGTTGCTTCATCCCACTCACGGTCCAAAAACATTTTTGGTACTGGTGCGGTTGGCAATAAATCGCTGGCATGCGCACGTAATTCGTTGTTTAAGAACTCACAGTAGCTGTTGAAAATCATTGTCGTACCACGAGCTTTCCCCTCCAAACCATAGCCTGCAACGTGAGGGGTTGCGAATGCTAGCAGAGGCAGAAGCTCCATATCAACCTCTGGTTCAAATTCGAACACATCCAGTGCCGCTGTGAATCCATCGTTTTTCTGTAAACGACGTTTCAATGCACTGTTATCAACGATAGGGCCGCGCGCTGCGTTAATTAGAATTTGGTCAGCACGCAGACCATTAAGTACGGTCTCATCAAACATGTGATGAGTTGGATGTTCGCCATCTTTTGTGATTGGCGTGTGCAAGGTGATGATGTCTGATGCTTCAATTAACTCGGCAAGCGGCGTAAAGCTACGAGGATCACCCTCTTCCTGTTTGAACGGGTCATTGATCAATACCTTAAAACCCATCCCTTTTAGGCATTTTTCAAGATAGCTACCCACTTGGCCAGCACCAATAATGCCGACCGTCTTGTCAAAGACAGAAAAACCCTGCTGCTGTGCCAGTACCATCATTACGCTGAACACATACTCGGCAACACCCACTTTGTTACACCCCGGCGCCGCAGTAAAGAAAATGCCTTTTTCTTGCATAAGTGCCTGATCAACATGATCCATGCCTGCTGTGGCAGTACCAACAAACTTCAGTTTGTTCGCTTTACTGATCAGTTCAGCATTCACTTTGGTTACCGAGCGAATCATAAGTGCATCAACATCGATCAAGTCATCAGCCGTTAGTGAACGGCCCGGTTTTAGAATCACTTCACCGATTTGGCTGAACAGTTCTTCAGCATACGGCATGTTTTCATCAACAATAATTTTCATAGCGCCAGCGTTTTAAGATCCATTTTTTAGAATTGCAGTGATTGTGCCTTTTTCCCGAGAAATCTCAAGAACTATACCCAAGTAGCTTCACGATGCAGGATTAAGAGCGTAGTCACGGCTGCGAGTTCTAGAAAAGTAACACAGCGTAATAGCAAGCTTTTTCCAAGTGCTTTAGGTATAAAAATAAAAAGCCCGGCATTAAGCCGGGCAAGGTTCCAGAACAAAAGGATCTTATCCCGCTCTCCTTGGGATAAAGTCTGCGTCTGTTCGACCAGTTAGACTGATCAAGCTCTGGAAACTGGTTTGTTAGGGTTCATATCGTCCGACGAATAACCCCAACAATGTCAATTAGCATTGTTGCTGACTAACCTTGGTATTTCTTGATAACTAGCGTTGCGTTAGTACCGCCAAAACCAAAGCTGTTTGACATTACGGTATCAATTTCAGCGTCACGAGTTTCAGTTACGATATCTAGGCCTTTCGCAGCTTCGTCCAAGTTTTCAATGTTGATGCTTGGAGCAATGAAGTTGTTGTTTAGCATTAGCGTTGAGTAAATTGCTTCATGAACGCCAGCCGCACCCAGTGCGTGACCAGTCATTGCTTTGGTAGCTGAGATAGCTGGGCTGTTTTTACCAAATAGCTCTTGAATCGCGCCTAGTTCTTTCACATCACCTACTGGTGTAGAAGTACCGTGTGTGTTGATGTAATCGATGTGGTCAACGCCTTGCATTGCCATCTTCATACAACGAACTGCACCTTCACCTGATGGAGCAACCATGTCGTAGCCATCAGAAGTCGCGCCGTAACCTACGATTTCACCGTAAATTTTTGCACCACGTGCTAGTGCGTGCTCTAGCTCTTCAACAACGACCATACCGCCGCCACCAGAGATTACAAATCCATCACGGTCTGCATCGTAAGTACGCGATGCTTTTTCTGGCGTATCGTTGTACTTAGTCGATAGTGCACCCATTGCATCAAACATCATGGTTTGAGACCAATCTAGCTCTTCACCACCGCCTGCAAATACGATGTCTTGTTTGCCAAGCTGGATAAGCTCCATAGCATGACCAATACAGTGTGCAGAAGTTGCACAAGCTGAACTCATTGTGTAGTTCACACCACGAATTTTAAACGGTGTAGCAAGACAAGCCGAAACAGTAGAAGACATAGTACGTGGAACCATGTAAGGACCAACGCGCTTCACACCTTTCTCACGCATAATATCGGTTGCTACCGTTTGGTTTAACGCAGAAGCACCACCAGAACCAGCAACGATACCTGTACGATCGTTTGAAACTTGCTCTTCTGTCAGGCCAGCATCTTCAATAGCTTGCTGCATTGATAGGTATGCATACGCAGCCGCATCACCCATAAAGCGCATCTGTTTACGGTCGATGTGTTCCGCAGGGTTGATTTTTAGATCACCCCAAACTTGCGAACGAAGACCGTGTTCTTTGAACTGCTCAGACGCAGTGATGCCAGATTTGCCCGCTTTAAGAGACGCTAGAACTTCTTCGACGTTGTTACCGATACTTGAAACAATACCCATACCGGTGATTACGACTCGTTTCATTATGACATTCCTAATAATTCAAAAATCTGCTAGATAATAACTAAGATAGCTAACAAAAGTGGTCAGCTTTCCCATAAATTCGTACAATCATCCCATTGTTACCGCGCCAAATCACAAATTTGCACCAATATGACTTCAATAAAAAATGCACAACTTGGTTGGAACGACTCTGGTACGCCAGTTTCTGACCAGTTTGATGATGTTTACTTCTCTAACGTAAACGGTCTTGAAGAGACACGCTACGTTTTCCTCAAAAAAAATCATCTTCCGGAAAGATGGCAGGATTTTGACCAACGACGCTTTGTCATTGGTGAAACCGGATTTGGCACCGGACTGAACTTCTTAGCGGTATGGCAATGGTTTGATGAGTTTCGTCGTGAAAATCCTGAGGCGACCTTAAAAGAGCTGCATTTCATCAGTTTTGAAAAATATCCGCTCAGTCAGGCTGACCTCAAAAAAGCACATCAAGCTTGGCCAGAGTTAGCAGAGTATGCAGAGAAACTACAAAAGCACTACCCGGCAGCCGTTCCTGAATGTCACCGAATTGTTCTGGAGGATGGCGCAATCACGCTCGACCTCTGGTTTGGTGATATCAAAGACTGCATGCCACAAGTGCCTTATGGTGAATCGGGCTTGATTGACGCCTGGTTTCTGGACGGCTTTGCCCCGAGCAAAAACCCAGAAATGTGGAATCAAGACTTGTTTAACGGCATGGCTAAGCTGGCAAAGCACAATTGTACCGTCGCGACATTTACCGCAGCAGGTTTTGTGCGCCGTGGGCTAATCGAAGCCGGATTTTCGATGGCGAAAGTAAAAGGATTTGGTACCAAACGAGAAATGATTGCCGGTGCAATGGAGCAGCGTCATGTACACTCAAATCATTTGCCATGGTTTAACCGAGTTGCAGCAAGTAAGCATGCTTCCATCGCCATCATTGGCGGCGGTATCGCCAGTGCAGCCTTAGCAAAAACACTGTGTCGTCGTGGCCAAAACGTCACGCTATACTGTAAAGATGATCTACCGGCTGAAGGCGCATCTGGCAACCGACAAGGTGCTGTTTATCCGCTACTTAATGGCCCGCACACAGGTGTATCTCGTGTGTTTGCACCCGCATTTCTGTTCGCGCGTCAGTTTGTTGAACAAGCCGCACAAGAATTCAGCTTTGACCACGATTGGTGTGGCGTCACCCAATTAATGTGGGATGACAAATCCACCGCAAAGTTAGAAAAAATCCTTGAAGGCAACTTTACGCCGGATCTGGTTCGTAAACTATCCGCCCAGGAAACAGCAGAGACGATTGGCTTACCCGTTGATATGCCTTCGTTGCACTATCCAATGGGAGGATGGCTATGCCCATCTCAGCTAACACGCGGATTAATCGCACAGCTTGAAAAGCAAGATAACTTTGAAGCTAAGTTAGGGCATAAAGTTCAAGTGTTAACTTGGAATGAAGCATCCCAAACTTGGACTCTGACAGCCAACGGCCAAACCTTTGAACACGACGCCGTTGTAATTGCGAATGGTCACGAGTTTAATTCATTGAGCCAATCTGCTGATTTGCCAATGGGTCAGGTGAAAGGTCAGGTAAGCCATGCTCCTGCAACGGAAACGCTCGTTAAACTGAAGTCGGTTCTTTGTTATGACGGCTACATGACGCCTGTTAATCCGAACAATCAACACCTGTGTATCGGTGCCAGCTACGACCGCAGTCACTTAGATTACGAGTTTGATGCCGAAGCGCAACGCGACAATGCTGACAAGCTCGTCAAGTGTGTGCCAAATCAGACATGGACCAACGAAGTCGACACAACAGGTAACCTGTCTCGCCAGGGCATTCGCTGTGTAAGCCGTGATCATTTGCCATTCGTCGGTAATGTAGGTGATTTTGAGACCATCAAAACGCAATATGCCGAGTTACAGCATCAGAAAGAAGAGGAAATAGAAGCGATTCACCAGTTCCCTAACCTGTTTTGCTTTTTGGGTTTAGGTTCTCGCGGACTGAGTTCTGCGCCACTGATGGCAGAACTGCTGGCCTCGCAAATCTGTGGTGATCCACTGCCGTTGCCTGTGGATGTGTTAACAGAGTTACACCCAAGCCGAATGTGGGTACGTAAACTGCGTAAAGGTAAAGCGATTACCGAACTTTAGTGAAGTTGAGGTAAATACTAAAAAGCGTGGTCTGGAATATCTTAATAACCAAGTGTTATTGGGAAAATCCCTACTAACCACGCTTATCTCGAAGGAATGACAGTGTTTAGAGAGAAGTGGGGGCTGATACCACTCACTAAACACATGTGCCATTCCCGAGAAATACGAAGAAAACGTTGTCAGAAAATCTATCCTGCTTTATGCCAATTGAGCAACCGCTTGTTTAACTTGCTCAGCAATTTCTGCGTTTAGGCTTGAACCAGTTTCTACATCAAAATTATCGTAGTAGTTTGGTACTGACAACGACGCTTTTACATCTGCGCCAAAGAACTGTGCAGAACCTGTTGCCGCAGCCAAGACACTTTGCGCGCCGCCAGGGCCAGGCGAGGTTGCCAGGTAAACAACCGGCTTATTTTGGAATACGTTGCGCTCAATACGCGTCGCCCAGTCAAACAAGTTTTTGTACGCTGCTGCGTATGAACCGTTGTGCTCAGCGAAGGAAACGACGATTGCATCCGCTTGCTCTAATTCTCTCAGGAAAGCAATTGCGCCTTCAGCCTGACCGATCTCTTTCTCAGTGTCTTCGCTAAACATTGGAACTTGATAGTTGTTTAAGTCCAATACGTTCACTTGAGCACCTTCGACTTGTTTAGCCGCGAACGTTGCAAGTTCTTTATTGATTGAAGTTGAGCTGGTAGAAGCACCAAATGCGACGATTTTCATGGTTATATCCTTTTGTTCACTCTTTATGCAATCAGAATAAAAGTTAATGAGTTGGCCTACAACCACAAAAATTTTACGGAGAGATTCAAATTTTTCGAAGTAGAGACCGAGTACTACTTCGAAAAATGTAGAAATGTAGAAATGTAGAAATGTAGAAATGTAGAAATGTAGAAATGTAGAAATGTAGAGCGATTAAATCTGAGCCTGTAGCTCTTGCCATAGATCTTTAACGATAATGCGGTCCGATGGGCTCAGCTCTGTGCGTGCTTCATCTAAGCTATTTGCAATACGCGCTTTCAGCTCATCGATATCATTGATGCCTTCTTCTTCACAAGAAGCAGCAGATAGAGAGATGTGACCACGCAGATAACCACCAGCAAACAGTTCATCATCGGATGCCGATTCAATACGCGTATCAATCAGTTCCAGTAGTTTTTCTTCAAATTCAATAATCATGGTGTATCTCTGAGGTTATTTAACGATAAAGTCAGACGCTTCCAGCGGCTTAGTCCGGTAAAAAGTGCAAAGGGCTTCTGAAAGGATTTTTACTCGCAGTGGCAATCCTGCTTCTAAGATACCTAACACTTCGTTATGCACTTTATGCATAAAACCAAGCCTATCTGGTTCAAAATCGCCGTGTAGATTGTCACAACTAACGGTAAAAGGGAAGCCAGCACTTTTCGACAACAACCATTCGTACGCTTGAGGACGCACTTCCACTTTCTCGAACTCTGCTTGAACCTCTTCGGTACGGCCATCTGGCTCATACCAATAGCCAAAATCCTCCAACAAACGTCTTTCAGGGCCAGCTACGCACCAATGCGAGATTTCATGAAGCGCGGAAGCATAGAATCCACGAGCAAAAATAATCCGATGATTAGGGTGCTCGTCATCAGCAGGAAGGTAGATGGGTTCATCAGCACCCAACTCTAGTTTCGTATTAAAAGATTCAAGAAATGTGTTGTTAAATATGGTGATAAGGTCTTGATAGTCGTGGGTCATCATCGATTCAGTCGTTTATACGGGCGTACGCTGCGTATTGTCGCTGTTTTTATCCAGATCGTAAAGCCACACAACAGGTTTGGTTATTAGCTCAATTTATCTGAAAGAGCCTTTGCCCATATAATTTCTCATTCGTCACCGATCACATTTCACTCTACACTCACGTCTTATTTTATGCTCCTAGATGATTAGAGCATTTTGCTAGGTTTGAACCACTTACCCCAGCCTTTCAAACCCTGTTAATATTTTATTTTGAGTGTCCCTTATGCTGCTAAGTGTGTTGTATGTCATTGGTATCACGGCTGAAGCCATGACTGGTGCGTTAAGTGCCGGACGAAGAAAAATGGATTGGTTTGGTGTGATGTTGGTTGCAAGCGCAACGGCAATCGGTGGTGGCACTGTCCGTGACATCTTGTTGGGACATTATCCGCTCGGCTGGGTAAAAAACCCGGAGTTTCTTGCTATTACTTGTCTCGCGGGTATTTTGACAACTGGATTAGCAAAGTGGGTGATCAAGCTTAAAGGCTTATTTATTCGTTTAGATGCGCTTGGTTTGATCGTATTTAGTATCATAGGCACCAAAGTCGCGCTTGATATGGGACTGCATTCTGGCATCTGCATGGTTTCTGCATTGGTGACTGGCGTATTTGGCGGGCTACTTCGTGACCTGATTTGTCGTCAGACTCCGTTAGTACTGCATGAAGAGCTCTACGCATCCGTAGCATTAATCGCTTCTGGTCTGTACTTAGCATTATTAGAATTTAATGTACCGGACGTCACGGCCACTATCGTGACGCTGGTAATTGGCTATGTGTTGCGTATGGCCGCAGTCCGATTTAAATGGCGCTTACCCTCTTTCCATTTGGAAACTGAAAGCTCACTTCATTAATCTGATGCGATAAAGTGCAGATAAAAGAAAAGGTTGCTTTAACAGCAACCTTTTTTTTATTCGCATCGAGGCTTAAATTTTTGGTGTTTCTGTTGTGACATTATAGTTCTGACCACGGTGACGCAGTAAGTGATCCATAACGACAATCGCCAGCATTGCTTCAGCGATTGGCACAGCACGAATACCAACACAAGGATCGTGACGACCTTTGGTGATCAACTGAGTCGGTTCGCCATCTTTGGTTATCGTGTCACCAGGAACCGTGATACTTGACGTCGGCTTAAGCGCAATATTTGCCACAATATCCTGGCCGGTTGAGATACCACCAAGAATACCACCAGCATGGTTGCTACCAAACCCTTGTGGAGAAAGCGGGTCTCGGTGCTGGCTGCCTCGTTGATTGACAACATCAAAGCCATCGCCAATCTCAACACCTTTCACTGCGTTGATGCTCATTAGAGCGTGGGCGATATCGGCATCTAAACGATCAAATACTGGCTCACCAAGACCAACAGGTACATTGGTCGCAACAACCTGAATCTTAGCGCCAATCGAGTCACCTTCTTTTTTCAGGTCACGGATGAGCTGATCAAACGCTTCAACTTTATCGACATCAGGACAGAAGAACGCGTTATTTTCAATTTCATCCCAATCGACTTTGTCGATAGAAACATCGCCCATTTGCGCTAAGTAAGCTCGGATTTCTACACCAAACTCATCTTTCAGGTATTTTTTCGCAATCGCACCTGCTGCAACACGCATCGCAGTTTCACGAGCTGACGAACGGCCGCCACCACGATAATCACGAATGCCGTATTTTTGATGATAAGTGTAGTCAGCGTGCCCCGGGCGGAACTTATCTTTAATGTCTGAGTAATCTTTCGAGCGTTGATCGGTGTTTTCAATCAAAAGACCGATTGATGTGCCCGTTGTTTTACCTTCAAACACGCCAGAAAGTATTTTCACTTCATCCGGCTCGCGACGCTGTGTAGTGTAACGTGATGTGCCAGGACGACGACGGTCAAGATCCACTTGCAGATCTGCTTCTGTAATTTCTAGTCCTGGAGGACATCCGTCTACGATACATCCCAGTGCGATACCGTGACTTTCCCCGAATGTCGTCACTCGGAAATGTTGTCCGATACTGTTTCCTGCCATTACTTCCTCAAGTTCTTGTCGCCACGTCTGCTTGAACTCAGACGCAACTGCTTGTCAATTCTTCGTGGATTCATAGTCGCTTTATTACGTTTTGATGTAAAGAGTAAATCTTCACTTAATCGCCATAGAAAGCGCATAAAAAAACACCGAGCACTACGCTCGGTGTTTTAACAGTTTACTTTGAAACAATATTAGTCTTTGTACAATTTGAATTCTTCTGCACATTCAACCAGTTGGTCGTAAGTCAGCATAAATACGCCGTGACCGCCGTTCTCAAACTCAATCCAGGTAAATGGGATATGAGGGTATTGTTCCATCATGTGAACCATTGAATTACCTACTTCACAGATCAGGATACCGTTGTCGGTCAGATAATCAGGCGCATTAGCAAGTATACGACGCACCAGTTTCAAGCCATCTGTACCCGCAGCAAGACCCAACTCAGGCTCATGAGTAAACTCGTCTGGCAGGCTGTTCATATCTTCTTGATCCACGTATGGTGGGTTCGACACGATCAGGTTGTATTTCTCTTTTGGAAGATCACGGAACAGGTCTGAACGAATTGGGAACACTTGCTGTTCCATACCGTGATCCTGAACATTTATTTCAGCCACTTGCAGCGCGTCTGTGGAGATATCGATAGCATCCACTTCCGCATCCGGGAATGCATGCGCACACGCAATAGCAATGCAACCACTGCCGGTACACATGTCCATGATACGCGTTGGCTCTTCCACCAACCAAGGTTGGAACTCAGCTTGAATCAGTTCACCAATTGGAGAACGTGGCACAAGTACGCGCTCGTCTACGAAGAACTCAAGACCACAGAACCACGCCTTGTTGGTTAGGTAAGCCGTTGGCGTACGATCGTTGATACGTTTTACAACACGCTCAACAATGCGCAGACGCTCACTGCTCGTCAAGCGAGAGTTCAATACATGTGGAGGCACATCAATAGGCAAGTATAAGGTTGGCAGGATGAGCTGAACTGCTTCATCCCACGCGTTGTCAGTGCCATGACCGTAAAACAGGTTCGCTGCATTAAAGCGACTTACCGTCCAACGAATCATATCTTGAAGGGTATGTAGCTCCGATACCGCTTCTTCTACAAAAATCTTATCCAAAATTGCCTCCGAAAAGCGCTACAATACTGCCAATAAAGTTTATTAATGAAATTATTTACCCTAATGAACAAAAAAGACACCGAACACGATGACGATTTCGCCTTGTTTAAGGAAGCAGTACAGGGCGTAAAAAAGTTGCGACAGGATACCATAATCCAGCAACCAAAAAAAAATTCTCAGCAAAAAGAAATCAAGCGCTCAAATCGCGAAGCGAGTGACGCCGAATTTTACTTTTCCGATGAGTTTGTTCCTCTGTTGAGTGAAGAGGGGCCAACTCGTTATGCACGTAGTGATGTTTCTACCTATGAGGTAAAACGTCTTCGCCGTGGCGTTTATGTGCCTGATGTGTTCCTCGACATGCATGGAATGACACAACTGGAAGCCAAGCGTGAACTCGGCGCGATGATCGCTTACTGCGTAAAAAACGAGATTCACTGTGCCTGTGTCCAACACGGGATTGGCAAACATATCCTCAAGCAAAAAACGCCATTGTGGCTGGCTCAACACCCGGACGTTATGGCCTTTCATCAAGCACCATTAGAGTTTGGTGGTGACGGCGCACTACTCGTCTTACTCTCTATTCCTGAGAAGTAATACCCGCACTAAAAATCTATTTCTCACGCAAATAATCCCTCACTCAAACAATAAAGGCAGGATTATCCTGCCTTTAGTCTACCTGTATTTTATGGCGTGATATGCCAGAGTATTTCACCCTGTTGGGTTTGAGGGTTATATTCCAAACAAACCAAACCCGATGTTGAAAACATTGGCGGATCCATATCCCTAACAAACTCTGCGGTTAAATAACCAACCAAAGGTAAATGTGAGACGAACAACAAAGATTCAAGCTTTTCTATTTCAATCAACGCGTTAGTATAGTCGAATACGCATTCAGATTGACCATAAGGTGTGATATCTTCGATGGTTTCAATGCTTTTGGCTGAAAAATACGCGCTGATTTCTTGCCACGTCTGCTGAGCACGAATGTACGGACTCACCAGTACTTTATCGAATTGAGTACAGCCTTGCTCTTTACAAGCCCGGGCCACAGCCTCTGACTCATCTCTGCCTCTTTGGGTCAGTTGTCTGGCTGCGTCAGAATCCGCAAAGTGTTCAGCTTCGCCATGACGCATAATGAATATTTTCATGTTATTTCCTATGGATAGCTAACGCTACCAAAAGGTTGACTGCTATCTTTAATAAGACAATCGGGGCTAAATTAATAATGACGAAACAAATATACTGATATAATTATCGGCTCATTATACCAATTCGCTTGCCAAAGATAGCGACTTTCTTAACAATCTATTAAAAAAGAATATACTCAGTTCATCACTGCGAGACCACGTCATGAACTCAGTGCATTCCTTCAAACAGCCCTACCCCGTACGCAAAAGCGATGGGTCTATGCAGTAGTCTTACGAAGAACAAAAACGCAAAGAGCAGTATTTGTCGAAGCACAACATTTGCGCTGCCCCTGTGAGGGTTCATAATTACTATAATGCGAAATCTGGAGACGCATCGTGCATTTAAGTCCTAACGATTCAAATCAATACCGCTACATTACTTTGAGTAATGATCTGCGTGTGTTGATGATTCATTCCGATACCGCTCAACAGTCGGCAGCCGCACTAGCCGTGAACGTCGGACACTTTGACGACCCTGAAGATCGTCAGGGTCTGGCACACTATCTAGAACACATGCTTTTTTTGGGTACGGAAAAATACCCTAAAGTAGGCGAATTTCAAAGCTATATTAGTCAACACGGCGGTACGAATAACGCATGGACCGGGACAGAGCACACCTGTTTCTTCTTCGATGTAACCCCAAATGCGTTTGAAAGTGCTTTAGATCGCTTCAGTCAGTTCTTTACCGCACCATTGTTTAATGAAGAGGCGTTAGATAAAGAACGCCAAGCTGTTGATTCAGAATATAAGCTTAAACTGAATGATGATTCACGCCGCTTGTATCAGGTAAATAAAGAGGTTATCAATCCTGATCACCCTTTCTCCAAGTTCTCTGTCGGTAATTCAGATACGCTCGGTGACAGAGAGGGAAAATCCATACGTGATGAAATCGTCGAGTTTCATCACTCAGAATATTCTGCCGATCTGATGACTCTGACGCTGTTTGGTCCACAATCTCTCGATGATCAGCAAACGTGGGTAGAACGCATGTTTGCGGAGATTCCTAATCATAACTTGAAAGGAAAATCGATTGATGTACCGATTGGTACGGATAACAGCACCGGTATATTCGTTCAGATTGAGCCTATCAAAGAATTCAGAAAGTTAATTCTAACCTTCCCGATGCCCGGAATGGATGAGTACTACGGCACAAAACCCCTCTCCTATTTTGCGCACTTACTGGGCTATGAAGGGCAAGGCAGCTTAATGATTCAGCTTAAGAATAAGGGATGGATCACTTCTCTTTCTGCTGGTGGCGGAGCAAGTGGCAGTAATTATAGAGATTTCACCGTAAGCTGCACACTCACACCAATTGGTTTAGATCATGTCGATGACATCGTTCAGGCGATTTTTCAATATTTGACCCTCGTGAGACAAGAAGGCTTCGACGAATGGCGCTATCTTGAAAAACAGGCAGTGCTTGAATCCGCATTTCGTTTCCAGGAACCTTCACGCCCACTCGATTTAGTCAGCCATCTTGTGGTCAATATGCAGCATTATCAGCCGCACGATACCATTTATGGCGATTATAAAATGGCAGGCTATGACGAAGATCTGCAGCGTTCACTTTTGAAGTATTTCAGCGTCGATAATGTACGAGTGACGTTAATTGCCAAAGGGCTGCACTATGACCGTAGCGCAGAATGGTATTTCACTCCTTACTCGGTAACACCGTTTACCAGTGAACAGATACGTTTCTTTCATCAAATCGATCCACGTTGGCAATTTGAGTTACCAGAGAAGAACCCGTATATCTGCTACGATTTAGACCCGATGCCACTCGAAGATGGCGGTTCATTACCTGAGTTAATTGAAGATCTGGAAGGCTTCCGGCTATGGCATTTACAAGATGATGAATTTAGAGTGCCGAAAGGCGTGCTATACATTGCAATAGACAGTTCTCACGCGGTCGCGTCACCGAAAAATATCGTAAAAACCCGCCTCTGTGTTGAAATGTTTCTCGACTCATTGGCACAAGAAACCTACCAAGCCGAAATTGCAGGCATGGGCTACAACATGTATGCCCATCAAGGTGGAGTGACGCTAACATTATCTGGTTTTAGCCAAAAACTTCCACAGCTGTTGGACATGATCTTGCGCCGCTTCGCTGCTCGTGAGTTCAGTCAGGCTCGTTTTGATACTATAAAACAACAACTATTGCGTAATTGGCGTAATTCAGCTCAAGATCGTCCCATTTCACAACTATTCAATTCATTAACTGGATTATTGCAACCAAACAATCCTCCGTTTGCCACACTTGCTGAAGCACTTGAACAAATTGAAGTCGATGAGCTCTCGGTTTTCGTAGAGTCAATTCTCGCTGAATTACACGTAGAAATGTTTGTCTATGGCGACTGGCAACGTCAGCAAGCACACGATATGGCAACCACATTGAAAGATGCATTACGTGTCCATGAACAGCGTTATGAAGAAGCACTGCGCCCATTAGTGATGCTGGGTCAAAACGGCAGCTTTCAGCGAGAAGTTAACTGCAACCAACAAGACTCTGCGGTGGTAATTTACCACCAATGTGAGGATATCGAACCACGCAGCATCGCGCTTTACTCACTGGCAAATCACTTGATGTCAGCTACTTTTTTTCACGAAATTCGTACCAAGCAGCAACTAGGCTATATGGTGGGTACTGGTAACATGCCGCTAAACCGTCACCCTGGCATTGTCCTTTATGTTCAATCGCCAAACGCCGCGCCTGCAGAGCTGGTAACTTCAATCGATGAGTTTTTAAATGCCTTTTATATGGTGCTTCTTGAACTCAGCGATTATCAATGGCACACCAGTAAACGTGGCCTCTGGAATCAGATATCCACTCCGGACACGACGCTTCGCGGACGAGCGCAACGACTTTGGGTTGCTATTGGCAATAAAGACATTGAGTTTAACCAACGGGAAACCGTATTGGCCGAGCTGAAAAAACTCACTCGTGCGGATATGATCCGTTTCGTCGTGAACGAGCTAAAGCCTAGGACGGCCAACCGATTGGTGATGCATTCACAGGGGCAGGCTCACATTGATGACCCCCGAATACATTTAGGCCAAGAGATTGGCTCCATTGAAGAGTTCCAGCTACGACCAAAAGATTGCGGATTGGGATAAAAAGACTTTAGTTTCGGATAAAATTGGCGGAAATTTGAAATAACGACATTGCAGTTTATGCTCTAATTAGCTTATGCTCCAATTAGCTTATACTCAAATTACAACTACTTGCATATGAGGCATTTATGAAAAAACTACTAGTACTTGCTGCTATTTTACTACCACTGGGAACTGCCCATGCAGAAATCACAGTAAAAGGTGATGACTTTGAACTGAGTAAAGACTGTGTTCGCTTGAGCGGTGACAATATCTCTGTGAAGTCAGATGACTGTACTTCTAAAAATTGGGATAAAGACAAGAAGGGTAATGCGAGCGTTCACGGTGATGACAACCCAGGTCAGGGTCACAAAGATAAAAAAGACAAGAAGAAATAACCTCTTCTGCAAAATTAAGAAAGGCTTGCGAGATGCAAGCCTTTTATTTGTCTGTCGAATTTCAGAGTTTAGTAGAACGTGCGCTCTTCACCAGCTCGGGTCAATAAACCGTCACACGGAGCAAAGCGATCGCCGTATTTCGACGCAAACTCGTTCATTTTTTCAACCAGTTCTTTCAAACCAAACTGATCCATATAACGGAAAGGGCCACCCAGGAACGGCGGGAAACCAATACCGAAAATCGCTCCGATATCACCATCACGCGGCGAGCGGATAATACCATCATCTAAACAGCGTACCGCTTCATTCAACATTGGCAGCACACAACGTAGTGCAATGTCGTTATCGTTTAGCTTAGACTCTGGATCCAGCTTCAACAGCTTGTAGACTGACTTATCGACTTCTTTCTTCTTGCCTTTGTAAGTGTAAAAGCCCTTGCCACTCTTACGGCCTTTTCGGCCATCATTAAGCAGCGTCTCGAATACATCCGGACCTTTAAACCGCTCACCCAACTCGTTTATCAGAATCGGCATGATCTTCGCGCCAATATCCAAGCCCACTTCATCAAGTAGTGTAATTGGCCCAACCGGGAAACCAAAATCGAGCAACGCGTTATCTATTTTCTCAATCGGTTCGTTTGCCAGCAACATATGTGCAGCTTCGTTCATGTAAGGCGCAAGAATACGGTTGACGTAGAAACCCGCTTTATCTTTCACCACGATTGGCGTTTTACCCTGTTTCTTGGCTAACGCCACAACCGTAGAGATCGTCTCATCGGATGTGGTTTCATGCGGAATAACCTCCACCAGCGGCATTTTTTCTACCGGACTGAAGTAGTGTAACCCCACTATGTTCTCTGGTCGTGCCGCTCTTTCAGCAATCTTATGAATGGGCAACGACGAGGTATTGGTGGCAAAGATGGTTTCTGGCTTCGCGTTGGTTTCAATATCGGCGACCATCTGCTGTTTTAAATCAAGGTCCTCAAAAACCGCCTCAATGACCACATCAAGTTGGTTGTAGCCAGTAAAATCGATGCCACCAGATAGTTGCATCATTTTTGCCTGAAGTTCCGCTTTAGAGAGAATTCGACGCTTACGTTGTTTTTCAAACAGCTTGTAGTTGTAGTTCAACGCATTCAACACGCCATCATTACTCACATCTTTAATGCGAACGGGCACTTTTGCTTTCGCCACCGATACATGGCTAATACCGGCGCCCATCAAACCACCACCAAGTACACCGACTTTTTTCACTCTAGCAGGCTTGGCATCCGAACCGTGTTCTTTTTTCATCTCCGTTGTCGCGAAGAAGATAGAACGCAACGCTTTCGATTCTGCGCTCATCACCAGTTCACCAAAGCGCTTCGCTTCGAGTTCCTGCCCCTTCACCAATCCTTTTTCAAGACCATGCTGGATAACGTCCAGAATCGCTACCGTTGCTGGGTAATTTCCCCGGGTTTTCTCTTTGGTTTTCTTCGCTGCCTGCTCAAAGATAAACTTACGCCCCAACCCACTGCCAGATATCAGTTTTTCTTTAGCTGACTGCTTCTTCTTGCCTTTATTTTTACCTTTGGCAAGCAATTGCTTAGCAACATCGAGCAAAATCGTCTCTGGTACACAGGCATCTACTACTCCAAGCTTTTGGGCTTTTTTGGCACGGAGCTGTTTACCCGTCAGGATTAAATCGAGCGAAGGTAACAGGCCAATTAATCGAGGCAAACGCTGAGTGCCACCAGAACCAGGTAACAGACCTAATTGCACTTCTGGCAAACCTAAACGTGTAATATCTGATTCCGTACAAACACGGTAATCACACGCCAGAGCCAGCTCTAAACCACCACCCAAACAGGGGCCATGAATGGCAGCCACAACCGGAAAAGGCAGGTCAGACAGTTGCTGGAAAAGCGCTTGGCCTTGTTTCGCCAATGCTTCTGCTTCACCTGCGGTCGTACACGCATCAAGCATGCGAACATCGGCACCCGCAACGAAGTTATCAGGTTTCAGGGAATGAATGATCATTCCTTTCACGCCAGTGGAATCTTTCAGTTGAGTGAAGATATCATTCATCTCTTCAGCAAAAACTGCCTGCAGCGTGTTCATTTTTTCATTAGGGACATCAATAGCCAACCAAGCAATGTTCTGCTCGTCTATTTTCAGACTAAATGCTTTTTGCTCGCTCATTACTCAACCTCCAGAATCATGGCGGCACCTAGACCACCCGCCGCACACGCGGTGTTCAATGCAATACCACCACCTCGACGTTTTAACTCACGCAGTGTTTGCGTCATCATACGTGCGCCTGTTGCAGCAAATGGGTGACCATATGCAATCGATCCGCCAAGTACGTTGAATTTATCCATGTCGATTTCACCAATGGCTTTTGAACGACCAAGGTTTTCTTGAGCAAACTTATCAGAGGCAAACATTTTTACGTTGGCCAATGCCTGAGCAGCAAAGGCTTCATGCATATCAATTAAAGTAAGATCCGACAATTCCAGTCCCGTGTTTTCCAGTACCTTCGCGGTCGCATAAGATGGGCCCATTAACATGTCAGTTTGCACGCCAATAGCAGAAAAAGCATAACCGCGAATGTAACCCAGGATTTCCATACCGAGCTCTTTCGCTTTACCTTCACGCATTAGCATCACAGCAGCACCGCCATCGGTCAGAGGTGTACTGTTTGCTGCCGTTACACTGCCGTATTGGCGGTCAAATGCAGGGCGCAGTTTCGCGTATCCCTCTAACGTTGAGTCATGACGAACATTATTGTCTTCGGAGATCCACTTTCTGTAAGGTTCAGGAAACGCGGTCATCACTTCTCCCTGAATCTTGCCCTCTTTCCACGCCAGAGAAGCCAGAGTATGAGAGCGATGTGCGAGCGCATCTTGGTCAGCACGGGAAATACCGTGTGTTTTTGCCATCTGCTCAGCCGTTTGCCCCATTGATAATCCAGTAGAATATTCAGCAACCGCCGGAGGGACTGGCATTAAATCTTTGAAGCTGATGTTTTTGAGAATACTGAGCTTCTGACCGAGTGTTTTAGTCTTGCTCAGAGCCAGCAGGTTAGCAGCTAATTTTTTTGAAACACCGATCGGCAAGACTGATGATGAATCAGCACCGCCGGCTATACCGATATCAATCGTGCCAGCCATAATACTTTCGGCCACATTAACGGCAGCCTGAAAGCTCGTCGCACATGCGCGGGTCACGCTGTAAGCATCCGTATGAACACTCATTCCAGTCCCCAATACTATTTCACGAGCGATATTAGGAGCTTCTGGCATTTGTACCACTTGTCCAAATACCACTTGTTCAATTAATTTCGGATCAATATCGGTTCGAGCAAGCATTTCACTTACTACCATTTTCCCTAAATCGACCGCTGGCACTTGGCTAAATTCCGTGCTTTGACGAGCAAAGGGAGTTCGAAGCCCTGCGACAATAGCAACGCGTTCACCATGGCGCGTTTTTACTTCCTGCTTGCCCATTATTTCTCCTTAATTAACAAGAGGTCTGACCTGACACATTGTAATCAGTTTGTTAATTTTCTCAAAGGTGTGTGTAGATAAACGTGAAGTAAGTAGATCAATTACTCTAATTCACATGTACTTATAACGATTTATGCTTATGACGATTGTAAGCAAATCGCGATAACTCTTAGCCCGCTAATATACCGATTTAATTAAACTTTTAGTCTAGTGTTGAATTGTTGATTGTAAATTTTATGCTCTGATCATGGCCTTACTTCGTTTGTGATGGATCATGCCGCATACACAATTAACCGACGATGAATAATGAAGCAAGTTGAATAAAGGCTAGGTCAGAAAAGCAAAATTGAGGCAAAAAAAAACCACACAGAACTGTGTGGTCGGAATATCTATAAAAACAATTAACTTACGCCAATTGAACATTAATCAGTTTCCTGATTAGGAGAAAGTAAAGTCAGCCTTCAAAAGGAAGTGTCATCTTGCTCAACATGTTAGCCACGAGGACCAACGAGATGACAGGAGTTACTATAACCCCTTCACTGATCGAGTTTTTGAAATAGATCAATTTTATATTGATTATCGCCTTTTAGAGCGATCTAATTTTTTCATGCCGCCAAATAGGTAATGCATTTCCCTCTTTCTTAATTTTTTTAACTCAATCGAAATAACAAGTTCCAGAGTGAAGGCGCCGGAACGGAGTTGATGATACTGCTACACTCATCTTGTATATCCAAATGGCCACGATGTGCCTGGTTACGAGAAAACGGAGGCTCTTGCAGCCATGTTTAACATGTTTGGAAAGAAAAAATCCAACAGTCCGGTCAACTCTGATATGGACAAACAAAGAAAATATGAATCGCTCGTTCGGGGCTATCATCGTGATTTATATCGCTATGCCTACTGGCTAAGCAAAGATAAAGCCGTTGCCGAAGATTTGGTGCAGGAAACTTGTCTTCGTGCATGGAAATCTCTCGATAGCTTACAGGATGAAAAAGCCGCCAAGTCTTGGCTTATTACCATACTAAGGCGAGAAAACGCACGCCGATTCGAACGCAAACAATTTGATTTAGTAGATATCGATGATTATGGCAACGATGCGAAGGTCAGCGACGACCCTCATCATCAGCAACAGTGGCTTCAGGCACAGATCATGAAGTTAGACGTCGAATATCGTGAACCTTTATTTCTGCAAGTCGTGGGTGGTTTCAGTGGAGAAGAAATCGGCGACATCCTCGAACTCAACATAAACACCGTTATGACTCGGTTGTTCCGGGCTCGTAATCAACTTAAAGAGATGCTGGATTCTCAAGATACTAAAAGAGGACAAAAAAATGGATGATTTAGAATTTCGTCGCCGTATTTTGTCGAATCCAAAACAAAAGGATGAAAAGATACTTCAGGCCTTGGCTGGTAACAACTCCAATCATAAGTTTGTTGAAGACGTTCTGGATCTTGATGAAAAAATTAAAAAGGCGATGAATGTAGACGTTCCGGAAGATCTTGCCGACAAAATTTTATTTAGCCAAAGCTCAAACACTTGGGAAGAAAAAGTCGTGAGACCGACCTTTGCCCGAAGAGCCATGGCGCTGGCTGCATCAGTCGCATTCGTTGCAGGCTTGTTGGTTGGCCAAATCAACTGGAGTAGCATTATTGTCTCACCAGCCCAGGCAACACTAGCAGATACCGCAATCAAACACGTGATAAACGAAGAGCCTTTTGTTGACAACTTGGACGAAAATGTACCGAGTACATTCATTAACGCAAAAATGTATCCGCTACGTTTTCAGTTTAATCAGAACTTTCCATATCACGTCTATTACTTAAATCACTGTGGATTCGGCGAGTCCAATGCCGTGCATATGGTTTTTCAGGGCAAGAAAGGTAAAGTCACCCTGTTCATTACCGGAATATCAAGCGAACAAGCCGTAGATTTCAACAAAGAAGGCATGAGCGGTATTGTTCAGCCTATTGGCAACGCAAGTATGATTTTGGTGGGTCAGCAGGGCGAGGATATCAACACTATCGCTCGTGAACTGACACCTCTTATCCAACCTATGTAATAAATTGAAACAAAGTTAGCTCAACTTCTGGTGCCGCGAGTTGTTGTCACATCGCGGCATCGTCTCTCCCTTGAATACGCAAACGTTTACCTAAAACACTCCAAATAGAGCATTAACTCTAATTATTGCAATTTAGATGCAATTTCCATGCATTTGACATCATTTCTGCTATTTTTCCATAATTTTATCCAATGGTCGGATTTGTTTGATGTATTCTACTGACTACTATCTGCGCCACTGAGCAAAAGCTCAAATTATCGTCCAAAGAGACGAATCTAATAAGGAAAAATACATGACTCATAATAAGCGTCTGTTTAAAAAGACTCTCTTAGCAGTAACGGTAGCTTTTGCCTCAGGTCAAACGATGGCAGCTGGTTTCCAAATTAATGCGCAATCAGCCACAGGCCTTGGCCGCGCGTTCGCTGGTGATGCAGTAATCGCAGACAACGCATCAGTAATGGCGCGTAACCCAGCAGCAATGGCTCTGTTTGACAAAATGGAACTGTCTGTCGGTTTTGAAACCATTACTTCATTAATTGAAGTGAAAGATGCCACTTATAACATTAACGGCAATAGCGTCTCAGTAGCAGACGTTGACGATGTGGGTGATACCGCTATCGCACCGAACATCCACCTGATTGTGCCTGTAAACGACAAGTTTGCCTGGGGCGTCAATGCCTACTCTAACTTCGGCACAAAAACTGAATTCTCGGATAACTATGTAGCTACGGAATACGGCGGTTTAACCGACGTGAAAAGCGCTAACTTTGGTCTGGCTGGTTCATACCGCCTAAACGAACAATGGAGCTTTGGTGCTGGCCTGGATGTCATTTACGGTAAAGGCACAATGAAGCGCGTTGCAAACTCTTCGATTCCTATGGTCGGCGGTGCTACACTTCTTGATGTCGATTCAGCAGATGGTTGGGCAGTGGGTTTCAACGTGGGTACGGTTTACGAACTAGACGAAAACAACCGTTTTGGTCTTGCGTATCACTACAGTCCAGAATTTGAAGCGAAAGACGACGAAGGTCAGAAGATCACGCTACCTCTACCAGATATGGCAGAGTTCTCTGGCTACCACAAAATCAAAGACACTCAATTTGCTGTGCACTACAGTGTGCAATACATTGGCTGGAAAGATTTCGACCAAATTGATTTTGAGAAGCTGAACCAAGGCATGCTGACTGGCAGCTATGCGAAGAACTATCAGTGGCAGGACGGTTGGCACTACGCGATTGGTGGTACTTACTACCTGAACAATGAGTGGACGCTTCGCGCGGGTTACATGTACGACACAAGCGCACAAGACAATGTAACGTCTATTTCTGTACCAGACTCAGACCGTCAGTGGTTCTCGACAGGTTTCACTTACCATCTCGACAGCAAGTCAAACGTCGACTTTGGCTTCACCTACCTAATGGGTGATGACATTAAAGTGAACGAAAGTACAACCCTGGTTCCTGGTGTACTTTCTACTGGTGTAAGCGCGACAACTCACGCAGACGCGATTCTAGTAGGCTTACAATACAGCCGCAGCTTCTAATCAGCAGTGACGTCATTATTTAAAACAAACTTTATATAAAAGGCTGGATTTCCAGCCTTTTTTCTTATCTAAGATTTATTGTCCATTCTTTTTCAGTGAACACGTGTATCTAAAAAACCGCTTTAGGACGCACAACTGTTCGCTGAATATCTTTCTCAGCCCCTCGCTAAATGGTTTTTTAGTCTATAACAAACCAAATAAAAGAATTAAATTCCAAAAACGTTAAAATTCCGGCTTTTCATTTCTAAAGTAAAAGCTCTATCTTTAAAATTTTGTATCACGTTTTTTAACAATTCAGCGAACATCAGAATGAAAACCAACAAGACCCTTCTATCGGTGACAGTAGCAATAGGCCTACTGGGAACTTCAGGCATGACTCAAGCAGCAGGTTTCCAACTTGCTGAGTTTTCCGCAACAGGATTAGGTCGAGCGTACGCTGGTGAAGCCGCGATGGCAGATAATGCTAGTGCACAATGGCGCAACCCAGCCATGCTGACTTACTTAGAAGGCACACAAGTATCTGTTGGTGCCATTTATGTGAACCCAAATCTTGATGTTGAAGGTGATGTGAATTTTTATGGAAGTAATATCCCAGCATCTTCAGATGACTTCGCCCATGACGCGATCATTCCTAACTTTTACCTATCACACCAATATAATGACAAGTTTGCGATAGGCTTAGCGCTAGGCACTAACTACGGCATGGAAACAGAGCTTGGCAAGGGCTTCTCTGCATCGCACTTTGGTAACGAAGCAAGCGTAACAACAATGGAAGCCAACCTAAATACAGCGTACAAAATCAACAACGCAGTAAGCATTGGTGCTGGTGTTCGTTACATAATTGGTGAAGGCAGCTTTGGCGCAACTGCACCGTCGATGAATGCATTGGGTCTTCCTCAAGATACGACGCTTAAGTACATGGAAGGTGACGACACGGCCTGGGGTTGGCAAGTTGGTACGGCATGGCAAATTAACGACAGCCACCGCATCGGTTTCGCATACAAATCAGAAGTAGAGCTTAAACTTCAGGGTCATGCTGAAGGCATAGGTTTTGGTTTCGGGACACCTTTACTACCGCAAACTCGCGATAACGGATACATGTATCTCACACTACCAGCGACAGCAGAACTGGCTAGCTTCCACCAAATCACTGATAAACTGGCGCTACATGCAAGCTTTAACTGGACTGACTGGAGCTCGTTCGAGAAGCTCGAAGCACATCTGGAGACTGCCGGTACACACATGGTTAAAGTGGAAAACTGGGAAGATAACTACCGCTTTGCATTAGGCGCAACGTACCAGCTAAAACCGCAACTGGCGCTAAGAACAGGTATCGCTTATGACACTTCTGCAGTGAGCGATAAAAACCGTACGATTACTATTCCAGAAACCGACCGTACCTGGCTCAGCATAGGTGCGACGTATGACTGGAGCAAAGATTTAAGCCTGGATGCTGGTTTCACTTATATCCTTGCTAAAGACGCATCTATCACAGAATCACGTGGCTACGAATCAGATGACAGTGCAGAGCAAGTTGGTGGTCAGTTTGTCGGCGAAACAACAGGTAATGTTTGGTTGATTGGTGTTCAGGCGAACTATCGTTTTTAATTTTCCAAAAACGAAAAGGCTTAGCGAGTGCTAAGCCTTTTTTATCTATATGAATTCACGAAGAATAGGTTAAAAGTCGTCTAAATATTCGTCTAGATAGGCTTCTTCTTCTGCATCGACTTCTTTGACCGTATCCACTTCAGCTTTAAAGTTCTGGCGCTGGATATAGATATCACGCGTTAATACATAAGGGTCTGGCGAATTATCTAGCTGCGCTTCCTGAGGAACGAGCAATGCGCGTTTTTCCATCCCTTCGAATGCCCATTTACCTAAGCTCGCCCAGATGTTGAGATAGGTCAGCGGTACATACATGCTATCTACCGTATCGGTGACTTCACGTAACGTGTAAGGCCCATAACCCGGAACCATAAAGTATGGGCCGTTGCCGACACCGTAGTGACCGACGGCATCACTGAAGACTTTTTCATCGTATTTTGTAATTCCCGCTTTCGTCGCAATATCGACCAGACCTAAAAGACCAAAGGTGGAGTTAATCCAAAAACGGTTAAAGTGATCCACGGCTTTACTGCCATTCCCCATAAGCAGGTTATTCACCATGCTTGCTGGCTCATCTAAGTTGGCCAGAAAGTTGGCGATACCATAGCGAATTGGCATCGGAGTATATTCCACATAGGCTAATGACACCGGGCGTACTAAATACGGGTCTAAGTAATCGTAGTTAATATCCCACATGGCACGGTTAAAACCTTCTAACGGATCAGACACATCAGAAGTCGTTTGATTTGTTTCTTCTGTCACTGCCTCCTCAGGTGCACTTGAACAGCCAACCAGTCCAACTGCAAACAGCAACAAGAAGATGGATTTACCCTTGTTATACATTCTATGTTCCATAACGACTATTAATATACGTAAGTGACCTTTGCTATAAAACGCACCATTCCAATACAGTTTAGAAGTCACTTAAGTATAAAAACAAGGCCAGCGAGTGCTGGCCTTGTTCATTCTACTTGATAGTTTAGAGTCATACCACTACACGGATATGACCAAGAGACTTTTAGTACTGTTTATCAATATTCACTTCAACGGGTTGCCCTAACTCCACAACACCACTTTCACCGTGCCAGTCATGGTCACGTGTTGCGACGTTGCCATCAGAATCAACGCGGACGCGCACCATAAGTTTATCTAATGACGATAGTTTTTGACCTTGCAACATGGAGTTGCCATCATCCAGCACCACTGTTCGTGGGAACGCCCCTAATGGGTAACGAGCTGCTGCGACAGGCATAGGTGAACCATCCGCACGGTGAACAGATACAATTAGCACACCGTTTGAATCGACTTGCGCTTCTGGTGCAAGATTGATGGTCACGGATACACTTTGATCCGGAGAAACCGCTTCACCCATCTGCTGGCGAGCACTGTCAATACTACGGGTAAGCATCTCATAGCGGCTATCTTCAGGGCCGATCATCTGCTGCATAATACCCCAATATTTAATTGCAGCCGGATAGTCCTGACGCTCAAAAGCATCAAATGCAAGTAGTGAGAACACACGCAAATCCACTTGATCTTGCTGAATTAATTTACCCAACAGAGAACGCGCCGTGTTCTGATCCATTTCCTCTTGAGAAAGCATCAAGGCTTGCGCATATCCCAACATGATATCGGGATCTTGTGGCTCAAGTTTGTACGACTTTTCCATCGCATCAATCGCAGTATTGACGTCACGGTTTGCCAATGCGATACGCCCTAACAGTAACCAGCCAGTTGAGTCATCTGGCTGATAATGAAGACGGGTACGCAATGCCAACGTCAAATCTGCCATTTCATCATCACTCAGAGGTTCCGCTGAAGACGACATCAGTTTCTTCGATAAGGCTGGCAGGTTTGCTGACACTTCTTGCCACTTCACTACGTCTTGGGAAGCTCCCAATTTGTAATACAAACCATAGCTCAATGCCACGGTTAAAATCACCGAAGGAACGATGACCGCAACCGGGGATACTTTTGTTTGCTGGGTGCTTTTACCTGCGGGAATATCATCCAGAAGAGATTGTTTCAAGTCCGAGATTAAGTCTTCCTCGCTCTCGACTAAGCCTTCTTCCGCTTCTTCCTGAAGCTCTGACAAACGGTCTTTGTAAAACGCTTTATTGAGTTCGTCACGCAGTACATCATCGTTGTTCGCTCTTTGTTTGAGCAAAGGCATCGCCACCAGAGCGCAAGCAATCAATGTGAGAACAGCCGTAGAAATCCAAAATAGTGTCATGACTTGTTATCTCCGTTGTTCTCTTCTTCTAGCAATGCTTTTAGACGCGCTTCTTTTTGCTCGTCCCATTGTTCATCGCTATTTACCGCTACTTTGGCTTTAGATTTTCGGCTACGAAGCACGATCAGAGAAAAGCCACCAAGTACAACAGCCAGAGGACCCAGCCACAAAATTGCCGTTCCAACCGTAAATGGTGGATTGTAGGTCACGAAGTTACCGTAACGTGCAACCATGTAGTCGACGATTTCTTGTTTCGATTTCCCCTCTTTCGTCATCTCATAGACCTTGTGGCGTAAGTCTTGAGCCAACTCAGCATTAGAATCGGAAATCGTATTGTTCTGGCATTTAGGGCAACGTAACGTGTGGCTTAACTCTTTGAACTGCTGCTCTTGTTTGAGGTTGTCAAATTCATACACCTCGATAGCCGCTTGAGCTGCCAACGAGAATGTCAGCGCAGCGAATACCGCTAAAAACATCTTTCTCATAGCTTCGCCTCCTCAACCAATTGGTTGTACAGCGGTTCTAATGTGTCGTTCCAGTTACGCGGATTGACATCCCCCACATGGCGGTAACGAATCACACCGTTGGCATCAATGATGAACGTCTCCGGTGCGCCATAGACACCCAAATCCAGACCGAGCATACCGCTGCCGTCGAACAAACTGATAAGGTAAGGGTTACCTAAGTCATTCAACCAATTCACAGCTTTCGTCCGATCATCTTTGTAGTTCATACCAATGATCTTCACGCCTTTACCAGACAGCTCATTTAAGTATTTGTGCTCAGCAAAACAGGTGGGACACCAGGTCGCCCATACGTTGAGCAACAAAGGCTCGCCTTTAAAAATAGATTGGTCGTACTGTTTGCCCGGCTCAGCCAAATCTTCGAGGTGAAACGCAGGTACTGCTTTTCCAACAAGCACAGACTCCAATTTTGTTGGGTCATCACCCTCCTGGTTACGCATCAACTGAGTGGCAAACACCCCCGCCAGAACTAAAAAAGCCACTAACGGGATAAACAAGACTTTCTTATTACTTTTGTGCTTATTCATATTGTGCGACTTGCTCCTTTACCTTAGCGCTCTTCTTAGTTGATTTACGGAAGCGGTAACGCTTGTCAGAAATAGCCAGACCACCACCGATAGCCATGATCAACGCACCAGCCCAAATCCAGCGAACAAACGGTTTATAGTAAATACGGACAGCCCAAGAACGGTTGTCCTCTAAACGCTCGCCCATCGCAATGTAAAGATCGCGAGTAACACCGCGGTCAATGGCTGCCTCTGTCATCATCGATTTAGCCGTTGTGTAAAAACGTTTTTCAGCATGCAACGAGTTAATGTAGTTACCATTATGCGTGACTTCAAAGTCAGCAATGTAACCATCGTAGTTCGGGCCATCTTTATCACGCAGGCCAGAGAAATAGAAATCGTAACCCTGGATCTGGAAGTGCTCGCCTGGTGCCAGACGTACATCACGTTCGATACTGTAGTTTTGCACCATCGAGATACCGATAACCGTGACAGCAAGACCAATGTGACCGAGCATCATCGCCCAATGGCTACGTGGTAATTTGCCTACACCTTCGACGAAGCTATGACGGTGCGTCGCTCGTTCATGTAGCTCAAAACCATGCATCGCGATGATCCAAATCGCCATGACCCAACCGACGTAAGCCATGATTTGGAAGAAGTCAGCGAACAGATAAACACAAACCGCCGCTAAGACCAATGCTGTCACCCCAGAAATCACCATAGGCTTCACGATGGATGACAATTGGTCTCGTTTCCAGCGAATCAGCGGACCGATACCTAATAAGAAGGCAAACGGCATCATCAACCATGCAAACAACATGTCGAAGAATGGTGCGCCAATTGAAACTGAGCCCAGACCAATTTGCTTATGAACCAATGGCAGCAAAGTACCAACTAATACCACGACAAGCGCAGCGATAAGTAACACGTTGTTGCCTAGCAGGACATTCTCACGCGATACCAGGCTGAAGTTACCACGTACGCGAACCGAAGCACCTTTTACCGCGAACAGTAGCAGTGAGCCACCGATAACGAAGACAAGGAAAGCAAGAATAAACATACCGCGAGCAGGGTCGGATGCGAACGCATGTACTGAGACCAGGATGCCCGAACGCACTAAGAACGTACCTAACAAGCTCAACGAGAATGCAGAGATCGCTAGCAATACTGTCCACGCTTTAAATGTGCCGCGCTTCTCTGTAACTGCCAGAGAGTGCATCAATGCGGTACCCGCTAACCAAGGCATAAAGGAAGCGTTTTCTACTGGATCCCAGAACCACCAGCCACCCCAGCCTAACTCGTAGTATGCCCACCAAGAACCTAGTGCGATACCTAAAGTAAGGAATACCCAAGCCGCTGTTGTCCAAGGACGAGACCAACGTGCCCAGGCCGTATCGAGACGACCAGTCATCAAAGAAGCAATGGCAAAAGAGAACGCGACCGAGAATCCGACATAGCCCATGTAAAGCATTGGAGGGTGAACAATCAGACCCGGGTCTTGAAGCAGCGGGTTCAAATCACGCCCGTCAATTGGGAAGAAAGGCAAGGTGCGCAGGAATGGGCTAGACGTGAAGATAATGAACATCAGGAAGCCGACCGAAATCATCCCCATTACTGCAAGTACGCGCGCTACAGATTCCTGTGGCATGCCACGACTGAATGTAGCTACAGCGACTGTCCAAGCAGCCTGAATCAACACCCAAAGAAGTAGTGAGCCTTCATGAGCCCCCCACACCGCAGTTAAACGGTAATACCAAGGTAATTGACTGTTTGAGTTACTGGCTACGTATTGCAACGTAAAGTCGTTGACATAAAAGCACCAGCATAAAATAACGAACGAGAACAACAGCATGAGAAACATGGACCACGATAGAGGCCGGGCGGTGTTCATCAGCATGGTGTTGTTATTTGATGCACCCCATAATGGCAGTATGCTCAGCAGCACTGCCATCGCAAGCGATAATATGAGGGCAAAATGACCGATTTCTGCAATCATTGGCCGCTTCCTTGTGTCTGCTCAGAGCTGTACTTCATCGGTTCATGCGTCTTTTCCATCGCTGCAGCGATTTCTGGTGGCATATAATCTTCATCGTGTTTTGCCAGTACTTCAAACGCTTCAATAGTGGTCGCATCACGCAAAACGCCTTGCGCAACAATACCCTGTCCTTCACGGAACAAGTCAGGAAGAATACCTTCATAAACAACCGTCACTTTGGGGCCGATATCGTGCAAGTCAAAACTGACTTTCAAAGAGTCTGGGTCACGGCGCACTGAGCCGTTCACTACCATGCCACCGATACGTAGGCGTTGGCCGACTTCCGGCTTAGTACCATCAGGTTTACCGTTGACCAGTTCCGTTGGAGTGTAGAAAAGGTCCATATTCTGATTAAGCGCATAAAGCATCAAGCCGATGGTAGCACTAATACCGACAAAGATAGCCAGTACAATTCCCAGCCTCTTTTTACGTCTCGGGTTCATAAGGTGTTCTCCATATTCTTCGCTGCGTCAATACGAGCTTGACGGTCAATTTTTGCTTTCACTTCATTCAATAACGCATCACTGCGACGAAGGCTGGTAACTAAAAGAATCAGCATCGACAAGAAAGTGATGCCGAACGAGCCCCATACGTATGATGCGTAGCCACCCATGGCCAAAAAGTCGCTCAGAGATTCAAAATACATCGTTAGCTACCTCACTGAGTTTTTGCTGTTGCAATTTGACGAACCCAAGGGCGATGACCTTCATTACTGATGATTTCATTCCTGAAACGTACCAGAGTCACAGCACCAAAGAAGAACGCAAAACCTAAGATGTTCAGCAACAGAGGCCATAGCATGTCGGCTGAAATGGATGGTTGTTCGAATTTCGTGATAGTTGCGCCTTGATGTAGCGTGTTCCACCACTCCACTGAGAAGTGAATGATTGGTAAGTTCACAACACCAACAATCGCCAGAATACCTGCCGCTTTTGCTGCTGTCTTTTGATCATCAAACGCGTGGTACAGAGCAATAACACCAAGATATAAGAATAGAAGAATAAGTTCAGAAGTAAGACGAGCATCCCACACCCACCAGGTTCCCCACATTGGCTTACCCCATACAGCACCAGTCACCAATGCAATAAAGGTGTATACCGCGCCAATGGGTGCCATTGCCTGAGCGGCCATGTCGGAAAGACGAACTTGCCAAACCAAGCCAATAAATGCCGCAATCGCCATTGACAGGTAAGCACCCATCGACCACATAGCGGATGGAACATGGATGTAAATGATTCGGAAACTGTCACCCTGTTGGTAATCTGAAGGCGCAAACGCGAGCCCCCAAACGGTGCCAACCGTTAAACAAACGAGGGCCAATACAGAAAACCAAGGCAGGAATTTACCACTAAGACGGTACGCTGCTTCAGGCTTAGCGTAAGGATGTAGCCATTTCCACATGTGTATTTCTCACTCTTGCTGTAAGGACACAGTCTCTCAGGCCGAAACCATCGCTGTGCTTTAATCATTATGTAAGCCCTTTTAAAGGGGGCTATTTGTTAATGTTAGTTAACACTAACCCTCAACGCTGCACTGATTGCAAATGGTGTGAATGTTATCGCACCCATCAGCATCGCTCCGAGAACCGCCAGTTGGCCGTTATACGCTACACCGAGCGCCGCGGCATCAATTGCAGACGTTGCAAAAATCAGAATTGGGATATAAAGCGGAAGCACGAGTAAACTCAAAAGCACCCCCCCTTTTTGTAACCCAACGGTCAACGCCACACCAATGGCACCGATAAAACTTAGCGCTGGCGTGCCTATACACAAGGTAAGCACCACTGCCAACCAAGTATCGAAATCAAGAGAAAGTAAAACCGCCAACAGAGGGCTAATCAAGATTAGAGGCAATCCCGTCAACAACCAATGAGCTATGACCTTTGAAATCACGACAAGTTGCAATGGAATTGGCATCAACATCATTTGTTCCAATGCACCGTCTTGAAAATCATCACGAAATAGACGCTCTAATGATAATAACGCAGACAACAATGCAGCAACCCAAACAATGCCTGCTGAAATACGTGCTAACAAATTTGGCTCGGGGCCAATACTAAGCGGAAACAGAGTGATAACGATGATAAAGAACCAAAGCGGGTTCAGAATGTCGGCTTGACGGCGGTACGCAATCAAGAGTTCACGACGGATAATAGTGGTCATGGACGAAATCATATCAATCACCCAGTTTTATTTTTCTAAGTTTCGGGCTATCGGAGAACATATCTTGGTGTGTGGTCAGAATCACAATACCGCCGTTATCCGCATGATTGGCAAATAACGCTTCTAACACCTTAACGCCTTGCTTGTCGATCGCGGTAAGCGGCTCATCCAGAATCCACAAAATCTGTTTGCTTAGCCAAAGCCTTGCCAGCGCGACACGGCGTTGCTGACCAGCTGAGAGTTGCGCTACGGGTATGTCTTCTCTTCCCGCTAATCCAACTTGCGTCAACGCAATAAAGATCTCGTCATCTGAGGTGTGATTATTATGAATAAACTGGTAAAAACGTAAGTTTTCTAATGCGGTTAGTTCACGCTTCACGCCAGTTTGATGCCCTAGAAACAGCAGATCCCGATGAAAGACATCACGAGACTTTTCAACCTCTTCTCCCTTCCATTTGATGATGCCATCCTCTCTGTCACCTAACCCGGTCACAATACGTAGAAGCGTCGTTTTGCCTGTTCCATTTCGCCCTTCAATCTGGACTAGCTCGCCTGGTTTGATTTCAAATTTCAGGTTTTCAAACAGGACCCTTTCATCACGGATCGCAGTAAGGTTAGACACTTCTAACATAGGGCTTCAACTAAATAATGAACGAGCGGGTATAGTAGCACAGCTTAGTTAAGACGAAACAGGACAAGAGACCAGAGATGTAAGTAAGTTCATGAATTTTTGTTAACTTACTTACACAATCCGATAAATTTAACTATAAATGGTTATATGACTATAGAGCCTTAATTTCATAAGTAGCAAAACGTGAAGTTTTCGTGCTCTGAACGCAAAAAAGAAGCCGAAGCTTCTTTTTTAATCTAACGCCGTCTTCCTTGTGCTGAATAATTCAGCTCTTCAGATGGGTGGCCACTTAGTGACGGAATCTTCTCTTTACCTGCCAGCTTCTTCTGCAGCGACAACATCAGCTCTGCTTCCGCTTTGGGTAGTTCGCACTCTTCGATCAGCTCGTTGATATCAGCGCCCAGCTGAACCATTTTAGATGCTCGACTATACAAACGACCATCCGTATCTGCATGTTCCAGCTCGCGGATACGCTCATTAAGATGCTGAATAACATCTTGTTGTTCTGTGACCTTTTGTCCAATACCTACCACCACAGATCGAACTTCCAACAACTGCTTATTCAGTTTTTGTACTTCTTTATCGACTTGCCGAGCTTGTGCGCGCTGCTGGTCAATCTTGTTTTGCAAACCTGCACGGATGCGGAGTTGCAAGACAAACAACACGAACACAATGACAGCGAAACCACCAGCGATAATAGGTACAGATAATAAATTCACTTCAGCCATGATCATTCCGCCAATTACAGATACGCCATGTCATCCCATTCATCTTCGGTAAGCAGCTTGTTCAAATCAACAAGGATAAGAAGCTTACCGTCACGGTTGCTGACACCTTGAATGAACTTCGCACTCTCGTCGGTACCAACAGAAGGGGTTGTATCAATTTCAGAAGAACGCAGGTAAACCACTTCCGCTACGCTGTCGACCAGAATACCAATAACCTGACGCTCAGATTCGATAACAATGATACGTGTATTATCCGTCACCTCACCTTCTATCAAGCCAAAGCGTGAGCGAGTATCGATCACTGTGACGACGTTACCGCGCAGGTTAATGATACCCAGCACATAATCTGGCGCACCTGGAACGGGTGCAATCTCCGTATAACGAAGTACTTCACGCACCTGCATCACGTTAATGCCGTACGTTTCTTCTTCTAGCTGGAACGTCACCCACTGAAGAACTTCGTCATTCGTTGCATCTTTCTTCACTTCTATATTAAAAGCTTGAGACATTGTTAACCCTCGTTAATGTCGTTGCCGACTTCATTCTAATTCATTGATTTGACGTCTAAACCAGCGTTTAGCATGTCAATAAGTGCCTGGACGTGAATTAAAGCGCACATTTTTTCCTTTACCATACCCGCGAGCCAAGGGCGCTTTCCCGCCAGTTCTCGCCAGCGAACTTTGTCGACATTGAGTGTTTCCGTTCCCATTAACTGGTTACTGGCCAACCCCCACGTGCTTTCTCCAAGCATCACGACATATTGGTAATTCTCTTTGTATTGTTGATCGTGAAGCTTATCTGCCATCACCCACTTAGCCGTATCAACCACATCAAACTTGTGCTCACGATTGGTTTGTAAACCTAAATACCAAGAGGGTTTACCGATCAAGTGGTTGAGTTCGGTGATGCGATGAATACCGCCCAGCTCATCAAGAGGTACTGCGAACATGACGCCGTTGACATCGAAATAAAGCACTTGAAAATTTTCCGTTCGCTGTGTGCTTTCCCACGAATGCGATAAGACTGAACCTGTTTGCGTTTCAGGCTCTATTTCTGCTTTAGCTTCGCTTTCAATAACTTGCTCGACCACGGACTCTATCGAATCAGTATCTGGCTGAATGAATTCAGTTACCGACTCCGCGATAACCCACTCCTGAATTTCCTCACACGTGGCAGCCAACTTTTCAACTGATGGAATATCATCTGTCGTCGCTGGCTTAGTTTTCTGCGCAATCGCAATGGTGTTCTGTGCAAGAATGTCATCGTTCTCTAACGCGTCGACCACGTTAGTAGACTCAAGCTGACTTAATAAGCGTTCTACATCGTCTAAGTTTGGGGCTTCCAACTCCGCAGAGCTGGCTTCCCAAAATGGATAAGATTCTGCTTTAGTCGGTTGCCACTCTGGCTCTGGCTCTACAGATAATAATTCCCGAGCGAGCAAATCCAGCCCATCATCAGGTTCGTCGGCTTCTAAATCTTCACCTAGCAACGCGCAAAAGTAATCATCCAGAGCTTGCTCACTGGAAAGGACGTCATGATTACTCATCGAGCATTAACCTCTGCAAATAAATCAGCAGCTGCTTATAAGCAAATACACCTCGACTGCCCGATGCGAAATGTGAAACCGGTAAACTCTTCAAGCTTGCATCTCGAAACTTGGTATCGATCGGCACGGCAGATGCCCACACTTGATTCGGATAGTCCTGTTTCAGTTGGGTCAGAGTCTGTAACGAAGCGCAGGTACGTTTATCGTACATGGTTGGCACTATTGTGACTTTAAAACCATCCGGGCGCGACTTCTTCATGATGGTCAGAGTGCGCATCATGCGCTCAAGACCTTTCATCGCTAAGAACTCAGTCTGAACCGGGATCAAAATACGGTCACTGGCCGCCAACGCATTAACCATCATCACACCCAGAATCGGCGGGCAGTCGATCAATACGTAATCGTAATCTTTTGCGACAGCTTTAAGTGAACGCTTCAGGATAAGCCCCATACCACTACGATTACCCATAACGCGATCCAGTGTCGCCAGAGACATATGAGCAGGTATGATATCCATGCCTTCCAACTCAGTTTTTATGATCAACGGTTTCACCGTTTCTGGCGTGAATGCCTTGAGTTGAAATAGATCAAACAAACTGGAGGGCACATTATCTGAGTCATAGCCAAGATACGTAGTCAGTGAACCATGCGGATCCGTGTCGACCATAAGCACCCGGTGACCTTTCTGACTTAACAGACCGGCTAGTGTCACTGTGGTGGTGGTTTTCCCCACCCCACCTTTTTGGTTAGCTACACTCCAAATAATCATGATCTGTCCTACGCTAACCCCACTTCCACCAGCATGCGCTCTGCAATGCGGTCGAGTGGTAAATCTTCAGACGAAACCCCTGCTTTGGCCACAGCTTGTGGCATGCCGTATACCACACAACTTTCTTCGTCTTGTGCCCAAATGGTTGCGCCCGCTGATTTCAACATGCGTGCACCTTCACGGCCATCCGCTCCCATACCGGTAAGCACCAGAGAGAGTACTTTATCTCCGTACACTTTCGCAGCCGAGCCGAAGGTGACATCGACACACGGTTTGTAATTCATTCTTTCACCGCCATCAATGATACGCAGACGAGCCGCACCAGCACGGCCATCCACCATCATCTGCTTTCCGCCAGGAGCGAGGTAAGCAACACCCGCTTGTAATACATCACCATCTTGCGCTTCTTTCACCTGAATCTTGCACAAGGTGTTCAAGCGGCTGGCAAATGCGGCAGTAAAAGTGGCAGGCATATGCTGAATTAAAACAATAGGATGCGGATAATTCGCAGGCAGATTGGTCAAAATCTTTTGCAGCGCAACAGGTCCTCCGGTCGACGTGCCAATGGCTGTCAGATGATACCGTTTTCCAGATGCGCGAAACTTCGCAGCAGCAGAGCGCGGTGCAGCGGCAGTTAAACCCGTAGAACGGGTCGTAAGGGGCCGAACTGAGGATGTCGCCCCGACCGATACGTTTCGTGTGACTGGTCGACGTAAAAATGCTCGTTTGGACGCGATCTGAATGACGCGCTGCTGAAGTAGCGATACTGCTTCATCACGGTTCCGTGCAATGTCTTCAAATTTTTTCGGTAAGAAGTCCAGTGCACCCGCATCGAGCGCATCGAGCGTTGCTTTCGCCCCCTCATGTGTCAGTGACGAAAACATCAGGATTGGCGTTGGAGACGCGGCCATGATTTCACGCACAGCCGTAATGCCATCCATAACGGGCATTTCAATATCCATGGTAATGACATCAGGTTTGAGAACTTTGGCTTTCTCTACCGCTTCTCTGCCGTTAACCGCAACGTCGATCACCTCAAGGCGCGATTCTGAATTGATGATTTCGCTAACGCGACGACGGAAAAAACTCGAATCATCAACGACTAGTACTTTAATCGCCATTTTATTCCTTTTCTAAACGTCCGCTTTTTAAATGCGTGAAGACGATGCGTACCGCGCAAGTAAATCTGGCACATCAAGAATCAATGCGATATGGCCATCACTGGTGATCGTCGCACCCGCCATACCAGGCGTACCTTGCAATAATTTATCCAGCGGTTTGATCACCACTTCTTCTTGCCCTATTAAGGTATCAACGACAAAACCAACACGTTGACTGCCGATCTGAACAATCACGACGTGACCGTGGCCAGTACGCTCCTGAACTCGAGGAGATGACTTAGTCGCCAGCCAGTTTTGCAGATAGAACAATGGAATAGATTTATCACGGACAATAATCGTCAGCTGACCATCGACAACGTTCGTACGGCTTAAATCTAGATGGAAGATTTCATTAACCGATGCCAAAGGTAATGCAAACGGATGGCCACCGACACCGACCATCAGGGTGGGTAAGATCGCTAATGTCAGCGGCACTTTGATGGTAATTTTGGTGCCTTTGCCAAGTTCAGAATCGATATCGATGGAACCATTGAGGGTATTGATTGCGGTTTTCACCACATCCATCCCAACCCCACGACCAGATATATCAGAGATCTTCTCTTTGCTTGAGAAACCCGGCGCAAAAATTAAGTTGAAGCACTCTTTGTCAGTCAGGCGAGCAGCGGCATCTTCATCCATCATGCCGCGTTTGACGGCAATACCACGAAGCTTATTCGGATCCATGCCACCACCGTCATCGATGATCGCCAACTCAATGTGATCCCCTTCCTGAGATGCCGAAAGAATCACGTTACCTGTGCGTGATTTACCCGCTTTTACTCGGTCATCGGGCATTTCGATGCCATGGTCTACCGAGTTTCGAACCAAGTGGATCAGAGGATCGGCCAGCGCTTCCACCAGGTTTTTATCGAGATCCGTTTCTTCACCGCGCATTTCCAGCACAATGTCTTTATTCAGGTTACGCGCCAAATCGCGAACGACACGCGGGAAGCGGCCAAACACTTTTTTGATTGGCTGCATGCGCGTCTTCATTACCGCACCTTGCAGGTCAGCGGTTACAACATCTAAGTTCGCCACCGCTTTCGACATTTCTTCATCGTTGCTATTTAAGCCAAGACTTAATAAACGGTTACGCACCAACACTAACTCACCAACCATATTCATGATGGTATCAAGCGTTGAGGTATCAACACGGACGGTTGCTTCCGCTTGTGGCTTTTTAACCGCAGGTGCCGAAACTTTAGTGTCTTCTTTTACCGCAGTTGGTTTTGCGTGTGGTTGTGGTATTGAAACTGGTGCTTTCGGCGTTTCTGCTGTTACGTTCGCAGATGCAGGTTTGGTCGCCATATCGAGTTCTTCAACCGACGGTCCTTTCCCTGTTCCATGCAGTTCATCCAGTAATTTTTCAAACTCTTCATCCGTCATCAAATCACTGTCACTGGAAGATACGTCACTTATTGGAGTCACAGGTTCCGGCGCTTTTGGAGGCTCAACTGGAGTTGTCATCGAATTCGATGGGCTCTTTCCTACACCATGAAGCTCATCAAGCAGACGTTCAAATTCGTCATCAGTAATATCATCGCTATCACTCGCAGAGACATTAGCTTGTGATGACTCAGCAGAGGCGGATTTAACCACACCAGGCGCAGCGCCTTTGCCGTGCAGTTCATCCAATAGCTTTTCGAATTCGTCTTGAGTAATTTCGTCCACAGAACCAATGCTTGCACCAGCAGCGGTTTCTTGTTCTGGAATTATCGGCTCGGAAGAAATGACAGGCTCTTCAATCGCGATTGTCACAGTCTCGTGTTCTGATTCCGGCTTACATAAGCGATGGAGTTCTTCAAGAAGGGCCGGATCGGCTGCTACAGGCACCTCATGTTCTTGTACTGCCCGGAACTGAGTATTGACCGTATCCAGCGCCTTGAGCATGGTGTCCATAAGCTTTGGCGTGACGGAACGTTGACCATTTCTCAATACGTCAAATACGTTCTCCGCACCATGGCAAGTATCAACCAGTTCAGTCAATGAAAGGAAGCCTGCGCCCCCTTTTACCGTATGAAACCCGCGAAAAATAGCGTTAAGTAACTCTTTGTCATCCGGGTTGTTTTCCAATTCTACCAGCTGCTCAGAAAGCAGATCGAGAATTTCCCCGGCTTCAATGAGGAAGTCCTGAAGAATATCTTCGTCTAAATCGTAGCTCATACGTTACCTTTAAAATCCAAGACTGGACAATAAGTCATCGACTTCGTCCTGCGATGAAACCGCGTCTTCTCTCAATTCAGCATGAAGAATTGGGCCCTCGGCTTCACTAGATGGTTTTGCCTTTTTATCGGCAGATTTCGCCACAACTTGAGCCTGTTGTTCTGGTTTATTGCCAGAGAAAACGGTAAGAATATCGACTAAACGACCTTCAACTTCATTCACCAATGTAATGACTCGGCGAATAATTTGGCCAGTTAAGTCTTGGAAGTCTTGTGCCATAAGGATTTCCGTTAACTGACCGCGTAACTCAGTACTGTCGCCTTCAACCTGAACGAGTAGCTCGTCGATTCGATGACAAAGTGATTTGAATTCGCTTAACTCAATGCGACCACGCATCAGTTCATTCCATTGAGGACGGACTTGTTGCAGGCAATCATTTAAGTTATCGGCTATAGGAAGACAGTAATCGACCGCATCCATCGTCTTATTGGCTGCCAGCTCGGTTTTCTCAATCACATAGTTCAGACGATCCCTTGCATCAGGGATTTCATCTTTTGCAATTTCGGTCATGCGTTGATCGAGATTGAACTGCTTTAGTGAATCGTGAAGATCACGAGTTAAGGCTCCAATTTCTTGAAGCATCAGATTCTCGGTACCCTCATATAACGAGGCAACGAGCATATTGGCTTGCTCTTGTTGCCCGTTCTCTAGCATCTGAACGAGCGACTTCGCCTGCTCTAGTGAGATCATTCTGAATAGACCCTTTACGTTTTGTTCTTCTTATCGCTTTGGGAAACGCTAATCGAGCCATTTTTGAGTATTTTTATTTGGAATAAATGGCTCGAATAACAAAGAGTAAGAGAGTTATAAACGCTCGAAAATTTTCTCTAGTTTTTCTTTTAATGTTGCAGCAGTGAATGGCTTCACAATGTAACCATTTACACCAGCCTGAGCCGCTGCGATGATCTGCTCGCGCTTGGCTTCAGCGGTGATCATCAGAACTGGAAGGTGTTTAAGATCGGCATCTGCTCGGATATGTTTCAGCAGATCGATACCTTGCATACCAGGCATGTTCCAATCCGTTACCACAAAATCGAAGTCACCTTTTTTCAGCATTGGTAAAGCAGTTAAACCGTCGTCTGCTTCCTGCGTGTTATTGAAACCCAAATCACGAAGCAGGTTTTTAACAATACGGCGCATTGTTGAGAAATCGTCAACAATAAGGATCTTCATGTTTTTATTCAAAATTGCCTCCACTGAATCTTAAGTCAGTGTTTTTAATTATTTTGTGTCCACGCACTGAGCTTGGTGCGTAAACGTTGCATCGATTGACTCAGTATTTGACTTACGCGAGATTCGCTTACACCCAATACATCGCCAATCTCTTTTAAATTCAGTTCTTCGTCATAATAAAGTGACAGAACCAAAGCTTCGCGCTCCGGAAGCTGTTTTATTGACTCAACCAGTGCATGACGAAACGACTCATCGGCTACACCTTTAAACGGGTTGCTGTCGTCGCTTTCGTCAGCAGGTGAAAACACATCGTCCGAAACACCTAAATCCTCAATACCGACTATCTTTGAGCAGTTTATATCAGTTAATGCACTATGGTATTGATTCAGTGACATCCCGAGATGCGCGGCCACTTCCGAGTCACTCGGGTCACGATTCAGAATGCCTTCCAGCGCTGCGATCGCTTGATTAATTTCGCGATTATTTTTATGAACAGAACGCGGTACCCAATCGCCTTTACGCATGTCGTCTAACATGGCTCCACGAATACGGATGCCAGCATACGTTTCAAAGCTCGCACCTTTAGTGCCATCGTAATTCTGCTGAGCTTCGATAAGACCAATCATGCCAGCCTGAATTAAGTCCTCTACCTGAACACTCGGCGGTAAACGACCTAAGAGGTGATGAGCAATACGCTTAACTAACACAGAGTAACGCTCAATGAACGACTGCTGACTATTGAATCTACCGTGTTGGTTATAGGTTACTGCATTATTCACCAAACGGATCCTCTGTGAATTCGCTACGACTTAGCAGACTTTCAAGAAAAAACTCCAAGTGTCCGCTCGGGGTTTTCGGAATTGGCCACGTTAACGCTTTGTTTGCTAACGAACTGATCGCTAAAGCAGCTGGCGAACGTGGGTAGGCATCTACGACAATTTTTTGTCGTTTAACTGCCTGCCGTACGTTATCGTCTAACGGAATACAGGCGACCAGCTCAAGACTGACGCTCAGGAATCGCTCAGTGACAAGTGTCAGTTTGGCAAACAATTCACGGCCCTCCCGGTAGCTACGAACCATGTTCGCGACCACTTTAAAGCGCTGAACCTGATGCTCTTTGCTCAGCAATTTAATTAACGCGTACGCATCCGTGATTGAGGTTGGTTCATCACACACAACGACCACCACATCTTGAGCCGCACGTGAAAAACTGATCACCATGTCAGAAATACCGGCCGCGGTATCAATCAGCAGAACATCCATTTCGTCTTCAAGACTACCAAAAGCACGAATGAGACCGGCATGTTGTGCATGAGACAGTTCGGTCATGCTCTGAGTGCCAGACGTTGCCGGAATGACCTTAATGCCGTAAGGGCCTTCAGCAATCGCATCTTTCAGCTCACATTCACCGGCCAGGACATGTCCTAAGTTACGCTTTGTACGGATACCGAGCATCACGTCAACATTCGCCAGACCTAAGTCTGCATCGAGAACCATCACTTTTTTGCCTTGACGAGCCATAGAAATCGCCAAACCCAGTGTTACGTTTGATTTCCCCACACCACCTTTACCACCAGTAACAGCAATTACTTTGGTCAATGATGGTTGGGTTAAGCGACGCAGGCCGCTTGCTTGATCGTGTATCATATTCTCAGTCATCGTAATCCGCCGCCCTAGAGTCCTTCGCTGTCACTGTTCCAAAAGTGAGGTTCGTTCTCTGTCGACTTCTCTAACAGTTCATTTGCTTTTGCAAGCATGTATTTTGGTTGTGCCATCACAATGTCTTCTGGTACGCGCTGGCCATTAGCGATGTAAGCCACTGGTAGCGCATTCTGAATCACCACACTGATGAATTCACCCAGACTTAGTGATTCATCAAGTTTAGTCATAATACAGCCCGACAGTGGAATACGTCGGAAATGTTCCAGAGTTTCTTGCAGGACACGACGTTGAGCGGTAGCAGGCAAAACAAGGTAGCTGTGAATCACTTCTCCGCTCTCTTGCATCAGAGTATCAAGCTGTTCGCTCAGCCTCACATCTCGTTGCCCCATCCCTGCCGTATCAACCAAAATCAATCTTCTGTTTCGTAGCTGATATATTACATCGGCTAACTCTTTAGAATCTTTAGCAACTCTTACAGGACAACCCATAATTCTCCCGTAAATGGAAAGTTGCTCATGTGCACCAATACGATAAGTATCGGTTGTCACCAGTGCGACATTGTCTGCACCGTATTCCATGGCGGCACGCGCTGCGAGTTTGGCCACTGTGGTCGTTTTTCCGACGCCAGTTGGACCAAGCAGAGCAACCACACCACCACGTTTTAAAATATCTTGCTTGGGAATCTGGATTTGATCTGCCACGAGTAACAGCAACGCCTTCCATGCTCGCGCTGGTTTGGTGTCTTCTGGAATATAACACGCCATTTGATCGGCTAATTCCGGGGACACACCCATTCGCTCCAGACGTTTGATCAGCATGGCTCTCAGCGGTTCACGACGCTCGACTTCTTGCCACATGAGCCCCGAAACCTGATGTTCTAAAAGACGACGAATAGAGGTCATCTCTTCACGCATGTTTTCCAGTTCAGTCACCGATTCATCACCAGAGTCAGAAGCTTTGCGTCGTTCATACCGTGTTGGGTCAAGCTTTGGCATCGGACGCTCAAAACGGTCATCCTGAGCAATCAGTTTTGCTAACGCGGAGTCCGGTTGATAAGGCGCTGGTTTGTCTTGATTATAACCATCGCGATGCTTGTTCTGACGTTGCAACAGCGCTGACAAAGAGTCGGCGTTTTCTGCGACCTGCTCTTCCGGATAATGAGCACCGCCACTGTATTGCTTAAACATGCTCGCAAAGCGCTGCGTCATTGAACCTGTTTTTTCATTCGTTTGATGACTTCTCAGGCTAATTTTATCGTCATCTAAGCTGCGTTCCTGAAAACGACCCGTTAATGATGATGACATTTGACGATGTTCGTTAAAGCGATTCGGTTGGGAAGCGCCACGATTCAATTGCGCAGAATTATTGGGTAAAGACGGGATAGCATCGCTGTCAATCGCCGCAACGATAGCGACTCCGCCTGCCACTTTCTTATTCGACATGATTACCGCTTCCGCACCCAACTCCTCTTTTACTTGGAGCAGCGCTGTTCGCATGTCTTTGGCAAAAAATCGCTTTATTTTCAAACTATGAGTCCATTAATGATGCGTGAGGTTAGTTACCCACGGCTTGCACAATTCTTATCTGTTTTTCATCCGGAATTTCCTGATAAGACAGTACCCGGAGATTAGGTATTGTGTTCTTCACAAATTTAGCCAATGTGGAACGCAGCACGCCAGACGTCAGCAGAACGGCAGGTTCGCCTTTTAGCTCTTGCTCTTGCGTTGCCCGGCTTAGTGAAGATTGCATTCGCTCAGCAAGTCCCGGTTCAATGCCCGCAGATTCACCGCCTGATGCCTGCATAGTTTGATGCAATATTTGTTCCAGCTCAGGAATCAGGGTGATCACTGGCAATTCTGGCTCTATTCCATTGATTTCCTGAACAATTAGGCGTTTAAGACTGATGCGCGCGGCTGCCGTTAAGATGTCAGGATCTTGACTCTTACTTGAGTACTCGGCCAAGGTTTGGACGATGGTTCGGATATCACGAATCGGAATCGCTTCATTGAGCAGATTTTGCAACACTTTCACCACCACACCCAGTGGCAGTTGATCGGGTACAAAACTCTCCACCAGCTTAGGCGCACTTCGACCAAGCATCTCTAACAGGTTCTGAACTTCTTCGTGACCAATCAACTGCGCAGCATTATTGGTGAGCAGTTGACTAAGGTGTGTGGCAAGAACGGTTGATGAGTCTACCACCGTGTAGCCCAGTGCCTGTGCATGCTCGCGTTGCTCTTCACGAATCCATACCGCTTCCAGTCCAAAAGCAGGATCCATCGTCGGTTCGCCGTCAATCATGCCGTATACCTGTCCCGGGTTAATCGCCAGCTCCTGGTCAGGTCGGATTTCCGCCTCACCGACGGCTACTCCCATCAACGTGATTCGGTAGCTGTTTGGGGTCAACTCAAGGTTGTCCCGAATGTGTACCGCAGGAATGAGAAAGCCGAAATCCTGAGAGAGCTTTTTGCGCACGCCTTTGACACGTTCCAGCAATTCACCACCCTGGTCCCTGTCCACCAGTGGAATCAAGCGATAGCCGACTTCCAAACCGATAATATCGACGGGTTGCACGTCATCCCAGGACAGCTCACGTTTGGAAATAGGCTCGTTACCATCTTCGGATTTTGCTGGTAATACAGTCTCTTTTGCTTTCTGTTTTTGACGCTTGTCGATGAAGTAAGCACCCGCTCCGGCCGTGACAGCTAAAGACAGAAACGCAAAGTGCGGCATGCCCGGAACAATGCCCATCACACCGAGAATTGCAGCCGTGATCATCAGCGCCTTTGGATTATCGAACATTTGGAAAATCAACTGCTCGCCCATGTCTTCATCGGTATTTTGACGTGTGACCATCATAGCAGCGGCAATCGACAGCAATAACGACGGGATCTGTGCAACCAGACCATCACCAATGGTCAGCAAAGTGTAGATTTCAATCGCGTCACCAAAACCCAAACCGTATTGCGCCATACCGATGGAAAGACCACCGATGATGTTGATAAACAGAATTAGGATACCGGCAATCGCATCCCCTTTTACAAACTTAGACGCACCATCCATTGAGCCATAAAAGTCCGCTTCTTTGGTCACTTCAAAACGGCGGACGCGCGCTTGTTCCTGATCGATGAGTCCCGCATTTAAGTCTGCATCGATTGCCATCTGCTTACCCGGCAGAGCATCCAGAGTAAAGCGAGCACTCACCTCTGAAATACGACCTGCACCTTTGGTCACCACCATAAAGTTAATGATCATCAAAATGAGGAAAACAACCAGACCAACGGCGTAGTTACCACCAATCACAACGTTACCAAATGCCTCGATAACGTTACCTGCCGCATCACCGCCTTCGTGGCCGTGTAACAATACAACTCGAGTCGACGCGACGTTCAGTGCGAGACGCAGCAGTGTGGCGATAAGCAGTACGGTAGGAAATGCAGCAAAGTCTAGCGGACGCCGGGTGTAAACCGTCACTAACAACACCACCATGGATAAGGCGATATTGAAGGTGAAAAACATATCCAGCAAGAATGCAGGAATTGGCAAAATCACCATTGCCAGGGTGGCTAAAACCATAACAGGTGCGCCAATAGCTGGTATTTCACGCTGACGAATTCTTGGCAATTTATCTGCAAATGGCAGGCTTAACTTCATACTGCGAGATATCTCAATCGATTTGAAGCATCGCGGTGGGTAACGAACTTATACGCGACGACTTTTGCCTAAAAGTTTAGGTATTGTTTATAGTTATGACATTTTAAGCAATCTACGTACCATGATTGCGCCAAAATAATGACTAAACACTCAGCAGCATCACAAGCCGCTGAATATGGAGATTTTTATTTGACGTTCAGTCAACGTTAGTGACGATGTTCTGGTGGGATTGGCAAATCGTAATCCTGAAGCTTAGGCCTTTGGCCACCACGCTTGCGATACTGTTTTAGCTGGAAGACAAATGCCAGGACCTGCGCCACTGCGGTAAACAATCCATCCGGAATTTCTTGTTCCAGCTCCGTGCTGTGGTACAACGCCCTTGCCAGTGGCGGTGCCGGGACAATAGTAATGTCATGCTCACGTGCCACTTCACGGATTTTCATTGCCATATGGTCAGTGCCTTTGGCAATCACAACCGGAGCTCGATCCGTTTTCTGCTTATAGCGCAGCGCGACCGAGAAGTGCTCCGGGTTGGTAATGATGACATCCGCTTGAGGTACATCGGCCATCATACGGCGCTGAGCAGCTTCCCTTTGTAACATGCGGATTCGACCTTTAACTTCGGGCTTACCTTCCGTCTCTTTGTACTCATCTTTGACCTCTTGCTTGGTCATTTTCAGTTGTTCTGAGTGTTGCCAAATCTGAAACGGAATGTCTATCGCGACCACGATCAGCAGTGAACAACTGATCAGCAAGATGAAGTTCAGCAAGATATCGAGAGCATGGAAAATGTTCTGCGGGTAAACTTCCATACTTAACTGAATAAAGTCCGCTTGCGAAGCCTGAATCAAGTAGATGGCGATTCCGGTGACCAACACAACTTTGAGGATCGACTTAATCAGTTCAACCCAACTTTGCATTCCGACCAAACGCTTAAGGCCGCTAAGTGGATTCATTTTTGATAACTTCGGCATTGCCGCTTGGGCGGAAAAACTGATGCCACCCACACCAGCCGCGCCGATCATAGCAGCAACAAATAAGGTGACCAAAATAAGAAAAAGTGGGAAAAGTAACTCCGTCATCGCGCCTAATGCGATATCAAACAACTTTGCGCTATCGAAGATTTCATCGCGGCTCAGGTTAAATAGCCGGCTCATCATGGAAAATAAAGAGCGTGCTAATGCCTCGCCAAACCACATCAGCGAGCTAGCGCCAACGATCAGCACTAACGCCGATGCAAGTTCTTTGGAACGAGCGACCTGCCCCTTTTCTCTGGCTTGTTGTAACCGTCGGGGCGTGGCTTCTTCGGTGCGTTCCTGACCGTCTGACTCTGCCAAATCCTAGCACTCCAAACGAATGAGGCGGCAAACTTGCTCCTCACCCACTGCCCAGAACAATTCATAATGACTGTAAAGGCCAGCCAAAATGTACCAACAAAGTAATAACCCCACCATCAAAGCAAACGCGAAGCCAAGCGAGAAGATGTTTAACTGCGGTGCGGCACGGGTCATAACACCAAATGACAGGTTGATAGTCAGCAAAGCAATAATCCCAGATAGCGACATACTCAACGCAGTTTTGAACATGATACCAAGCCAGCTCGCCAGCTCACGGAAATCCACTGCCGTTAAAGTACCGGAACCGATCGGCAATGTTTTAAAGCTGAAAACCACTAACTGCAGCATCTTTAAATGCCCATCTGTCGCAAGAAAAAACATCGTGGTTAAGAACATGAACAACTGGCCGAGCAACGGCGTACTTTGTCCATTGGCGGGGTCAACCATCGAGGCAAAACCCAAACTGGATTGCATGCCCAGAATTTGGCCAAGCAGGACAAAAGTCTGAACCATGAATTGAGTGACCATGCCCATCGCGATGCCTATAATCATCTGTTCCGCAATAGTCATAAAACCGCGAAAAGAAACCAGCTCGATATCTTGTGGAACAGCGGGAATCGCGGGCATAACTGCAAACGTGATCGCCAGACCAAGGTAGAGACGTATCCTGGGAGAAACAAAACGTGCGCCAGTGACCGTCATCACCATTAACATGGAAGAAATTCGGACATAAGGCCAAAAGTAATTGGCGATCCACTCAAGGACGATATCAGCCGGGTACTCCATACGCGCTTCTAGTACAACACCTGAGGCAGACGCTCAATCAAGCCGAAGAAGTACTCCATCAACATTTGTGTCATCCAGTGCCCAAAGAGCATCAGAGTTAGCAAAGTAATGATCAAACGCGGCAAGAAACTCAACGTCTGTTCGTTAATGGATGTCGCTGCCTGAAAAATTGCCACGAGAAGACCAATAAGCAAGCTCGGGATGATAATGGCGCAGACCATGATCAGCACCATCCACAACGCTTCACGGAACAACTCGACAAACATTTCTGGTGTCATGTTTTATCCTCTACTCCGCGCCAATCACAGGGCAAAACTGCCTGCGAGCGTCGACAATATCAAATTCCAGCCATCCACCAACACAAACAGCATCAGCTTAAATGGCAGAGAAACAATCATTGGAGACAACATCATCATACCCATCGCCATAAGTACTGACGCCACCACAAGGTCGATGATCAAAAACGGCAAGAACAGCATAAAACCGATTTGAAAGGCGGTTTTCAGCTCTGAGGTAATAAACGCCGGAATCAGCACCGCCATCGACACATCTTCTGGGTTAGTCACCTGCTCGCCAGACATATTGACGAAGGTTTCCAAGTCCTTAATTCGCGTCTGCTTGAGCATAAATGCTTTCATTGGCACCTGAGCGGCATCGAACGCTTCACGCGCTGTCACCTGCTCATTCAAATATGGCTGAATAGCCTTATCATTGATCTCATTCAGAACCGGTGACATCACAAAGAAAGTGAGGAAAAGTGCGATACCAATGATCACCTGATTCGACGGCGTTTGTTGCAGACCCATTGCCTGACGAAGTATCGACATCACCACGACGATTCGGGTAAATGACGTCATCAAAATCACCATCGCCGGCAGGAAACCCAGCATGGTCATCAAGGCAAGAATTTGCAGTGTGATGGAATAGTCTTCGCTGCCGTCTGGATTGGTGGTCATGGTAAACGCTGGTATTCCACCGCTATTGGTGACCGACATCGAGCGGCTAGCACCTGTATCACTCTGCATTGCCTGAACCGTGACGCTGCTGCCATCTGCCAAATTATCGGGTAGCGGAGATTCCTCCACCTGAGCAAACGAAAGTGAAGAAAACAGCATACTCATTAGCAGCATCAAGGTGCTAATGAGCAGGCGAATAGGATTACCCTTTGTCATTTTTTTTAATCAGTTGGCTAAATTGGTGGGCGAATGCACTGCTCGTCAGATCTTCTTCTTTGAGCGGCTTTTCAAGCTTGGCTAACGTCTGAATAGATTGGCTGGTGATGCCAACTAAGAACTGCTCTTCGCCGACATGAACAACAGCGATGCGTTCTTTCGGCCCGACAGGTAGCTGGCTGACGATACGTAAACCTTTTTGCTGGCCGAGTGCTGGCACTTTCATGCGTTTTAGCAACCAGGCAAGCAACAATATAACGCCGATGACCAGCACTAAAGAACCGAGCGTAGTCGCGAAATCGAGATTCGTTGGTGCCGTAGAAATGGGGGCTGCAGACAATGTATGAGGGACACTCAGCATCAAGCCAAGCGCACCAAAAAGTTGCTTCAATCGCAGTTTGACTGAATTGACCACCATTAGCGCAGCTTCTTAATGCGTTCTGTCTGGCTGATAACGTCAGTCAAACGAATACCGAACTTGTCATTCACTACAACCACTTCTCCGTGAGCAATCAAAGTACCGTTAACCAAGACATCAAGAGATTCGCCAGCCAAACGGTCCAGTTCAACCACCGAGCCCTGGTTCAGTTGCAGCAGGTTCCGAATACTGATTTGGGAGCGACCGACTTCCATCGAAATCGTCACCGGGATATCCATAATCGTATCGAGTTTACGACGCTCATCATCAGAGATTGGGCTCGACGTGTCTCTCAACTCCTCAAGCGGCGCTGCCAACACTTCATCAACATCAATAGACGGTACAGACGGATCTTCGCCTAGAGCGGCTGCCCATTCGTCTGCAAGCTTTTGATCGTCACTTCGTTCCATTTTACTATCCTGTGTTTAGCCTTACTCACGCCATAACATGCGAGTTGCGTAAGGTCTCTAATCTTCTGTGTCATTGTCTTTCTCAAGTGCAGACATGATGTCTTTACTTAAGAAAGCTAAATCGGTTTTCACAACGTGAGGGCGGGGAATGTCTTGTGAAATCTGGACCGCCAGTTTTTCTTCCGAGCGGCCCATTTTGACTCGATAGGTCGGCAAATCTTCGACAAACATGGTCGCGTGTTCCGGCATGTCGATTGGGATGATGTCCCCTGGTTGCAGTTCCATCAAATCACGCAGTGAGATATTTTTTTCCAGTAGGTTCACACGGAAGTTAACCGGACAGTCCATGATCTCTTCACGCAGCGCTGAACTCCAGCGAACATCGGTTTCCATCTTGTCCGACTGCACGCCCGCATCCAGCAATTCACGGATGGGTTCAACCATGGAGTAAGGCATCACCACGTGGAAGTCCCCACCACCACCATCCACTTCAATATGGAATGAACTGACGACGATCACTTCCGTTGGACTAACAATATTCGCCATACTCGGGTTCACTTCCGAGTCGAGATACTCGAACTCTACGCCCATCACGGGCGACCATGACTCTTTGTAATCTTCGAAGACGATTTTCAACAAAAGCTGGATAATGCGTCGCTCAGTAGGAGTAAATTCGCGGCCTTCAATTTTGGCGTGGAAGCGGCCATCACCACCAAAGAAGTTTTCTACCAGAATAAAAACCAGACGGGCTTCCATGGTGATCAGTGCCGTGCCCTTTAGCGGACGGAAACGAACCATGTTCAAACTGGTTGGCACATACAGCGTATTTTGGTACTCACCAAACTTCATCATCTGCACGCCGTTAATCGACACTTCTGCTGTTTTGCGTAACATATTGAACAGACTGATCCGCATATGCCGGGCAAAGCGCTCGTTAATAAGCTCGAGTGTCGGCATTCGGCCGCGTACAATTCGGTCTTGAGACGAAAAATCAAAACTGACAGCAGCGCCGGGATCGTTATTTATCGAATCGTCAATGTCATCAACATCGTCAACGCCATGCAACAGTGCATCAATTTCGTCTTGGCTTAATAGATCGGTCACGTTTTACCTATTGAATAACAAAATCTGTAAACAGTACTTTTTCAATCACTGGCTTACCGATGGCAGCGCTCAGGGCAGCTTTGATGTCCTCCGAAGCTCGAGTGCGTAATTCCACACGGCCCGTTGGCGAACGCAGCTGTTCAACCGTTGCAGAAGCAAACGTCGACAGTAAAGAGCTTTCAATCAGCGGCGAATGGTAATTCGCTAGCTGCTCATTTTCAGAACCACGAACCATTAACTGGGCTTTGATTTGTACCAGTCTGTCACGGCTGTCTCCCGTCACATTGAAAACGAACGGCTGTGGAAGGTTCACATACGCAATCGGATTGGCTTCTGGGGACGCCTGAATTTGTTGAGAATCCGATTCTGCCGTTTGAACAGGCTCATCCGCCCCCATGAAAAAGAACGCCGCTGCACCACCACCCAGTAACAGGACAACGACTGCGATGATAATAATCAGTAACTTGCCTTTGCTTTTTGGCGCACCAGCCCCTTGTAACTGTTGTTCAGCCATTCCTATCTCTTATTGTTTGTTTTATTTAATCTGGCCAAAAACCAGACATATCTGTGTTCTACAGACCACTTCGTTTACGCTATGCGTAGAAACTAATTCCATCTCGCGGTGACGTTACTTTCACATTCAGTTCGACGTCAGCATCAAGGTTGTCGTCTGGCTGTTCAGAAGAGAAACCTCGGCCAATAGTGCCTTGCCTATTCTGTTGTGCCGCTGCATAACCACTCTGTTGCTGACCACTACTTTGCTGCTGCACCGACGATTCAGCCAACTGCATACCTTGCTGAGCCAGCATTTCTCGCAGGCGAGGCAGTGTCTGTTCAATGATCTCCCGAGCCTGTGGATTGGTAACGGTAAAATGTACATTGGTTAAATCACTGTTCATCGTCATCCGTATCTGCATTCGGCCAAGTTCAGGAGGATCGAGACGAATATCGAGATTCTTTAAGTTCTTCGACATCATCATTTGCACTTTTTCCGCGACCTGATCATTTGCCAACTCTTTGGTCAGCTGTAACGGTAATTGCGCTTGCTGCGCAGTATCGACGGCTCTGGTTTGCTGCGGTGTTGTTACGCCTTGCTGATTAACCGCTGCCTGCAACTGACCAGCCAAACCTTGCTGTAATTCGGTTTTGTCCTGCTTATCCGTTGTGGTTTTAAGTACTGTAGTTTTAAGTGACCTAGCAACCAGAGCAGCGTTCATGGCTTTATTGCCAACTTCATTATCAACTTGGCTATTAACCACCACCTGCTGCATGGCAGGATTCAGGCTTGCCGTTACTAATGCTTCTGGCGTGGCAGACAACGCCGCTTTGTCTACAACTGTCGGTTGCGAAGCTGCGTGCTTTACATCCGGAGTAACCACGTGCTGATTCTGCTGAGCCATCTTCGTTGCTGACGTTTGACGCGTCACACTATGCTGAGTGGGAAACGATTCTGAAAGCGCCACTTTTACCTCATCTGGCAAAGCAACCAACTGAGCGAAGGCTTGCTCCGTTACGTCCGCAACTAACACCCCGCTTTTCAGGTCCTCAATGACTTCAACCTCGTGACTGGTGAGCGGTTTCCCCTGAGCCAGTTTGGTATCAATCACTTCTAGATCTTCTATCGAGATGCGCTGAACCATCTTAAGATCAACATCACTAGAAACATCGCGAAGTATATTTGTCACTTGTGCGATGCCTTCCATTTCCTCGTCATGTTGCTCCATGCCAGATTCCGTTTGAAGCTCCTGGACATACTGTGGTTGCCATTCTGGTAGTTCAGAACCCGCCTCTGCAGGAGCAAAGCCCATCGCTTTGCCACCCAGTTCCACTTCATCAGAACTCTTGATGCTTTTGTTGTTAGTGTCGTTAGTGTTAGAAAAACCACCGACAATTTGAGGGGGCAATCCCTTGCCGCTGTTCGCGCCTTGGCTTTGAGGCTTTAATGTTTGCTGCGCTTGTTCAATACGCCCGAGTAATTGCTGACCTTCATCCATCGATCGCTTCACATCGTGAGCCTCGGCTTTATCGCTCTTGGCGTGCTGTTGATCTGATTTGCTGATCATTGTCTCAGATGCATCACGGTCAGAGTCCGCTGTACTCTCCACCTCAGCAGAGTTGTCCGCTGCTTCCGCTTTGCTTTCGGTTTCGCTATCTTGCTTTACCAAGGCAACGACTTGATCGTCAAACGTCTCCTGAACACTCTCTTTCACTAACAAAGCATCGGTCGACTGATTTTCATTTTTGCCATCAACAGTGACTGTTTCTTGACTTTCGCCTTGTGACTGCATGAACTGGACAGAGGATGAATCCTCTACTTCATTTGCTTGTGTCACGGGATTAGCCAGAGAAGATTGGTTCTTTTGTGAATCTGTGAAAGCGCCCGACAAGGTTTCCAGAAAACCTTGGCTTTCTGAGCCTTCTGCTGACGTTTTTGCGCCAGACATGGAAACCGACGCCTTGCTGGTCGCAGAAACATTAGTCAAATTCACATTCATATAAATCTTCTCGTTCTTGGCATCACATAAAACGGCGCAGGCAAATTGCAAATCAGAGGTCATTTGAATGACTAGAGGGTGAATTAGCAAAAATCACGCCAATACATAGCGTTAAAATTCTGACACTATTTCTTCTGACAATGTAGGAATGTGTAAAGGCAGGACGAGCAGCATCTAAAGCAATTTAAAATGGTTTTAACTTGCGGCTATAGAGCAGAGTCGAGAATTCATCCATTTGTTTCTGCTCACGTCTGGCTTCCAAAACTTGTTTCTCTTTGATGCGCTTTTCTTTCATCCATTCGTATGACATTCGCTCTTTACGCATTTTCAGCCAATACTGTTTGCCGTTTTCAACCTGCTCTTTGAAATGGTTTTCCGCTTGTTTTTGCTTGGATAGCGTTTCATCAAGCTGAGTAAGAAATCGGTTCAGATGACCATATTGACTTGCGGTTAGTCCCGCTTGTCCCCGGTCAACCAACTGCTGGCAGTAGTCGAGACGATATTTTTCAATCTGCTCAACTTGGCGGTAATAACTCTCAAGCTCCGAACGCGCTTTATTCAGAGCTAGCACCGCTTGATCTTCTCGCTCTTTGGCTTGTTCAAGCAAGAATTCCATTGCATTGTTCATACGCTATTACCCACCTAATATGCTTCTCAGCATGTTGACGCACATATCATATGGCACAGACTCTTTCATGCGCTGTTGCAAATATTCATCTAACTTTGGCTTGAGCGTAAATGCGCTATCAATCGCCGGATCGGTACCCGGCTTATAAGCGCCGATGGAAACCAAATCCTGATTTTTACGGCAAATCGACAACACCTGGCGTACGGCTTTCGACATCAGAACATGCTCTTCGGTAGTGATCTGCGGCATTACACGGCTGACGGATTTTTCGACATCAATGGCCGGATAGTGACCCGCATCGGCCATTTCTCGTGACAACACGATGTGACCATCGAGAATTGCCCGAGACGCATCGGCAATCGGGTCTTGCAGGTCATCACCTTCTGTCAGAACGGTGAAAAATGCGGTGATTGAGCCCTGTTCCGCACTACCGTTACCAGCACGTTCGACCAGTGCGGGTAGTTTGGCAAATACCGATGGTGGATAACCTTTAGTTGCAGGAGGCTCACCTACTGACAATGCAATTTCACGCTGAGCCTGAGCAAAGCGTGTCAACGAATCCATTAATAGCAGTACATCCAAACCTTGGTCGCGGAAGTATTCTGCGATGGTGAGTGCGGTCTGACAGCCTTTTAAACGCATCAAAGGAGAAGAATCGGCAGGCGCGGCGACCACTACCGAGCGGCGACGCCCTTCTTCACCCAATATCTCTTCGATGAACTCTTTGACTTCTCGTCCACGCTCACCAATCAGCCCGACGACAACGACTTGAGCGGTGGTGCCTCTGGTCATCATGCCCAGCGTGACCGATTTACCGACACCAGAGCCTGCGAACAGGCCAATTCGCTGACCTTTACCAACTGTCAGCAAACCATTGACCGCCTTTAATCCCACATCAAGAGGCTCAGTGATAGGTTTACGTGCCAGTGGATTAATAGGGTCTGCATTAAATGAAGCACGACGATCAGTGTAGATAGGACCAAGCCCATCAAGTGGATTACCAACACCGTCAATGACACGCCCAAGTAACTCCATCCCAACAGGCAGGCCTGCATCACTGGTCAATGGCGTGACTTTAGCGCCGGGTAAAATACCGGTGATTTGCTCGCTCGGCATTAAAAACAGGTTGTCGCCGGAGAAACCCACCACCTCAGCTTCCATGTGTCCTGACATGGTTTCGACCAGACATAAACTGCCGATAGGAGCCCGGCATCCTGTTGCTTCTAACGTCAATCCGACAACACGCACCAGCTTGCCTGAAGCAACCGGTCGCATGGTTAAGCCTTCTACTTTGTAGTTTTTTAAACGGTCGGCCAGCGCTAACATGGGTTACTCACCCTCTTGGTGGCGGTTTGCGCCGCAAAAACTATGCAGCACGTTTTTAATGCGCTCTTCCATACGGTAGTTGATGCTCGACTCACCCGCTTCGATCTGCACATCACCACGATTGAGAGACGGTTCAGAGACCAGTGTCCAGTTGCGACAATCTAAATCTTGCTCCCCATACGCTGAGCGAATGATGACCACATCTTCCGGATTAAGGTGCAACGTAATGGGATGACCTGAGATCGGCAATGCTTCAGCCGACTGCTTGACGGTATCGAGAATAATTTGTGGGTTGGTCTGGACTTCTACGTGAACCACTTCTTTCACGAGGCACAACACCATATCCACCAGCTGTTTCTCTACCTGAGCGTTCATCAGCTCCAGTGGCTGGGCAAACTGATTAGCCAGGTTCATAAAGACTTCCACCTGCTGCTGAATAAACGCTTGTCCCGCACTCACACCTTCAGCTTTACCAAGCTCTAAACCTTCAGCATGACCAGCTTGTAGACCTTCTTCTTTGCCTTTGTCATAACCTTGTTTAAAGCCCGCTTCCTGACCTTGATACAACCCTTCCTGATAAGCGCCTTGCTTGATTAATTCGATCTGCTCTTCGGTCAACTGCAGAACTTGCTCTTCTTCTGGTTCGTCAAAGCTCGGTATCCAGCCGGGGTCGTAATTCAACGCAGTCTGTCTGGCTTGCTTGGCTTTTGGCTCACCATAGTCAGGAAGTCCCCAGCGTTGCGGTTCGATCATCGCATCATCTTCGTCGGGGCGGATAAATCCACGTTTTCTATCGCCAGCCATGGGTTACCTATTTATGTTCGGTTATGTGTATTCGATTTTGAAGGGAAGACGCCCTGCGACAGGAGAACGCAGGGCAATAGGGATTACAAGAATTCGTCTGCGCCGCCAGACAACATGAGTTCGCCAGCATCCGCCATACGACGAGCAATCGCGAGCACCTCTTTCTGCGCCGATTCCACATCAGCAACGCGTACTGGTGGCATGGCTTCAATGTCATCACGCATCATCTCAGCGGCACGTTTCGACATGTTCTTAAATACTTTCTCTCGCAGAGAATCGTCAGCCCCTTTCAGTGCTCGCTGCAACACATCTTGTGGTACATCGCGCAGCAGTCTCTGAATGCCTTGATCATCGACTTCCGACAGATTCTCGAAGACAAACATCAGATCCTGAATTTGCGTCGCCATGTCTTCGTCCTGATCGCGAATCTGCTCCATCAAGATGCCTTCGACGTTGTTGTCGAGGTAGTTCATGATCTCAGCAGCTGCTTTAAGGCCGCCAATCTTCGCCGCTTGTGCACCCGCCTGACCTGCGAACTGTTTCTCCATGATTTCGTTAAGCTCTGCCAAGGCTGAAGGCTGGACTTCCTCAAGGTTGGCAATACGCATCATCAGGTCCAGACGCACACGTTCCGGGAACTGAGACAAGATTTCCGCTGACTGATCCGCATCTAAGTAAGACAGAACAATCGTTTGGATTTGTGGGTGCTCGTTGACAATGATGCTGGCTACCTGACGGGGATCCATCCATTTCAATGAATCCAGCCCTTTTGAGCCGGTGCCAAGTAAAATTTGGTCAACTAAGTTGTTCGCTTTGTCTGCCCCCAGAGCGGCAACCAGTGCCTTACGCATGAAATCTTCGCTGCCCATACCAATACTGGTGTACTTCTGAATGTCTTCCAAAAATGCCCGGTGAACCGCTGAAACTTTTTCCTGACTCAAATCTTTTGCTCGAGCCATAGCACTACCGACGCGCTGCACCTGTTTGGGTTCCAGATGGCGGATGATGCCCGCCGCGTCTTGCTCGTTAAGACTTAGCAACAAAATGGCGGCTTTATCATCACCACTAATGCTTGATGCATCAAACTCGATCGGCATCCCTGCGCCACGTTCACCTTGAGGTACGATATCGTTAGCCATGTTCATTCATCCAGTTTTTTACAACTTGCGCTGCCAGTTCAGGCTCATTTGCAACCAGAGCACGGACTGCTTTCAGCACATCTTCATCTTTATGTAAGTTAGGCAGGTCAATACCTGAGCCAAATTCAAACAACTCACTGTTTTCGATATCACTGCCCAGTAAGCGGGTTTCACCATCTGCGCCTACTAACTGACCATCCGAGCCCGACATTTCGTTTTCGTTATCAGCACTTGGATTAAGCAGTTTTTTCATTGCCGGACGAACAAGAACCAGCACAACCACAATGATGACTAAGGCACTGGTAAGCCATCGTACCCAATCGTTGAAGTTCGGATGTTCCCAGATTGGTTGCTCGGCAAGTAACTCGGCTTCCGGCTCTGCAAACTTCACACTTAACACGTTGAGTAAATCGCCTCGTGACTGGTCAAAACCGACCGCACCAATCAATACCTGACGAATCGCGTTGATCTCTTCTTCAGACATTGGCGTGTAAGTCACCTCACCGTTTCCAGGGTTCACCTGACGACGTTCTTTAATGGCGACTGACACTGTTTGGCGCGCAAGGGTTCCCGCCGGTTTACGCTCATGGCTGATCGTGGTGTCTAACTCAAAGTTGCGTGTGGATTCTTTACGCACAGAGCCTTGTCCCATCGCCGAACCGTCTTTCATCTGTGCGACGTCTTGTGGAATCGAAGCATCCGCCGGTGGTTGGTTACTCAGTGCGCCCGGAATGCCAGCAACCATATTGCCGTTGTTGTAATCTTCCAGTGCGTATTCACTGCGTGTCGCCGGTGTATTTGGATCAAAGCGTTTACTGGTCTGCTCCACGGCGCTGAAATCCATTTTGATATCGACCTGCGCGGTATAGTTGCCAATACCCAAAATTGGCAGTAGCACTGAATCAATTTTTTCGCGCAGTGCCTGCTCTTGATTGCGCTCCAACTCTTGCTCTTTACGTCGAGCGGCAGAGGCCGGATCTTCCGAGCCAGAACTCAACAGGCGACCATGCTGATCGGTCACGGTAATACGGGACGTTTTCATTCCCGGGACGGCACTCGCGACCATGTCAACGATGGAGTCAACTTCCTGCTGCTTAAGGTTTGCACCTGTCGATAAGGTCAGGAAAACAGAAGCAGAGGCGTCTTGATTATGGCGCACAAATACGCTGTGCTTTGGCAACGCCAGTAACACACGAGCTTTACGAACCTGTTTCATCTCTTCAATTGCCTGAGCGAGTTGCCTCTCACGGCTGAGTTTCAGGCGCTCTTGCTCCAAACGCTGAGAAACCCCAAAGCCCATATCTTGCAGCAAGATATCATCGCCAGCTTCCGTTGCCTGATTCACACCAGCGCGTACCATACCAAGCTTAATGGAGTTGTAGTCACTTGCTTCCACGGACACGGTATTGCCGTCCAGCTTGTAATCAATTTTTTGCTGATCAAGATAATCAAGAACTGGGATCAGTTCTTCCGTCTGGTAAGCGCCAAGCGGACGCATCTCTGGCTCTTTCACCCAGAAGAACAGCATCACGATCAAAGCGACACAGATAGAAATCGACAGCACGAGTACGACCTGACGAAGTAAATCCAGGTCGCCGACTGCCATATCGAGCTTGGAAGCACTGCGTTCTTCTAGATCTGGATTTTGGCTTTCCACATCCATTTCAGAGTTCGCAACCAGAACACCATCTGCACCGCCATTAGTGACGGTTAAATCTGTAGACTTGTCTGCCACACTTATTACCTAAATTACACTGGCATATTCATGAGGTCTTTATAGGCCTCGACGAGCTTATTGCGGATTTGAACCGTGGCGTCAAATGCAACACTGGACTTGTTACGGGCAATCATAACGTCAGAAAGGGAAACATCGGCATCCCCCCGGTCAAAGCGAGTCTGCAGATCACCCGAGGTTTTTTGAAGTGAATTTACGTTATTGATGGCCTGAGTCAGAAGGTCGCCAAAATCTGCCCCAACTTTCGCACCAGTTGCCGTAGGAGCGGTGTTCGTTGCCTCTACCATCATGGCGCGCATATCTGCCTGAATACCATCAATTTTCATTACTTCCCCGAAGCCAAAAGTTTGACTATTAATAAAACTGTTTATTATCAAAGCAATTCGCGTGCCAGAAGGCGAGTGTCTATTGCCTGCTTACACTTTCGCCTGTGACTTTTCACGCAAAAAACTTACGCAAAAAAAAATAAGTCACGCAAAAAATTAACCAGGAATATCGATACCAGCATCACGCATTTTGGCCAGTTTGTAGCGTAGCGTTCGCGGGCTAATGCCAAGTTTCTCGGCCATCTCTTTGCGGCGACCGTTACACTCAACCAGCGTATCGAGAATGATCGTATATTCTTGATCACGCAGTTCGCTGCCTAACCCTTCTCCGCCTGACACGATACGACTCACGCTTTCAGTCTGAGCAACGGGCTTAACATCCGGCACCAATACTTCAGCGTTTTGTATCACTCGTTGAAGGCTATTAGCGTCTTGCCAATCCACACCTTCTAAAAGAATGTGTTCCGTGCCAATGTCGCCATTTTCACTCAGGATAAGAGCGCGTTGGACAACGTTATCAAGTTCACGCACGTTACCTGGCCATGAATATTCGAGCAATTTTGCTACTGCCGATACAGAAAACTTCGGTACTGGCATACCCATCTTGCCACAATGACGCTCAGCAAGATGTTTTGCTAATGGCTCAATGTCACCTTTGCGCTCACACAGTGCAGGCCATGCAATCGGGAAGACGTTGAGGCGGTAATATAAGTCATCGCGGAAGTTACCTTGCGACACATATTGCTTAAGATCGCGGTTACTGGTTGCCAAAACTCTCACATCCAGTTTAATGCTCTTACGACTGCCTAATCGCTCAACTTCACGCTCTTGCAGTACACGCAGCAGTTTTGCCTGCAGGTTGAGGTCCATTTCACTGATTTCATCCAGCAAAATCGTCCCACCCTGCGCTTGTTCAAATTTACCAGGACACGCTTGTACTGCTCCGGTAAACGCCCCTTTTTCGTAACCAAACAGCGTCGCTTCGAGCATGTTGTCCGGGATAGCCGCACAGTTAATAGCAATAAAAGGACCATCTTTACGGCTTGACGCATTATGGATGTAACGCGACATGACTTCTTTGCCCGAACCACTTGGCCCCAGAATCATGACGTTGGCGTCAGTACGTGCCACGCGGTCTGCCAGCGCTAACAGTCGCAGACTTTTTTCATCTGCCACCACAGCATCGCCACTGTCATCACTTTTGATTGGCGCATAGCGGCTGACCATATTGAGCAACACTTCCGGTGCAAATGGCTTAGCCATGTAATCAATCGCGCCGTCTTTCATCGCAGAGACCGCGTCTTCAATATTGGCATACGCCGTCATCAGCAGGACAGGCAGATTCGGCCAGTTCTGTTTGATATTTTTGAGCAGCGCCAGTCCACCCATTCCGGCCATTTGTACATCGGAGACGACAATGTCCACGGCGTTTGATTTCAGTTTCACTAGTGCGTCTTCTGCACAGTCTGCTTCCAGCCACTCATAGCCTGCCAGAGCCAGGGTATCCACCAGGGCTTCGCGAAGACCTTCGTCGTCTTCTACGATCAGCACTTTGCTTTGCGTCATTCTGATTCTCCAGTAATTGTTATTGGCAGAAGCCGCTTATTGCGCTTCTGCTTGCATTCGCTCTAGTGGAATGCACATGGTGAAGCAGGCTCCATCACCCTGCTCAGAAATGAGTTCCAATCGACCGTCATGGGCACGGCAAACCATTTGAACTACGGCGAGCCCTAAACCAGTTCCCTGTGAACGGGTAGTAAAAAATGGCTCCATAATTTTGCTTTGTAACTCTGTAGGTACACCCGGCCCGTTGTCCTGCACAGAGATGCGCAGCTCGCCGTTTACCGGACGGAAGAAAACGTCGATTTGGGAGGATTTACCCGACATCTGCATCGCATTCATAACTAAGTTACTCAGTGCCGATGCAATGGCGTTCGCGTTGCCAATCAGCCCTGTATGCTCTTCTTCTACTTCAAGAAAGTAATCAATGCTGTTGTTTTTTAAGGCGGCTTCCACCATTGGCTGATATTCCGCGACCAACTGAGCAATCGTAAATGGCTGAATGACTTTGTTATCCCCACCTTTGGCAAAGAGCAGCATGTCATTCACCTGCTTTTCCAGATCATGCAGCCGATCCATTAGTTTGCTCTGAAAACGGTCGCGTGTATTCGGAGGAAGATTTGGTGCGGTCAGGTTTGACGCGTAAAGCATCGCGCTGGATAAGGGAGTTCTGACTTGATGGGCAAGAGATGCCACCATACGCCCTAGTGACGATAAGCGTTGTAAGTCACTCACACGGGCTTGCAACAAGCGGGTTTCAGTTAAATCCGTGATCAGGATAAGCTGGCCAGTTTCGGACGCGGAAATCGCTAAACGAACTTTGCGACCATTGCGCAGGGATACTTCATGGCCGTCATCTTCACGCGGATCAAATGCCGCCTGAATGACGTTAAACCACTTCTCGTTGACCAATGGAATTTCAAGGATGCGGTGTGCTTCCGGGTTCGCTTCGCGCACTACCCCAAATGTATCGAGCAGGATCACCCCTGCCGGCATCACATCCAGTACCTGCTTATAGCGTTCGACCTGATTTTCTACTGAGTCCAAATGGGATTGGTTGGTGTTATTTTCCATCAACTGCCTGTCGAAATATCGCCACTAAATAATAAAAAGCCTAGTAAGCAATTAGCGTACCAAGCTATATTTTTATATTTATCAGCAACTTACAATGCGACAATAAGTTGACACAAAATTGACATAAGAATGTAGACGGTTTGGTGTTCCAGAAAACAGTCCACCGGAGTGAAAATTCCAGTCGCTTAGCGATTCTTTTAGGGTCATTCCAGCGAGCCTTAGCGAGACTAGGAATCTAATATCAGCACGCTGAGAATAGTTAGAAAACTCTTTGACAACAACGTGCTCGGATAGAAGATCCTGAATCACGCTCCTTCGTCGCTGTTCAGGATGACGGTAAACTGGATTATATTGACCGCTGTTAAGTGAACGGCATTACACCAGAGTGCAGCGTTAACGTTGTAAGTTGTACTTACGCATCTTTTCAACCAATGTAGTGCGGCGCATTCCCAACATGTCTGCGGCTCGGGCCACGACGCCAGCTTGTGCTTCAAGGGCCTGACTAATCATGTTGACTTCAAGCTCAGCCAACAGTTCTTTCAGATTGACCCCTTCTGGAGGCAGATCCTGCGGCGCATTGGCGTTATGATCTAAATCGCTGAGTTCATCGAAGCTAAATTCTTCCGAAAAAATGTCATGGAACACATCACGCTCTTGCTCTTCAATCGAAACAAAAGGATTACCTTCCGGGTGGAACTCCGGAATGTCGCTGTAACGATATTTGGTTGGCAAGTGGTTCACATCAATCAAGCTGTTTGGGTACAAAATCACCATTCGCTCAATCAGATTTGCAAGTTCACGGACGTTACCCGGCCAATCATGTTCCATCAAAGAGTTAATGGCACGTGGCGTAAAGCAAATTGGCTGCCCACCCTCTGCCTCTAAGCGCGCCATCAATTCTTGCAGTAATAAAGGAATGTCTTGTTTACGCTCTTTGAGCGCTGGCATCTCAATTGGGAATACGTTGATGCGATAGAACAAGTCTTCACGGAACGTATCCTCTTCAATCATGCTCTCTAGATTGCGGTGTGTTGCCGCCACCACCCGAACATTGACCTTAATGGTATTGTTGCCGCCCACCCGCTCAAAACATCGCTCTTGCAACACGCGCAGTAACTTCACCTGCATTGACATCGGCATATCGCCAATCTCGTCAAGAAACAGCGTACCGCCGTCGGCCAACTCAAATCGACCTTTACGCGACGTCAAAGCACCAGTAAAAGCCCCTTTTTCATGGCCAAACAATTCACTTTCTAAAAGCTCAGGAGGGATCGCACCACAGTTAATTGGCACAAATGGACCATTTGAGTATGTGGAATGGTAATGGATATTACGTGCTACAACTTCTTTACCTGTGCCAGATTCACCAAGAATCAGAACATTCGCTTCGGTTTTCGCGACTTGCTCAATAAGGTGGCGCACTTCCTGAATACCGCGACTCTGACCGACCAAACTGCGGAAAAGTGTATTTTTTCGCTCACTTGCGATCACATTCACACCTTTACGGCCGAGAAAGTCTTTGCAATGACGCAAAGCATTACTTAACTGCGGATAATTGAGCGGCAGTTCCAGTTCTCCGACATAGCTTGGCAGGTCGTCAACAGACAACGGAAAGCAGCCCATAACAAGCAGTGGAATATGGTAAGCATCATGAAGATGAGCCATAACGGTGGCAGCCGCCATATCTGAAGTAGTGTGACCTACAATGCATCCAGACCATAGTTCAGACCAATCAATGTCGCCCAACTGTTCAGAACTGACAGCTTCGCAACTTTCTCCAACAAATTCCAATATATTGCTTAAATTTAAACGACTTGAAGCATCGTCATCAATTACAAGCAGCTTTGCCAAACCTTGCATAAGTAAGAATGATTGCCTTTATTTTGGGGTATGTTGCGGCCAAACCTTGATGAGCCCAAATGAGTGTTTAGAAGGGCAGAAACGCCACACTCAATTCACGATAGGCATAGGAAAATCAGCAACAAAAAAAGCCATTAGGGCTACTAATGGCGGCTATTTTATTTGAATAAAAAAATAAGGCAACCAAGCAAATGAGGGCTCTGGGCGCGATTGTGACCTTGCTGCACAACTTGTTGCTTAAGTGATTAATATATATTCAAGTAAATATAACCATTTGTTTTAATTATCAAATACCAACTTCAGCTGCAGTTAAATTATGAAACTCTGCCGGGATCTGATCCCAGGCCGATTTTATCTCTCGAATGATATCAATAACATCATCAATAGCTTGCGAATCATTTTTATGGTTAGCCGAAGAAATCTGCGTAATCATAAACTCATAAAGTGAATCTAAGTTTGAAGCAATATCACCACCATCATCCATCGACAGACAACTGCGTAACGCAATGATAATGTCCAGCGCTTTACCTAAGCGCTCGCCTTTGACCGGAATGTTACCGGCTTGCATGGCTGCTTTACCTTGAATAAGGCGCTCAATCGCACCAGCCATTAGCATCTGAATGACTTTGTGCGGAGAAGCCGCGCTTAGCTGGCTGTCGACTGATACCTTTTTGTATGCTTGCAAAGATCCGCGCATAGTAATCCTCTTTTTAAATAAACTTTTTGTACTGCTGAAGTGAACGTTGGCCATAGCGCAATTTGTGCAGCTCTTTACTGGTCTTTGACGTTTCTGATTGCATCAGCTCAACAATACTTTTGGTGCGAGCGAGTAAGTCTTGCCACTCTTCATCCTGCTTAACCAGCGGATTTTGTTGAACAATTGGTAGCAAGTTTCGCAATAACCGTTCCCTGATATCGACCAGTCTTGTTATTTCTTCAGTATTTATCTCAACTTTTTTCAGTTCGCGGTTAATGTACAGATCTACATCATGAATTTCTATGAGTTCACTTTTCATCGATTAGCCCAAAGCACTCATTAGCGCCCCTAACTGACCTTGCATTTTACCGGTGGCATCTTGCATGGCGGAGAACTTCGCGTAGGTACGTTTCTCTATACTTTCCATGCGGCGATCTAATGCTACTTGATCATCATTGAGACGATAGTTTTGTTCAGTAAGACTTTTTTCTCGGGTACGGATACTACCGGTAACACCAGTGATGCCGTGGATCGCGTCTTCGATTCGTTTCGCAAACCCCGTATTGCCACCGAAGAACTTTTCCAGATCATTGAAGTGGTTATTCAACTGCCGATCAAGCATGTCGTAATTGATTTCGAGTGTCCCCTGACGCGTGGTAGTGATACCAAACTCAGTCAGTGACTTAAGATTTTCTGGCGCTTTGTCAATTTGCGAGGAGAAGACCGATTTCAGCCTGGCGTCAGCACTTCGCACTGTGCTGTCTCCCGATAAAGGGCCTTTTTGCCCGGTAAGCGGGTCGACATTCGCTAACGCCTGAGAAGTCTGGTAGAACGAGTTATAAGCGGCGACAAAGTTATCTATATCGCTACGAACGCCCTGGCGGTCATACTCAACACCAATCTCAGCGGGCGCTTGGTTTGGGTCTGATTGACCCTTCAAGGTAAGGTCAACACCTTCTATCGCGTCTTCAATCACGTTGTTGTGGCTGGATAGCCTCGCAACACCGTCGAGCAGCACAACCGAGTCCTGACCAGCCTGAACTTCATTCATACCAAGATAATCTTGAAACTTCGCTTGTGCCTGGTAAGCAAATTTTTCCAGTGGATTACCTTGCTTGGCATCCACGGTGATTTTAATTTGATGCTCCTTGCCAGAAAGGTTAGAGGCGAGGATAAGGCGTGCCCCTTCAACATCATTGATGAGCGAGGCTCGTACACCGGGGTTATCTTTTTCGCCGTTAATACCGCGCACGACATCAACGAGCTTAGCGTTTGAACGGACATTAATCGTAAAGCTGTCATCACCGAGCGAAATATGCAGCTTACCCGGGCCAAACTTCGCGTCTTGGGGCAAAACATCAGACGCGACTTTATGGCTCTGCGCAAGCTGCAACACATCGACCGCATATTTGCCTGCTATTGCATCGGTAGTTGCTGTAGCAGAGACGACCTTTTCGTCCGTGGTCTCAACCGTTCGAGCGGCAAAGGCCTTCTCTTGACGAAAGTTCGCCATGAGGTTTTTCATCGTATCCAATGATTCTCTGAGTCGCCCATAAGCACTGATGCTGGCGTCTATAGTCGTGCGTTCATTGTTGATACGTTGCTGCTTTGGCACACGCTCAGAATCGACAATTTTGCTGACCATGGCATTGATATCCATGCCACCAGACATCCCCACAGGGCCTAAACTCATTAAATCACCTCAAAAACGACTTACACTTTTTCAACGAACAAACCGCTGTTAGCTGTGTGCTCAGCTAGACGACGCAGTACTACCAGCATGTCTTCATCAGGGATTTGACGAATTATGTCGCCTGTTGTGGCTTCGTAAATCGTCACAACGTCTCTGCCAGATTCTTCATCCACGCGAAACGCTACTCCCTTATTTATGGAAGTCACAAACGCATTCATTTGTGCCACCATTTTTTCACGCTCTTCCCTGTTTAGCTCCTGACGGCTTTCCACCATCTCAATCGCAGCCTGCACAGAGAAGTCGTGTTCGGTGCCTTTCACTTTGTGCAGCGCAACATCACCGGAAGAACTTGCTGGACCCGGCACGCCTATGCCATAGCCGTTTTTACTAGCAACTTTGGTGCCATCCTCTGCACCGTAAGACTGGATATTCGATGTATAGGAGGATATTTCCATTACAATCTCCCTTCCAACTTAACGCGCTAACGATAAAAACTATCGCTTTAGCTCTGAGTGAGCCAGATTAGCCCAATAAGCTTAGCGCTGCAGATGGTGACTGCTTCGCTTGCGCCAGAATTGAAGTACTCGCTTGCTGAAGGATTTGCGACTTAGTCATCGCCGTGGTTTCCTTCGCGTAGTCAGTATCTTTAATACGGCTCTTCGACGCATTCACATTCTCATTGATGTTATCTAGGTTATTGATTGCGTGATTGAAGCGATTTTGGAACGCTCCCAGAGACGCACGCTGGCTGTCCACTGACTTAAGCGCACCGTCGATAACTGCCACCGCTTCTTGTGATCCCGCTACAGAGGTAACATCAATGTCTTGAACCGTGACATCTTTTGCATCATCGAAGCCAATTTCATCAGCCAGATTGCCCGAGAACTCTACTTCACCAGTCACTTTCTGAGTAGAAGCAAACACTTGCAGTTTGCCGTCTTCACCTACCGACGCTTTTACGTCGTCGCTCTGACCGTTAATGTAAGTCGCTAGCTGCTCGATATCGTCGCCTTGCTTCGCGTTGATAGTCAGCTCTTGCTCTTCACCTTGCTTATTGGTGTAGCTCAATGTTAGCTCAGTATTTTTACCCACAGCCCAAGATGCATCTTTGCCTTCTTCTGCTGCGTAGCTCTTACCCCCCATTGCAGAAGTATCAGAACGCAGGCTGCTCATCGAAAGCATCACCGCTTCGCCTGAGTCAGCGCCGATTTGGAAAGATTGTGTACCGTAAGTACCGTTAAGAAGTTTGTTCCCGCCGAATGAAGTCGTTTCAGCAATACGATTTAACTCGTCATTTAACGCTGTCACTTCTTCTTGAATCGCTACACGTTCTGCTTTTGAGTTTGAGCCGTTCGCAGATTGAAGCGATAGGTCACGCATACGTTGCAGGATGTTGGTCGATTCATTCATTGCACCTTCAGCAACCTGTGCAATAGAAATACCGTCATTCGCGTTTTTCACTGCCATGTCGAGACCACGGCTTTGTGCGTTCAAACGGTTTGAAATCTGTAGACCTGCAGCATCGTCTTTCGCGCTATTGATTTTGTAACCCGAAGACAAACGCTCCATTGATTTTTGTTGACCTGCAGCCGCCTGATTCAGGTAACGCTGCGCGGTCATCGCAGAAACGTTAGTATTAACGTTAATCGCCATATTTGATCTCCTTATGTTTGCCAATATACCGTCGTGTCTCTCACCTCACTCAGGTATATCTCATTTCTCTCAGTCTCTTTAACGGCGAACGATGCATATCCTTTAGGATAAATTTCCAATATTTGCGATTCATTTCCTCTACTTACAGAAATGTGACGGACGTCTGACGTGAGTGATTATTTCCTCGCTGCACTTTGTAAAGGCAGAAAAAAACCCAGCCGAAGCTGGGTTTACTCGCTCATCTCTCACCACGAGCCAATGTGGTTCTAGTCTTGGGTTAAGGTAGGTATAACGCTTAACCTAGCAGACTCAGCGCTGAGTTTGGCGCTTGTTTCGCTTGCGCAAGTATTGAGCTTGACGCCTGCGATAGAATTTGAGCCTTGGTCATCGCCGTCGTTTCTTTCGCGAAGTCAGTATCTTTGATACGGCTCTTCGACGCGTTCACGTTCTCGTTAATGTTATCCAAGTTGTTGATTGCATGGTTGAAGCGGTTCTGGAATGCACCCAGTTCTGCACGGTGGCTGTCTACATACTTCAAAGCGGCATCGATAATCGCGACAGACTCTTGTGCTCCGCCCACAGACGTTACATCAATAGAATCCACGGTGACTTTTTTACCTTCATCCAGCCCTAGCTCACGAGATAGAGAACCACGGAATGATAGTTCGCCGTCCACATTGTTGTTGCCAGCAAAGATTTGCAGTTTGCCATCTTCATCGACAGATGCTTTTACCAGATCAGTTTGACCATTGATGTACGTCGCTAACTCTTCTATATCATCGCCTTCTTTGGCGTTAACAGAGATACTTTGCTCTTGACCAAAGCTGTCTGTCAGATTGATTGTCAGTTCTGAATTATTGGCTGACACTCTCCAGTCTTTATCTTTGCCGTTTTCAGCCTGATAACTTACGCCACCCATCATTTTGTTGTCAGAACGCATATCTTTCAATTCAAGCATGACTGCTTCGCCATTATCTGCGCCAATTTGAAAAGATTTAGTGCCGTGAGTACCGTTAAGCAGTTTATTACCACCAAACGATGTTGTTTCCGCGATACGGTTTAGCTCATCATTCAGTGCGGTGACTTCTTCCTGAATGGCCACACGCTCTGCTTTTGAGTTCGAGCCGTTTGCCGATTGCAGTGATAAGTCACGCATACGTTGCAAAATGTTAGTGGTTTCATTCATCGCACCTTCAGCAGTTTGTGCAATCGAGATACCATCATTCGCGTTACGAACCGCCACATCCAAACCACGGCTTTGCACGTTCAAACGGTTCGAGATTTGCAGGCCTGCAGCGTCATCTTTTGCGCTGTTGATCTTAAAGCCAGAAGACAAGCGCTCCATTGAAGATTGCTGCGCTGAATTTGCGCTGTTTAGGTAACGCTGAGCGGTCATCGCTGATACGTTTGTATTTACATTTACTGCCATGGTGATTTCTCCAATTGATTTTCCGATGTAGCGGTTTCCGACGTCTCGGAAAACCAAGTAGTTCTCTCAAAGTTACTTTTATTAACGACACGCAACCTGATTTCTTTAGCAAAAATCTTCCATTTTTTTTGAAAAAGTTAACTTGAAAGAAGATATGTGACGAAATAGATAAAAAACAGAGAAAGCGTTAAATTTTCACTAAAGCTTCTTTTTCATCTGTCGATACAGGCAGTTTTTTTCTCCTTTCCCTCCTGAGCTGTACAACTTGTGCAGGAGTATTGGTCTTAACGTTGATAGCCGTAATTGATCTGCCAAATTAGCGGAAAGTTGAGCGGTTTTAGAAACACGAACAGGGAAGAAAAGGCAACCGACACAAAAAAGCCCTCCAGAATGGAAGGCTTTAAAAATGTGAAACAGAGGCTTATTTGATAGCCAGCTCCGCTAGCATTTCCTGAGATGGGGCAAAGAAGTACGCACCAGTTACCGCCTTAGTAAAGCGCAGCATTTGGTCAGTCTTACCATCGGTAACGCCATACATGCTCTCTAACATCACTTTGATGTTGTGCAGAGTATGGCAGTAAGAGATGAACAGTAGACCGTGAGCGCCGGTCACTGTACCGTATGGCAAACTGTGACGAACAATCTTCAACCCTTTACCTTCTTCTTTAATGTCTACACGACCAACGTGTGACGCAGCCGGAACATCCTCCAGCTCAACAGAATCTGGCTTGGTGCGGCCGATAACCTTTTCTTGTGCTTTTACATTCAAACGGTTCCATGCCGGAAGGTTGTGCTCAAAGCGTTGAACCATCACATAACTACCACCTGCAAATGGACCTTCTTTGATCAATGCTACGTCGGCACGAGCATCGCCTTTCGGGTTTTCAGTGCCATCAATAAAATCGGTCATGTCACGCGCATCAAGGTAACGATATCCGTAAGTTTCATCAACCACAGTTATATCTTCAACGGTGTCTGCAAGAAACTTACGCAGTACGTAAAAATGCAGATCATGGCGTGTAGAGTGACAGTGAATGAGTACATCGACATCACTTGCTGGAGCAACAATATCCCCTTCCCCTAACTGTGGGAAGTCAATGAGCTCTTCAGGTGCGTCAATATTCAAGTGCTGCCAGAACGATTTTGTGAATGCAATAGAAAGCGTCAGCTCTGCACCTGGCTGACTGTTATTTAACTCTTCAACCAGCTCTGGAAGCGCTTTGAGCTTCGCCAATACGTTGTCACGATTTTGGTTCACTTTCAGTTGAGTGTAGAGTGCAAATGGTCCTGCTTCTGGCACGATTGCCGTTTGAGCTTGTAACATTAAAATTTCCTCTAAACTTTGCCCCTTTGCGGGAATTTATTGATTTTTAATTCTTTGAAGTCTGTTCTTTATCATGCTCAAATTGTGGCACATTAAAACAGTCTTTTACCCACCTTCCGTTGACAAGGTAAATCATAAACCAGGTTAATAAGGTGATGGTAAGAGCGTTTGCCCAATTGAATACCCCGTGTTCCAGATACACATGATACATGGTCTGAGCGAGTTGAATACCGCACAAGATCAAAGTCATCTCTCGACCAAAGCGCATTATTTTATTTACCCACTTGCGATCAGGCTGGCGTAATCCCATTAGCCACATAAATAACAGGCTCGGGATACCCACTAGCAAACCCAAATAGAGCGTGCTCGAATCCGGGTAAACAATCGACAGCAGTTTGCTTCCACTTTCACGGCTGACCCCCGCCATGGCGAACACGACCCAAGATCTGGCAAGAAACATCCATCCTAACCAGACTAAAAACGGCGCTTTCAAAAATCCATGAGCGTCATATTGATCAATAGCGTAGCGCACAATATCTTCTTCTTTAATCACTTACAGCCGTCACTTTACCTGATCGCCAAGAAACTGCAATGCAGTACCCTGGAACATCAGAAATGTCGCACACACCCAGAAGCATGCTCAGAACTTGAGCGTAGCAGTTCATTTCAACCCATTTGGCAGGTAAACTATCCTTCAGTGATTTCAAGATGCAGGCTCCTATAAGCCGAGTGAATAAAACCATGAGAAAGAAAACCCCAGCAGCACCTGTACCCTCTTTAGAAACCCAGAATGAAGCGATGAACATTGCCCGGGCGACTCAGAAACCGGGGCAAAGCGAAGAACAAACCAAGCTGATCGCTCAAGGGATAGAAAAAGGCATCGCGCTATATAAGAAGCAACAAAAAGAACGAAACCGCCAAGCAGACAGAGCGAGAAAAAAGCAGATTAGAGATAGACAACGTCAGAGCGATGAAATGACAGAAGAAGAAACGCAAGCTAGCGTAGAATCGAAATCGTCTAATTCATCTGCACTTCCGTGGGTATTGCTTGTGCTCAGTTGGATAGGGTTCGCTGCGTTCATTCTTATGGGGAAATAACATGCGTCACATGATTGTTGTCAGCACGATGGTCGCACTCTTCGGCTGCTCAACCACACCGATAGACCCACACACAAAAAGTCAGCAAGTCGAGCTTCGAATTGATAGCCAGTTTGATCCAGCACAGTGTCAGTATTTAGGCGACGTAACGGGCAGCGAAGGGCATTGGTATAGCTACCTGTTCTACTCGAATGACGACATGATAGAAGGCGCAATCAACGATCTAAAAAATAATGCCATGGCCATCAATGCCGATACGGTCTTTATGATTTCTCCACAATATTTCGTGACATCTTTCACCGTGTTAGGCACAGCTTACCGCTGTAACTAACGCCTTTTGGCCAAGCATCTAAGAGCGCAGGGATACAAAGAAAAAAAGCCAGCGATTGCTGGCTTACGCACGAAATCCTAGGCTAATAGCGATATCGCTCTCTCGCTCCAGAACCCATTGGCTATCAAAAGGTCCCCAGTCCGAAAGTTGGTAGTAGCCATCATTGTGACGCCGACCATCTTGAACGAATATAAGCTCGATCCCGATTCCAGGTAATGCCTTGAGTACATCTTGAATTGTACGACGAGGCCACCCCGTTTTTTCGATTAGTTTTGGTACATTTGGCCTTTCCAGGTTTTCGACCAACAAGGCCAAATATAGCCGCCTTGCAAAAACAGGACTCAATTCCATTGACACCTCCTCAAATTGTGCTGAGTCATTATTTCGTTTTTGCACCATAAGATGTTGCGTTCGATCAATAACTCGACTTTTCCAATCGAATTTGGTGTCATTTTACTCAAATTCCTACAAATAGAGTTCGACATAGGCTCATTTTGTAAGTTATCAACGCCTACACCTCGTCACTCAGAAACACTAAGAGACAGATAATTATTCTCTGTAGCATTTTGTCAGTTTGGTTGCTTCTTGGTAGGATGCGTGAACAGCCGAGAATTGCTTAAGTACATTAGGTGCCTAAGACTAGATATAAGAGAAAAGGAAACAATATGACGATTACCATGTTCGGTATTCCAAACTGCGACACGATAAAAAAGGCCAAAAAGTGGCTAGAAGCGCAAAATATCGCGTATGAATTTCATGATTATCGCAAACAAGGTGTGGATACGTCTCTGGTGACGGAATTTTGTGATGCTTTAGGCTGGGAGACTGTACTCAATAAACGTGGTACAACTTACCGCCAACTGACGCAGGAACAGAAAGATTCTCTCAATGAAGAAAACGCCGTTGAACTGTTGGTCGAGAATCCAGCCATGATTAAGCGCCCTATTCTAAAAGTGAATGATCAACTCCATATCGGTTTTAAAGCTGATCAATACGCTACTATTTTTAACTCATAATTTAAGGAACACTCAAGGATGACAGACAGTCCAGTACTGGCTCTTGCTAAAGACCTAATCAGCAGACAATCCGTAACGCCTGAAGATGCAGGTTGCCAGGACTTAATGATCGAGCGTCTAAAAGCGCTTGGTTTTGAAATTGAAGTCATGGTGTTTGAAGATACAACCAACTTTTGGGCACGCCGCGGCACACAAGCGCCCTTATTCGCCTTTGCTGGCCATACTGATGTAGTACCAGCAGGCAAGCTTGAACAATGGGATACGCATCCATTTGATCCAGTCGTAAAAAATGGCTATCTGCATGGTCGCGGAGCGGCCGATATGAAAGGTTCGCTTGCGGCGATGGTCGTTGCTGTTGAACGCTTTATCGCAGAGCACCCGGATCATAAAGGCTCGATTGGCTTTTTGATTACATCAGATGAAGAAGGCCCTTTCATTAACGGTACAGTACGCGTCGTAGAAACACTGATGGCACGTGATGAAATCATTGATATGTGTATCGTCGGTGAACCTTCAAGTACAGAAATTGTTGGTGACGTGGTGAAAAATGGCCGTCGTGGCTCCATTACTGGCGATCTGACCGTATTAGGCACCCAAGGACATGTGGCATACCCACACCTTGCGAATAACCCGGTTCACTCCTCATTGTTAGCCATCCACGAGCTGGCGACAACAGAGTGGGATAAAGGTAATGATTACTTCCCGCCAACCAGCTTCCAAATCCCGAATGTATCTGCAGGCACTGGTGCTTCAAACGTTATTCCGGGTGAATTCAATGTTCAGTTCAACCTACGCTTTAGTACAGAGCTCACCAACGAAGTGATTGTTGAACGTGTCACTCAAACGCTGGACAAATACGATCTTAACTACGAACTTAACTGGACATACAACGGCGACCCGTTCCTGACTGATACTGGAGCCTTGCTTGACGCTGTCGTTGCAGCCGTTGATGAAGTTAACCACACCAAACCTGCGTTGCTGACAACCGGTGGTACTTCTGATGGTCGCTTTATTGCTCGTATGGGCGGACAGGTCGTGGAACTTGGTCCAGTGAACGCAACCATTCATAAGGTGAACGAGTGTGTGAAAGTTGATGACTTAGAGAAGTTGACCGACATGTACCAAAACACGCTGAAGCATTTGCTGGCCAACTAATCGTTCGTAAGTAAATAATGAGAACAACATGACGCCATCGCAACTCACAGGTACTACCGATTCTCACCTTCAATCAACCATGGTGGGTCAGAAAGCCTTTTTACTTCATCCAGAAGTGGCGGACGACCTATTGAAAATGATTGAGGCAGCGAATAAAGCTGGATTCAACATGGAAATTGCCAGCGGATTTCGTGATTTTGCTCGCCAGCGTACAATTTGGAATGGGAAGTTTTCAGGTGAGTTGCCTATTCTTGATTCAGACTCAAAGCCAATGAACAAAGCGCACTTAAGCGATGAAGAGAAGATAATGGCGATTCTTCGCTGGTCTGCTCTTCCAGGCGGAAGTCGTCATCATTGGGGCTGTGATTTCGATGTTTATGCTCGTAACCTATTGCCTGAGGATAAGAAACTTCAACTGGAGCCTTGGGAATATCTACAAGGTCATCAGCACGAGTTCTACGTCTGGCTCAAAGAGCATATCAGTGAGTTTGGGTTTTTCTTCCCCTATAAAGACGATCTTGGGGGCGTTGCGATTGAACCCTGGCACATTAGCCATAACGCCGTAGGTCAGCGCTGTGCCGCTCAATTAGATGCAGAAATACTAAAAGATGAGCTGATTCGACAAAATCAACAGCACAAGATTGCAGGGTTAGAATCGATACTGAATAATTTAGATAGCATCTTATCTACCTATATTCGCAATATCACCCCACCGCCGGAGGCGTTATGATCGAATTTCTTACCAACCCTTGGGTTATCATCATTGTGGTTTTGAGTGTGGTTATCGGTAACATCGCTGCCCTGAAATACACGGCTAAAATGAAATTTAATCAAATGGATAAAAGCCGTAAAAACGAATTGGATCGATTGAATGAAATTGACCGAGAGCGTTATGGGGATAAAAACGGAAAAGACGACGATTCCAATAAGCACTAAATATCATATCGAACCATCAAAAAAGGGACCATACGGTCCCTTTTATCTATGTGTTGAACAATTACTGCTTAACCACTTCAGCCAGAACAGGCACAAGTGATTTCAGGAATTCTTCTTCAACAGGTTTGCCCGCTGAATCGGTAATATTAATCGATGTACGGTTGCCTAAATCACCCAACAAGAAGGTATATTTACCGGCTTTCAGATCGACTGGTTTAACGCCAATATCATTCCAGAAATCATCATCCGGTGATGCGTATTTCGCCTCTACTGTACCTTGAGACTGAGTGCGGTCCTCAATCGTGAAACCCATCTTAGGAAGAATCACCGGCAGACGCGGCCACAGCACATCATATTGAGCACGAGCAATAATGACTGGAAGACCACTGCGGTCTGTGCCCATGGTAATAGGGATCTGTTTAACCAATTCCTGAGCTTTACGCTGCGCTTCTTCCCGAACTTGTTGATCGTATCGGGCTGTCACCAGATTGGTCATGAACACATTGTAGCGTTCACGGTTTGTTGGGGTAACTTCTTTAACTTGGTTGCCTTCACGCCAGTCGATTAAACTGACTTTAAAACCATATCGACCGCCTGATTCCGTACGAGTGATCTCATATCGGCTGCCGATCTCCATATCTTCATCAGCAGAGTCCCATGTGAGCCAACCTGTTTCGATACGAGAATTCGTTTGACTTTCAACCGGAATTTTTTGGGCTTCGACCATACCCTGAACGGTTTGCCAAACCTTATCCTGTTCTTCCTTGCGTAACAACCATAGCGTCACTTCACCGTCTGTACCGCGATCCAAACGCGCTCCTGGGATCAGTTCCAGCACTTGTTGTGGTGGTCGAATATCAACGTTTTTACCCACACCACCAGCGTAATTGCCTTGAGGAATTTCGTAATTTGGATAGAACTGAGGCTGAGCACCTTGTGGGGCATTCCACTCACCCAATGTTGGGGTGTTCAAATACTCGAAGTCGTCTTTTGCCTGACGACGTTGAGTTGCACCACCTGAACAGGCAGTCAATACGAATACAGCTAATGAACTTAACACTAACTGGCTTGAAAGCTTCATTTATACTCCTAAAACACTGAGGGCTCATTGGCCCCCAGTATGAACGTCAATCCTAGTAACTCAATCTAGATAAATACGGGCGTCCCTTAACGCCTGTTCCACGATCGGCTGCATTTTTTCAGAAAGCGTGGTTAGAGGAAGACGCAGACTACCATCGTCGATCAAACCAAGCTTTTGAGCCGCCCATTTAACTGGAATCGGACTCGCTTCGACGAATAGGTTTTTATGCAGCGTCATTAAACGTTGGTTAATTGCCTCTGCTTCTTCGTACTTACCTTCACTTGCCAAATGGAACATGTCTGCCATGTCTTTAGCCGCAATATTGTTGGTTACCGAGATAACCCCATTACCGCCAAGTTTAACAAACTCTAAGCCCGTCGCATCATCACCACTTAGTAAGATAAAATCTTCGCCACAAAGTTCACGATGAATAGCAACTCGGCTTAAATCACCCGTCGCATCTTTGATACCGACTATATTATCAATCTTTGACAAACGTGCCACAGTCTCAGGCAGCATATCTACTGCAGTACGACCCGGTACATTATACAAAATTAGTGGGATAGCACTCGCTTCCGCGATGGCTTTATAGTGCAGGTACAAACCTTCTTGTGTTGGTTTGTTGTAGTATGGCGTTACGCTTAGGAAACCAGAGATACCAGAATCAGCCAGCAATTTACTAAATGTTACTGCTTCGTGAGTTGCATTCGCACCCGTACCAGCGATCACAGCGATGCGACCATTGGCAAACTCTACAACCTTATTAACGACCTTTACATGCTCTTCAATCGTCAGAGTCGCTGACTCACCGGTTGTGCCTACAGCCACAATACCGTCTGAACCTGATTCAATATGGTACTCTACTAACCTTTGTAAACTATCAAAGTCTACTTCACCATCTGCTTTGAATGGCGTAATCAGCGCTACGATACTTCCTGAAAACATGTTTATCTCCCTTATTTAGTTCTTTCTGCATGGTACTGTAATGCGATTGAAAAACACAAGAGCGTAAACTCGCTTACAAAGTACAAATGAGTGAATAATTATCAGATGTTAGAGATCTAGCAACTTAATTACTGATTTGGCCTGATTCCCACTAAATTTGATAGTTGTGTTAGTTAACTAATTCAATTCTTGATGAACAAGGCGTCAGCAAAAGAAAGACCTCATTTCCACTACGCTCAGAAATATACTCTTTGAGGCGCTTTATCAAGTCATACTTGAGTGAATAAAAAAATCATCTTGTAAAACATAAGCTGACCGAAAGTGTCGTGAGAATAAATGGTATGGTTTTAACCCAACCAAACACGCCCAAAGGGATTATTGCCTTTGCTCGCTTGCGGGTTGTCCGTCGCTCAACCGTTGCCCAGAGCGTACAGCAGCAAAAAACCAAAAAAAGAACTGGCTCGATATTTCTCCACCATATCTGTGCTAACATCTTTTTATTGAACAAAGGACAAGAAGCTCATTTATGAAGCAACATCTGGTACTTACAGCAGTTGGAACGGACCGTCCAGGCATCTGTAACCAAGTCGTAAAGCTCGTTACGCAAGCTGGCTGTAATATTGTCGATAGCCGCATCGCTATTTTCGGCAATGAATTTACCCTCATCATGCTGCTGACTGGTAACACTACGAATATTACGCGCGTTGAAACTCAGATGCCTTTATTAGGACAAGAACACGACCTGATCACGATAATGAAACGCACCGCTGCCCATGAGTTACTTGATAACAGTTACGCCATGGAAGTCTTTATTGAGTCAGAAGATCGCCCGGGACTAACCGAAAAATTTACTCAGTTCTTCGCCGACCAGCAGATTGGATTAGATTCACTTAGTGCACAAACTATCAACAAAGCTAAAATTCAGGCCGATGTCGATCAATTCCACATCGCCATTACTGCATCGGTCAGCGCCGATTGTAATCTTATGCAGCTCCAAGAAGATTTCGATGAACTTTGTAAGTCGCTCAACGTACAAGGTTCTCTGAATTTCATTAAAAACACACCATAAAGTAAAGGAAATCATAATGAACACGCTGACAGCAGGCTCGCCAGCGCCAGCCTTCTCTTTGCTCGACCAAGACGGCAACACTGTTTCTCTTGGTGATTTTAAAGGCAAGAAAGTACTTTTCTACTTTTACCCTAAAGCCATGACCCCAGGCTGCACCGTACAAGCAAAAGGTCTACGCGACGTTAAAGCAGAACTCGACGCACACAATGTTGTTGTTCTCGGCGTCAGCATCGATCCTGTAAAACGTCTCGGTAAGTTTATCGAACGTGATGAACTTAACTTCACCCTACTTTCTGATGAAGATCATGCGGTTGCAGAACAGTTCGGTGTTTGGGGCGAAAAAAAATTCATGGGTAAAGTCTACGACGGACTCCACCGAATCAGCTTCCTAATCAACGAAGAAGGCGTGATTGAACACGTGTTCAACAAGTTCAAAACCAAAGACCACCACGAAGCGGTTTTAAATTATCTGAACGAAAACGCTTAAAAATCACGTATTCGTAATACAAAACAAAAAGCCCAGCACTTTTGAAGTCGCTGGGCTTTTTATTGTTGTGTGCACCGGGTAATGACTTACCGGCCTCAGAGTTATTCTTGCTCGGCTGACTCGTGCTCATCAGGGCTAGGTAACGCATTCCAAACTGCTTTGACCAATGTCGCTAGAGGGATTGCGAAGAATACTCCCCAGAAGCCCCACAGACCGCCAAAGACTAACACTGCGACAATAATGGCTACGGGATGCAGGTTCACTGCTTCAGAGAAAAGAACCGGAACCAGTACGTTTCCATCTAGTGCTTGGATGATGCCATAAGCGACAAGTAACCAATAGAATGGCGGAGTTAGTCCCCACTGGAACAACCCGACAATAGCCACTGGTACGGTTACCGCCGCCGCACCAATGTAAGGAATAAGTACCGATAAACCCACCGCTACCGCTAACAACGCAGAGTAACGCAAATCCAAAATCGCGAAGGTGACATAGCTGACACTCCCGACGATCAATATTTCCAGCACTTTACCGCGAATGTAGTTCGAGATTTGTTGATTCATCTCATGCCAGACTTTATTCGCTAGCTTACGGTTCTTAGGTAACACACCGCTGGCCATACCGAGCATCACTTCTTTATCTTTTAGCAGGAAGAAAATCAGTAAAGGGACCAAAATTAAGTACACCGCTAACGTCGCCAGACTGACTAGAGAAGCCAATGAACCTTTGACCACACTCTCCCCAAGACTCAACGCCTGGTTTTTCGCATTCGTCGCAATAGTTTCAACGATTTGCATATTAGCCAGCTCTGGATGACGTTCAGGCAATGACACAATGATTTTTTGTAAGCCATTGTACATATTTGGAATATCGTTAATTAGGTTGCCAACCTGAGTCCAAATAGTTGGAACCAACCCAAATAAAGCGATCAACATCAGACTGATGAAAACCAGCAGTACGATGATAACCGAGAGCGTTCGGGGCATGCCTAAACGACACATTTGCACCACTGGCCATTCCAGTAAATAGGCCAATACAATTGCAACAAGCAGTGGTGCAATGAGATGACCGAAGAAATAAATGGTGATAAAGCCAAACAGCAGGATCGCTACAAGGCTCACGGCATGTGGGTCTGAAAATCGACGTTGATACCAACGATTTACCATTTCGAACATCTTAAACGGATTCCTTATTGAGAACAGTCAATGTGTAGTGATCTGATGTTGGTTGGCAATCAACCATGTATCCCTGAGCGTTTAGGTATTTCACAATATCTTGCTTAGAGCTGTTATCCATCACTTTGATGACAAGCTTATGATACCGCTGCTTTTCTCCCTGAAAGGCCTCGGCAGTGTGACGCTTAGCGAGTAACAGTGCCAAGGGGCAGCGTTGCGCGCGCAAATCAAGTAACATGGATTCCATTGTATTGCTCTGCACTTATGATAGGGTTGTATTGTAACGGCTTTTTGAGCTGGAGCTAGCTATTCTGACATGATTTAACCGGAAACTGAAATCACTAAGATACAGAATAATTTACGAAACCAATTCATTTATTCTCGGTCTTATTGCTAGCGCACTCATCCGGCAGGATGAGCATAAAGTAGAGTGGTAGCGTTGAGAGGTACCCTACCTCCAACCACTTGCTTAGGTATTTGGGAGAACCTTTAAAACGTATGTTAAAACGCACTCGATCGCTAGTTTGCCTATGTATTGCTGCTGCAATTAGTTCGCCGGCAACCTACGCCAGTAGTATTGACTTACCAGATATTGGGACTGCCGCTGGAAGTACACTATCGATAGACCAAGAGTTAATTTATGGTGATGCTTACATGCGCATGCTCAGAGCGAGTAAGCCCATTGTTAACGATCCCGTAATTAACGAGTACATTGATTCTCTCGGCCATCGTCTAGTCGCCAACGCGGCAGATGTAAAGACACCGTTCCACTTTTTCATGATACGTGACCGTAATATCAACGCATTTGCGTTTTTTGGTGGTTACGTCGCTTTGCATTCAGGACTGTTTCTGCATGCCCGCAGTGAAAGTGAGTTAGCGTCCGTTATTGCTCACGAAATCGCTCACGTCACCCAGCGCCACCTTGCTCGCAGTATGGAAGACCAAGCGAGACGCTCACCAGCGTCATTAGCGGCATTGGCTGGTGCCTTGCTTCTTTCGATTGCAGCACCAGAAGCAGGTATTGCTGCCATCACAGCAGCGACGGCTGGTAACATGCAGAGTCAGATAAACTATACGCGTGCGAATGAGAAAGAAGCCGACCGTTTTGGCATCTCGACACTGGCAAAAGCAGGTTTTGATGTACAAGCCATGCCCCGTTTCTTTGGGCGTTTAGCGGATGAGTATCGCTATGCAAGTAAGCCCCCACCGATGCTGCTTACCCACCCGCTGCCAGAAGACCGTATTACTGATAGTCGACAACGAGCACAGGCTTATCCACCGATGCGTATCGTCCCATCGATTGATTACCATCTGGCTCGGGCACGGATCGTTGCGCGTTATGCAGGCATTGATGGACCAGCCGCGTTAGGTTGGTTTGAGCGTACACAGAAAAATGCCTCTGCCGATATCATGCCAGCGTTCGATTACGGAAGGGCTTTGGTTCATTTGGACAGCAAACGCTTGTCTCAAGCTGAAACAATCCTAAAAAAACTGTTGGCACAAGACCCAGGAAATCCGTTCTATCTTGATGCGATGAGTGATCTCTATATCGAGAAAAAACAACCTGAAAAAGCGGTCGAGATGTTGAGTCGTGCGCTTGCACGTAACCCTCAGAACACAGTCCTGACCATTAACTATGCGAATGCCCTGCTTGAGGCAAAAAAATACGATCAAGCTGTCCGCCTACTTCAGCGTTACACCCATGATCGCCCCGAAGACACCAATGGCTGGCAGTTATTGTCGAAGAATTACCATGAACTCGGACGTAATGACGAAGAGCTAGCTGCACGCGCCGAAATTTTGGCGTTGCAGGCAAACTGGAATAAAGCGATTCAATATTATAGTGAAGCAAGTAAAATGGCCCAGTTGGGCAGCTTAGAACAAGCTCGATACGATGCTCGTATTGACCAACTCATGATCCAAAGAGATCGATTCATGGCATTACAATAACGAAATGGAGAAAACCATGTCAGTCGTGATATATCACAACCCTCGCTGCTCAAAGAGCCGTCAAACTCTTGAACTACTTGAACAAAATGGTGTGACACCAGAAGTTGTAAAGTACCTGGATAATCCACTTAATGTAGATGAACTGAAAGCCCTTCATGCCCAGCTTGGTTTCACATCAGTTCGTGACATGATGCGTACAAAAGAAGCCGAGTACAAAGAATTAGGCTTGGGTGAGGCGTCTGTCAGTGATGAACAACTGTTCGAAGCAATGGCACAAAATCCAAAACTATTCGAGCGCCCTGTTGTTGTCGCAAACGACAAAGCGAAAATCGGTCGTCCACCAGAGCAAGTGTTGGATATTCTATAAATGGATTGCCAGATCCTTATTTTGTACTTCAGCCGACATGGCGCAACCAAACAACTGGCAAGACAAATAGCAAGAGGAGTCGAATCGACTCCTCAATGCCAGGCAATTTTGCGTACAGTTGAAGAATTGTCACCTCACTCACATACCCCTTCCGATCCAATTGTTACTCTAGAAGAACTGAAAAATTGCGATGGCCTCGCATTTGGCAGTCCCGTTTGGTTTGGCAATATGGCAGCGCCTCTAAAGCACTTCTGGGATCAAACCACTCCTTTGTGGGTAAGCGGTGACTTAATTGATAAGCCAGCGTGTGTATTTACCTCATCATCTTCGATGCATGGTGGCCAGGAAACAACGCTACAAAGCATGATGACACCATTGTTGCATCACGGGATGATGCTACTTGGCATTCCTTATATGGAACCCGAGCTGCACTCAACGACGTCAGGTGGAACACCTTACGGTGCAAGTAGTGTAGGAAAAGATCCAAGCCTTACCAATGACGAGGCTCGTCTGGCTCAGAAACTGGGCAAACGACTCGCGACAGCAGCATTAAAGCTGAAAAGCTGTTAGTAAATTCAAGGATAGTAAATCGATGTCTCAATCTTTTGACCAACCTGCACTTGGTGCCCAGACTAAAAGCTATCGATATCTGGCTTTGTTTGGCAATTTGGCTTTGTTGGCGTGGGTAGCAATCTGGCAACTGGCATTGTCGCCTCACCCTCACTTAAGCAGCACAACTTTAGCGATTGCGTGGTGTATCCCATTGTTACTTCCTCTTCCGGGTATTTTGGCTGGTAAACCTTACACGCATGCTTGGGCTAATTTCGTGCTAATGCTTTACTTCCTGCATGGGCTGACCATCCTGTACGTCGATAATGGGGAACGTTGGTTAGCGGTGGTTGAACTGGTGCTGACTACTTTAGGCTTTTTCGGCAATATTCTGTTTGCGCGCGCACGAGGCAAAGAGCTCGGGCTAAAGCTCAAACGCTTATCCCAAGTAGAAAAAGAAGAAAAAGCCAAGTTCAATAAATAAGCACTTTCAAAGTGTCAAAAAAAGAGTCGCGATTTGCGACTCTTTTTATTATTTGGAAAACGTTATTATTTTACTTTAAGAACGTTGACGAGCGGTCCACTCGTATATGACATCATACTGTTCTTGCGCTGGCTCTACAGTGACAGACTCTGATTCCTGCCTTTCATGAACCGGCATTTCAGCCTCAGCCATCACTACATGCGAGTTTACTTGCTCTTTATCTGTCAATGTGTCCGTTGAGGTTGGCTCTTGTGTCACCAGCACAGGAAGTCGCTCTTCAACTGGCTTATTCGGCTCTTCATGCACCGCGAGTTGAGATATTGATGACACTTCTTGTTCAAAGGCCTGTTTTGATGCCAATAGATGAAGTTTAAGCGTCAACTCATTACCTTGAATACGTTTAATCTCACTCCCTGCAACCGAGTTGAGTTTCTTCAATGCACTTTCTAAACGGAAGAAATCAGAGGCTGAAGCAATGTTAACGACTTTCATCGTAATACCTTCTGAAGACTCGCCGGAGACAACGGAAGCGCTCTTACCTGCGTAGTAATCGCTAATGCCATCGACCATAGCAGTAATCGCATCAGCACCCGAAGCGGAACCACTGCGCGGTGCGCGTTGAGAAATAAGAATGGCAGATGGTGGCTGATCGTAAAGTGTCCAGCGGATTTGATCGCCTTGAGCACGCAATACCAGTACAGCATCAACAGGGTAACGTTGGCTGGCCTTAGCAATTGGCTCTACGAAACCGCCCCAAAGATCAGACGCGTTCACACCCGTAACATCATCAATATCGCCGACAGGAATAGTGATTGGCAATCCTCTCTCTTCTGCCGCAGAACGCAGATCTGCGATGCTTGAGGAATCTGAATATTCCCAGGTAACCGTGCGGTCATAAGCCTGCTCTTCGATTAGCCAGACAAGGATATTCGCTCTGTAAGGTGACCACGACGGTAACTGTGCTTGCTTGAGCAGCGCGTCAATCTGGCTATCATTAAAACGCATGTTCAAACTAGATTGACCATTGACTTGCGCATAACCAAGTTGAGAAATGTAATGTGAACTTGAGCTCAAAGCCTTTTGAATAACTGGATTGTTTAAAGATGATTGAGAACCAGTTGCTCGAACAATCACATCTTTCATCCCTTGTTCTTTAGCCAGAGACTCACCGTTTTCCTGTTCACTGTCGATGACTACTGCAGCATGATAGATATCTACCTGAGTTGATGCATACACGGGCAGGGACAACCAACCTATCAATAAGAGAGCTAAATAGTGCATAGTTTTCATTTTCCTCTAAACAAGAAACCGCATAATAAAAAACTATCAAACCCGGAGCAAGGCAGCCCAAAGGTAAATAGCTTGAAATATGAACAGCTTAGGCCACTTTCGGGACGTCCTGTAGAGTACATTAACTCGCCCCCCTTTTTCCTTAAGTGCCTGATTGCTTATGTGATGAACGTAAGAACAATTATGATCCGCCACAATGACTTATCTAATGTAAGAAATACGACATTACATCCTTGTATTTGCGGCTCATCTACCAAAATATTAATTTCAGCTCATAAAACAAACACTTTTGTTATAAAACACCTCGAAAACTATAATTTGGCCACTTAAAATCGGCGAAAAGTTTGATCTGATCATTGTCGCAAACGTTTGCTGAGTGATACTATTCGCCGGATTTGTCCGCGTATCTTTAAATAGGAAATGATTATGAAAAATGCGTTACAAGGCGCTCAGATGCTCTTTGTCGCTTTTGGTGCTTTGGTTCTAGTGCCCCTTCTGACTGGCCTCGATCCAAACGTAGCACTCTTCGGTGCCGGTGTCGGTACCCTCCTCTTCCAATTAATTACTAAACGTTCTGTCCCAATTTTCCTTGCCTCTTCTTTCGCGTTTATTGCTCCTATTATGTTCGGTATCCAGACTTGGGGTATCGGCGCAACAATGGGCGGCTTAATGGCGGCGGGCATGGTTTATATTGCTCTGGGCGCAGCGATCAAAGTTCGCGGCGTAGGCTTTATCCATAAGATTCTGCCTCCCGTGGTTGTTGGTCCGGTTATCATGGTTATTGGCCTTGGCCTGGCACCAACCGCTGTGAATATGGCGATTGGTAAAACAGGAGATGGCGGCGTTCAACTGATTAATGGTGATGCCGCTCTTATGATTTCATCAGTGTCACTACTGACGACGATTGCATTGAGTGTATTTGCAAAAGGCTTCCTGAAGCTAGTACCGATCGTGGGTGGTATTTTGGCTGGTTACTCAGTGTCACTTGCATACGGTGTGGTTGACTTTACACCAGTAGCACAGGCGGCTTGGCTTTCATTGCCAAACTTCACGACACCAGAATTCAATATTAACGCGATTCTATTTATGATCCCTGTAGCGATCGCCCCTGCTGTGGAACACGTGGGTGACATGCTGGCGATCTCAAATGTAACGGGTAAAGACTACCTTAAAAAGCCAGGCCTTCACCGCACTATCGCAGGTGACGGGGTAGCGACTATGGCAGCGGCGATGGTTGGTGCACCGCCAAATACAACCTACAGTGAAGTGACTGGCGCAGTTATGCTGACTAAAGCATTCAACCCGGTGATTATGACGTGGGCAGCAGTGACGGCTATTGTTCTGGCTCTGGTTGGTAAGCTAGGCGCAATTCTTCAGACAATCCCTGTACCTGTCATGGGTGGCATCATGATCCTGCTATTTGGTTCTATCGCAACGGTAGGTTTGAACACACTGATCAAAAACCACGTGGACCTACACAAATCTCGTAATCTGGTTATCGTTGCAGTTACGCTAGTATTCGGTATCGGCGGCATGGCTTTCGGTATTGGCGAGTTCAGCCTACAAGGCGTTAGCTTGTGCGGTATCGTGGCGATCATTCTTAACCTTGTGCTTCCACACGACCTGGGTGAAAACCACGTTGTAGATAACGCTCAAATGGAAGAAGACAAAGCAAACTAATTTGTCGAATCAACTTAGACTTATACAAAAAAGGCTTGGTATTAACCAAGCCTTTCTTCTTTGTTCACAACTGATTAAGCGTGTTTTGTGCGCTTATTTAGTACCAAAAATCTTATCACCCGCGTCACCAAGACCAGGAACGATGTAACCTTTGTCGTTCAGCTTCTCATCAATTGCCGCTGTATATAGTTCAACGTCTGGGTGTGCTTTTTCCAGAGCTTCAATACCTTCTGGAGCCGCAACCAAAACAAGAACTTTAATTTGATTACAACCTTTCTCTTTCAGAAGGTCGATCGTCGCGATCATCGAACCACCAGTTGCCAGCATTGGGTCAACAACCAGCGCGATACGCTCATCGATGTTAGACGCAAGCTTGTTAAAGTATGGTACTGGTTCTAGCGTTTCCTCGTCGCGGTAAATACCGACTACACTGATACGTGCACTTGGCATGTGCTCAAGAACACCATCCATCATACCCAAACCAGCACGAAGGATTGGCACTACTGTTACTTTTTTACCTTTAATTTGGTCAACTTCTACTGGACCATTCCAACCTTCGATAGTAACTTTCTCAGTTTCAAAGTCTGCTGTCGCTTCGTAAGTAAGTAGGCTACCGACTTCTGTCGCTAACTCACGAAAACGCTTTGTGCTGATATCACCTTCTCTCATTAGACCAATTTTATGTTTTACTAGAGGGTGCTTTACTTCAACAACTTTCATGTCCATCTCCGGCTATAGTTGGCTATATTTAAACAAACCTTCAGATTATACACGATTTCCACTAGGAAATCAGGATATATGACTAAAGAAAAAAACTCGCGCAAACGTTTGCTATCTGTATTTAAGCACTGGTAGAATAGCGCCGTTTTCATATCCAACTTAAATACCGAGGACTTCCCTGTGAGTGGTAATAACTCTTCTCTTAGCTATAAAGACGCTGGTGTAGATATTGATGCAGGCAATGCGCTTGTAGATCGTATTAAGGGTGCGGTTAAACGTACTCGTCGCCCTGAAGTGATGGGTGGTATCGGTGGTTTTGGCGCTTTATGCGAATTACCAACGAAATACAAACAACCTGTACTGGTTTCTGGTACCGACGGTGTAGGTACGAAACTTCGCCTGGCACTGGATATGAACAAGCACGATACCATCGGCATCGACCTTGTTGCTATGTGTGTAAACGATCTAATCGTGCAAGGTGCTGAGCCATTGTTCTTCTTAGATTACTACGCAACAGGCAAGTTAGACGTAGACACCGCGGCAGATGTTGTTTCTGGTATCGCGGATGGTTGTGTGCAAGCTGGTTGTGCACTTATCGGTGGTGAAACTGCTGAAATGCCTGGAATGTATGAAGGCGAAGACTACGACGTTGCTGGTTTCTGTGTTGGCGTAGTAGAGAAAGAAGATATCATTGACGGCACTAAAGTTGCGGTTGGTGATGCACTTATCGCTGTAGGTTCTAGCGGTCCACACTCAAACGGTTACTCACTGGTTCGTAAAATCCTTGAAGTTTCTGGTGCTGACAAAAACGAACTACTGGAAGGCCGTACTATCGGTGAACACCTTCTTGAACCAACTAAGATTTACATCAAATCAGCACTGAAGATGATTGAGAAGCACGACATTCACGCTATCTCACACATCACTGGTGGTGGTTTCTGGGAAAACATCCCTCGCGTACTACCTGAAGGCACTAAAGCAGTGATCGACGGTAACAGCTGGGAATGGCCAGTGATTTTCCAATGGCTACAAGAGAAAGGTAACGTAGAAACCCGCGAAATGTACCGTACATTTAACTGTGGTGTTGGCCTAATCGTTGCCCTACCTAAAGAACAAGCTGAAGCAGCAGTTGCACTTCTACAAGAAGAAGGCGAAAACGCATGGGTGATTGGTGAAATCGCTCAAGCGGAAGCAAATGAAGAACAAGTTGAAATTAACTAACTTGCGATTCTCGCTCACAAAATAAAAAGAATGAGGACACTAGGTCCTCATTCTGCTATCTGGAACTCGAAAACCATTTCAATAGTAGGTAATTTAGAAAACCTACAATAGTAAGGCAGTCTCAACATCATGAAAAACATAGTGGTCCTAATTTCTGGTAGTGGCAGTAACCTACAAGCGATACTGGAAGCGTGTGAAGCGAATATGCCTAACGCACAAGTTGCTGCCGTTTTCTCAAATAAAGCGGATGCTTACGGATTAGAGCGAGCGAAAAAATTCAATGTTGATGGCCATTTTGTCGATCCAAAAGCATTTGAATCACGCGACGCATTTGATGCTGAGTTAATGAAACAAATCGATCAGTACAAACCTGACGCAGTCATTCTGGCCGGTTACATGCGCATTCTCAGCAGCGAGTTTGTCCAGCATTACATGGGGAAGATGATCAACATTCACCCTTCCCTGCTGCCAAAATATCCAGGCTTGCACACCCACCAGCGTGCCATTGATGCAAAAGATAAAGAACACGGCACCAGTGTCCATTTTGTGACGGAAGAGCTAGACGGTGGCCCAATTGTTCTGCAAGCAAAAGTGCCTGTTTTTGAAGATGATGATGCGGAAACACTGGCAGCACGCGTGCAAACCCAAGAGCACACCATCTATCCAATTGTGACGAAGTGGCTGGTTGAAGACAGACTGAAGATGCAAAACGGTAAAGCCTGGTTAGATGGCAAAGAACTCGGTAAACACGGTTACGCTGCCGCTGAGGATGAAGAGTAGTCCTCTAACTCTTTCTCGCAGATTTAAAAAATCAAAAAAGGCAGTCAATTGACTGCCTTTTTAATAGCTAGAATGAATGGATTATTCCAAAGGTTCCGTCGGCGCCTGGCTGGCTACTTTCTTTGGTGCAAAAGCAACATCAGTAAGCTCTGCGGCGTTGCCATCAATCAATTCACCTAAATGAAACAAACCATATTCGCCTGGCTTCATTCGCTGCCATGCTTCATTGCCGGTAAGCGGTTGAGTCGCGATAACAGAAACAACATCGTTTGGCGTTGTCTCTTCCTGGAAGTTAATTTCCACATCTTCATCAAGTAATGCAGCTTTACCGAATGGTGCTCGGCGGGTGATCCAATAGAGGTGATTAGTGCAATAGGTCATGACAAACTCACCGTCACTGAGCAGCATGTTAAATACACCTTTCTCTTTGAGTTGATCACAGCACTTTGCAACATAGACAAAAACCGATGCCATATCCTCAGGAGGCTCTGGGTATCTATCTTCCATTTGCTTCAACAACCAGCAAAACGCCAGTTCACTATCGGTCTGACCTACCGGACGATGTCGTCCCGTATGCAGGTCCTGATAATCAGACAACTGACCATTGTGAGCAAATGTCCAATACTTACCCCACAATTCACGCGTGAATGGGTGAGTATTTTCTAAATTGACTCCACCACGATTCGCCTGACGAATATGACTGACAACAGCCCGGCTTTTGATCGGATAGTTCTGAACAAGTTCAGCTATTTTGGAATCACAGCTTGGCTTAGGATCTTTAAACGTCCTAAAACCTTTCCCTTCATAGAAAGTGATTCCCCAGCCATCACGGTGTGGGCCAGTTCGGCCTCCACGCTGCATCAAGCCGGTGAAGCTGAAACAGATATCCGTTGGGACATTGGCGCTCATGCCGAGCAATTCACACATGGTGTAACGAACTCCTTACCTATACAGCCCAAAAGAAGCTGCTAAAAACTTATTCCATCTCTTTCTCAATCAGCTGAATGATGATGTGAATAATCTTAATGTGTACTTCCTGAATACGATCAGCATAGCCAAAGTGAGGAACACGAATTTCAACGTCGGCCAAGCCTGCCATTTTACCACCGTCTTTGCCCGTCAGTGCAATGGTCTTCATGCCTTTTGCTTTAGCAGCTTCAATTGCTTTAAGAATATTGCCTGAGTTGCCAGATGTTGACAAACCAAACAGTACGTCACCTTTACGACCTACTGCTTCAACATAACGAGAAAATACAAAGTCGTAACCAAAATCGTTACTCACGCAAGATAGATGGCTTGGGTCTGAAATCGCAATACCAGCGTAGCCTGGACGATTATCACGGTAGCGACCGGTCAACTCTTCAGCAAAGTGCATTGCATCACAATGTGAACCACCGTTACCGCATGACAGCACCTTACCTTCTTGTTTAAAAGAATCCGCAATCAATTTCGCCGCAGCTTCTATTTGAGCGATGTTCTGGTCATCGCTTAAAAATTTGTTGAGCACTTCAGCAGCTTCGTTCAGTTCACTTCTAATCAGATCTTGGTACATAAGACGTTCTCTTTATTATTTCGGCCATCGGCGTGCATCTGCATTACCTTAGCATATTGTTCTGATGCCAATCTGGCTCCGGACATTTCGTTACTGAGAGTTTACCCACAAACGAGAATTAGTGTCGATAGCGAAGCAACAGATTTGGATTGGTGGCAGTAATAAACTTAGTAAATTGCCTAAGAAAACAGCATCCAAATCTCACTTTTAGAATCTTTACTCTATTTGGTTCGCTTTTTGCTCAATATTGGGTTTTACATTTTATTAATATTCTGATTACAATTACAGTAACTGGTTAGACCTCTTATCAGAATACAGACACACTTATAAAGTCTGCAAAGGAAAACACATATGGACATCTTGCTTTCAATCATTGCGCTGACAGTCGTTTTAGGGATTACGCTCTATCACCGAATGTCACTCGTAAAATCCGTCAGCCTTTTAACCGCTGCCATGTTACTGCTGACAATCATCGGTTCTGTTGGCTTTATTGGCTGGGCTATTTACGTTCTTGCTATCGCCGTTTTTGCCATATCGGCAATTCGCCAGTCTCTTATCAGTCGTAAGGCTTTGGTGGTTTTCAAAAAAGTCCTGCCTGCAATGTCTCAAACCGAGAAAGAAGCCTTGGATGCCGGCACTGTCTGGTGGGAAGCCGAGCTATTTAAGGGTAAACCTGAATGGCAAAAACTACATGCTATCCGCACACCTAAACTGAGCGCTGAGGAGCAGGCTTTTCTAAATGGCCCAGTCAACGAAGTGTGCGCTATGGTGAACGATTTTCAGGTCACTCATGAGCTTGCTGACCTGCCACCAGAAGTCTGGCAATACCTGAAAGACCACAAATTCTTCGCCATGATCATCAAGAAGAAATACGGTGGTCTGGAGTTCTCGGCTTACGCACAATCACTGGTTTTGCAAAAACTGACCGGCGTTTCTGGCGTTCTGTCTTCTACCGTTGGCGTGCCTAACTCATTAGGTCCGGGCGAACTGCTGCAACATTACGGTACAGAAGAGCAGAAAAACTACTACTTACCTCGTCTGGCCGAAGGCAAAGAGATCCCATGTTTCGCCCTAACCAGCCCAGAAGCCGGTTCTGATGCGGGTTCTATCCCAGACTACGGTGTTGTGTGTAAAGGTCAGTGGGAAGGCAAAGAAGTATTGGGTATGCGCCTGACATGGAATAAGCGCTACATTACGCTTGCTCCAGTGGCAACCGTGCTTGGTCTTGCTTTTAAACTGCGCGATCCTGAAGGCCTGCTTGGTGATAAAGAAGATCTCGGTATCACTTGTGCGCTAATCCCAACCAACGTGAAAGGCGTAGAGATTGGTAACCGCCACTTCCCGCTTAACGTTCCATTCCAGAACGGCCCGACACGCGGCAAAGATATCTTCGTTCCTATCGATTTCATTATCGGTGGTGAGAAGATGGCTGGACAGGGATGGCGTATGCTGGTTGAGTGTTTGTCTGTCGGACGTGGTATCACCCTGCCTTCAAACTCAACCGGAGGCATCAAAACAGCGGCACTGGCAACCGGTGCTTACTCACGTATTCGCCGTCAGTTCAAACAGCCTATCGGACACATGGAAGGCATTGAAGAACCATTGGCACGCATCGCCGGGAACGCTTATGTAATGGATGCAGCCAGTAACTTAACGGTGGCTGGTATCGATCTTGGTGAGAAACCATCGGTCATTTCAGCGATAGTGAAGTACCACTGTACTCACCGCGGTCAACAAAGCATCATCGATGCAATGGACATCGTCGGTGGTAAAGGTATCTGTATTGGTCCTTCTAACTTTCTGGCACGTGGCTACCAAGGCTCACCAATTGCAGTGACCGTAGAGGGTGCCAATATTCTTACTCGCTCTATGATCATCTTTGGTCAGGGTGCAATTCGTTGTCATCCATACGTTCTGGAAGAAATGAACGCGGCATATTCTGAAGCAGATGACGCGGTTGAGAAGTTTGATAAAGCGCTAGCTGGTCATGTCGGCTTCACCATGAGTAACCTTGTGCGCAGCATTTGGTTTGGCTTAAGCGATGGTCTTGGTTCATCAGCACCAACCAAAGATGCAACCAAACGTTACTACCAGCAACTTAACCGTTACAGCGCAAACTTAGCCCTGCTGTCTGATATTTCTATGGCGGTGCTTGGCGGTTCGTTGAAACGTAAAGAGCGCCTGTCTGCACGTCTTGGTGACATCCTAAGTCAACTGTACTTGAGTTCAGCAGCACTGAAACGTTTTGATCAAGATGGCCGCCCGGTGGAAGATTTACCATTAGTTCACTGGGGATTGCAAGACAGCTTGAAGCAAGCTGAAGTTGCGATTGATGAGTTCCTGGCGAACTTCCCGAACAAAGTGATTGGCCGAGTACTTCGCGTCCTCATCATGCCATTTGGTCGTGTGCGAAAAGCACCAAACGATAAACTCGACAGCAAAGTCGCTCGTATTCTGCAAACACCGAGTGCAACACGCTCCCGCATTGGTCGCGGTCAGTATCTGGAGCCAACAGAGCACAACCCTGCGGGTAAGATTGAGTTGGCACTGTCTGTGATTCTACAAGCGGAGCCTGTGTTTGACAAAGTGTGTAAAGCACAAGGTAAGCGTCGTCCATTCTTGCGTCTGGATATGATTGCAGAGGAAGGGTTGAAGCAAGGCATCATTACTGAGGAAGAAGCTGAGCTGCTAAGAGAAGCAGAGCAACATCGCCTGGACACCATCAATGTTGATGACTTTGCACCAGAACTGTTGGCAGCAAAGCCAAGCTATCCTCAGATGGACAACGTTGCCTAAGAGGATAAAACGGTAGTGGATAAGTAAACCGGGAGCCAAATGGCACCCGGTTTTTTGTTCTGAACTTTATAGGCAAGCTGCTTTCACGATGTTGACTGATAAATAGCTCACAGAAGGTTTAACAGGACGATGTATACTTTACAGTAACTTAACCACAAATAGGGCAAATCTATTGGTCAAAATCTTACTCTCCCAGTGGTTCCCAGGGTTCAGGCAACTCAAGAATTACCAACGCGAATGGCTCACGAATGACATTCGAGCTGCTTTTTCTGTCGTTGCTGTTGCCTTACCAGTCGCTATCGCCTACGCACAATTAACTGGTGTTTCGGCCATTGTCGGCCTCTACTCATGCGTGTTGCCAATGCTGGTTTACGCCATGATGGGCACTTCCCGACAACTCATCGTAGGCCCAGATGCTGCAACCTGTGCGGTGATTGCAGCTGTCGTTGCACCTCTTGCTGCAGGCGATCCGACCAAACACTGGCAGTTAGTGATGACCATGACAGCAATGACCGGCATTTGGTGTGTGCTGGCGAGCCGCTTCAAATTGGGTATTTTTGCTGATTTTCTCTCTCGTCCAATACTGCTTGGCCTGCTTAACGGTGTCGCACTCACCATCATTGTTAGCCAATTTTCGAAAGTCGTCGGATGGCGTTACGAACAACGTTATCTATTGGAACGCTTGTGGGAAGCACCACAACGCTTAGCTGAACTTCACTGGCCAACGGTGGCATTAAGTGTCTCTACGATCGTTGTGTATTTGGTCACAAAACGCTTTCGACCATCTTGGCCAGCGGCAATGCTTGCCATACTAATCACGACCGGTTCTGTTTGGTTACTGCATTTGCAAGATATGGGCGTTTCGGTGGTGGGTATTACACAAGGCGGCTTCCCTAATTTTCAAACTCCCAAGTTTGAACTGGGTGAAGTACGCGAACTGGTGGTTCCGGCATTGAACCTTGCTATTGTAAGTTTTGTCAGCATGATGCTCACCGCGCGCAGCTTCGCGGCTAAAAACGGCTATGACATAGATGCCAACACAGAGTTCAGAGCCTTAGGATTTGCCAATATTGCCTCGGCATTTTCTCAGGGCTTCGCTATCAGTGGCGCGGATTCTCGCACCGCAGTCAATGACGCCAATGGCGGGAAAACCCAACTGGTATCCGTCATTGCCGCACTCACTATCGCGGTCATTGCTGTTTTTATCTATGAGCCTTTACAGTTTATCCCTATTGCTTCACTCGGAGTGGTATTGATCATAGCGTCGTTGTCGTTACTCGATCTTAAAGGGATATGGACGTTAAGAAAGCGCGACAAAGACGCCTTTTATCTCGCAGTCACCACTTTTGTTTCCGTACTAGTGATTGGCGTGATCCCGGGAATTACGTTAGCTGTACTTTTGGGACTATTTCAATTTTTGCGTATCGTCATGCGTCCCAGCGATCAGATCCTTGGCTTAGATGACGAAGGTACCATTCGCTCCGTCGATGACACAGGCAAAGCGACGCCAATTCCGGGCATGGTGATTTATCGTTTTAACTCACCACTTACCTATTTTAATGCCGCCTACTTTAAGCGCCGTATACTAGAACAGGCAGAACATACCAAGGATGTAAGTTGTGTCATCGTGGATGCGGTATCAAGCTTTACCCACCTAGATTTAAGTGTGATGGCAACATTATCAGACATTCACGAAATCTTAAAAAAACGGGGGATACGATTAATTCTTGCCGGGCGTAAAAGACGTTTACGTCAATGGTGCGAGCTAACGGGCATCAGCACCAGCGAAGGCGGTATCTTATTGCGTGCTGATATGTATCTCGCCATTAAACTCAGTGGCTGCTATATCAGTGCCGTCGGTGAAGGGCAAGTCCCAGCCGTACAAAAAGAACCCGATTTGGAACCCACTCCGAAGCCAATTCCCGAAGTTGCTTAATAGCAATTCGCATATCCAAGTCTAGCGTCACCCTGAACAGCGACGAAGGAGCGTGATTCAGGGTCTTCTATCCGAGCACGCTGTTGTCAAAGATATTCCTATATCTTCTCAGCACGCTGATATTAGATTCCTAGTCTCGCTATGGCTCGCTGGAATGACCCGACAAGAGTCGTTAAGCGCCGGACACTCAACTAATAGGCTCCGCTTTCTTGTATCTAGCTTTTCGGCATTTGTAGCTGCATCTCGGGTATGGCATCTCTTTTGGCTTTCAGCTTACGCCACGCCAGCCAAACCAAGATGCCCAATACCAACATCACTACATTGCCTACGGCGATAATGACCATACTGCGCATACGATCCTCTTCGCGCTCAGCGATGAGGCGTTTATCTCGCTCAATTCGGTGCTGCTCAGCAAGTTCAGCTTGTTTGGTTTTACGCGCCGCTTCCAGATCAACTTCATCCACCACACTGAATGATTGTTCTTGAATTGGGAAAACCAACGCACGTTGCGTAGCGAAATCGGTCGCAAAGATATTTCCGTGCCATGAATACTTGCCCAGTTCAGGATCGTTATTCAAGTCTAATGTGGTTTTCAGACCATCTTGAGATACGATACCTTGGCTAAAACTTTTAAATCCATCAGGTGCGTTTTGTTCAACACTTACGGCCAACGAACCCGGTGCTATCATGCCTTGCTCACCGCTGACCACGAGTTGATGGGGTTGGCCTTGTTCGCGCGCCTGAATAAAGCTACGAGATATCGGATTTGGATAGACTAATACCACCTGCTCTTGGGCGCGTAAAAATACGCCGTTCCCAGAAGTAATACGTGCGCGATATTTGCCTGGCTCCACTTCAATAGGTAACTGGACTGTAAAGACACCATCGCCGGCTTGCTCGTCTAAATCACGACCATCATCCGCAAACTCACCGATGGTGAATGGTACGGGGCGAGCTTCTTTAATCAAGTCATCTTCGTTTTCGATAAACTTAGTGAAGGTCACGCGCAGGTTTACACGATCGAGGAAGTCTCTGAGAACAAGTGGTTTATCATCTGACGTGAGGCTCGCGGTAAACTTAAGTGCCTCCCCGTTATACAGGTGGTTAGGGAAAACGTCTGTGCTTAAGCTTAAATGAGAAATTAAACGGACGTTGTTTTTGGGAGAGACCTTACCTACCGCCTGCCAGGGGCCTGCCATCGGCTTATCAATTGAGACGATGTCGAGCGAGGGTTCCTGATACCAGCGCACATCATCGTATGCTCCCCAGGCATAATATTTTTTACCGTCAGGGCGTACTAAAACAACAGGTTGAGAACTTTGTTCACGATAAACCACAAAGGTGATTTGTTCGATACTGGGATCGACACGAAAACGGTTATTTAACAAAGACATGGCGGACTCACTCGCCGCACTTGCAAAACAAGCCCAGCTCACCAGAACAGCGGCCAACAAAGCCCTCAACATAGCTTCTCCTATTGATGCCAGAGGCAATTATTCACCAGCTCTAATCTTTTCTGGTGTGCATCTACTTCATCGGCACTTGCTCGTAAAACCTTTAGCGCTTTTCTGCCCTCAACCCGACGCACGCTTTCTACGCCCCCCTCTTGCTTGTTGGCGTTAAATTCAAGGCTTGTTTGGCCACCGGTCATCAGTAGGTAAACGTCAGCCAGAATCTCCGCATCGAGCAATGCCCCATGGAGCGTACGGTGAGAGTTATCAATGCCGTAACGTTCACAGAGGATATCGAGGTTATTTCGCTTACCCGGGAAGATTTTCTTCGCCATGGCCAGCGTATCGGTCACCTTACAGAAATCATCCGTTTTTCCGATAGTTGGATCGAGCATTTCGAACTCGTAGTCCATAAAGCCGGTATCGAAGGGCGCGTTGTGAGCAACCAGCTCCGCCCCTTTGATGAAGTCGAGAAACTCTTGGTGAACGTTCGCGTAATCGGGTTTATCAACCAGGAATTCATCCGTAATACCGTGCACCTCAACCGCTTCGGACTGAATTTCACGGTCTGGCTTTAAGTAGACATGGAAGTGACGCCCAGTCAGCTTACGGTTAATGATCTCCACGGCACCAATTTCGATGATGCGGTGTCCCATGTAGTGAGGGCCGCCTTCGAGGTTCATACCGGTGGTTTCAGTATCGAGGACGACAATGCGACTGTATTCAGAATTGCTGCTGGTATTCATAAGGTTATGTATGTCAGACTATGCTTTATTAAATGTTTCGGCTAATAGTACCAAAAAATATGACCAAACACGTTGAGATTTTCACTGACGGTTCTTGTTTAGGTAACCCAGGTCCTGGTGGTTACGGCATCGTTTTGCGCTACAAGGACGTGGAAAAGACACTTTCTAAAGGTTATACGCTCACAACCAACAACCGCATGGAAATGCTGGCAGCAGTTGTCGCACTGCAAACGCTAAAAGAGCCTTGTAAAGTGACCCTCACTACCGACAGCCAGTATGTTCGCCAAGGGATCACGCAATGGATACATAACTGGAAAAAGCGGGGCTGGAAAACAGCGGATAAAAAACCAGTAAAAAATGCCGACTTATGGCAGGCATTGGATAAAGAGACCGCTCGTCATCAGGTAGACTGGCATTGGGTGAAAGGTCACGCAGGTCACAGAGAAAACGAAATCTGTGACGAACTTGCCCGTACCGCAGCTGAGAAGCCGACTGACGAAGATGCCGGTTATCAAGCCTCTTAGCGCTTGTCACTCGATATCTTTTTCACTCCAACCCCCTCTCGATTCATCACCCCGAGTGGCGAGAGTTTTTTCCTTAAACGCCAGTGTGGTTTGATAGGTTTGAGAGGGTAAGTGCGCTTACGGGCAACGATATAGTATAAGCTGGCCGCTGGTGATGCCCAATCACCTAAACTGTTTTCCAACCACGTCCACATCGTCCGGTAACGTGTCATTGGGAAAAACGCATATCGATCACGATGGATCACCTGATAGTTCAAAAGCCCCAGCCAATCCTGTACCCGGTTAGATGAAAACATTCGCCCGCTCCAGGGTAAGTTATTTTTTCGCCAGGGAAACAGACTCGCCAAACCAGTAAAACTAAATGGGTTAAATCCGGTAATAATCAGGTAGCCATCATCCATCATGACTCTGTCCACTTCCCTCAGCAAACGGTGCGGATCACTTGCGTAGTCAAGCTGATGAGCCAGAATTACTACATCAAAGCTTTTCTCCAAAAAGGGTAATTCGTAACCATCTGCAATCACATTATGCAACGGGTTCTGGATATCTACGTTGACTTGGTGTTGAATATTACAATTACAGCTGGTTAGCTCACAGCTCAACCCGCCCAGTTTTAGCATGTGGTAACCGAAGAGTTTCGGACACCACTCATCAAACCGGGTTTGGATTGACTCAAGTACCCAAGGGCCATTGTTCATATCAGACCAAGTCGACGGGTGCGGTAAAGTTTTGTTGCTGAGTGCTGGTTTCATTAACCACCTGACTAATTTGCTTGGGTAACGGAGAACGAATCGTGTTAGATATCAAAAGCATACCCGCATTTAATGATAATTACATCTGGCTGATACAAAATAGCGACAAGCGCTGTGCTGTCGTGGATCCGGGTGATGCAAAACCTGTATTAGAGTATTTGCAGGCCAACGAGTTAACTTTAGAAGCGATCATGATTACACACCACCACAATGATCACATTGGTGGCGTTTCAGATTTAGTTCGTGCTTTTCCTCACGTAACGGTTGTCGGACCAAAATCAGAACCAATCCCGACATTGACTGCACCGATGGAAGAAGGCGACAAGTTAGAAATCTTTGGTGAAATCTTCATCGTGCTGGGTTTGCCTGGTCATACGTTAGGCCATATTGGCTACGTAGGTGATGGCAAACTATTCTGTGGTGATGTGCTATTTTCAGCAGGCTGTGGCCGCATTTTTGAAGGTACGCCAAAGCAGATGTTTGAGTCCCTGAGTAAAATTGCCGCTCTGCCGGAAGAGACCCAAGTCTACTGTGCGCATGAGTACACCGCGAGTAACATTGCCTTTGCACTGGCGGTCGAGCCAGATAATGAGCAACTGCGCCAATATCGTGATGATGTAAACCGACTACGTGCAATGAATATCCCCACTCTTCCGACAACTTTACGTCAAGAGAAATGGATCAATCCATTTTTGAGAACCACTACACCAGATGTCATTAAATCTGTGACAAATCGCATAAAAAATAGCGATCCATGCTCAGTTTTTACTGCATTAAGAGAGTGGAAGAACGAATTTTGACCAATTTTTACTTGTAAGTTTACAAGACCCCAGTATCATCATGGATTGATTTTCAGAGAAGCGCCACTGGTGCTTCTCTGCGTTTTGGAGAAAGCATATAAATCTACTTGTATGCCCATCCATTGCATATTATGAGGTTTTAACCTCTTTTATTAGTGTTTAAAAATATGTCTATTATCTTGCGATTGCCACGTAGCACATGCTACGCGACAGGCTGGAGAAGATAAAAAGGCCCTAAATAGGCTGAATCCATGCGTTTGAAGTACAGTATGGCGTTGGCGTTATTGCTATCTGGTTGTCAGATGACTTCTCCAGATTCAACAACAGCAACTCCAGAAACCAACAAATCAGAGCTAGTTGCAAAACAAAAAGCAGCTAAGGAACAAGCAAAAAGTAAGCAATCTTTGACAAAGAAGACTGTCAAGGATACGCCGAAGGTGCTTTCTCCACAGGAACAAGAAGATGTATGGCAACGTATCGCCATGCAGCTTGACATGGACATCCCGAACAATAAAACGGTGAATTACTACCGCACATGGTATCTAAAGCACCCTAACCATCTAAAAACTGTGTCGCAGCGTGCAGAACCGTTTCTGTACATGATTGCGGAAAAGATTGAAAAGCGTGGCTTACCAATGGAGCTGGCGTTGCTGCCAGTCGTAGAGAGCTCGTTTGATGCTTTCGCCTATTCACATGGCAGTGCAGCAGGTCTTTGGCAATTTGTTCCTGGTACCGGAAGAATGATGGGCCTTGAGCAAAATTACTGGTACGACGGACGCCGCGATGTGGCAGCCTCTACCGACGCCGCTTTAGACTACCTGGAGCAGTTAAGCAATCAATTTGATGGCAACTGGGCACATGCTATCGCTGCATATAACAGCGGTGGTGGCCGAGTAGCAAAAGCAATCCGTAAAAACAAAAGTAATGGCAAGTCGCTGGACTTTTTCTCTTTGGATTTACCAAAAGAGACCAGCAGCTATCTGCCGAAGCTGTTAGCACTTGCAGATGTGATTGCAAACCAGGATAAATACGGTCTTAACATTCCGGCTATCCCAAATAAACCAGTGCTGGCGCTTGTCGATCCTAAAGAGCAGCTCGATTTAGCTATCGCAGCTAACTACGCCGGTATCGGTGTGAAAGAGTTACAAAGCTACAACCCGGCATACAACCAGTGGTCTACCTCACCAGATGGCCCACACAAACTATTGATCCCTGTAGAAAAGAAGGATGCGTTCCTCGCTCAGGTTAATCAAAACCGTGGTAAAGGCGTTAAAGTTGCTCGATACAAAGTACAGTCAGGTGATTCACTTGGTCGATTAGCTCAGAAGTATGGCACCACAACTAAAGTGATTCGTCGTGCTAATGGTCTGTCGAATGACAATATTCGTATTGGCCAACACCTGTTGATCCCAACATCGACTAAAGATGATTCTAAATACGCATTATCAGCAGATAACCGTTTAAGCAAGACGCAATCTAAAGAGCGTGGTCAACTGAAACTGACACATGTTGTTCAGTCAGGTGAAAGCTTATGGTCAATCGCTCATGACAATAGTGTTTCGTACAAATCCCTTGCTAAATGGAATGGCATGGGACCAAAGGATACATTAAAAAAAGGGCAAAAAATCGTAATTTGGAAGCAGGCTTCTGATGACGCGGTTATCCGTACCGTTTTCTACAATGTGCGTTCTGGCGACACTATCAGTGGTATCGCAAGTAAGTTTAAAGTGAATAGCAATGACATTGTGAAATGGAACTCTCTTCAAAAGAAGAACTACTTAAAGCCGGGTCAAAAACTTAAGTTGTACGTTGATGTCACCAAGGTAAGTGTATGACCCCATCAAGCAACCCGCTTGTCATGTTGTTGGACATATTCCGTTCACCAACATCATGCTTCTTAGCGTTATACCAACGTGGTGGTTGGGGTTGGCAACCATTCATCATATTGATGATCAGCCCCTTCCTGTTTTGGGGGGCGTATTTCTCAAACGTTGATTTCACTTGGCTAAGTGAACAACTTACCGCTCAATTCCAACAAATCGATCCTCAGCAGATCGATTTGTTGGAGCCAAACACATTAATGGCTGGAGCGATCATCAATGACGTCGTTAATCGCTTTGCCACGCTACTACTACTTGCGTTTTGGTTCTTCCTTGCGACCAAAGCAAGCAAACAGCAGTACGGATACTGGAAGTGGTTTGCCGCTTCTTGTGCCATTCTGTTTCCGGCAGTACTTGGTGATATCGCAAGCTACGCGAGTTTATTGCTCAAGCATGGTGAAGTGATGACATACGCCGCCGATCTCAACAGCCTCAATGGCTTGCTGAAATTGCCGCTAACCAATGAATGGTCACATTTTGCGAGCTCACTACCATTACTGTTACCTTGGTACATCGTTTTGGGCTACGGAGTGGTACTGACCTGGACAGAGTTTGAACGTGGACAGGCTTTGGTTATTGCCAGCCTGCCATGGATTGTGTTTTACGTGCTGTGGGCGCTTTATATCGTCGTAACCTAATCGCCCAGAGCAAACGACATTACTAATGGATTATGATCGGAAGCGTCGCTCTGCGGCGCTTTTGCATTTTTCAGAACTAACCCACGATAGAACACATGGTCGAGTCGCTGACCAGTAATAAACTGGGTTCGGTTATCCGGTGAAAATACCACTTCTTGCAAGTCCGCCTGTTGTAAAGCTTGCTTCATCGCATCCAATCGGTATTCGCTCCAACTGTTGAAATCACCAGCAAACACAATCGGACCTGTGTGTTGTTTGAGTAATGTCTCAAGCGCGGAAATCTGAGAACGATATTCATCCGTGCCGACGGTGAAGTTAATCGCATGTATATTAACAACAGCAAGTATGTCGCCGTTGCTCAATCTATACTGACTGTACAGTGCGGACTTTGGTAAGCGCAGCCACGGCTCTGTTGAGGTATAAGCACAGGCTTTCTCAGGCAGTTTTTGCGCAATATTAATCACACCAGCCCCACTCCCCAATGCTTTAAATGCCGTTACCTGATTACTCATCCAGTTACCATCCACCAGCCATTGCTTAAACGACTCAGTCATACTGGCTTCTTGCAGTAATAACAATTGCTTGTCTGCTGAAAGTGAATCAAGTGCATGCTGCCAGTTGTCTCTGCCCTGCTTGTAAATATTCCAAACCAGAACATTGAGATCACCGTCTTTATCTAACACCTGCGAGTCAGTGAACTCAATACATTGAATATCTTCACTAATCTCTTCCCCAGTTTGGGTGATAATTTGCGGGCGATCCGGAACGGTAAAGATGATTTGAAAACCAAGTACCACGGCCATGAAGACAAAGACTGTCGCCAGGATAAAACGCTTAAACATGAGGCCTTACCTAAATATGTAATAAAAAAGGAGCCATAACAGGCTCCTTTTTAGCTTAATCAAAAATAAATTCGTAGTGAAATTTAAATCGCGTCTTCGTCTTCTTCGCCAGTACGAATACGGATAACACGCTCTACATCAGTAACGAAAATCTTACCGTCACCAATTTTACCCGTTTGAGCAGTTTCAATAATGGTTTCGACGCATTTATCTGCGACATCTTCATTTACGACGATTTCTAGCTTCACTTTTGGCAGGAAATCCACCATGTATTCTGCACCACGATACAGTTCTGTGTGACCTTTCTGACGACCAAAACCTTTGACTTCAGAAACGGTCATCCCTGTGATGCCTACTTCAGCTAACGCTTCTCGAACATCATCCAGTTTAAATGGCTTGATAATCGCTTCAATCTTCTTCATGTTCATCCCTTAAGCTTTAATCGTATGGGGATATTATCGTTTACCGAGTTGCAACATTCAATCTTTGTGTCAATTCGGTGTTGTAAAATCTTGAGTTTGATGAAGTTTATTCAAGTAAAAACATCGAACTGCTATAAGCTCGAGTAGTATGCCGCTAAGTTTGCGATATCATCATCAGAAAGTAGCGAAGCTTGAGCCTGCATGACGACAGCAAGTCCACCATTGCGTTCTTTGTTTTTGTACGCATTGATTGAGCTTGTGATGTACTGAGCATTCTGCCCTTTCAGGTTTGGATATCCAGGAATGGTTGCCATACCATCAGCACCATGACAGGCTGCACATACCGCCGATTTTACCTGCCCGGCAGCGGCATCACCCGCCGCTAATGCTTGCCCAGATAACATAGTTAGCGCTACCATTGCGCCCATTAATACTTTCTTCATTGCTTCACCTAATTATTTGAATATAGACATACACTTCATAGTCGATATTGTGTCATGAGTTACAGAGGCTTACGCCAAATCAGCTCACAATCTTGACCACTAAACGCCTTATCAACGAATAAATCTGCTACAGCAACCACTTTCCCCTGATACATCAAAATAGGGAGCTGGCGACGCAACCAGCTCGGCACATTATACTCTTGAAACAGTTTTTTCAGTTTACGACTGTGATTGCGCGCAGCAGGATGCGCCGACAGTCCCTCTGGGTTAAACGTGACGCTCAGTAATTCCGGTTGAGGGGGCAAGGCAATAGTTGGTTGTTCTGAGCCCGAACTTAAAATCAGCTCTCCCAAACGCCCCGGAAGAATAAGCGCCGAATCAATGTGAATCTTGCTCTGCCAGTCAGTGACATCAGGTTTTTCAGTTACCCAGTACAATTTATTCTGAAAACGGCGCACCTCACCCTGTTTTAACTTAAGTTTTGGGTTGGCATCTTGTTGTGCTAATGCGACTTCATTCCAAATTAAACCAAGCTGCACTTGAGATGGCATATGAGTGTTCTGCCTGGCAAGCCACATACGAATCAGGCGTGCGCGGGCTAGTCCGCTGTGTAACGCTAATTCCGCAATGTCTAAGCTGAGATCCGGTTGTAACGCGCGGCAAAAAACGTCGTTAAGTAATTCATCTAACAAGGCTTCTTGCTGGGCGCATAAAGACGCACTGCGTTGAACCGCCTGATGAATACTCGGCCAGCGCTGAGACAACTCAGGAACGATGTGGTGGCGCAGGTAATTACGGTCATAGCGCGTATCCTGATTACTTTCATCTTCAACCCATTCAAGGCTGAGTGACTGCGCGACGGACTCGATATGCTCTCGACGAGTTGTGAGTAACGGGCGTATCAAAGTACCAGCAGAAAAAGGCATACTCTCTGCCATACATGCCAGCCCTTTGGGGCCACTCCCCCGTTTGAGAGCAAGAAGAAAGGTCTCAACTTGGTCGTCAGCATGCTGCCCGGTCAGCAGAAGATCACCGTTCTCGATGTATTTTGCCAATACTTGGTAACGCGCTTCTCGTGCCAGTAATTCGATGCTTTCGCCACTATGGGTATCTAAATGGACATACTCTACCGAATATGAAATGCCAGCTTGCTGAGCCCATAATTGACACTTGTCAGCCCAGTCATCAGCGTTGCCGCTTAATCCATGATGAACATACACCGCATGACACGGGATGGCATGCTCCTGTTGGTAGCGACTAAGCAGCTCTAGTAACAAGCGAGAGTCTACTCCTCCACTAAAAGCTAAAACAACTTTAGTCTGAGGCAAATAATACGTCGCCATCACTTGGGCAAAATGTTGATAAAGCGATTCCATATTCAATCCGTTCGATACAAAAAAGGGCTGGACTTAAATCCAACCCTTTCTATTTTATCCGTTATCTAAAGAGATATCAGCAGTAACCGTAGCTCATCAGGCGCTGGTAACGGCGTTCGCGTAGCGACTCATCATCTAGCTGTTCTAGATCTTCCAGCTGACGAAGTAGCGTTGCTTTCATGTTTTCAGCCATTTCAACATGATTACGGTGTGCACCGCCTAGTGGCTCTTCGATGATTTCATCGATAAGTTCAAGCTCTTTAAGACGTGGCGCAGTAAGACCCATAGCTTCTGCCGCTTGTGGTGCTTTATCTGAGTCACGCCATAGGATTGACGCACAACCTTCTGGAGAAATTACCGAGTACGTTGAGTACTGAAGCATATTCACGTAGTCTCCTACACCAATCGCCAGTGCACCACCTGAACCGCCTTCACCGACAACGTTACAGATTACTGGTACTTTAAGGCCAGACATCACTTTTAGGTTTTTTGCGATAGCTTCAGATTGACCACGCTCTTCTGCACCAACACCTGGGTAAGCACCAGCGGTGTCAATGAAGGTAATGATTGGCATATTAAAACGCTCAGCCATTTCCATTAAACGTAGTGCTTTACGGTAACCTTCAGGCTTTGGCATACCAAAGTTACGTCTTACTTTTTCTTTCGTCTCACGACCTTTTTGATGACCAATGATCATCACTGGGCGACCTTCAAGGCGAGCAATACCACCTACAATCGCTTTATCATCAGCAAAAGCACGATCACCCGCGAGCTCATCAAACTCTTCAAAGACGTGTTTGATGTAGTCCAACGTGTAAGGACGTAATGGGTGACGAGCCAGCTGAGCTGTTTCCCATGCGCCTAAGTTACTGAATGTCTTTTTTTTCAGTTCTAGGCTTTTCTTCTCAAGCTGTTCGATTTCTTTATCCAGGTCAATCGCAGCATCACCACCATGGCGAGATACATCGCGCAGGGCTTCAATTTTCGCTTCTAATTCTGCAATTGGCTTTTCAAATTCAAGAAAGTTTAGGCTCATCGATGAATCCTTGTTGACTCAGCGTCTAACATATCGCGCTGAATTTTTAGTTAAATTCGAGTTCTACCTGGTTAGTTCCAAGTAACTGTTTCAAATTGTCTATTAATGTATCACTTGGCGTTACTCGCCATTCGGTGCCCAATGTTAACCGCGCTCTGGCGTCGGCACGCTGGTAGTATACATTGACGGGTACGGTTCCGGACTTGTGCGGCTCTAAAATACGACTAAACTGATCAAAAAATTGATCATTGATCTGATTTGCATCAATCGATACCGACAGACCACGAGCGTATTTTTCACGCGCGCTGCCGAGATCCATAACTTCACGCGCCGACATTTTAAGGCCACCATTGAAGTCATCAAAGCTGACCTGTCCGGAAACCACCAAAATTTTGTCTTTTTCGAGAAGTTCAGCATACCGATCAAGCGCATCGGAGAACAACATCACTTCCATTCGACCACTTCGGTCATCCAGCGTCATGATACCAATGCGCGTTCCACGCTTGGTGGTCATAACACGAGCTGCTATCACTAAACCTGCTACTGTCACCGATTGATCGCGACGTGTTGGGGTCGCGTCTTTTAGTCGACAACTGGTGTATTTGTTTAGTTCCTTCAAATACGCATTTATTGGATGCCCGGTCAAATATAAACCGAGAGTTTCTCGTTCCCCCTCCAGCCATACTTTTTCTGGCCAAGGTGGCACTTGCGTGTATTTGTTTTCTACTTCCTCTGGTGCATCTGTCAATACACCAAACATATCAGACTGTCCAAACGCCTCCGCCTGGTGATGCTGACTCGCCGCTTTGACTGCATCATTTAACGACGCCATCATTGCCGCACGGTGTGGTCCGAGTCGGTCCAAAGCACCGGCGTAAATCAGTTTCTCAATAACACGCTTGTTAACACGTTTAAGATCGATACGAGCGCAGAAATCAAACAGGTCTTTAAAGTGACCACCTTTGTTTCTCGCTTCCAGAATTGCATCAATCGGTCCTTCGCCGACCCCTTTAATCGCACCGATACCGTAAACAATGGCTCCATTTTCATCAACATTAAAGCGGTACAATCCCGAGTTAATATCCGGTGGCAGCACCGTAAGCTTCATACGGAAACATTCATCCACCAGGCCAACTACCTTTTCGGTGTTATCCATATCGGCGGTCATTACCGCAGCCATAAACTCAGCTGGGTAGTGCATTTTTAGCCACAATGTCTGGTAAGAAACCAACGCATATGCCGCTGAGTGCGATTTGTTAAAGCCGTAACCGGCGAACTTTTCTACCAAGTCGAAGATTTTCATCGCCAACTCGCCGTCGACGCCATTCTTCACGGCCCCGTCTTCAAAAGTCGCACGCTGCTTGGCCATCTCTTCCGGTTTTTTCTTACCCATCGCACGACGCAGCATATCCGCACCACCTAAGGTGTAGCCGGACAAAACCTGTGCGATTTGCATAACCTGTTCCTGATACAGGATGATGCCGTAAGTTGGATCGAGAATTTCTTTTAAAGATTCATGTTGCCATTTTTCATCAGGGTAAGAGATGGCTTCTCGACCATGCTTACGGTCGATGAAGTTATCTACCATGCCTGATTGCAACGGCCCCGGACGGAACAGGGCCACCAGCGCGATAATATCTTCGAAACAGTCAGGTTGAAGTCGCTTGATCAGCTCTTTCATACCACGCGATTCGAGCTGGAATACTGCTGTGGTTTCTGAGTTTTGTAACAGACGGAACGAAGCCTGATCGTCGAGTGGAATCGACTCGATACGCACTGGGGCCTTACCTTCACGTTCTAAACGCGGGTTAATCAGACCAAGTGCCCAGTCAATGATGGTCAGTGTACGCAGACCTAAGAAGTCAAACTTAACCAAACCAGCAGTTTCAACGTCATTTTTATCGAACTGAGTAACCGGAAAATGCCCTTCTGAGTCCGCATAAATCGGTGCAAAGTCCGTAATCGTGGTCGGTGAAATAACCACACCACCCGCGTGCTTACCCGCGTTTCGCGTACACCCTTCCAATATGCGACACATATCGATGAGTTCTTTCACTTCCTCATCGGCCTCGTACAGCTCAGGCAACGCAGGCTCAGCTTTAAACGCTTTCTCGAGTGTCATCCCCGGATCAGGCGGGATCAACTTCGAAATTCGGTCTACAAAACCGAATGGGTGACCAAGTACACGACCTACATCCCGGATTACCGCTTTTGCCGCCATGGTACCAAAGGTAATGATCTGAGATACAGCATCGCGACCATACATTTCGGCGACGTGATCAATCACCTGGTCGCGCTTATCCATACAGAAGTCGACGTCAAAATCGGGCATGGATACACGTTCTGGGTTCAAGAAACGTTCGAAGAGCAAGTCGTATTCAAGCGGATCAAGATCGGTAATTTTTAGAGCATAAGCCACCAAAGAACCTGCACCAGAGCCACGACCAGGGCCTACCGGAATCGCATTGTCTTTCGACCACTGGATGAACTCCATTACGATCAAGAAGTAACCCGGGAAGCCCATTTGGTTGATTACATCGAGTTCAATTTGTAAACGCTCATCGTATTCCGGACGGCGCTTTTTGCGCTCTTCTTCATCCGGAAACAGGAATTCCAGTCGATCTTCCAAACCTTCTCGTGACTTCATGACCAGGAACTCGGTCTCTGCCATCCCTTCTGTCGGGAAAGCAGGCAGGAAGTATTCACCCAAACGCACGGTAACGTTACAGCGCTTCGCAATCTCAACGCTGTTTTCTAGCGCTTCAGGAATGTCAGCAAACAGCTCACACATCTCTTCTTCACTACGAAGGTATTGTTGCGGACTGTAGTTCTTTGGCCGACGCGGGTCTTCCAGTGTATAGCCGTCATGAATAGCGACTCGAATTTCATGAGCATCAAACCGATCTGCGCTGAGGAAAACCACTTCGTTTGTCGCAACAACAGGCAACTCTTCTTGCTCTGCAAGTTCAATAGCAAAGTGCAGATAGGTTTCTTCGTCTGGACGTCCAGTACGAATCAGCTCCAGATAAAAGCGATCTGGGAAATGCTTTTTATAAAATTCGACACAGCTTTCAACTAAATTGCGGTTACCTTTTAGCAACGCCTTGCCTATATCACCGTTCTTAGCACCGGAAAGAACGATAAGACCCTCTGACATTTCCGCCAGCCACGCTTTATCAATAACAGGCTGATGTTGTACATGCCCCCGCAAATAAGCCTTTGAGATAAGCAAGGTCAGGTTTTTGTAACCGACATTATCGGCAGCCAGTACCGTTAGCTGCGTCAGTTCCTCGCCGAATTCATCAGATTGCATTTTGAAGTCTGCACCGATGATTGGTTTCACACCGCAGCCATGCGCTGTACCATAAAACTTCACCAAACCACACAGGTTAGTGAAATCTGTCAATGCCATCGCAGGCATACCAAGCTCTGCGACTTTCTTGACTATCGGTGGAACTTTGTTGATACCATCCACCATCGAGAAATCACTGTGAACACGAAGATGGATGAACTTGGGATCTGACATTAACAGGTACCGTGTAACTCTTTTGGGTTTGAAATTCTTTTAAGGAAGCGGGTTATAACACCTCTATCTCCCTAATACTACTCGTTTAGTCAACGATTCCGAGTGCTTTTTTTACCGGCTTAAAGCTCTTGCGATGCTCATCGATAACGCCATGCTGCTCTATCGCTTCAAAATGTGCTTTGGTTGGATACCCTTTGTGCTTTGCAAAACCAAATTGAGGATATTGCTTATCCAGCTCTTCCATTTCGGTATCTCGCACGACCTTAGCAAGAATAGACGCTGCACTGATTTCAGCCACACGCAGATCGCCTTTCACCACCGCATGTGCATCCATTGGCAGCTCTGGGCAACGGTTACCATCAATAAGCACTAACTCAGGTTGGACATGTAAACCAGCTATCGCGCGTTGCATCGCCACCATGGTGGCTTGAAGAATATTTAACTTATCAATCTCTTCTGGAGAGCAACGGCCTACGGCCCAGGCGAGAGCTTTCTCTTTGATCTCTGGCAGCAAAGCTAAACGTTTTTTCTCGCTGAGCTTTTTAGAATCATTTAACCCTTCAATAGGATTATGGGGATCTAAAATAACCGCAGCAGTCACGACATCCCCAACCAAAGGACCTCGCCCTACTTCATCGACACCCGCGATGAGCTGGTAGCCTTGCGGATATTCAAACGGAGGAAGTTCGACTTTTGTTTTCATCGTCTTGGTTTTGGTAGACTTAGCTTTCGCAACCATGGGAATTCTCTATTTCTCTATCAGTTTCAATACTGCGTTTGCAGCTTGGTGATCCGCATCTTTCCGGATCCAGTGATGCATTTCGGTAAATTTATCCAACATCGGCTGATTGTCGCTTTCCAATAATCGAGCGACCTCGTTGAATAAGTTCTCTGGCGTGCAATCATCTTGCAGATACTCTTTCACCAACTCATCGTCAGCCAGAATATTAGGCAGCGATACATACTTGGTTTTCAACAGACGCTTTGCCAAAAATGCGGTAAAGGCATTAACGCGATAGCCAACAACCATAGGACGTTTAAGCAGCATACATTCCAGTGCAACAGTGCCTGACGCCAGCATCACTGCATCGGAAGCGGTAATCACGTTCCGTGCTGTATCATCGACCAGAGTGAAATTAAGCTCTGGCGCATGCTCTTTCCATGCCTGCTCAAACTGCTCACGACGTTTTTGATTGACCAGAGCGACCACAAAGCCCAAGTCTGGATATTTCTGCTGTAGAAGCTTGCACGTTTCTATGAACGGTTGTGAGAGCATTTTCAATTCGCTCCCGCGGCTTCCCGGTAGAACGGCTAACCATTTTCTATCTTGCTCTAGTCCCAATAACTCTCGCGCTGAAGCTTGGTCAGATTGAAGAGGAATAGAGTCAGCTAATGTGTGACCGATAAATTCACATGGCACATTAAACTTGTCGTAAAACGCTTTTTCAAACGGAAGAAAGGCTAAAACCAGATTGGTGGCCGCTTCGATCTTGAAAATACGTTTCTGACGCCAAGCCCAAACGGATGGACTCACATAATGAACCGTCTTGATCCCCGCTTGTTTCAGATCCAACTCCAAACGTAAATTGAAATCTGGTGCATCAATACCGACAAAAACATCGGGTGGATTTTGCGTGAAATACTTAACTAACTCAGCTTTGACTTTTAGTAAGCGAGGCAGACGCCCGAGAACTTCGACTAAACCCATTACGGCTAACTCTTCCATATCGAAGAGGGATTCACAACCTTGAGCAATCATTTTAGGGCCGCCAATACCGACAAACTCCGCGTTTGGGTACTGCTCTTTTACGGCTTTGATAAAGCCTTCACCCAGCGTGTCACCCGAAAGTTCCCCGGCAATAATGCCAATACGTAATGGTTTTTCCATGTCGTTCCCGCTTGTATTTATGCTTTATGGATAGCCAGATTCGCTATCCATAAAACACAAAAAGATCGCTGCCCAATTTGGGCGCGATCTTTTCACTTATATAACCACTCGTAGATTAACGAATGATGCCACGTTCCGTGGTTTCCAAAATGTCAGAGAAACGCTTCACTGCTGGAAACTCTTGTGCCATCTCAGCTAACACAGGCTTCACTTCTTCCAAAGTTTTGCCTGAACGGTAAATTTCTTTGTACGCTTTTTGCAGTGCTCGAATCTCAGGTTTTTCGAAGCCATTACGCTTCAGACCAACTAGGTTCAAACCAAATGGTGTTGCGTGGTTACCTTGTGCTAGTACGTAGGCAGGTACATCCTGAACAACAGCAGAACATCCCCCGACGTAAGCATAAGCACCAACCGTACAAAACGGATGAATAGCAGACAATGCCATGACGCCAGCGTAATCATCAACGGTTACGTGACCACCGAGGATCGCATTGTTACCGATATGAGTGTGATTTCCTACCACGACATCATGCGCAATATGAGCATTCACACACAGTAGGTTATCATCGCCGATAACGGTGGTTGCTTTGTCTTGAACCGTACCACGATGTACCTGAACCGCTTCGCGAATCACATTTCGGTCACCGATAACCACGGTTGTCTCTTCGCCGCCATATTTCTTGTCCTGGTTTTCTTCACCAATCACAGCATGCGGGAAAATGCGGTTATCTTTACCAATTTTGGTATGACCTTTAATGACAACGTGAGACATGACTTCAGTGCCTTCACCAATTTCTACCGTAGAGGTAATGTAGGTGAATGGTCCGACTGTCACATTAGCGCCAATTTTTGCGCCTTCTTCTACCACCGCTGCCGGGTGGATTTTAGCGGTTTCATGAATCATATTAAAACTCTCGACGAGCACACTTCAGTTCAGCTGAACATACTACTTCGCCGTCTACTTTTGCCACACCACTAAATGCAGCAATACCGCGGCGCTCTTTAAGAAATTCTACTTCAATAATCAGTTGGTCGCCTGGAACGACTGGTTTGCGGAATTTCGCACCGTCTACACTTGCAAAGTAATACAGTTCATTCTCTGTTGGTGCACCAAATGATTTAAATGCTAACAGACCAGTAGCCTGAGCCATTGCTTCCAGAATTAAAACACCTGGGAATACTGGCAGTTGAGGAAAGTGACCTGTGAACTGAGGTTCGTTAACCGACACATTTTTAATAGCGTGAAGGTACTTCACTTCTTGGAAGTCAATCACTCGGTCGATCAATAAGAATGGGTAGCGATGAGGTAGTAGCTCTTGAATTTCAGAGATGTTCATCGTTTTCTTTTCAGTAGTCAAAGTCGTCTTCCTATATCAATTCTCAATAACCAAGATGGTCAGGCAGCGGCAAAGGCCGCAAATCTGCAAAATGCCTGCAAAGTGTATACCAGATTGGTATTTAATATACTAATAGCGCGTCATTATAGAAGAAAAAGACTCGCATTTCGCGAGTCTTTGTTCAGAATATGGAACTAAGATTCTTCTTTCGGTTCCAGCAGCTTTTCAACTGCTTTGAGACGTTTATTCATCTCGTCAATACGGTGAACTCGGGTTGCGGTCTTGCGCCACTCTTTGTTCGTTTGTAGAGGGATGCCCGATGAGTAAAGGCCTTTTTCTTCGATACTGCGCATTACCATGCCCATACCGGTGATAGCGACACCATCTGCGATGGTGATGTGGCCGTTAAGTACCGACGCGCCGCCTATCTGGCAGTACTTGCCGATTGTAGTACTGCCCGCCACAATAGTACCACCTGGCATCACGGTACCATATCCGATCTGAACGTTATGAGCGATTTGAAGCTGATTATCAAGAATTACGTTGTCTTCAATGATAGTGTCTTCTAAAGCGCCACGGTCAATCGTTGTACATGCACCAATCTCAACACGGTTTCCGATACGCACAGAGCCTAGTTGAGGGATCTTAATCCACTCACCTTTGTCATTGGCATAACCGAAGCCATCCGAACCAATCACAGTACCTGATTGAACTAAACAATCATCGCCCAATGAAACTTCATGATAGATAGTAACATTAGCCCAAAGCTTGGTGTTATTACCTAGCTTTGCGTTTTTACCGATAAAGCACCCGGCACCAACAATAACGTTATCACCAAGCACTACCCCCGTTTCAATGACAGCGTTCGCACCAATTGCAACGTTGCTACCCATTTTCACATCTGCCGCTATCACTGCACTTGGTGCAATATCTTCAGCAGGTTTTGGCGTAGTGTCCATCGCTTGAACAACACGAGCAAAAGCGACATATGGGTCTGCAACCACAAGCGCATTACCAGTACACTGGTCTTTGTGATCAGCCTTCACCATCACTACTGTCGCTTTGCACTCAGCGAGGTGCTTTGCATACTTTGGGTTAGACAAGAAGGTGACATCACCCTCTTGTGCTTTATCCATCGGAGCGACGCGGTTAACTACAAGTGTGCCGTCACCAATTAATTCGCCGCCCGTAATTGTTGCCAACTCGGCTAATGTTAATGTCTTCATAACTTGTTATTTTAAAGCTTTAATTACGTCTTCAGAGATATTGTATTCTGGCTTAGCAAATTGAAGCATAGAGCTGTCAACAACAAGATCGTAACCTTTGTTCGCAGCAACTTTAGCTACAGCGTCTTGAATCGTTTTAAATAGCTTCGCTTTTTCTTCCGCTTCACGACGAGCACTTGCTTTATCTAAAGCCTGAGCTTTCACTTTGTATTCGCTGTCTAGTTTTGCAATATCGATACGAAGCTTTTCAACATCATCTTGGCTTAAAAGCTCACCATCGCGTTGTAGCTTCTCAATTTTCGTTTTAGCCTGAGCTTGAATTTTCTTCAGTTCATCGGCTTTTCCTTTAAAGTCTTTCTGCATTTTTTGCAAAACAACTTCACGCTGAGGAAGTGCTTGGAAGACTTGAGCCGTGTTGACGTATGCAATTTTTTGAGCGGCTTCTGCAGCATTTGCAAACATTGATGAGCTAAGTACTAAAAGGCCAATCCCAGCCGCTTTAATCATTTTATTCAAAATATTATCCTCTTTAGAAGGTTCGACCGATAGTGAACGTGAAGAATTCTTCATCATCGCCATCATATTTCTTAACTGGTTTCGCTAGTGAGAATACTAGTGGCCCCATTGGAGACATCCATTGCAACGCCGCACCGTAAGATGAGCGATAATTGGTTGGATCTGAGTAGTCGTAGTAGTATTTATCACCATACTCCGCACCCGAGTTACGGTAGTCAAATTCCGTATCCCAAACGCTCGCCATATCGAAGAAGATACTGGTTCGAATTTGGCTACGAACTTCATCCGAAGCAAACGGCGTCGGAACAATAAGTTCTAAACTAGCTAAGGCGACAGCGTTACCACCAACAGCATCGTCTGTTGCCGTATCAGCACCATTGTTTGAGCCCGAATAATCGCGGTAAACCGCTTTCGGACCTACAGAGTTAGAGCCGAAACCACGCAGTGATGTAAAGCCACCCGCGTAGTAGTTTTCGTAGAATGGGAGCAAGTTGTCATGACCATCTGTCTCGCCATATCCGTTCCCGTAACCTAGACGACCACGGAACAAGAGGGTGAACTCATGCTTTTCAGTAAGTGGTACGTATTGGCGAACATCATACTGCATTTTGAAGTACTGAACGTCAGAGCCAGGTACGGTCATCTTGTAAGAGGCACGCTGGTGGTTACCTGCCGTCGGGAAATAACCACGGTTTAGATTGTTACGTGTCCAGGAAATATTGATGTCAAAGTCGTTGGTATTCAAAGAGCCATTAGAATCAATATTGTCCGCTTGAGCACGTAAGAACTGTTCAACCTGTAAGTATGGTGACAAGTTGCCGATCTTGTTGTGGGTGTAGCCAACGCCGAATTCAAAACGGTTTAATTCGTCGAAAGGGAAACCCCATGTTAAGTTTGCACCGTAACTTTGGTTGGTATAGTCAACGATACCCGCTTCAGATGCCTCAAACTCATCGTAGAAGATCTTGCCACCCAAACTCACACCATCCAGGTTCCAGTATGGGTCGCGATAATCCAGACTGATGTTCTTTTGGTAATCGTTCATCATGGCGTTAATACCTACGCGATTACCACTACCCAAGAAGTTATCCTGCTGCAGACCAACCTGGAAGCTCACACCGGACTCTGTACCATAGCCGACACCAAAGTTCACGCTACCTGAGTTGGCTTCTTTAACTGTGTAAACCAGGTCTACCTGGTCATCACTGCCTGGAACACGAACGGTTTGCACTTCGACATTTTCAAAGTAACCAAGACGATTCAAACGCGTTTTACCCGTCTCAATCGACTTCGAGTTTAACCAACTGCCTTCCATCTGGCGCATTTCACGACGAAGTACTTCATCTTTTGTCGAGTTGTTACCCGTAAAACGAATATCTCGAACATAGATTCGGTTACCTGGATCAATGTTAACGACTAACGATACTTGCTTGTTTTCATCGTCAAATTCAGGAATGGTGTTGACCTGCGGGTATGCGTATCCAGACTCGCCTAGCACACGCTTAATGCCCTCTTCCATTGACGTTACGAGTGACCCATTGTAGGTCTCATTAGTCTTGAATGGCACCATGCTTTTGAACGTGTCTTGTTCACCAACAAGCTCACCACGGAATTTTACGTCCTTAACGGTGTATACCTCACCCTCTTCCAAGCCAAGAGTAATATATACCCCTTTCTTGTCAGGTGAGATTGCGACTTGTGTTGAATCAACGTTAAATTTCAGGTAACCACGATCCAGATAAAAAGACTTCAGTGCTTCGATATCACCAGCAAGCACTTGCTTTTGGTATTTTTCATCAGCGAGGAAGTTCCACCAAGGCACATCAACATTCAAGTTAAAGCGGGACAAAAGCTCTTCGTCAGAAAAGACTTCATTACCAATAAAGTTGATTTGCTGAATTTTTGCCGACACACCTTCGGTGAAGACAAACTTCAGATCAGAACGGTTACGAGGCAATGGAGTGACTACCGCTTTTACTGTCGCGTTGTATTTACCAACACTGTAGTAAAAGTCTTCCAAGCCTTTTTCGATGTTGCTCAGGGTAGTCCGGTCAAGCGCTTCACCTTCACGCACGCCAGATGCGTTCAGATTTTCTTGTAGCTGCTCGTCCTTGATTGCTTTGTTGCCTGAAAATGAGATGCTTGCAATCGTTGGGCGTTCTTTTACTTGAACAACAAGAACGCCGCCATCGCGCTTCACTCTCACATCTTCAAAGTTGCCAGATGCGTACAGTGCGCGGATAATCTCTGCTACATCGCCTTGGTCAATAGTGTCACCGACACGTACAGGCATTTTCAGCAACGCAGCACCCAATGCAACACGCTGCAATCCATCGATTTCAATATCTTGAACTACGAAGTTCTCTGCCCCATTTGCAGATACACTGGTCGCCAGTAAACTTGCAAATAGAATTCGCTTAATCGCCATATCTGTTCTAATTATTCCTTGCTACTGCTTTGTCTCTGAACTATCACAGACGAGTAAAATCATTAAATAGCGCTAACGCCATGAGCGAGAAGATTATCGCACCACCAATTCGGTATCCCATTTCCTGTATTCTTTCCGGAACAGGACGTCGAATCACAGCTTCAATCGCAAAAAACAACAAATGACCACCGTCCAACATTGGTAGAGGTACGAGATTAATAATACCTAGGTTAACACTAATTAAAGCGAGAAATCCTAAAAAATACACTAGCCCATAATCGGCTGTCGCCCCGGCCCCTTTCGCAATTGAAATAGGCCCGCTTAGATTATTCAGGCCAACATCCCCTACAATCAGTTTCTTAAGCATACTAACTGTAAGTCCAACCACTTGTCCTGTTTTATCAATCGCTTTGCCAATTGATTCGAATACACCAAACTGCATTTCGAAGCGATAACTTTCTGGCCATTCTGCGACTTCAGGTGCGATACCTGCAAAGCCAATAACCTGTTTGTTAGCCAGCTCACGACTGTCAGGAATCAAGGTCAATGACTGCTGGTAACCATCGCGCAAAACGGTCAATTGGATTGGTGTATTAGGGTTAGAGCGAATCGCCTCCACTACCTCATCCCAAACAGTGACCGCTTTGTCGTCAATAGCAACAATCTCGTCTCCAGGCAACACACCAGCTTTTTCAGCAGCACCACCTTCAGTTACTTGCTGAATGGCCATGTAGATTTCCGGAGTATACGGTTCAAAACCAAGTGAGTGCATCGCAGACTCGGTTTCCGGATCGAATTTCCAATCACGAAGGTCGAGCGTTTTGGTCACTTCAGAGCCGATTTCATCGTTTGATGCCACAGTTACCGTCATCAAATCATCACCAATGTGAGAAATCAATCCCATATTGACAGATTCCCAGTCCGGAGTTTTGATACCAGAGATTGCTTTTAGTTCCATCCCCGATTCAATTCCTGCTTCTGCAACAATCGAATTGGGCGTAATTTCACCAATTACAGGCTTTACAGCAGGTACACCGATAAGGAAAACCAGCCAGTAAGCGAAGATAGCAAATAAGAAGTTAAAGATGGGGCCAGCAGCGACAATGGATGTACGTTTCCAAAGCGGCTTTTGATCGAAGGCTAAATGTTTTTCATGCTGGGGAACGTCATCAACACGGCTGTCCACCATTTTGACGTATCCACCAAGAGGGATCATAGAGATGCTGTACTCAGTTCCATCTTGCCCCATCTTGCTCCAGATTGGCTTCCCAAAACCGATTGAAAATTTTTCAACTTTTACGCCACAGCGACGAGCGACCCAAAAGTGGCCAAACTCGTGCACGGCAACGAGAATGCCGAGAGCAACAATAAAAGAAACGAGATTCCACAAAATACCTGTCATTAGCCACGCTCGCGTATGAATTCAAGGGCGATAGTTCTAGCCATTCTATCTAGCTCTAACAAGCTTTCCAAGCTATTAACATCTTCAGCATTGCAGCTTGCACTGATTTTATTCAATACAGATGCATTGATGCGAGCAATGTCTGTAAAACCAAGCCTGTTATTTAAAAAGGCATCAACAGCAACTTCATTGGCTGCGTTCAGAGTCGTTGTCGCATGCTGACCTTCATAACATGCATCAATCGCTAGCTTCAGGCATGGGTACCTTGAAAAATCAGGCTGCAAGAATGTCAGCTCGCCAACTTGTGTAAAGTCCAATGGCTTGACGCCGGCATCAACACGAGATGGATAGGACATGGTTAGTGCAATCGGCGTTGCCATATCAGGCTCCCCCATTTGTGCTAAAACCGAACCATCACGATACTGCACCATAGAATGAATCACTGACTGTGGATGAATAATCACCTTTAGCTGCTCGCGAGAGGCATTAAAAAGCCACTTCGCTTCTATGTATTCAAGACCTTTATTCATCATCGTCGCAGAGTCGACTGAAATTTTTGGCCCCATAGACCAGTTTGGATGCGCAATCGCCTGCGTAGGTGTCACATTGGCCAGTTCAGCAATATCCGTATAGCGGAATGGGCCACCAGATCCTGTCAGCAGGATATGGTTAATTCCATGCTCATCAAGATTGCATCGGCCTAAACTGGTTTGAACTTGCTGTGGCAAACACTGAAAAATAGCATTGTGCTCACTATCAACAGGAAGCAACTCTGCACCGTGCTTGTTAACCGCATCGATAAACAGCTGTCCCGACATCACTAGCGCTTCTTTGTTTGCCAGCAACACTCGCTTACCTGCTTTAACCGCCGCCATTGTTGGCAACAAACCCGCAGCGCCGACGATTGCAGCCATGACGCTATCTACTTCTTCTAATGAAGCCACATGACAAAGTGCATCAACGCCACCCAGCACTTCTGTGTTTGGTGAAATAACGTTGATTTCAGATTGCAGAGCAACAGCCGCCGCCTTATCCGCCATGACAGCGTATTTTGGTTGCCATTGGCGACAAAGTGCGACCATTTTTTCTACGTTAGTGCTTGCCGCTAATGCGACCACAGAAAACAGCTCCGGGTTTTGTTCAACCACTTTTAATGTGCTTGCGCCGATTGAGCCTGTTGCACCAAGAATCGTTAACTTTTGCATGTTGTGAGACCGTTAGAAAAATTCAGGAGCGATAAAACCGCTCCCGATAAATTAGAATACGTAGTAAAGAAGAGCAAAAACGGGGAATGCAGCGGTTAGGCTATCAATGCGGTCAAGCACACCACCGTGTCCTGGAATGATATTGCTGCTATCTTTAATGCCTGAAACACGCTTGAACATACTTTCAACCAGATCGCCAAGCACGGAAATTACGACGGTAATTAACGTAATGATCACCATATGAATCGGACTGGTAAATTGAATATCGAACCAACCTGCGAATAACCAACCGACGATAAGTGCGGTGATAATACCGCCAATCAGGCCTTCAATGGTTTTATTTGGGCTTACGTGCGGTGCCATTTTTCTCTTGCCCAAACTTTTACCAGCAAAGTAAGCACCGCTGTCCGCAGCCCATACCAAGAAACAAACGAAAAGTACTAGCTTTGCGCCGTGGTATGGATCTACCGTAATGTCTGAGGCTCTCAGAATGATGACGCTCCACAGAAAAGGCAATAATGTCAGAAAACCAAAAACGTGCCGTAAGACTAGGTTACTCTGCCAAGATTTTGTAGTTCGTGGATAAGTAATGGCCATGAAACTGGCGATGATCCACCACACGAATCCCATACCTAACACACTATAATGAGGTGTAGCTAAATGATTGAGACTGTTTGCGTCAGGTGAAATGTATAAAAAACTAAGTCCGGTTACAATCGCTGCTGGAATAAGTGCAGCAATACGTGAACGACTACCTGTGAACTGAGTCCACTCCCAAAAACCTAATAGTGTTATCGCTGTCAATGCGATGATGAATCCCATCAGGGGTAATTTAAAAATGCCTAAAATAACCAGGGGAGCTAAAATTAGTGCTGTTATTATTCTCTGTTTCAAACTAACTAGTCCTTATTGAGCAGCCATTAATGCCTTTACTTGTTCACCAGTACAACCAAAACGACGCTCTCGGTTGATAAACCAGGTAACCGCTTCGACCAAACTGTCTTCATCGAACTCTGGCCAGTATTCTGGAGTAAAGTACATCTCAGCATATGCCATCTGCCACAACATAAAGTTACTAATGCGACACTCACCACTCGTGCGAATCAGAAGATCGACTTCAGGTAGATCTGCCATGGTCAAATGCTCAGTGATTAACTGTTCGTTTATATCCTCTACACGTATTTCACCATTACGTGCTTTTTGTGCTAACGCTTTTGTTGCCTGCATGATGTCCCATTTGCCGCCGTAATTTGCCGCAATATTGATCACCATACCGGTATTTTCTGCCGTTAACTTTTCTGCTTCTACAATTTTTCTTTGTAGACGCTCACTAAATCGGCTGGTATCTCCGATAACTCGTAACTGTAGATTGTTCTTGTGCAGCTTTTTAACTTCACTTGATAAAACTGAGATAAACAGTTCCATCAATAGACCCACTTCTTCCTCTGGACGACGCCAATTTTCGCTACTAAAAGCAAATAATGTCATGGCCTTAATACCTAGTCTTGAAGCCGCAGCAACCGTCTTACGAACAGCACTTACGCCTTTTTTATGACCAAATACACGAGGTTTTCCTTGGGACTTAGCCCAACGACCATTACCGTCCATTATGATGGCAATATGTTTGGGAAGGGAGTCAGAGAAGACTTGAGAATTTTGCATAGGGAGTTAATTGAGTTCCATCAGTTGGACAGACTAACATAAAAAAACGCTGAGCTGTGAGCACAGCGTTTTCCAACAGTGATGTAGGTGGGAGTATTAAACTTCCATCAACTCTTTTTCTTTAGCAGCAAGAACGTCATCGATCTTCTTAACTGCTAAGTCAGTCAGTTTTTGGATCTCATCTTGTGCTTTACGATCTTCATCTTCAGAGATTTCTTTATCTTTAAGAAGTGCTTTTAGATCGTTGTTTGCGTCACGACGGATGTTACGTACTGCAACACGACCACCTTCAGCTTCGCCACGAACAATCTTAACTAGGTCTTTACGACGTTCTTCAGTTAGCGGTGGAAGTGGAACGCGAATGATAGTACCAGCTGACATTGGGTTTAGACCAAGGTCAGACATCATGATCGCCTTTTCAACTTTCTGAGTCAGTTCTTTGTCGAAAACAGTGATTGCCAGAGTACGAGCATCTTCAGCAACGACGTTTGCTACTTGGTTCAGAGGAGTAGAAGCGCCGTAGTACTCTACAGAGATACCAGAAAGCAGGCTTGGGTGTGCACGACCAGTACGAACTTTAGAAAGGTTGTTCTTTAGCGCTTCAACGCTTTTGTCCATGCGCTCTTGCGCGTCTTTTTTGATTTCGTTAATCACAGTTTCACCTTAAAAATATCATCTTTCCTGAAGAAAGCTTAAAAGGGTTGAGCAAAGCGAAACACCATCCAAAGTATCTTAGATGGTGCCTAGGATTATGCGTCAGAGTTGATCAGCGTACCTTCAGCTTCACCCATAACCACGCGACGTAGTGCACCTGGTTTGTTCATATTAAATACACGGATAGGCATTTTGTGGTCACGAGCAAGTGTGAACGCAGCCAAATCCATTACTTTCAGCTCTTTATCCAGAACCTCTGTGTAAGATAGCTTATCATACAGCTCTGCGTCAGGGTTTGCTACTGGGTCTGCAGTAAATACACCGTCAACTTTCGTTGCTTTTAGAACAATGTCTGCTTCAATTTCAATACCACGCAGACACGCTGCAGAGTCAGTGGTAAAGAATGGGTTACCTGTACCTGCTGAGAAAATCACAACTCGGCCACCACGTAATTGGCTGATTGCATCTGCCCAGTTGTAATCATCACATACACCCTTTAGTGGAATAGCTGACATTACACGAGCATTAACATAAGCGCGGTGAAGAGCGTCACGCATTGCCAAGCCATTCATTACCGTTGCAAGCATACCCATGTGGTCACCGACAACACGGTTCATACCAGCTGCTGCCAGGCCTGCACCACGGAACAGGTTACCGCCACCGATAACTACACCAACCTGAACACCCAGTTCAACAAGTTCTTTAACTTCTTGAGCCATACGATCTAGGATCGCAGGATCAATACCAAAACCGTCTTCGCCTTGAAGAGCTTCACCACTCAGTTTTAATAGAATACGTTGATACGCTGGTTTAGGGTTCGTAGTCATGGAGTTTACCTTAACAAGAGAGTTGTTGATTAACAGTCATGGATAGACACAAGCTCGCTTATAGCTATTCATCACGGCTAATCTTTCTGCTCATAAAAAGACCGCAGCCTTGGCCACGGTCTAATATTTGCACAGTTCTCTAAGGATTAACCTTTTTGAGCTAGTGCTACTTCTTCAGCGAAGCTTAGGCCAGCAGCTTTCTCGATACCTTCACCCACTTCTAGGCGAACGAATGTAGAAACTGAAGCACCTTTTTCTTTTAGCATTTCGCCAACAGATTTCTTAGGTTCCATGATGAACGCTTGACCAGTCAGAGAAACTTCGCCAGTGAATTTCTTCATGCGGCCTTCAACCATTTTCTCTGCGATTTCTTTTGGCTTGCCTTCGTTCATAGCGATTTCTACTTGAACTTCGCGCTCTTTAGCAACTACGTCTGCAGGTACGTCTTCTGGGTTTACGTACTCTGGACGAGAAGCAGCAACGTGCATTGCTACGTGCTTAAGGGTTTCAGTGTCGCCTTCACCAGCAACAACTACACCGATTTTCTCACCGTGACGGTAAGAAGCGATAGCTGTGCCTACAACGTATTGTACGCGACGGATAGTGATGTTCTCACCGATCTTAGCAACTAGGTTTACGCGAGCTTCTTCGAATTGAGCTTGTAGCTCTTCTACAGACGCTTTAGAAGCTAGAGCTGCAGCTGCAACTTCGCCTGCAAATGCAGTGAAGTTACCGTCTTTAGCAACGAAGTCAGTTTGGCAGTTAACTTCAAGAAGAACAGCTACGCCGTTTTCTTCTTTGATGATGATTGCGCCTTCAGCTGCAACGTTACCAGCTTTCTTAGCTGCTTTCGCTGCGCCTGACTTACGCATGTTTTCAATTGCTAGTTCGATATCAGCGTTTGCTTCTACAAGCGCTTTCTTACATTCCATCATGCCAGCGCCAGTGCGCTCGCGAAGTTCTTTAACTAGAGCAGCAGTTACAGTTGCCATTCTCTATTCCTCGTTTGATTCGAAATAAGGTAAAAAACAGGGGCCTACATTGTCGGCCCCCATTGCTAACTATAACTCAGTCTATGCTACAACAAGGTTTCACATAAACTAAGTGTGACACAGAGCCGCTATTATTCAGCTTCTACGAAACCGTCTTTTTCAGCAACTACTGCAACGTCTTTGTTGCGACCTTCAGTTACTGCAGATGCAGCAGCGTTTAGGTATAGTTGAACTGCGCGGATCGCGTCGTCGTTACCTGGGATGATGTAGTCAACGCCGTCTGGGTTAGAGTTAGTATCTACCACAGCGTATACTGGAATACCTAGGTTGTTAGCTTCTTTGATTGCAATGTGTTCGTGATCAGCGTCGATTACGAATAGAGCGTCTGGTAGGCCGCCCATGTCTTTGATACCACCAAGAGATTTCTCTAGCTTCTCCATTTCACGAGTACGCATTAGAGCTTCTTTCTTAGTTAGTTTGTCAAAAGTACCGTCTTGAGACTGAGTCTCAAGCTCTTTAAGACGCTTGATTGACTGACGAACAGTTTTGTAGTTTGTTAGCATGCCGCCTAACCAGCGGTTGTTAACGTAGTACTGGTTGCTTGCGATCGCAGCTTCTTTAACAGATTCAGATGCAGCACGCTTAGTACCTACGAAAAGAACTTTACCTTTTTTCTCGCCAACTTTAGCAAGCTCAGCTAGAGCTTCGTTGAACATTGGTACAGTTTTTTCTAGGTTGATGATATGAACGCGGTTACGAGCACCAAAGATGAATGGCTTCATTTTTGGGTTCCAGTAACGAGTTTGGTGACCGAAGTGAACACCAGCTTTCAGCATATCGCGCATTGATACAGTTGCCATATTAAAATCCTCTATGGGGTTAGGCCTCCACATCCCCCATAATTCCGACCAAGCTTCTGCCCAGCACCCCGGAATATGTGACGGAATGTGTGTGATTTAAAGTTAAAATGTTATTCGGATGATGCCTGCTTCGCCGCTTAGCTTTGACTAAACAAAGAGAACAGTCCTCTATTCCGGCGCGCTTTATATCATATTTTAGCTCACTCTGGCTAGTAAAAATTATTTCTTCACCGAGTCAATCTACCCTATTTGAAGGTACAACTGTGTATATAAGAATGACTCATATTCTTAACTGGCTTGGGTTCATCGACAGTTGTCTGTTAGAATGCGACCATTCGCACGTTTACGTGCTTACGAATAAGTAGAGAAAGCCAATGTCAATCAAGATTAAAACTGCTGAAGAAATCGAACGCATGCGCATTGCGGGCAAACTGGCCGCAGAAGTTCTGGAAATGATCGAACCATATATCAAGGTCGGCGTAACGACAGAAGAACTCAACAAAATCTGTCATGAATACTCTCTAGAAAAAGGCGCGTATTCTGCACCGCTTGATTACCATGGATACCCTAAATCGATTTGTACTTCTATCAACCACATCGTTTGTCACGGCATCCCAGCTGAAAAAGACGAAATTGGTAGCAACGGCCAACTCAAACCGGCGGTATTGAAAGACGGCGACATTATTAACGTCGATATTACTGTGATCATCCCTGACGATGAAAACGCTGACTTGAGTGTTCGCCCTCAAGGTTATCACGGCGATACTTCGAAGATGTTCCTGGTTGGAGAGGTATCTCCTGCTAATAAACGTCTGTGTATGGTCACTCAAGAAGCGCTTTACGTCGGCATGCGCCAGGTTAAGCCAGGTGCGACCGTTGGTGATATCGGTACAGCCATCGAAAAATACATCAAAGAAAACAATAAGAACAATCCACGTAATAAGTTCTCTATTGTGAAAGATTTCTGTGGCCACGGCATCGGTGATGAGTTCCATGAAGAGCCGCAAGTGGTTCACTACAAGAACAAAGACCGCCGAGTTCTGAAAGAAGGTATGTGTTTCACTATCGAGCCAATGATCAACGCAGGTAAGTTTGGTTGCAGTGTTGATGCACAAGACGACTGGACGGTGTACACGGGCGACGGCAAAAATTCAGCTCAGTACGAGCACACCATCGTGGTAACAAAAGATGGTTGTGAAGTTCTGACGCTTCGCAGCGATGATACCATTCCACGCATAATGAAAAACGCGTAAGAATATCTTGCTACTCTATCCCCGCTCATGCGGGGATATTTTTTATCTGCGTCAAATTTGTTAGATTGCTAATAGTTTTAGCTTGCACGGATAGCAATATGTCATTTCAGTCACCACTAACGTTTACCGACGAACAAATCAACATCGGTGAACTCAAACAAGAGCTGGAAAAATTTGGCTCTGAACAAAAACAAGAATTTCTCAATCACCATCCGGTGACAAGTCTGGTCCTCGCCCGCGCGGAATACATGGACTTGCTACTTAAGCGTTTATGGCAGCATTTTGGATTCAATGACATTTACAATATTTCATTGGTCGCTGTAGGTGGTTATGGCCGCGGTGAGCTTCATCCATTATCAGACATTGATATTCTCATTCTGTCGAACAACAAATTACCGAATGCACTGGAAGCGAAAATCAGTGAATTCATCACCCTATTATGGGATCTCAAGCTTGAAGTAGGACATTCCGTTCGTACCGTCAACGAATGTGCTGCCATTGGCCGCGATGACCTTACCGTTGCAACCAACCTGCAAGAAGCTCGCCTGTTGTGCGGAAGTGAAGATACCTTCCAGGCACTAAAAAAAGTCGTTTTATCCGATTCTTTCTGGCCCAGCGAGACGTTTTATCGTGCCAAAATACAAGAACAACGAGAGCGCCATGCACGTTATCACGACACCACTTACAACCTGGAACCTGATATCAAGTCTACTCCAGGCGGGCTAAGAGACATTCATACTTTAAGCTGGGTAGCTCGCCGCCATTTTGGTGCGACATCATTGCTTGAGATGAGTCGCTATGGATTCTTAACTGATGCGGAATACCGTGAACTGGTTGAGTGTCAGGATTTCCTATGGCGCGTGCGCTTTGCGCTGCATTTAGAACTGCGCCGCTACGACAACCGTCTGACCTTCGCCCATCAGGCTCAGGTTGCAGAAAGCCTCGGTTATATCGGAGAAGGCAACCGCGGTGTAGAAATGATGATGAAGGAATTTTATCGTACCCTGCGCCGTGTAGCTGAGCTGAACAAAATGCTTCTCAAGCTATTTGATCAGGCCATCATCAATGGCGGTATCACTGAAAATGCCGAAATTATTGATGCTGACTTTCAACGCCGTGGCTCACTCATCGAAGCTCGTAAACCAGCACTGTTTCAGGCGCGACCAGAAACGATACTCGACATGTTCCTGCACATTGCCAACGACTCAACCATAGAAGGTGTGAGCCCTCCAACTCTGCGTCAATTGCGCACCGCTCGCCGTCGATTGAACAAGTTTCTGCACACGATTCCCGAAGCCCGGGAAAAGTTCCTGGCGTTGTGTCGCCATCCCAATGCGCTACACAAAGCCTTTAGTCTGATGCACAAACTCGGTGTAATGGCAGCCTACCTGCCACAATGGAGTCAAATTGTCGGCCAGATGCAGTTCGATCTTTTTCACGCCTATACCGTGGATGAGCACAGTATCCGATTACTCAAGCACATTCATACCTTTAACGATCCGGCCAATCACAGTAAACACCCTATTTGCTGCGATATATACCCGCGACTGCAAAAGAAAGAGTTACTCATCATTGCCGCGATTTTCCATGATATCGGCAAAGGCCGGGGGGGTGACCACTCGATTATTGGTGAAGGGGAGGCCTATGATTTCTGTATCGAACACGGGTTATCAAAACCAGAAGCCAAATTAGTCAGTTGGTTGGTAAGACACCACTTGCTGATGTCAGTAACGGCTCAACGAAGAGATATTTACGATCCTGATGTCATTGCTGAGTTTGCGAAACAAGTTCGCGATGAAGAATCACTGGAATACTTGGTTTGCCTCACGGTCGCCGACATTTGCGCGACTAACCCAGATTTATGGAACGCCTGGAAACGTACACTTTTGGCCGAGCTTTTCTATTCGACTCAGCGAGCACTCCGTCGCGGCCTAGAAAACCCGGTCGATGTTAGAGAACGTATTCGACATAACCAGCAAATGGCCTCCGCTCTGTTACGCAAAGAGGGGTTTTCAGCTCGAGAAATTGAAGTGCTCTGGCAACGATTTAAAGCCGACTACTTCTTACGTCATACTCACAATCAAATTGCGTGGCATTGTGGCCACTTACTGCGGATGGAAGACCCGAGCAAACCCTTGGTACTGATAAGCAAAAAGGCGACTCGAGGTGGAACGGAAGTTTTCGTTTACAGCAAAGATCAACCGGCGTTATTTGCGACTGTTGTTGCTGAGCTAGACCGACGCAATTTTAACGTCCATGATGCGCAAATCATGTCGAGCAAAGATGGGCATGTTATCGATACGTTTATCGTTCTTGATCAACATGGAGAAGCGATAGACGAATCTCGCCATGCTGCGGTCATCAAACATTTGACTCACGTGTTAGAAGACGGCCGACCGACGAAAATTAAAACCCGCCGCACGCCGCACAAACTGCAACACTTCAATGTAAAAACTAAAGTGGACTTTTTACCGACCAAAGGCAAAAAACATACTTTGTTGGAATTTGTTGCGTTAGACACTCCGGGATTGCTGGCTAAAGTCGGCCGAACTTTTGCTGATTTGAATATCAACCTTCACGGCGCGAAGATCACCACCATTGGTGAGCGCGCGGAAGACTTGTTTATTCTGACCAGCGGCACTGGAAAAAGACTGACTGAAGATCAACAAAATGAGCTACGTGAGAAACTCATTGAGACGTTATCTGACGCCCTAACCGAATAGCTGCCCACTAGCGTTTATTGTGGGCAAGAACGATAGCGATCTTGCCCACAAGTTAAGCAATTGGGCGAAATATCAGCTATCTAGCTCGTTCCCAGGCTGCTAAAGTTAGTACTAATATCATTTCAGTATACAGAGGTAGCCTATGTTTCCACACCTCACTGGTTTGGGTATTCAAGACCCAAAACAGATTGAACGTTATTCCCTTCGCCAAGAAGCACAAAAAGATGTGCTAAAAATCTATTTTCACAAACAGAAAGGCGAACTCTTCGCTAAAAGTGTCAAATTTAAATACCCACGCCAAATTAAAAACGTACTGGTGGACAGTGGCAGTCACAGATATAAAGAAGTCACTGAAATCAATCGTAACCTCACTTTAGTCATTGATGAGCTGAATAAAATCACTAAGCCAACCAGAGTGGCTGAAGTCGACGTTAAAGAAAAGATCCTGTCTGATCTTCGTCATCTGGAAAAAGTCGTGTCCAGCAAGATAGCAGAGATCGAAGCGGATCTAGAAAAACTCAAGTAACGCTTAAAGGTATCAAGATCAAAAAGGGGTTGGTCTATTAACCAACCCCTTTTTTCTAATTCACTTAACGAGCGCTTCGTCCCAGTCAAACCGTTCAAACAGTTGTTGCCAGGTCTCATCAATACTTGCTCTCAGTACGATCTCTTCGTTAGTGTACGGATGTACGAAACGAAGCTCAGTTGCGTGCAAGAGCAAACGGTGTGAATCAAATTCAACGCGATAAAGCTTGTTGTGCTTACCATCACCGTGTGAAGTATCACCCACGATGGGATGACGAAGATGCGCCATGTGGCGGCGAAGCTGATGCTTACGTCCAGTCTTTGGCTTCATTTCCATTAAACAATATCGAGTGGTTGGAAATTTACCCGTAGAGTACGGTACTTCCACTTTCGCCAGCGGCTTGTAGGCGGTTACCGCTTCTTGCGCTTCTTTTTCTTGCGAAGCGAACTTATCCGCGATCTTGTCCAGTTCGACTTTCAGCGCATAATCTAACACGCCCTCTTCCTCAATCCAGCCGCGTACGATGGCATGATAAGTTTTCTCCATCTTGTGCTCAGCAAACATCGGCATCACCTGAGAAGCAACTTCACTTGAAAGAGCAAATACTAAAACTCCCGAAGTTGGGCGGTCTAAACGATGCAACGGAAAAACATGCTGACCAATCTGATCGCGCAGCGTTTGCATGACAAATTGGGTTTCATGTTTGTCTAACCAACTGCGATGTACCAGCATTCCTGCTGGCTTGTTCACCGCCACAAAATATTCATCTCGATAAACGATCTCTAATTCCACTGGAGCCACAAATTGTGATGTTTCTTGTTCTGACATTGAGGTTACTTACATAGTTCGTCGATAGTTCGGATGGTGATCAGCAGCTCAGCATATTGCGGCTCTTGTTTCCACGCTTCTGAAAAATAAGGTTCAATAGAAAAGCCACTTGGCAACGGCTGATTGCTCTCCACCAATGCACGCATTCTGGCAATAAATATCCACTGTAGCCATTCATTCGGATCAAGGGTATCAATCGCGAAAGGCTCTACACTTTGCAATGCGGTAGTAGACGGCATCGTTTGCTGCCAAAGCTCATGTCGTTTTAGCTGAGCTTCAAGTTGGTGAAGTAATTCCACCAGTTTTGTGCTTTTGGTCATTAACTTTTACATCTCGAACCTTGAATTAGCCAAGAATGATACCATTTCTTGTGAAAAGAACGTTAGGACGTCGTATTTAATGGAAAACATTCAGACTCTCACCCAATTGCTCAACAACAGTCATTGCGACTATCAAATCTTCGACCTCGGTCGTCGCATCAAAACCATAGACCCAAAAGTATTTGTCGATGTCGAAAGAGGCCAATGCCCTTACCCGTATCCAATGCAGCGCAAAGCACATTTGGCGATTGCCTACTGGAACGAGCAAAAGCAACCTTGGATTTGGTTTTTAAAGTTCGAGTTGGATGAACGAGGCCTGTTAAAGCAATCTGATATTGGGAACTTCATTAAATACGTCGTTGAAGCCATGGGCACCCGCCTGAGTGACGATATGTCTGAAGAGCAGCAACAAAAGCTCTCAAATAACCCGTATACCTTCAAACCTTCTGAAGACAAAATGGCCGTGTTCCATAGCCAGATTCGTTCAAATCTGGATTTAGCAACCAGTCAGTATTACGAACACACACAGCACTATTTCTCTGGTGGCCTTGGTTGGGAAAACTGGCAGACAGTTGGCCTGCAAGGCATAACCGATATGGCAGCCCGATTGGGTAAAGAGCAAAACGCTGTCACTCTTCGTAAGGCGCTAAATCATCTTCCAAACGAGCCATTGTACGCACTGCTAGGCGCTTTAGAACACGTTGACTTACAAGATCGTCTTGCTGAACGCATTGCTGAAAAAGCGCAACACGAGATTGATAGTAGCGAGCCCGATCTCTTCCTGCTATCTGCGTTAACTCGAGCGCTGACTGGCGCACCAACTGAAATGTCACTGCCAATATTAAAAGCGATTTTACAAAGCCCGCGACTCAGCCACCAAGAGGTACTCATCGGGATTGCTGGCCGTGCGTGGCATCTGCTAGCCGATGCGAATATTGCAGAGCAGTTTTTGCTTCGACTTGCACAAACAGGAAACCAAACTCTGTTTAATCAATTATTTGCCGATTTGGTTATGCTACCGGAACTCAGAATGGTATTGCTGCCGTTATTGCATTCCAGTCCATCTGAAGAGTTGGCGCGTGCACTGGTCAAATTGCAGCAAGCAACAAAAGGTTGATTAAGGATGATTGGAGATCTTCTGGCGATACTGGGACTGTGCTTCTTCTGTTTTCTATTTTGGCAACAGCGACGCCAATCTGAACTGGCCAAAGTTGCAATAACACGTAAATGTGAACAGTTAGATCTCCAATTGGTGAGCATCGCTTTCGGCGCCCATAAACTCAAAACGCCAGATGGGATCTGGCGTTGGCATACGGTGTATCAGTTTGAGTTTTCATCCCTTGGCGACGATTGTTATCAAGGGGAGCTAACAATGATCGGCTTCAGGCCGCAGAGCTTTCACCTACCGCCTCATCGTTTATAAACACCATTTCAAAGTAAGGGCCAAATAAGTCCTTACTTTCTTTCGTCTTAACGAAACCTAACTTTTCCAGTACCGCTAATGAGGCGTAATGTCCACTATTCACGTTAGCGGTTACTCTTTGTAACCCAAGCTCCCGACAAGCTTTAGGGAAAAATGCGGTCAGAGCTTCGGTAGCCAACCCTTTTCCCCAATAAGATTTATCGAAAATAAATCCCAGTTCAGGTTCTGAATCGAGCTGAGAAATAAAGATATGTCCCATGTAGTCCCGAGTGGTACTTTCTAACACTGCCAGACTATAGATATTTTTATCATCCAATATCTTATCAAATAACTGTTTGGCGGACGCCACTGTATGAGGACCGTTCAATTCGGCGCGATTTTTTGCACAGCAATTAAGCATAACAAATTCTAGTTGCAACGACTCATCGTAGGGTAGAAGAAGCATTCTTCTGGTTACTATGGCCACATCTTTTCCTTGATTACAACAAACCTAATTTACCCACATGTCACATGCAATGAATAGACGATTCAGGGACTGTGGGCATGAAATTTTGTAGAAAAGCCAAAAGTTTACCAACTGATTAGAAAGTGTATCGTTCTGATTTGTATTTATTAACAATACGTTAAGTGGAAATTAATTATATTTATTACGTTTCTAATCTTATGCTATTGAGATTATGTCAGTGACTAAAAACTTTGTAGGAAAACTCGGATTACGTCACGAGGAAGCTTCAAACAAAGAAAAACCCCGACACAAACGTATCGGGGTAATGATCTTACTCGCAGCAGTCCGGCTACTAAATAATGCTCCTTGCATCATCCATAATAGTGGCTGATCCCTTCAGCTCTATCCCTTCTTCGCCGTCCTAGCGGTGTCCAAATCTTCCTGATGGCCAACATTCCCCGTCAGCGCACATCACTTGTTCCTTGAGCGGTGTCCATTGCATCTTCCTGATGCTGTCCTCGACCTCATTCCTATGAGGGGTCCATTGTCTATCCTTAGTCATCAACATCCTATTGATGATAGTGTCCTTACAATGTCCTGCGCTCCATGCTTGATTAATCTTCCTGACTAACCAAATCGTCATCCTGACAATAACCAAATCCTTGGTACTTTCCTGTTCCATGTCTGCTTCCTGCTGACGAGACTTAATTTACTCTTTTCGTTTGGATTCACAATCTACCCAGGAATAATATTTTTCATTCCCTTTAGCCGGAAAGAGATCTACCTTTTATTTATCAATAGCTTATGAGGAATCTTTCCTTTTTAGCTGTTGACGAAATCGTTTTCTCTCACAAGCCATGTAAGAGATCTCTTACAAAACGCTACCAAAATTGCCATTCGCTAAATTCAACTGCCCAAAGTATGATGATAACTATATCGTCATTAAGGATTGAAAATGTTAACTCAAGACGTCACTAAAGAGCTGGAAGCTGTAATGGAACAGCTCCAACAAGAGGGTAAAGAACCCACGGTTGCCCTAGTGAAAGCACGCATGAAAACACCTGTGCCGATGCCTGCATTAATCACGGTTATCAAAAGTTGGAAGAGCGCTAGTCACGTCCCGAAAGTTGAGGTGACAGCACCGACGTCAAAAGAGGGTGATCGCCTTACTGCTCTTGAAAATACCGTCGCTAAATTGACCGCACGTATTGAAGAGTTAGAAGCAAAACTCAGTGAGAAATCATCATGAAGTTATGGGTAGATGCTGATGCTTGTCCAAAGGTCATTCGAGAGACAATTGTACGAGCCGCAGAGCGTACTGGCGTTGAATGTACCTTTGTTGCCAACCATATTGTACCGGTGCCGAAACGATCAAATATTCACTCGCTTCAAGTACCTGCAGGCTTTGATATTGCAGATAACGAAATCGTTCGTCGTGTCGAAGCCAAAGACTTGGTTATCACTTCTGATATTCCACTGGCCGATGAAGTGATCTCGAAAGGCGCACTGGCGTTAAGCTCACGAGGTGAGCTCTATACGAAAGACACCATAAAAGCACGCCTTAACATTCGTGATTTTATGGACACCATGCGCTCAAGCGGTATTCAAACCGGCGGCCCGGCCGCATTATCGCAAACCGAACGCCGGGAATTTGCCAACCACCTGGATAGAATTTTGGCTAAGCGCTAATCAAAACACCTTGGTTCAATAATAAAAAGCCTGTGATGAACGCAGGCTTTGATTGAGCTGAGTGGGGTTACCAATTACGGCGTGTAGTACGTTGCCGCACCAGGACCTACTGGTAAACCAAGTACGAATACCCAAACGTAGAACAGTAAGCTCCAACCTACGATAAAGCAGATTGAGTAAGGCAGCATGGTCGCGATTAGCGTACCGATACCCAGGTTCTTCATGTAGCGAGTTGCAACTGCCAGGATCAGACCAAAGTAGCTCATCATTGGTGTGATGATGTTAGTAGTTGAGTCACCGATACGGTATGCAGCCTGAATGGTTTCAGGAGCGTAACCCACAAGCATTAGCATGGGTACAAAAATAGGTGCAGTTACTGCCCACTGCGCCGATGCAGAACCAATCATCAGGTTGATGAAGCCACACATCAGGATGAATGCGAAGAACAGCATAGGGCCTGTCAGACCGATGTTTTGTAGGAAATCCGCACCCGCTACCGCAAATACCTGACCAAAGTTCGTCCACTTAAAGAACGCTACGAACTGAGCAGCGAAGAATACCAGTACGATGTACATCCCCATAGATGACATAGACTTTGACATCGCATCGATAACGTCACGGTCAGTTTTCATGGTGCCAACAACTTTACCGTATACAAAGCCAGGGATAGCGAAGAATACAAAGATAAAGGCAACGATGCTTTTCAGGAACGGTGAACCAGCCACGGTACCTGCGTCTGATCGTAACACACCATCTGCCGGAACGATCGTCCAAGCCAATAGAGCCGATACTGCCAAAACCGCGATACCCGCAATTTTCAGACCTTTCTTCTCTAAGTCAGTGAGGCTACCCATTTTGTCATTAGACAGATCTTCTGCAGCTTGTTCTTCGTGGTATTTGCCAAGTTTAGGCTCAACAATTTTCTCAGTAACAAATGCACCCATGCCTGCAATAAAGAATGTCGAGACAAACATGAAGTACCAGTTTACTTCTGGACCTACTGTGTAAGTCGGGTCAATCATTTGCGCCGCAGTTTCAGTGATACCTGAAAGCAGTGGGTCAACCGTCCCGATAAGTAGGTTTGCAGAGTACCCGCCAGATACACCAGCAAATGCAGCAGCGAGACCAGCTAGAGGATGACGACCTAACGAATGGAATAGCATTGCAGCCAGTGGAATCAGTACCACATAACCAAGCTCAGACGCAGTGTTAGAAATGATACCAGCAAATACAACCGTTACTGTAACCATGCGCTGAGACGCACCCATTACAAGGCCACGCATTGCAGCTGATAGTAAGCCCGAGTATTCAGCGATGGCAACGCCAAGCATCGCGACCAGTACAGTACCTAACGGAGCAAAGCCAACAAAGTTCATCACTAAGTTAGTCACGATAAGTTCTAGGCCGTCAGCATTAAATAAGCTGATAACGTGGATCATACCGTCGGCGGAACGACCACTTGCACCCTCTGGACGAGGATCCATAACCGAGACTTCGAAGTAACCCGCTATACCCGATGCCACCAAAATGGCTAAACAGAAAATGGCAAATAGTGTAATCGGATGGGGTAATAGGTTCCCCAAATATTCGACAGAATCCAAAAAGCGCGTAAATAGCGACTTCTTAGGCATGTTTTGTTTAATTGAAGCAGATGAACTCACCTGTTCCCTCCTTGTTTTTATTCCTATGCAAATCTGACAAAAGTGTCAAAAAGCGGGCGAAGGGTACTTGAGCAAAGAGTCAATTTAAAGTCAAAAGGGTTACAAAATGTAACTATTAAACATATTATTAACCATTTATGACTAAATATGCAGTTATTTACTCCATTTAAATAATAAAATTCAACACTATCAATTAAACAAAACTAAACCATTCTAACGTGTCATTGTGCTATTTCTGTACCGCCTTGAATCTTGGGTTTGTTTTACATATGACATATAAGCGCCCTCTGCGCTTTACAATCTGGCAATCAGGGTGACGGCTTTTTGCGCTCTTTAGTGACTTCACAACTTTCATATCTTACTCCTTAATCTTTAGTCTTTAGTGAACTGGCTAAAACGACGCTTGAAGTTCGCGATACGCCCTTCAGCCTGAACCACACGTTGTTTTCCTGTGTAATACGGGTGAGATGCTGACGACACATCTAACGTGAAGTAAGGGTAGGTTTTGCCATCCTTCCATTCGATGGTACGTTCAGTTTGCAGTGTTGAACCGACAATAAAATATTTATCTACGCTGGTGTCGTGGAACACCACCTGACGGAATTCTGGATGGATCCCTGGTTTCATTGAATTTTCCCTCTCGCAAACATTGTTATGTTATAACATTTTAATTAGTAATCATTCCCAACAAGAAAAGCAAGAAAAATTTGTGATACTTTTGCGTAAATACTTTTTGCGTGAAAAAAATACTTAAAGATGTTCACTACGTATTCCATCGAGCCTATTGGCATCATTGAAACTCCTTATAAAGAAAAATTCGCAGTACCCCGTCAACCGCGTTTAGTGCCTGCTGCAACAGCAAGAGTGCGACTTTTAGGTGAAGCAAACAGCCCTGAAGCAGTCAGAGGTTTGGAACAGTTTTCTCATGTTTGGTTGCTGTTTCTCTTTGATCAGAATATAGAGGCAGGCTGGAAACCAACGGTCAGACCACCACGTTTAGGCGGGAACGAAAGAATTGGTGTATTTGCCTCTCGCTCCACTTTTCGACCAAATGGCATTGGTATGTCGGCAGTGGAAGTACACGGCGTTACCAAGCAAGGCGATCAAATCTATCTTGAGCTTGGCAGTGTTGATTTAGTCGATGGCACCCCTATTGTCGATATCAAGCCCTATATCCCCTACTCGGATTCAATTCCAGATGCGCAAGGCGGCTATGCGGGAGAAGAACCAGAAAAATCTCAAGTCACTTTTTCTTCACAGGCACTTTCATCACAAGCGTTGGCCATGGTGAAAAAGCGCTCCGAAACTGAACATATACTGGCAGTGATCGAACAAGTCTTAGCGCAGGATCCCCGTCCTGCGTACAAGAAAAACAAGCTGGACAACAAAGAATATGCGGTAAATTTGTTCGATTTAAACGTGAGGTTCACCGTGACAGGCAACTTAATAACGGTTACCTCGATCGAAAGCTTTTGACAAAGCCATTTGGCTGATATTATAAGCGGCTAACAAATTTCCCATTGTGGGACTTCCATACTTCCGCCAGCTTTGGCGAGAGTGATTAACTTAAATAAACGGATAAATTTAATGCGTACCAGTAACTATCTTCTTTCTACTCTGAAGGAGACTCCAAACGACGCAGAAGTAGTGAGCCACCAGCTCATGCTACGTGCAGGTATGATCCGTAAGCTGGCTTCAGGTCTATACACCTGGCTACCTACTGGTCTACGTGTGCTGCGTAAAGTCGAAAACATCGTTCGTCAAGAAATCGACAATGCAGGTGCAATCGAAACTTTGATGCCCGTTGTTCAGCCGTTTGAACTTTGGGAAGAGACAGGCCGCAGTGAAAAAATGGGTCCTGAACTGCTTCGCTTTACTGACCGTCATGAACGTCCGTTTGTTCTTAGCCCAACGGCTGAAGAAGTGATCACTAGTTTGGTACGTAATGAAGTAAGCTCTTACAAACAGCTTCCACTGAACTTGTACCAAATTCAGACTAAATTCCGTGACGAACGTCGCCCTCGTTTTGGCGTAATGCGTGCACGTGAATTCTCAATGATGGATTCATACAGCTTTGACATCGACAAAGAAGGTCTGCAGAAGTCCTACGATGCAATGCACGATGCTTACTGTAAAGCATTCGACCGCATGGGTCTGGATTACCGTCCAGTACTTGCTGATAGTGGTGCTATCGGCGGTAGCGGCTCTCAAGAGTTCCACGTACTGGCAGAAAGTGGCGAAGACCTTATCGCTTTCTCTACTGAATCTGATTACGCTGCGAACCTTGAAAAAGCAGAAGCATTAGCTCTTGCAGAGGCAGCTCCAGAGCCAACGCAAGAAATGACGCTAGTGGACACACCGGACGCGAAAACTATTGCACAACTAGTAGAGCAACACGGTCTGCATATCGAAAAAACCATCAAGACACTGTTTTTCAAAGCCTCTGATGAAGTTGAAGCACCAATCGTTGCTCTTCTCGTCCGTGGTGATCACGAACTCAACGAAGTGAAAGCAGAAAATCTCCCTCAAGTAGCTGCCCCTCTGGAAATGGCAACAGAAGAAGAGATTCGTGCGCTTGTAGGTGCAGGCCCTGGCTCACTTGGCCCAGTTGGTCTTAAACTGCCAGTTATCGTTGACCGCAGCGTAGCAGTGATGAGTGACTTCGGCGCGGGTGCTAACATCGATGGCAAGCACTACTTCGGTATTAACTGGGGTCGTGACGTTGAACTTGGTCAAGTAGAAGATCTACGTAACGTGGTTGAAGGCGATCCAAGCCCATGTGGTAAAGGTACGCTCCAACTTAAACGTGGTATCGAAGTCGGCCATATCTTCCAGCTAGGTAAAAACTACTCTGAGAAGATGAACTGTGGCGTACTTGGTCCAGATGGTAAGAACGTCATTCTGGAAATGGGTTGTTACGGCATTGGTGTTTCTCGTGTTGTTGCTGCGGCTATTGAACAGAACCACGATGAGTACGGTATCATCTGGCCAGACGCGCTTGCGCCATTCCAGGTTGCTATCGTGCCGATGAACATGCACAAGTCAGAAGAAGTGAAAGAAGCGGCTGAGAAGCTGTACGCTGAACTGACCGCAATGGGCATTGAAGTTCTGTTTGATGATCGTAAAGAGCGTCCAGGCGTGATGTTCTCTGATATGGAATTGCTAGGCGTACCGCACACAATCATTATCGGCGATCGTTCAATGAAAGAAGGCAACTTCGAGTACAAAAACCGTCGTTCTGGTGAGAAAACAGCTGTACCAATGGCTGATATCGTTGAGCACGTTAAAGCTCAACTTAAATAAGCTCGATACTCGTCTGTTACTTGAAAGGGTTGACTTCGATCAGCCCTTTTTTATACCTATTTAATACCACTCACGTAACAGAAAGCGACATGTTCAAACCACTCGTCATTCTGGACAGCGAGGAACGAGCGTGATTCAGAATCTACTTTCCAAGTTCTATGCTGCTAAGGAAAACTCCAAAACTTCTCAGCTCGCTGATATTAGATTCCTGATGTCGCCAAGGCTCCTCGGAATGACATTAGTAAGTAAAATTAAGTCACGTACAACCTATCACTTCTGATGTGATTAAACCATGCTCAATGCGAACCACAAATTGAGCCTGAACAAGTCTCGGCTTTGAGTTTCAAATCGGCTATGTGTATATTTGACAGCAGTTATCACTTTTAAGGATTATACGATGCAAGTATACGGCTGTTGTGAATTAGTCCGTGAGCTTTATGCTCAAATCGGCAGTGGCGATCAAGCCTATGTGCCTCAGGCAATTTCTTGTGCAGTAAGAGCTCTGAATGATGTCGCTGCAAACGAGTCCCTACCAAATGAAACGCGTGAAGCTGCAGCATTTGCAGCGGCAAACTTACTGATTTCTGATTTTGAGGATAAGTAATGAATCTGGCGAACTTTGAGTCAATGGATCCTGTGATGCTGATGAGTATCGTAAATATGAAGCTGCGCGACGACTTTGGCGGTGATCTGGACAAGCTAGTGGCTTTCTTTGATATTGACCGCTCAGCGCTGGAAGCAAAGCTGGCAACTGCGGGTTTTGATTTCCTTCCGGAAGCAGGTCAGTTCCGTTAGTACGCTAACTAACCGCAAGAATACAAAAAAGGCTTGATGAATAATCATCAAGCCTTTTTCTTTTATCTCTGAATCAGTCGATTATCCGAATGAAGCCCAGATAACGGTGGCCACAAGTACCGGACAAACAAACTTCACATAAGCTGGCCATAATTTACCAAACCACCCTTGAGTGAACTCAGGGAAGCCCTGTTCAAGCTCTTTAATTTTCGAGTTGCGGTTCCATACCCAGCCGCCGAACAAACAGAACAGCAGTGCTGCCGTCGGTTGTAGGTACTGTGTAGCAACCGTCGCCACCAGACCAAACATCGCACCGAAGTTATAGACAATCACCACACTAAACAGGGCAATTAAACCGCCCAGAACCCAGCTGGTTCCGCTGCGTTTGGTATTAAAGCGCTCACTCACCAGTGCGACCGGGCACTCAAGCATCGATATAGAAGATGTCAGTGCAGCAATCGTCAGCAGTAAGAAAAAGACGATTGAGAACAATTGACCAAGCAATCCCAAGCTATCAAACATCAGTGGCAAAACGGTAAAGACCAAGGTATCTGAGCTGAGAAGAGAACCATCATCCGCGTAAATCTGGACGCCTTTTTGCATGGCAACGAACATCGCTGGCATTACTACCAGCCCTGCAATAAACGCAACTGCTGTATCCACTAAAGTTACGTTCATCGCCATCTTAGGCAGGTTCTCTGTCTTACTTAAATAAGAGCCGTAGATCAGCATCGAACAGCCACCAATAGTCAACGAGAAGAAGCCCTGCCCCATTGCAGCCAAGATCAGTTTTCTGTCCCAAATTTTTTCAAAATCCGGTACCAGATAATGCTTAAGACCTTCCATCGCACCGTTTTGCGTCATGATATAAACAAACAACAAACCAAACAGCACAAACAGCGCAGGCATCAAGCGCGTTGACCACTTTTCGATACCATCTTTAACGCCGCCCTGTACGATCAAAACAGTGAGAACATAAAATGTAATCGTACCAAATAGATTGCGCTCAACGCTGAAACCTTTAAACCAGGCCGTCATTTCTTCCAGACCCATGATGTCGGTAACCGCGCCCAGCAAAAAGCAGATCAACCAACCACCAACGATCGAATAAAAAGCTAATACTGCACTTGGCACACTCAGGCCAATCCAGCCTACCATGCCGCCAAGTTTTTTACCGACAGGGTTATGGGTTAGCGCTCGCATGCTGTCGACCGGGTTTGCCTGACCATGACGACCAATCGCCATTTCAACCACCAGCATTGGAAAAGCGACGATAAGAATCAGTACTAAATAAACCAACAAGAAGGCACCACCACCATTACTTGCTGCTTGCGTTGGGAAGCCCCAAATGTTTCCCAGACCCACTGCAGCGCCTGCTGCCGCTAAAATGAATCCGAGACGAGAGCCAAAATGCTCACGAGGCTGAGAAGAAGTTTGTTGTGTCATACCACTCACACAAAATATCAATGAACTAGCTAGCTAGTACATTATAGAAATATCAACTAATCAGCAAGAGTAAGCAGGTTAAATGTTCGACAACTGAAACAATTTACAGATATTCGGTTTGTAAATTTATACGTACATCTCAAGTTTTGTCGTCTCCATACCGAATTATTTTTCGTTCCAATACCGATTTATAACAAGAGAGCACACATTGGCGCTCTCTTTGTTTAATCTTATTCAGAAGTTAAATCGTAAAAACCCGATAGTCTTTCAGCTCTGGGATTTTCTTCAGTACGTTATCTTCTTGATCTGCCATTTCATCCAGAGAGTCACATAGCTCTGAAGATTTCTGCTCTAACTCTTTTGAATGTTCAGCAATTCGCTGCTCAACTTTGACGCTCAGCTCCATCATACTTTCAGACAGCGCAGTAAGATTTAAACCATCTTCTTCTGCCATCTTGTTAGATAATGCTTCGAACGCGCTGGCTAGAAATTCTTTATTGAAGATTTCCTGTGCTTTAGCGAAGTCATCTGTCCAGCTTTGTGTCATAGATTCAAAGCTTTCTGCCGGCAGAATAAAGTCTCCATCTTTGTAGTAACGAGATTCTACATCAGCAAAAAACGCTTTAACTGAAGCTTTCACATTATCAAAAGTACCGGGCGCATCCAGGCTCGCTGCGACATCATCTAGAATGGCATTCGCCAGTTCCAAACCTTCACTCGCCAGTTGCTTAGCCTGAGGAATGTATGCATTCATGTTCTCGCGATAACCACCAATCGCCGCTTTTTGGTCTGCATCAAGCTCGACTTTTTCACCTTTAATAAACAGATTGTTGTCTTCGTCAACTACCGCTTTTTCACCAGTCGATTGGCGAATTTCCAAACTCTGTCCATCCATTCGAACTTCATTATTGATGTCCACACGACATTGTGCCGAATAGCCAGAAGCACTAACTAGCAGCAGGGAGAATGTAAGAAGTTTCTTCATGTCTTTCTCTTTTATCCAACATTACTACCGTTAAACATAACACTGAGTTATAGATTTGATGTCAGAAAACCGTCACCACATCATAACCAATTATTTTATCGCTAATTTTAACACAAACCTCTTCCCCTTCTTCTTTGCCGACTAACGCGTGACCGAGTGGAGATTTGGCGGTTAAGACAAAGACTTCTTTGCCTTGCCAGTTGACTGTCAAGCCACCAGAGCATGGGCCAATGAAAAAACATTTCTCATGAGCGTTATCATCTTCAAGTACAACGTATGCTCCGACATTAATTGGCGCATCAGTGAAATCTCGAAGAATTAACGCACGATATTTCCTCAGTTCTTCCTCACTTTCCTGAACTCGCATGGCTTGTCCGTGAGCAAGGTAGGACGCCTCCAACGCCAGAGTATCGTATTTGTGTTCTGGTACGGTTTCTTCATCAGTTGCTGCATTGATAGCGCGCTGTGTTGAGGCGTGAGCTATCTGAAGCTTCTCTTCCAGTTGTTGAATGATTTTTTGGACTAAGTCTGCTTTGTTCATACTTTTAAGACGCGCGTTACATACTGAGGATATGTTAAGGTGCTTTATTCTATCATCAAAGAAAGGTTTCCCTATTATGCAAAGTAGCCCGTTACAGCAAACACTTCAGTCTGTGTTTGGCTTTGACTCATTACGCCCAGGGCAGCAACCTGTCATTGAAGCAGTGATGAAAGGATACTCTGCAGCGGCAATCTTTCCTACAGGTTCCGGAAAATCGCTTTGCTATCAACTCCCGGCGACCCAGTTACCTAATCTTACTTTGGTGATTTCTCCGCTGCTTGCATTAATGAAGGACCAGCTTAGTTTTTTAAAAACTAAAGGCATTACAGCAGCTTCGATAGACAGTAGCCAAAGTCGAGAAGAAGCACAGCAAGTCATGGCTGGTGTGAAAAATGGTCATATCAAAATTCTCATGATCTCAGTAGAACGGCTCAAGAACGAACGGTTTCGCGAGTTTATCCGTCAGATCCCCATTTCCGTAATGGTGGTAGACGAAGCACACTGTATTTCCGAATGGGGACATAACTTTCGTCCCGATTACCTAAAGCTACCGCAATATCAGAGTGAGTTGAATATTCCTCAAACGCTGTTGCTTACCGCTACGGCAACACCTGCTGTTATTAACGACATGCAGAAGAAATTCAATATCGCCAGTGAGAATATTACCGTCACTGGTTTCTACCGATCCAATCTGGATATCTCAGTAGTTCCATGCCAGGAGTCAGAGAAACAGACCCAGCTTAATACCATCGTTGCTGCTAAGCCTACTCTGCCAACGATTGTGTATGTGACTCAGCAGCAAACTGCGGAAATGGTGGCAAAATCGTTGATTCATATTGGCATCAATGCGCACGCTTACCATGCTGGTATGAAGAGTGACGTCCGCGAACAGATTCAGCAACAGTTTATGGATAGCCAAATCGACTGCATCGTAGCGACGATTGCATTTGGCATGGGAGTGGACAAATCGGATATTCGTCGCGTCATCCACTTCGATTTACCCAAATCAATAGAAAACTACGCACAGGAAATTGGTCGAGCAGGACGCGACGGACAACGCTCTGAATGTATTCTACTTGGGAATACGGCAGGCTTAACGGTGCTGGAGAACTTTGTCTATGGCGATACCCCAGAGTACGCTTCCATCCGTTATGTATTAGAGCAAGCCCGCGAACATTCACCACAATGGGAAGTCGTGCCATTACGTCTGTCTCGCGAAAGTAATATTCGTCAATTGCCTCTCAAAACATTGTTGGTTTATTTGGAGTTAGAGCAGGTAATCGAAGCGAAATACAGCTACTTTGCCGAATATCGTTTTAAGTTCCTCCAAGACCAGCAGTTCATCCTCAATCAGTTTCAAGGTGAACGACGTCAGTTTGTGGAAGCGATATTCACGTGCTCAACCAAAGCCAAAATATGGTGCCAAGTCGATTTAGATGCACTCTGGATGAGCTATCAATCCGAGCGAAACCGCGTGGTAGCGGCACTGGATTACTTCCATCAAAACGGATGGATAGAACTTGAAAGCAAACAGTTAACCGATGTCTACTCGGTTCTTCCGATTACAAAAAGCTCTGAATTAATAACGCAGCACTTGTCTGAATTGTTCCAGTCTAAAGAACACAAGGACATTGAGCGAATTCATACAATGCTGAACTTGTTCCAGTCTTCAGACTGCCTCAGCTATCAGCTGGCTCATTATTTCGCTGACGAAAATGCCCCAACGCAGTGTGGCCATTGTTCTGTTTGTCGTGGTCAGGTAGCGACTTTCCCTGCTCAAGCCAATGAACAGCCGGATCTTTCGAAGGTGAAATTTTGGATCAATGAATTTGTAAAACTGGCTCCAACGGCGGTAAGTAACGATGCCGTAGCGAGATTTTTATGTGGAATTAGCACACCGCTCATCAGTCAGATCAAAGCAGCAAAATTATCCGGTTACGGTGCTATGGTGAATGTTTCTTTCGATCAGGTCATGCAACAGGTCGAGAAAGCCCGCGCTTAAAAGAAGCCGTGCACAACAGAAGTCGTCCTTAAAAGAAACCGTGATCAAAAGAAACTAAGCTGGCGAGCTTGAACTTCAGGCTTGAGCATCACGCTCAAGCCTAACAAGCGGATTTCTCTACCCTGCTGACGTTTGAGAATATCTTTAAGCAGCACCTTGAAATCATCCAACTCAAGCTGTGGGTGAATATGCTCTATGGTCGTGAGCTGAAAGTCGGCAAACTTTATTTTTATGCCTTGCTTGACGATCGCCTTATCAGGGCTGGCGCGCTCCAAGCGTTTTTCCAGCTCCGGATACAGTTTGCTCTCTATCACCTGCCAGCATTCGTCGTAAGTGGAAATATTCTGGCTAAATGTTCGCTCGACACCAACAGACTTTCGCTCCCGCTCAACCACCACTTCTCTGTCATCAATTCCCTGGCTGCGTTTCCACAGTGAAGCACCTTGCCGCCCAAACTGACGCAGCAGTTCTCGGTAATCACTGTTTTTGATGTCCTCACAGAGATAGAAGCCCGCTTGATGCAGTTTTTCCAGACTCACTTTTCCCACTCCCGGGATCTTCTCAAGTGGTAATTTGTCGATGACTGCCTGAACTTTGTCAGGAGGAATGACAAACTGACCGTTGGGCTTGTTCATGTCTGACGCAACTTTGGCGAGAAACTTGATCGGAGCCACACCTGCTGACGCCGTCAAACCAAGCTCATTGGAAATATCCCGCCGAATGGCCTCTGCGATTAATGTTGCCGAGCCGTGACACGCTGTGGCGTCTGTGACATCTAAGTAAGCTTCGTCTAAGGAAAGAGGTTCGATGATGTGAGTGTAGCGCTCGAAAATAGCCCTAATTTGTTGAGATACCTGCTTATAGGCAGCCATCCTTCCGGGAACCACTAAAAGATTAGGGCATAACTGTAAGGCTCGAGCCGTAGACATAGCGCTACGCACGCCATATTTGCGGGCTTCATAATTACAGGTGCTGATGACACCACGCTGCTTCTCATGGCCACCAACAGCCAGTGCAATATCTCGGTAGCTAGGGTTATCTCTCATCTCTACGGCAGCATAAAAACAATCCATATCGACATGAATGATTTTTCTGATTCGCTCTGACATAACCAATATCACACTGTTTAAAAATACAGTATAGATAATATCTTGCCCGAAGAAAACGAGAGATTACTCGGTGTGATAGAAAGCGATCGTACAAACTTTCTAATTTCGCTGTTGCTAGGTTAATCCCGCAACATAACGTCTAGTTGATCCACTAATTCAGCCCAATCTGCATCTTGCTCAATTGCCTGCTTCAAAAATGCTGACTGTGAATTTGTCCAAAAGCTCGCTTCATAAATCGGTGCAGAGTCACGTTTATGTCGATGGTTATTCACGAAGTCTTTAATTTCCCTGGGTGAACTCCCCAAGCCAAGCTGCTCAAATAATTCCGTCATTCCATGTTGATGCATTTCCATATCTGCCTCCTAAACAGGATCACTTAACATGAGTATATACCCAGTTTAGCGCACGATAAAAATAACCCAGCGTAAAGCTGGGTTATTTAAATCTAATCATTGCTCGATAAGGAGTTAGGCAATGCGGTCTTTTTCCCAAGCGGCCAACTTTTCAGCGCGTGCGGCTTCACGTGCTTCACGCTTTTTACGAGCGTCACAAGGCTCTGGGCAGTTACATACCTTTTCGATACCTACTGCGCCAAGACCGCCACAACTACCTTTTACTACTTTCTTCTGAAAGATGTAGCCAACTGCCATCGCCGCAATTACCGCGACAAACACGGCAAATGTAATTAGAAATGTACTCATAAAACATGCTCACTTCTGCTGTTATTTGTTCATAAATGGCTTATAAGTTTCTGAAGCCAGTTCTTTAAAGCCATCATCCGTCTTCACAATCATGAAAACTGGAATGTTGTTTTCATTCGCGATAGCCATGCCTTTATCTTCGCCCAGCACCATAAGGCCAGTAGCAAGACCGTCAGCCGTCATCGACGATTTATCCAATACCGTCACAGACACAACCTTGTGATTAATTGGCTTGCCCGTTTGCGGATTTATAATGTGAGAGTATCTCACACCATCGCTCTCAAAGTAATTGCGATAGTCACCACTTGTTGCAATTGCCATGTCGCCCGGCTCAATAATCTCTTGAATTGAGCGCTCTTCAACCGTCGGCTTTTCGATGGCGATACGCCAAGGCACACCCTCACGGTTCACGCCTTTTAGACGCATTTCACCACCAACTTCTACCATGTAATTGCTAATGCCGGCAGATTGTAGATAGTCAGCAACCACATCAACTCCCCATCCCTTCGCGATGGTAGAAAGATCAACATACAAATGTGGAATATCCTTCGATAGCTTATTCCCATCAACGGTTAGATGATGGATTCCGGTATTCGCCTTGCGAGCCGATAACTCTTCATCTGAAGGAACAACATCTGGACGTGCTTCTGGCCCAAAGCCCCATAGGTTCACCAGTGGGCCAACGGTCACGTCAAGCGCACCTAATGTGAGGCCATTTAAACGAACCGCTTCTTTCACTACCGTTGCCGTTTGCGGAGAAACCTCAAAAGGCTCGCTAGACTGGTGCTGATTGAAACGACTTAGCTCGGAATCTTTACGATAAGTCGACATCTGGTCATTCACTTCCTCTAACAAACGGTCAATTTCCGTTTGGATCTCCTTCGGTGTAGGAATGCCATCTTGCTCAATGTATTTGACGTTGTACGAGGTACCCATCGTAGGGCCACTCAAATGAATTTGCTCTACAGGCTGTTCACAACCAGCCAAAACCAATAGAGAAGCGAATGCAACAAGCCACTTTTTCACTTGTTAACTCCCATTGTTGTTGAATTGATATGGAAAATAGGTCTGAGATATTCAAAACCACTTTCGATATCAACTAGTTAGCACGATTTTTCTGTTTAGAAAAAAGAATGGCTAGCTAAAGTTAGCCAGCCATTTTATACGTTTAATTTCTAGTAGTTGGAGTTGTAGCTAGGCCGCAAGTAAACCCAATCCTATGAGCATAGAGCTACTATGCAATTAGGACGGCCGGCGAACCGGTGGGTTTATGAAGCCAACAACGCTACAGCTTCAAATACGCAGAAATTTAGCCACCGAAGTCATCTAGAAGGATGTTTTCATCCTCAACACCTAGATCTTTCAGCATGCCGATAACAGCTGCGTTCATCATAGGTGGACCACACATGTAGTACTCACAGTCTTCTGGAGCTTCGTGATCACGTAGGTAGTTCTCGAAAAGAACGTTGTGGATGAAACCAGTGTAACCATCCCAGTTATCTTCTGGCATTGGATCTGATAGAGCACAGTGCCAGATGAAGTTGTCATTTTCTGCTTGTAGGCCGTCGAAATCTTCTACGTAGAACATTTCACGCTTAGAACGAGCACCGTACCAGAAAGACATCTTACGCTTAGAGTTCAGACGCTTAAGTTGGTCAAAGATGTGCGAACGCATTGGCGCCATACCAGCACCACCACCAATGAATACCATTTCAGCATCAGTATCTTTCGCGAAGAACTCACCAAATGGACCTGAAATCGTACACTTGTCGCCAGCTTTTAGAGACCAGATGTACGAAGACATGATACCAGGCGGTACATTAGGATTATTAGGCGGCGGCGTAGCGATACGCACGTTCAGCATAATAATGCCTTCTTCTTCAGGGTAGTTAGCCATAGAGTAAGCGCGGATTGTTTCTTCGTTTACTTTTGACTCGTAGCGGAACAGATTAAATTTGTCCCAGTCTTCGCGGTACTCATCTGGTACATCGAAGTCAGCGTATTTCACGTGGTGAGCAGGTGCTTCAATCTGGATGTAGCCACCAGCACGGAAAGGTACTGATTCGCCATCTGGAATTTGTAGCTTAAGCTCTTTGATGAATGTTGCTTTGTTATCGTTAGAGATAACCGTACATTCCCACTTCTTAACGCCAAAGATTTCTTCTGGAAGTTCGATGTCCATGTCGGTTTTCATCGCAACCTGACACGCCAGACGCTCACCTTCACGAGCTTCACCTTTAGTAATGTGGTCAAGCTCGGTAGGAAGGATATCACCACCACCAGATTTAATTTTTACGCGACACTGACCACAAGAGCCACCGCCACCACAGGCAGAAGAAACGAATACACCAGCACCCGCAAGAGCGCCAAGTAGTTTACCACCCGGTTGTGTAACGATCGCCAGATTAGGGTCGTCGTTCACAGAAATTGTAATGTCACCTGTTGGTACAAGCTTAGACTTAGCGAAAAGAATCACTAGTACTAGAGCCAGTACAATCAGAGTAAACATCACTACACCAAGAATAATGTCCATTGACTATTCCTTAATTGTTGCGGTTTACCCGACTTACAGTTGAACACCAGAGAAAGACATAAAGCCAAGCGCCATCAGACCAGCAGTGATAAAGGTAATACCTAGACCACGTAAACCAGGAGGCACGTCTGAATACTTCATTTTCTCACGGATACCTGCAAGAGCGACGATAGCCAGCATCCAGCCCACACCTGAACCGAAACCGTAAACGACTGACTCTGCAAAGTTGTAATCGCGCTGTACCATGAAAGATACACCACCGAAGATCGCACAGTTAACTGTGATCAGCGGTAGGAAGATACCTAGTGCGTTGTACAGAGGCGGGAAGAAACGGTCTAAGATCATTTCTAGAATCTGTACTAATGCTGCGATTACACCGATAAAGGTAATGAAGTTAAGGAAGCTTAAATCCACACCTTCAGCAAGCGCGTCTGGTTTAAGAACCAGGTTATAAACCAGGTTGTTTACAGGAACAGAGATGGTTAATACCACTGTTACCGCAATCCCCAGACCGAATGATGTCTTAACTTTCTTTGATACAGCCAGGAAGGTACACATACCTAAGAAGAAAGACAGAGCCATGTTCTCGATGAAGATCGAGCGAACCAGCAAACTAATATAATGTTCCATGACGACCTTACTCCTTAGCTTCTACTTGTTCAGGCTTGAAGGTACGAATCGCCCAAATCATAAATCCAATAAGGAAGAATGCTGAAGGAGCCAATAGCATCAGACCGTTTGGCTGGTACCAACCACCATCTTTCACTAGTGGTAGTACTTCCATACCAAATAGCTTACCTGAGCCAAATAGCTCACGGAAGAAGCCTACAGTGATAAGAACGAAACCGTAACCAAGACCGTTACCGATACCATCGATAAGAGATGGAACTGGCGCAGATTTCATTGCGAATGCTTCAGCACGACCCATTACGATACAGTTCGTGATGATAAGACCTACGAATACTGATAGCTGTTTAGAGATATCGTATAGGTAAGCTTTAAGCACCTGGTCTACCACGATTACTAGCGATGCGATGATAGCCATCTGAACGATGATACGTACGCTGTTAGGAATGTGGTTACGGATTAGAGATACCGAGAAGTTAGACAGAGCAGTTACAAACGTTACTGCCAGCGTCATAACAAACGCAGTCTCTAGCTTAGTTGTTACTGCAAGTGCAGAACATACACCAAGAACCTGTAGCGCGATTGGGTTGTTATCCAATACTGGCGCTAAGATGCTCTTTTTAATATTTTGTGCGCTAGACATTAGTTCAGACCTCCGTCACGAACTTTTGCTAGGAATGGACCAAAGCCCATGTCACCTAACCAGAAATCAAATGTGTGTTGAACACCGTTACTAGTTAATGTCGCACCTGACAGGCCGTCAACACCGTGCTCAGAACCTGCTGGCGCACCACCTTTCACTACCTTGATAGCTGGTTTGTGGTTTTCGTCAAACAGTTTCTTGCCTACGAATTGTGCACGCCAGTTCGGGTTCTCAACTTCACCACCAAGTCCAGGAGTTTCCCCCTGCTCGTAGTAAGTGATACCTGACACTGTGTTGCCATCAGTTTCAACGGCAACGAAAGCGTACATCATAGACCATAGACCGTTACCGTGAACCGGTATGATAACTTTAGACACTGCATCGCCATCTTTCACCAGGTATACAACACCTGTGTTAGCACGGCGAATGATCTTAGCCTTGTCATCATCAGCCGATAGCTTGATAGACTCAGCTGGATTTTTAGCAGCTTTACGCTGATCGAAAGTCGCAGCGTTGCCTTCTACAAAGTCACCCGTGTTAAAGTCAACCAGACGTGGTTCGATGTATTGTGCAAATAGCTCAGGTACTTTCTTACCTGTCGCATCAATGCCCGCAACTTCAACGATCTTAGATTGCTTATCTAGTACAGCGTTAGCTTTTTGCTTATCGCGTAGACCTACGGCTGCTGTTGATACGATGATTGAACAAACAAGGCTCAACCCGACAACAACACCCAGCGTCTTTTTAATGCTGTCGTTATTACTTGCCATAGCGTGCTTGTCTCCGCTTGATGTTCTTCTCAATAACTAAGTGGTCGAACAGAGGTGCAAACAGGTTCGCGAATAGAATCGCCAGCATCATACCTTCTGGGTACGCTGGGTTAACTACACGGATAAGAACACACATTACACCGATTAGAGCGCCGTACCACCATTTACCTTTGTTAGTAAATGAAGCAGATACAGGGTCTGTCGCCATAAAGAACATACCGAATGCAAAACCACCCAGAACCAGGTGCCAGTGCCATGGCATGTTAAACATTGGGTTAGTATCTGAACCGATAACGTTGAACAGCGTCGCTGTTGCAATCATACCGATCATTACACCCGCAATGATGCGCCATGAAGCGATTCGCATGTAAACGATCATCGCTGCACCAATCAACAGAGCAAGCGTCGATACTTCACCGATTGAGCCAGGGATGTTACCGATGAAAGCATCCATCCAAGTGATAGGAGCACCAGTTGCTGTATTAACCAGAGCACCGTTACCACCTTGAGCCCATTGGCTAAGAGCAGTTGCACCAGAAAAACCGTCCGCTGCAGTCCACACTACGTCACCCGAAATTTGCGCCGGGTAAGCAAAGAATAGGAATGCACGGCCAGCAAGTGCTGGGTTTAGGAAGTTACGACCTGTACCACCGAAGATCTCTTTCGCAACGACAACACCGAAGGTAATACCTAGTGCTGCTTGCCATAGAGGAAGTGTTGGTGGAACGATTAGTGCAAATAGGATAGAAGTTACAAAGAAACCTTCGTTAACTTCGTGCTTACGCACCATACAGAACAGAACTTCCCAGAAACCACCAACGATAAATACCGTTGCATAGATTGGTAGGAAGTAAGTCGCACCCAGAAGCATCTTACTGCCAACCCCTGCTTCAGCAGAGATAGTTCCGCCAAACATTTCGGTTAGCCAGTAATGCCAGTTGCCTGCTACTACTGCCGCTAGTTGGTCACCAGCATGCATGTGAGTCAGTGCTGTGATAGCTTGGCCACCCGCGTTGTACATACCCCAGAACATCGCTGGGAATACCGCGAACCAAACCATGATCATGATACGTTTTAAGTCGACGCTATCACGAACGTGTGAGCTTCTCTTTGTTACAAGACCTGGAGTATAAAACAGCGTTGCAGCTGCTTCATATAGGGCAAACCACTTCTCATGTTTACCACCAGGCTCAAAGTGATGCTCGATGTCTTCAATAAATTTTTTAAGAGACATGAAAATTACCCTTCCTTCTCGATCTTATCTAGGCACTCACGAAGCAGTTGACCGTACTCGTACTTACCAGGACAAACAAAGGTACACAATGCTACGTCTTCTTCGTCTAGCTCCAGGGCACCAAGTGCGATTGCACTATCAGTATCGCCTGCACATAGATCGCGAAGTAGCAAAGTAGGTTCCATATCTAGTGGCATTACGCGTTCGTAGTTGCCAATAGGAACCATTGAACGATCACTACCATTGGTCGTAGTTGTCATGTTGAACAACTGACCTTTGAATAGATGACCAAGGAATGAGCGAGTTACTGAGAACTTATTCTTACCAGGCACAGCCCAGCCGAACAGTTCTTTTTCATAACCTTCACGCAGAACAGAAACTTGTACGTGGTAGCGACCTAGGTAAGCGTGAGGACCAGTTGCATGAGTACCTGTTAGTACAGAACCAGAAATCACACGAACTTCACCTGGCATTAACTCGTTGTCAGCTACGTCATCTAGGCTAGCACCTAGCGTCGTACGTAGTAAACGAGGGTTATTTACTACTGGGCCAGCCAGAGAAATAACACGGTCAGAGTAAAGTTCACCAGTTAGGAACAACTTACCAAACGCAATCACGTCTTGGTAGTTGATGCTCCACGCCACATTTTCAGCATTTACTGGGTATAGGAAATGCATGTGGGTGCCAGCAAGACCTGCTGGGTGAGGGCCATCGAAGACGTGTTCTTCAATGTTAGACTGTGAAGAGCGTGGCAAGCTAGTGCCAGATTTACATACGTAAACCTTGCCTTCCGTCAGGGCTGAAAGAATGTCTAGACCAGCAACGAATGCTTGTTGTTGCTCGTTAATTATCAACTCAGGATTCGCTGCAAGAGGATTAGTATCCATCGCAGTTACGAAAATTGCCTTTGTTGATGACTCGATTGCTGGAACCTTGCTAAACGGACGAGTACGTAAAGCGGTCCATAAACCTGATTCAACCAGTTGAGTCTTGATCACTTCACGATCTAGACCTGAAAGTTGAGCGGCTTCGAACTTATCGAATGTCACCTGCTCTTCACCTGCCACTTCAATCACAACAGATTGAAGGACACGTTTAGCGCCACGGTTAATTTCGATCACTTTACCGGCTGCTGGAGCAGTGAACTTCACGCCTGGGTTCTTCTTATCTTCAAAAAGAACTTGCGCTTTTTTCACTTCATCGCCAACGCGGACATGCATGGTTGGACGCATGCCAACGTACTCTTCGCCAAGCAAGGCGACTTTTTTGATGGTCTTACCATCATTAATCACCTGGGATGGAGTTCCTGCGATAGGAAGATCCAAACCCTTCTTTATTGTAATCATACGCACTTGCACTACTTTTATCGGGAAAAAGATTCTTTTGATTGCGTAACTTTTAGACACGACATCAGTGTCCGGTTTTGGTTTTGTTTAAAACACCAAAATCGCAACATCCTCTTAAAAATCTCGTCACAGAAAATATGCGAGATTTCTCAGGTGCAATATTCTAGCATTTTTTAGGAACTTGATGCCATGACCAATCATCAGAATAGAGCGGTTATTTAGGTAGAATAAGGTCTAAAAGGTCAAAGAATACTCATAACTTTGACCAATCGCACAATTGTAATATTCCATACATCTCGTATGGAAAAGCCATATTCACCGCCTGAAACATTCTTTGATTTTCATTCATTTGTTGAAACACTGTTAATGTATTTGACATACATCATTCACGTTACGCAACTTTCAAAAACGAGGTAAAACGAAAAAAAGATGGCCTTCACCATCCTTGTTTTTCTCTGTTTTTATATCGATCTAGCGACCACCACCGACACACATCGGGCTATCAGGAGCGCCATTTTGCTCCCTCTTCCATTCGTCGTCAGTGTAAGTATGAATCGCTAGCGCATGAATATGATTATCCAATTCATCCGCTAAAATTTGATGGACCTGTCGATGTCTTCCGATCAGTCGATGCCCTTCAAAGACATTACTGACAACAATGACTTTAAAGTGACTTTCTGAACCTGGCGGCACATTGTGCATGTAGCTTTCGTTGATCACTTTCAGGTAACTAGGTTGCAACTCACTATGCAGCTTTTTCTCTATGATTTCTTGGATCATATTCGTTCCTCATTGATGCGAATCCCATAAGTATATACCCAACTTAAAATAACTTGCAGTCCCCATACGCAGATATGCTCAGCAACCTGAAGATCATCAATACATTGTAGCCATACTCTGATATTTAAAACACACAATTGATTCAAGGGAAGCCACTGTGCACTGCTAAATAGAGTAAACGTAAAATTTAACAGCTTTTTGTATCTAGACTTGCCATCATTTGCGACAATAATCCCTAGTTTATCGAATCAACCTACGTTTACTTATGAAAACCGAACTGAATCTTCACGGTCGAAGCCTGTCGCTTCATCGTTTCCCTGTGCGTTCCAACGAAACACTGCAAGCGTGGGATGCAGGTGATGAGTACCTGATTAATCACGTCGAAGAGCTGGCGTTGCCTAACAATCAACATATTGTCGTTATTAATGATAACTTTGGTGCCCTCGCTTGCTGGTTTTCTGCAAAACATCAGATAACTGTTATGAGCGACTCTTTTGTTTCTCATAAAGGCGCTCAAAAAAACCTCGAAATCAATCAATGTAATGACGTGGCATTTCTCACCACGATGGATGATGTTCCGTCCAATGCCGATCTGGTTCTGCTTCAGTTGCCAAAAAGTAACCGTCACCTGACCTGGATACTGAGCCAGTTAAGAAAAACGCTCCCAGAGTCTTGCCCTGTTATCGCCGTGAATAAAGTAAAAGAGATCCACACTTCGACCCTCAAGCTCTTTGAAAAGCACCTGGGTGAAACAAAGACATCTCTTGCCTGGAAAAGGCACCGTTTGGTTTTCTCTCAAGCGAATGCAAAGCCAGTTGTCGAAGTAGATCCTATTACCGCTTGGGGCGTCGATGGCGAGGACATTCAGCTCCAAAACCTGCCAAATGTCTATTCAGGAGAAAGTCTGGATCTAGGTGCCAGATTCATGCTGCAACATATCCCGCAAGATCCCTCTATCAGTCACATCATCGACTTGGGCTGCGGTAATGGCGTTTTGTCAGTCAAAGCAGGTCAACTCAACCCTCAAGCACGTCTGACTTGTGTCGATGAAAGCTTTATGGCGCTGGAATCAGCCAAGCAGAATTTGTTGGAGAACTTAGGTGCGGCACGCGATATCCAATGCATCGCGAACAACTGCTTAGATGGCTTTGAAAAAGAGAGTTGCTCACTCATCATGTGTAATCCGCCATTTCATCAGCAACAAGCCATTACAGACCACATTGCCTGGCAGATGTTTTGCGATTCCAAGCAGATTTTGAACAAAGGCGGTCATTTACTTGTCATAGGTAATCGACACTTAGGCTACGATGCCAAGCTGAAACGCCTGTTTGGTGATAGCAACGTGAAACTCGTCGCATCTAACAATAAGTTCGTGATTTTACAGGCAACAAAAAATCCTGCTAAATTAAACGCAAAATAATAAATCTCTTTACTGAGAAGAATGTTTATAAGGAACAAACAAATGAAAAAACTGGTACTCGCGGCTTCAGTTGCATTACTTGCTGCTTGTTCAGCACCTCAACAGACACAACTGAACCTGATGCCTGAAAGCACGCTTAGTACAAATCCTATTGTACAAGGCAAAACATACAGCTTAACCAGTAAAGATGTGCGTACCGCTCAATATGTTGCGTTAGTAGACGACGGCCGTTCGAATATTCTTCCTCTACACGCGAAACAGAATTTACGTATCACTATGGAAAAAGCGTTGGAGAAACAGTTCTCATCTCAGGGCTTTCATTCCGATCTCAACAGCAACAATATTGTCGAACTTCAAGTCCAGGAAGCATTGGTGAATGTAAAACATTCCATGATGGACAACGAAATGGATGCAAAAGTCGTTGTAGAAATTACAGCAGAGAATCCACAGGGCAGGCTAGTGAAAAGCTACACTGGTACTGCAAAACGTTCAGGTACGTTCAGCGCGTCTAATTCAGATATAGAGCAAACATTAAACGATGTTGTAAATCTAACACTGAAAGAGATCGCCAACGATCCTGAGCTTCGTATGTACATGCAGGAGCGATTCTAATGATACGCAAAGCAATATTTTCTCTAGCGTTGTTAAGTTGTAGCGTTTGGGCGGGCCCGAAAGTGGCGTTTGATACCACGTTGGGTTCTTTTACTATCGAGCTGAATGAAGAAAAAGCGCCGATAACTGTCGCTAACTTCATCAAATATGTAGAAGATGGCAGCTATAAGGGAACTATCTTTCATCGAGTGATCCCAGGTTTTATGGCTCAAGGCGGTGGGTTTAATCAAGAGATGCAGATGGTTAATACCTACGAGCCAATCAAAAATGAAGGTAACAACGGCCTAAATAACGACCGCGCTACCATTGCGATGGCAAGAACCAATGACCCTGACTCAGCCACTCGCCAGTTTTATATCAACTTAGTTGATAATGATTTCCTAAACTTCGCTGCCCGCCCGCCGGGTTATGCGGTATTTGGTCAAGTTACGGAAGGTTTTGAAGTCATTCAAAACATGGCGAAACAGCCAACAACTTCATCAGGCAGAATGAGTGACGTTCCAGAAACTCAAATCGTCATCACCAACGCAACATTACTCAAATAGCCAAATCAAAAATCATAAACCCTTTGAATATTCGAAGGGTTTTCTCTTTCAACGGCGTTATTTTATTGGATTGATCTATGTCTTCATTACCTTCCATCACTTGGTTGGAAACGGTAAAAAGTTACCTCGATAAGCGTTTGTTATGGGTCTTTATGCTCGGTTGCTCAAGTGGTTTCCCGTGGGTATTGATAGGCTCTAATATGTCTGGCTGGCTAAAAGATGCTGGTCTGACTCTTTCTGCGATCGGATACTTTGGCAGTGTATTCGCAGTATATGCGATTAACTTTCTTTGGGCCCCTCTGGTAGACCGAGTCAAACTCCCGCTGTTGTACCGTTTTCTGGGGCAGCGACGCAGTTGGATTTTCTTTTGCCAAAGCATCGTACTGGTCGCAACTATCTTTATTGCAGATGTCAATCCTGCTGAGAACCTGGTTTTTGCGTCACTTCTTGCCCTTTGCATTGCCACCGCATCAGCAACGCAAGATATCGCGATAGACGCATTCCGTATCGATACATTCCCGAAATCAGAAGCATCAAAGTTACCTCAAGCATCGGCGATGGCAGTAACTGGATGGTGGACAGGTTATTCCCTTCCCGGCTATTTAGCATTTGTTAATGCCGATAGTATCGGCTGGAACGGCGTCTATTATGGGATGGCGGTTGTGGTTGTGATTTTAATGGTCTTCACCCTGCTGGTTGGTGAGCCAAAAACACAACGTGAGCAACTCCAATCCGAAGCGGAACAACGCCATAAAAAGGTTGTTGGTTCTAAGATAGTGGCCTGGTTTACAGTAACCGTTGTCGAGCCTTTTCTGGATTTCTTCAACCGCAATGGGGTACGTGTTGCGATAACTTTATTGCTATTCGTGTTCTTATTCAAAATTGGCGAAGCATTCTTAGGCCGAATGTCCATCGCATTCTACAAAGACATTGGCTTCAGTAACGAGCAGATCGGTTACTACTCCAAACTTATCGGCTGGGGTGCCACCATATTCTTCACTATTGTGGGCAGTATGTTCAATGTGAAGTTTGGTATTGTTCGCGGCCTGATGATTGGTGGCGTCGCTATGTCTGCCAGCAACCTGATGTTTGCCTGGATTGCCTCAGTTGGTCCAAATGAGCACCTGTATCTGGCAACCATTATCGTTGATAACTTTACAACCGCATTCTCAACGGTGGCGTTTGTATCGTTCCTGACCATTCTGACTGGTCAGGCATTTTCAGCGACGCAATACGCTTTGCTGGCATCTTTAGGAAACTTTGGGCGAACCACACTGGCATCCTTCAGTGGAGAGTTGGTTGATTACCTAAACGACTGGAGTACGTTCTTCATTCTAACTGCGGTAATGGTGATCCCAAGCTTGATTATGCTCTATTCGCTACGCCACTACTTTGATGAACTGTTGGAAAAAGCCCGACATAAACATTAGGCAGATTTATAAGCGCAGAAAAGCCACCGAACGTCGTCGGTGGCTTTATCTTACAAGGCTCATATCGGGAATTTAAGGGTATAAGCCTTTACCGAACATATTGAAAATTCTTGCCACGCCTTGAGTAAATATCATCGGCTCTGTCAGTACAGTTAAGCACAAGCAGTCTTCCCCAGCTTTGGTGTAAGGACTGTGCTTAATAGAGGCATCTCTTATCATCAAGTCGCCTTCCTCATACTCACCGTCCTCATCGCTAAAACCACCATGAAGAATCAAGGTTGATTCCAATCCCCTATGAGTATGTTGTGGTATTCGTACATCGCCGCTGATGTACATCAGATTCACTCTGGCATCTTCACCCAAGTCGATTTGTGCACTATAAACTTTACCGCCATAGCTTCTCCAGGAGCCAACCAGATCTGAAAAACGACTTAAGGTTTTTGGTAACTCAAAACTCTTACCTGCTACGGTCACTTTAGCTGGCTCTCTGATAACAACATTGTCTCGTAAAGGTTTCTCTGTAATTATCTCATTGAACATCTCGTCGAACTCAGGCACATAGACACAGGGCGTATCACTCACCTCATTCGCTTGCGTCGCTTCGATTCGGTTTACGTATTCTCTGCACCTGGAGCATGTTTCTAAGTGAGTCGCGACCACAAGACCAGAAACTGCATCAATGCTTCCCGAAGCATACGCTTCTAACAATTGGTTATCTGGATGATTGTTCATAGTTGCTCCGTTTGCATTGAATGCCTCAGCTTTTCTACAGCAAGCCTAAGCCTTGATTTAACCGTACCTAATGGGATATCAAACATTTCTGCCACTTGTTGATGTGGCAACTCTTCAAGATAAACCGCTTGCAATACCTCCCTCTGATTTTTTGGCAATGTTTCCAAGAATTTGACCACCTGCTCTTTTAGCATGTCCAATTCAGGCGAATAATGATCAACGAGATCGGGCGGGTAATATTCTGTAGGCCAGATGTCATCAGAGTGTATATGCAACTCCTTACCTCTCTGTTTCCTCAACAAGTCAAAGCACAAGTTACGGATGATCGTATATATCCAGGTTGATAACGCGCTTTTCTCTCCATCATAAAGGTGAGCTTTGTGCCAGACCGTCGCCATAGTTTCTTGTACCATTTCCATCGCGACCTGTTCATTACCCACATGTTTGAAGGCAAACTGTTTCAACTTGGGCGCAAAAAAACGGAATACAAAAGCAAAAGCCTCCTTGTCTCGCGCTTTTACTTTCTCCATGTAAGCGTTCCATTCTCGACGCCCCAGATTGTGTCGGCTATCACTCATCATATTCGGCCTTTTCATCGGGAGGGGAATCCCTCTCACTCCGTCCTAGTCTTTGATGTTATTACCCTTTTCGCTATAGACCCTGTCGTTAACATTGTTTCTGTACGAACATTGGCTTTGTACGTCAAAAGTTCATTACTGGGATCACTATCCTAACCTCAAATTAATCTATTCATGGTCTGTCGCTCACTGTAACCAGATCGCTACTCGCCTTCCCTCTGACTACACCTCGCTATCAACAAAAAGTATAGAAAAGCTGACGTAAGAAATATGAAGCAAACATTCGCATTATCTGTTCTGCCTCTTTATTAGGTTCGCATTTCTTTATCTGTAGGGGCTTCAAGCGCCTGACGTAAAAACTGCATCGCTGGTAGGCAGTCATTCGCGCCTGCCAACTGCTCGAACAAGCTGCAATCTAACGGCAGCAACTCAAGCCAACGTTGAGTAACCCAACTTGGATCATCGTAAAAGCGGTGTGTATACAGAGCCCCAAGTTGAGGGAACTCCTCATAAACGTGTTTCAGCTGTTGACTTAAGTAATCAAAGCTGTTCAGCCCTTGGGGTTCTACCCAATTTTCCAGCCACTCAACTTCTGCATGGCGTAAACCATCAGAATCAGCCCGAACACGCTTAACACTAAACCGCCTCTCTCCTACAACTGTAATACCAAGAAGCCCATCATCCAGCGTTTCAAAATCAACAATTCTAACCAATGTGCCTAATGAAGAAACATTACTCACTTCTTTTGGGTCCCCGTCACTGCCTACCAGACAAACACCAAACCCGACGTTTTTTGAGGTGCTTTCTTTCACCATACGAATATAGCGGGGCTCAAATATACGCAGATTCATTTTGCCTTCAGGGAGTACCACTGAAGTGAGTGGAAATAACATGATTTCGCTCATTTATAAGTCCTCTTTGCTTCATCGTTTAGTACGAATTTCAAAGTATTCCGATCACTAACTGTTTATGTTGGTTAATCGACTGGCTTAAAAAGTCATGAAAATCGTCACGCAAACGATCAAAATCACACATTTAATGCAAAAAACTGCAAATAACTAAAAGTTCCGTAAATAAAAACAATTTCGTGATTCAAATCACTAAAAAGGTTTTATTTTGCACGTTTTATCACTTTATTTTGGGATTATTATCGCTATTATTCCCGCCACTTGGAAAACGCAGCTTAGATTGCATATTCTAAAACATTACAAACATAGAGAGTCCCTTATGCGTAAATCACTTTTAGCTCTTAGCCTTCTAGCGGCTACTTCAGCTCCAGTTCTGGCTGCTGATTACTCTGACGGCGATATCCACAAGAACGATTACAAGTGGCTACAGTTCAACCTAATGTACGCTGTAGATGAAAAAGGTCCTGGTGAGGACTCATCTCACGATTACCTAGAGATGGAGTTTGGTGGTCGCTCAGGTATCTTTGATTTGTACGGTTACGTCGATTACTTCAACATCACTGGCGATAGCAGCAGCGACAAGTCAGGTTCTGACAAACTGTTCATGAAATTTGCTCCGCGTATGTCTCTGGACGCTGTAACAGGTAAAGACCTTTCTTTTGGCCCAGTACAAGAATTATACATCGCTACAGAAAACGTTATGTACGGTGGCGCGACTGAAGCTCAGTACAAAATCGGTCTTGGTTCAGATGTTATGGTTCCTTGGTTTGGCAAAATGGGTCTAAACCTATACGGAAACTACGATAACTCAGTAAAAGACTGGAATGGTTTCCAACTATCGACTAACTGGTTCAAACCTTTCTACTTCTTCGATAACGGTTCATTCATTTCTTACCAAGGTTACTTAGATTACCAATTTGGTATGGAAGACAAGTACTCTCAGTCTGATGATGGCCTTGCAATGTTCAACGGCATTTACTGGCACTCAGAGCGCTACGCTGTAGGTTACGGTCTGAAACTATTTAAAGACGTATATGGTTTCGAAGACGGCGCTGGCGTGCCATGGAACCCTGCAGTGAAAAACGACTCATCAGGCGTTGGTCACTACTTCTCTGTAACTTACAAGTTCTAATTGAACCAATAAGTTTCTGCAAAAATGGCGCTGACTGGCGCCATTTTTATTTGCTTTCCTTTTCCCCCTCATTATCCTTGCATAAAACCTTTTTAATGAGAGCGTTGGGTGAATATTGTCATCTTAGGTCCCGGAGCTGTCGGCTCACTCTGGGCAACAAAATTAAAGCAAGCTGGACATCATGTGTCTCTGTGGAGCAGGACCTCAGAATCTCAGCTCAAATTGCAGCTTGATGACACAGCCGTTGACACCTTTCCGAATCATCACCTTCCAGATGTAAAGAATGCAGACTTGATTGTTGTGACAGTCAAAGCATGGCAGGTCGAAGAAGCGATTCGTCCCCTACTTGCGCATATCAACCCTGATACCATTGTGATGTTAATGCATAACGGCATGGGTACCGCACAACGTGTCTCAGAAACGCTTAAAAACAATCCGATCGTTTTAGCGACCACGACTCACGGCGCCTACAAACCCTGCAAACAGCAAGTGTTACATACAGGCCATGGCATCACGCAAATCGGAGGCTTTAACAGCTCAGGTGAGCAATGTCAGTTTTTACAGGATGTGATGAATCACGCCCTTCCCGAAGTGAGATGGAACCCAAATATCAATACGGCATTGTGGACTAAACTCGCTATAAACTGTGCGATAAATCCATTAACGGCGATTCATCAATGCAAAAATGGCGAGCTTGCACAGCAAGAGTTTCATGAGAGGCTGCGAAACATTACACATGAATTGGTTAACGTTATGAACAAAGAAGGGATTGATGTTGAGTTCGAAAGCCTGTTCGCTACCATCATGCAAGTCATCAACTCTACTGCGGAAAACTATTCTTCAATGAGACAAGATGTTGTTCACCAGCGCCGGACTGAAATTGACTTTATTACAGGATATCTACTGCGCGCTGCAGAGAACCACCACATCGATACGCCTGAAAACTTGAATCTTTACCAACGCATTAAACAGATAGAACAAAGCTGGACAGAAAAATGAGTGTAAAAATCTTAGTGCCTATCGCGCCAGGAACCGAAGAAATGGAAGCCGTCACAATCATCGATATGATGGTGCGTGCCGGGTATGACGTGACTGTAGCCAGTGCTGCTTTCGACGGTGCTTTGACAATGAAAGCTTCTCGTGGTGTCACATTAACAGCAGATTGTAAGCTGGTTGATATTGCCGATGACGAGTTTGATGTGATTGCGCTTCCAGGCGGTGTAGGTGGATCAGAAGTGTTTCGCGACAGCACGGTAATGATAGAAATCCTCAAACAACACATTTACGAAGGCAAATTGGTTGCCGCTATCTGTGCTGCCCCGGCTCTGGTGTTACAGCATCATGATCTCTTCCCGGGAGCCCTGATGACTTGTCACCCTAGCTTCCAGTCACACATTCCTGAAGCCTGCTGGCGCAGTAAACGCGTGACTATCGATATCAACCATAACCTGATCACCAGCCAGGGGCCGGGCACAGCGTTAGAGTTCGCGATGGAAGTAATCATCAAGTTGTCAGGGAAAAAGCATGCCTGGACCATCGCTGAACCTATGGTGACCATTCCTACGCTTCATTACCACAAGATTGGTGACGAGTAATGTTTGACATCAATGCGGTTCGCAAGCAGTTTCCCGCTTTAAATCAGTCAATTAATGACACGCCATTGGTCTATCTTGATAGTGCTGCGACCACGCAAAAGCCTCAATGCGTGATTGACGTGATCACTCACTATTACAGTGCTCAAAATGCCAATGTACATCGTGGCAGTCATAGCTTAACGGCCAATGCTACCAGCCAGTTCGAAGCGGCTCGTGAAACCGTGACCCGCTTTATTGGTGCTGCCAGCTCAAAAGAGATCATCTGGACACGCGGTGCGACAGAAGCTCTCAACTTGATTGCCCAGACTTATGCGCGAAGCACTTTAAAACCGGGCGACGAGATATTAATCAGTGAAATGGAGCATCACGCCAACATCGTCCCATGGCAAATTGTTGCTGAGCAAACCGGCGCCAAAGTCGTTAAGATCCCAATGACTTCTGACTGCCAGTTTGATATGGATGCGTTTAAAGCACTTCTGTCTGAACGCTGTAAGATCGTTGCTTGCGCTCAGATCACTAACGTCACTGGCTCACGTCAACCTATCGAAGAAATTACGTCCCTTGCACATCAATTCGGTGCAGTTGTCGTGGTGGACGGCGCACAAGGTATCGTGCACGAGCAGCTGAACCTTGCTGAAGTGGACATCGATTTTTACGTTTTCTCCGGCCACAAACTTTATGCCCCAGCAGGAATTGGCGTGCTTTACGGTAAATTAGCGCTATTAGAAGCTATGCCTCCATGGCACGGCGGCGGGAAAATGGTCGAGAGAGTATCGTTTGAAAAGACCACCTTTTCTGCGTTACCCGGAAAATTCGAAGCGGGCACTCCGAACGTCGCTGGCGCTATTGCGCTCGCAAAAGCCATTGAGTGGTATCAGGGGTTTGATCATCAAGAAGTGGAAGATCACCTGCATGCTCTACAAAACAAAGCCTATCAAGCACTTAGCCAATTGGATGATATTCTGATTCTTGGCTACCAGCCGAACGCATCGGTACTGACATTTGTGATGGATGGCGTGCACCATCAGGACATCGACACACTGCTAGACCAGCAAGGTATTGCAGTACGTGCCGGACACCACTGTGCCCATCCGTTAATGGATGCACTTAAGGTTAAAGGAACCGTACGCGTATCTTTTGGGATTTATAACACTGAAGAAGATGTGGATAGGCTGATTGCGGCGGTAAAGAAAGCGGTCGAGATGCTTTGAAATAAGGTTCTAGGATCCTAGGTTCTAGGGCCTAGAGGGAGATTGTTGGAAATAAAGCGATACACTTAAATTCTTTGGTTTGCTTTTTGGGAATACCGATTACTGAATACAGATTTTATTTCTCTTTCCGTCATCCGTAAGCGAAGCGCTCCGTATTCCCAAACAGCCAGCACAATACTTACTGTTTTCTAATCAACTCACAGCAAGAAAACCTAGGACCTAGTCACCTAGGACCTTTATTTCTTCAACAATCGCCTTCAGACCATTGCCACGAGATGGGCTTAAGTGTGCAATCAAACCTAACTGCTCAAAATACGCGTCAATGTCGAAAGCCTGAATTTGCTCAGCGGTTTTTCCGTCATACGCGGCCATCACTAATGCAATCAAACCACGGACAATTCTCGCATCAGAATCAGCGCAGAAATGCCACACACCATCCTGCTCCTGACTAACCAGCCAAACTAAGCTTTCACAGCCTGATACCGTAACTTGTTCAGATTTCAGCTCGTCAGGCATTTGGGGCAGTTTCTTACCCCACTGGATAACCTGACGATAGCGATCTTCCCAGCCTTTAAATTGCTGCATCGTCGCGACAATATCGTCACTGGTGATCTCGGATCCAAATGGGGAAACTGGAAAATCAGTCATAATGCTTACTTCTCTGTCTTACTACTTCTTATACTTTTGGATCAGCTTTTCTACAATGCGTGAAACCGCAACAAAACCGAATGTTGCCGTCACCACTGTAGCCGCACCAAATCCGCTTGCGCAGTCCATTCGTTTCGGGCCTTCTGCAGTAGACTTCACGCCACAGACTGAACCATCCGCTTGAGGATATTTTAGCTGCTCGGTAGAGAATACGCAGTCAATGCCAAATTTACGCGCAGGATTCTTCGGAAAGTTATGATGACGACGCAAAGTATCTTTTATCTTTTTAGCGAGCGGGTCCTGAATCGTCTTTGTCAGATCCGCCACCATGATTTGTGTTGGGTCAAGCTGACCACCAGCGCCACCAGTCGTGATCACTTTGATCTTGTTACTGCGGCAGTAAGCCAATAGAGAAGCTTTTGCTTTCACACTGTCGATCGCATCCAACACGTAATCGAACTCTTTGCTCAAGTACTCATGCTGGTTGTCTGGCGTAATGAAATCGTCAATCAGATTCACCTTACATTCCGGGTTGATCAGTTTAACGCGCTCTGCCATCACTTCAATTTTGCTTTGGCCAACCGTACCAGACATAGCATGAATTTGACGGTTAATGTTCGTCACACACACATCGTCCATATCAATCAGCGTCAGCTCACCAATACCCGTACGTGCCAGCGCTTCTACCGCCCATGAACCAACACCACCAATACCAATCACACACACATGTGCCGCACGAAGAATTTCGACTTCGCTATTGCCGTAAAGACGACGAGTGCCGCCGAAGCGTTGATTGTAATTGTCAGAGGCCGGAGTATCGAGTTCGCGCATATTGAAATCCAGATGATCGATAGAAAAACAAAGAGTGCGATTTATACGCACTCTTTGAGAAAATGTCTAGACAAGAGGACGTTCCTCTCTCTTTTCAGCCCGCTATTGTAACTTTTCTGGCGGCAAAGCCCAAGGCGCTTGAGTCGGAGTGTTTTCCAATCCTAGTTTCCAAACACGGCCAAAGTGTTTGTAGTGTCCAGCTTCGGTTCCCGCTCTTGCTCCGATACCATGATAAAGATCGAGGTGATTGCGTTTCACCGCACCGCCTGTGTCGAGTACAAGCAGAATGCGAAGTTGGTGAACGCCACTCCAGGTTCCGTCTTCATTGAGTAGTGGGACTTCAGCCAGAACCGGAGTGCCCATTGGCAAAATCGAACGGTCACCCGCCACCGCTGCCATTGGCAACAGTGGAATGCCAGCCGCGCCCGTCACTGGCGCTTCCGCCTTAGGTGCAAAGAACACGTAAGATGGGTTTTGCTCCAACAGCTCACGAACGGTGGCTTCATCGTTAGCCAGCACCCAATCTTTAATCGCTTTCATGGACATCTCTTCACGCGGTACTTCACCACGTTCAATCAAGACTTTTCCGATACTCACATACGCTTTGTTGTTCTTTCCTGCATAGGCAAAGTATTCCAGAGTGTCGTCGTCTTCAAAATGCACGTATCCGCTGCCCTGCACTTCCATCATAAATGGGTCGATTCGATTAGGCGCATAACCTAACACCAAGCCTTTGCCGTCTAATGCACCATCGTATATCTCAGCGCGAGTCGGGCAGTCAGAAGAACAATCAGGCTTGCCATACACTGGGTATTTGAAAGTGTTATTTGGCTTATGGCGTAATTCCATTACCGGAGAGAAATACCCCGTGAACAGCACGTTGCCCTTTTTATCACCGCCACCAAGCTGCGCCGCTTGAATTCCGTAGGCGCTGAGTACAGTGGTATCACCACTCTGTTGTGCCCATTCACTCAGCCGGTGATATAGCGGTTGGTACATCTTCGCCATAGATGGCGATTTTATCAAAACCTGCTCTACTTGCTTGTTGAACTCGGTAAAGTCGCGGGGTTTATTCGACTTAACCACATCGACTTGATTAAGAATTTGAGGAAACTCAGCATCAAGGTCTTGCTTAGCGAGAACGTTTTTTTCACTCGTCTGAGCACAACCAAACAGCAGGCTTAAAGAAACAATAGGAATGAGTTTTTTTAGCACGTGATTATTCCGTAATAAAAGATAGCAAAAGGATGGCAAACAAAATCAAGCCGCGCAATTGGAAAGCAGCATCAAATTGTATCAATATTAAGTCAACGACTTTAGATGCTGCGATTTCACCCGCTTAAGTTTGAATTAACAACATGATAGCAGCAGATGAAAGTCAGAATTGTCCAGAGAATGTGTGAAATAACAGCTGCCAAATAAACGGCCAAGGCACACAATAGCTGGCCGCTGAAGGCATGGGCCTCACCAGTTGGGAAAAGAGTCCTCATTGTAACTTTTCCCTCTTTGCTCGATAAAGTACGGCTCTCTATATTTTTGTTCTTTATCAGTAAAAAATCACCTTGCCATAAGATGAATAAAAAGACATTATTCAAGCATAAATAAACACAAGGAAATGGCTGTAGTGAAAATTCGTAGCACCGCTCTCGTCAAAGGGTTCCGTCAATCAACTCCCTATGTAAATGCACACCGTGGCAAAACCATGGTGATCATGCTTGGCGGAGAAGCGGTCGCCCACAACAACTTTGGCAACATTATCAATGACATTGCTTTAATGCACAGTTTGGGCATTAAAGTGGTGGTGGTTTATGGCGCTCGTCCGCAAATTAACCAATTATTGGCGAAACAGGGCCTTACTACACCATACCATAAGAACATCCGCGTGACTGATGAACATGCTTTGTCAGTAGTTATGCAAGCCGCAGGTCAGCTTCAACTGGCAATCACGGCTCGTCTATCTATGAGTCTGAACAACACTCCAATGGCAGGAACGCAATTAAGCGTCGTCACGGGTAACTACGTTATTGCGCAGCCTTTAGGCGTGGATGACGGTGTAGATTACTGTCACAGCGGACGAATTCGCCGTATCGACACTGAAGCCATAAACCGCACCTTAGATCAAGGTTCCATTGTGTTGCTTGGCCCTATCGCCAGTTCTGTGACCGGAGAATGTTTCAACCTACTCTCCGAAGAGGTCGCAACACAGCTTGCAATTAAGCTTGGTGCAGACAAGTTAATCGGCTTCTGCTCTGAACAAGGTGTTATTGATGACAACGGCAATGCTGTCGCGGAACTGCTTCCTATCGAAGCTGAGCATGTTATTAAAACTTTGACAGAAAAAGCCTCGCCAGATTCCGACTACAATACCGGAACCCTGCGTTTCTTAAAAGGCTCGATCGCAGCTTGCCGTGCGGGCGTACCGCGCAGCCACTTGATCAGTTATAAAGTCGATGGCGCCTTAATTCAGGAACTCTTCTCTTTCGATGGTATCGGTACTCAAGTCGTCATGGCCAGCGCAGAGCAAGTCCGCCAAGCCAATATCGATGACATTGGGGGGATTTTAGACTTAATCCGTCCACTGGAAGAGCAAGGCATATTAGTTAGACGTTCACGCGAGCAATTGGAACAAGAGATTGGCAAATTCACCATCATCGAAAAAGATGGCTTGATCATTGGCTGTGCCGCGTTATACCCATACGCAGAAGAACGTAAAGCGGAGATGGCCTGTGTGGCGATTCATCCCGATTACCGCGACGGCAACCGTGGTTTACTATTACTGAATTACATGAAGCACCGTTCAAAGTCAGAGAAAATCAACCAGATCTTCGTACTCACAACCCACAGCCTGCACTGGTTCAGAGAACAGGGCTTTTACGAAGTTGGCGTCGATTATTTACCGGGAGCGAAGCAAGGCCTGTACAACTTCCAGCGTAAATCAAAAATCTTAGCTCTGGATTTATAGACAATTAAAAGACCGAGTTGAATACTCGGTCTTTTTGTTTTAGCTGGCTAGTCGCTGGATCAGCCCACTGGCACGAGTCGTTTTGACCTTTATGCCTCGTTTAAGCACATTCAGCTCAGCGTAAAGCGCTAAGCGTTTCTTCGCCCGGGTTATACCAGTGTATATCAGCTCGCGGGTTAATATCGGGCTAAAGTCCGGTGGCAGAATCATCAGGGTGTAATCAAATTCACTGCCCTGCGATTTATGGATTGTCATGGCGTAAGCCGTTTCATGCTCCGGTACCCGACTTGGCAGTACCGACTTAACGCTTCCATCAGGTAACTCGAAAAAGACTTTCAAACGCGGTTCTTCTTCGCTGTCATCCCGCATACAAATCCCAATATCACCGTTATACAACCCGAGACCGTGATCATTTCGTGTAACCATCACTGGCCTGCCGTGATACCAAATCTCATCCTGTACCTGAATCAGCTTACGCGCTGCGAGTGCTTTCTCTATCCGCTGGTTTAAACCAGCCACACCGAAATCCCCTTCACGAATTGCACACAGTAGACGACATTGATTAAACGTATCTAACACTGCTTTAGCTTTTCGGGTTAACGTTTCAGGTTCTCCAGTATTTGGATCCTGCTCTTGCTGCCCAATACGCTTTAGATAACGACCGTATTCCTGCACTAACGTCTGCATCATCTGATTGTAGTTTTGGCTGCTCAAGGCAAAATGCTCGATATCTGAAAAGTCTCGCGCCCACACATTATCAACGCTAGAAGCAGAACCTGAGTTAATCGCTTTTGCCAACTGTCCAATCCCCGAACGCGCATCGAATCGGTAACTCTTTTGCAGCATGCACAGACTATCGGCAATACTGGACGCACTGTTGCTACTGTGCGCTAAGGTATCAAAGCCGGTCAGCTTTGCGATGGCCGAAGCCTGCTCTTTGCCATAACCCAAAGCGTGGAACGAGCAAATATCACCCAACACTGCCCCCGCGTCTACCGAGGCGAGCTGGTCTTTGTCGCCAAGCAGAATCAGTCGAGCATGTTTAGGTAACGCATCGACCACTTTGTACATCATGGGTAAATCAACCATCGAGGCTTCATCTATCACTAGAATATCCAGATGCAGAGGATTCTGCTTGTTGTGACGAAACTCAGCGCTGTTTGGAATCGCGCCTAGCAAGCGATGTAACGTGCTCGATTCAGTTGGAATTTTGGTTTTTAACTCCGGAGAAACGGGTAGCTCTTGCACTGCTTTACCAATTGACTCGGTTAATCGTGCAGCCGCTTTACCCGTCGGAGCCACCAGCTTGATGGTTAGATTCTTCTCTTGTGCAGCCTGCTCAATAAGGGCGGCAAGCAATTTGGTTACCGTGGTCGTTTTACCGGTTCCCGGTCCACCAGAAATCACAGCAAATCGACGGGTTAACGCTACCGCAGCCGCAACTTTTTGCCAGTTTACACACGTAGAAAGTGGCACTAATTCATCCAGTGAATGTAAGTCCTGAACTTTCTTGGCCTGACTTAAAACAGCATCAATCGCTGACCAGTTAAGTGCATCGTTTGCGACGACATCAAGATGGTCACATACCATTTGTTGACGTACAACTTGGTTGTTATTACCCGCTTCAGTGGCTTTGACTAATGCGTTAAAAAGAAAATGATATTGCCTTGCAAACAAATGGTTAAGCAGCTCAGATAAACGCGCAAACTCTTTTGGCTGCAAGTTAACCGCCGCGCCCAATTGATTGAGTTTTTCTGCCAGTGTCACTTCATAGTGCCAGTAACGATGCAGATACAAACGCTCACCATCGAACATTAGCGGCAAGGCTTCCCCCTGCACACCTACCAATATGGAACTTTGCAATACTGTAATCCAGTCAATACCTTGCAGTTGAGTATTGAGCGCCAATGCCGACTCACCAAACAACCCTAATTTACTGGCAAAGTCAGTAGGCTGCCCCTGAGCATCAAACAGAGGCAAACAAATGTGTCCTTTGCCGAGCTCGCTACTGACGACACCAGCGATAAACGCCAGTGCCTGACGTTCAGTTTGCCGCTCACCTTGCTCATTACTACATTGAGCATCAATAAATCGTGCAAACTGGTAGTCGAGCTGACGAATGGCACCTCTGTGCGCCAAACGTTCGAGCGTAGACATCAGGCTTAATTGGTCAGATTGAAGATTGTGATTTGTCGTCATTAAAGTAGCTCCATCTGCCCAGCTTGAGTCGATCGCATTTCCAACGTTTGACCATCAATCAAACGATCCATCTCTTGTAAAAACGCCAAGGTTGGTTTGGCGGCAAAAATACCGTGATCACTTTGTCCGTCCATACCACGCAAGAATAAGTAATAAACGCCACCAAAGTGTTGATCGTATTGATAATTGGCAAGACGGCTACGCAAGAAACGATGCAGTGCTAAGGCATAAATCTGATACTGCAAATCGTAACGGTGATCCGCCATGGCAGATTTTAGTGCTTCACCATGGTAGTGAGTTACATCGTCGCCAAGGTGGTTCGATTTCCAGTCCAGCACGTAGTAATTGCCTTGATGCTCAAACACCAAGTCGATAAAGCCTTTGAGCATGCCTTGAACCGTCTGGAAACCTAAATCCCCGGCTTTTGCAGATAATGGATCATGTCGTTGAATCACACGGTTCAGAGACGGTGCGGACAACACTTCAATCGGCAGCAGAAACTCCATTTCCACCAGACGCTGCGATGGTGCTTTTTGATTAAGCAGCAATGACTTACCGTCTAACGGCGTGGCAAGTACGGTATCAATTAGCTGTTGTAAAATTGGCAGCCACTCTTCATCCAACTGTTCACTTTCCATCAATCCAAGGATGATTTGCGTGTTTTCTTCCGCCGTTGCTGACTGAGTAAATTCAATTTCCTCGAATAAGCTGTGAAGGAACGTGCCCGGGCGCGCTCCTCTTGGGAAGGTAAAAATAGAACGCTCTGGCTCAACCAAATCGGCTTCATCTTGCTCGTCAGAAGAGTCAATATCAAAGCCAGTAATCTCAATGGTGGCGTCGTGTTCAGTCTGATGAGAGCCCTGCTTGACCAAACCAGAATAACTGGTGATACGCCAGTTTCTGTCGATAGGATTTTGTAGTTCTTTAGCCGTGAGATCACACACTTCTTCTTGTGGCGCTACATACATCTCTTCGAGCTGCTTTGGTGGCTCCCCTAAAGCGACGCACTCAAGCTTATCTTGCTGCTGTTTTAAACCTTGGTACAAATCGTTGATTCCGCCCTCTTGACCATTTTGCACCAAATAGCCGATTGCGCTGCGGTGAACACCCGTTGGTTCTTTGGTTGAGCGTCCGTTACGCAAAGGCGAAGCACCAATAAAGCAGGCATATACGGCGCGCGTTAATGCCACATATATCAGACGCAGGTCTTCAGCGAGACGCTCTTTGTCCGCTTGCTGCATTGATGCATCATTGCCCGTAATATCCAGTACAGTACGGTCATTGGCCACATCGTAATATTTGGCTTCGCTGGCTTCTCGGTAACTGAAAACAAACGGCAGAAAGACTAGGTCATACTCCAGACCTTTTGATTTGTGGATGGTGACGATCTGTACCAAATTACGTTCGGATTCCAAACGTTGAATTTGGTCGTCACTGCCACCCAAGCCATTTTCCGCATCGCTAATGGACTGAGCCAGCCAGCGCAGCAGACCGTGGTCGCTGTCCAGTTCATTACTGGCTTGCTGAAGCAACTCACCAATGTGCATTAAATCGGTAAGTACTCGCTCACCATTTTCTCCTTGTGAGCTTGCGCCTTCTTCTAACAACCGTTCAGCAATATGACGTTTACTGATCACCGCACGCAGCATGGGTAACACACCACGCTGAATCCAAAGTTTACGGTACTCTTTGAATTCATTAACCGCGTTTTCCCATACGATTTCATCATTGTTGAGTGCATCCAGACTGGCGGCATCCAGCGCAAACAGTTCAGAGGCGAGACTGGCACGTAGCGCCCGGTCATTTTCCGGGGTCAGCACTGCTTGCAGAAGACGCTGTAAGTCTTGAGCCACCGAGCTAATAAACACGCTGTCTCGGTTGGACAGGTACACACTAGCAATGCCTTGATCTGCCAGCGCTTGCTTAATCATCCGGCCTTCGCTTCCCGTGCGAACCAGTACCGCGATGTCGCCGGCTTGAATGGCTTTCTGTTTTTCACCGTTCACCAGACACGCTTGTCCCTGCTGAGCCTGAGTCAAAATGGTTTGGATTTGGCTTGCCGTTGCCTCTGCCATTCGAGTTAAATATTCGCCTTTTGGCAGCGGTTTTTCTTCAGCGTTTTGCAACCAATAAGTCAGTGCTGGTTGCTTTTGACCACCCATAGTCCAAATGCGTTTTTCGGCATTTGGACTGTAGTTTACGGGTAAGAAAGGAATGTCCGAATCATAGATAAATGGGCTGTCTGGCAAGGCAAACACTTGGTTCACTGCCTGCACCATATCCGCACTTGAACGCCAGTTCGTTCCTAGCGTGTAGTGGGCACTTACTTGGTTACGAGCTTTAATATAAGTGAAAATGTCTGCGCCACGGAAACCATAAATCGCCTGTTTCGGGTCACCGATCATAAACAAACCGCATTCTGGATTGTTCAGATAGATACGACTAAAAATACTGTATTGCAACGGGTCGGTATCTTGGAATTCATCAATCATCGCGACCGGATACAAAGTGCGAATTCGCTCAGCCAGTAGCTCGCTTTCATCGGTATCGATAGAAGCAGAAAGTTGAGTCAGTAAATCATCGAAAGATAGCCATTGCTTCTGATTTTTCGCGCTGGCTAACATCACGCGACAATGTTCAATCGCATGAGCCAACAGTGGCGCTTTTAAGCTAATAGGATTGGCAAGAAAAGCCTCAATCGCTTCAAAAACGGCGTGCTGCGGCACACTACCTTTGGGTGTTTTTTCCGACAGGATATTTTGCGCAAACTTTTCCAGCTTGTCTGGATAGTCGTAACCCGTGGTTTCTGTTGCTGCCCAAGCATTCACTGCCTCTAACCAGGTCGGCAGAGACTTTTTGGTGTAGCTGCGTTTGTTGATGTCTGAATCAGAAATCAGCGCTAAAAAGTCATCCTGGCTATCTCGCCATTGTGCTTTCAGCTGATCGATTTTTTTCAGATTCTCAGTATGAACATCGGCCAAACTGCCTTTCATCGCAGGTACAGAAAGGCTTAACGGTGCGCCTGTTAAGTAATTGCTGATGTCAGACAACAGTGCAGATGGAGAACCCCACAACTGACGAATTTCCCCCGCTAAAGTGAATGGCAATGGGTAGAAGTTACGTCGCCAATAGTCAGCCACCACCTGAGCTTTAAGGTGGCTTTCGTCCGTCACGAACTCGTTATTAAATCGGCTGCCGGATTCAAAAGCATTTTGTGTCAGCATGCGCTGGCAAAAACCGTGAATGGTGTAGACCGCAGCCTCATCCATTTGACGCTCTGCCTGGAGAAGAATTTCCGCCGCTTGCTTGTGATCGTCGAACTCGTTAAGCAAAGGCTGAATGACTGGATCGGAGCTGTGTCCGCGAGCAAAAGCGATACGCGCATCATGGATTCTCGCCCTGATACGATCGCGTAACTCCGCTGTCGCCGCTTCGGTAAAGGTCACAACCAGAATTTGATCAACGGTAAGCGGGACGCGATGTTTGGTCTCTGCACTGCCGTGACCAAGCAAAAGGCGCAGGTATAAACCCGCAATAGTGAAGGTTTTGCCCGTACCCGCGGATGCCTCAATTAACCTCGCACCATGTAAAGGAAACATCATCGCTTCTAGTGGTGTTGGCTGCGGTTGCCCAGTGGCTTCTAAATCATGGTTAGGTAGCTCTGCACCTGACATTTGATCCATAACGCTGAATCTCTCCGGATTATCAACTGATAGAAGTGTGATCTATCGTTAAAAATTCTATTTATATGTTTACCAAGTTGGATAATTTAGGGCTTTGTGGGATCTTTCTCACGGTTATCCATCTGTTGCACCGTTAGTATGCGCCTCACGAGATAAGCCAAGCCTTTCAGGCGGCAACACTCAAATGAATTAAGCAAAAGTATCATGGTCCCTCTGACCTTGTGGCCGTACAGCGAACGCCCTACAAAAAATAATGATTTTCTGGCGGCCACCCTACTCTCCCTTTACTCTATCCAACTGTCCTTACTACGCTTTTATATCGTCCGCATCTTGCACGGCTAAACGCGCGCCTTGCAGTACCAATGCGGTCATTAAACGTACTTCTGTAGCTAAGTCATCATTCCAGGCAGGCCAAATACGTGCAATATAGGCGTTGTTTCCTTCACCTGAACTCATGTAGCCATCGTTGAATGTATCTGCCATTTTCTTCAAAGACTTTTCTTCGTCGTCAGCCCAATGTCCACGACTAAAGCCCGCTTCAACACATGCCAGCGCAGTTTGCGGGAAGTAAGGCAAAGGCTTGGTCATACCTTCAAAGAACAAGCGCACTAACTCAGTGAGTAACTGCTTGGCATACGCGGCATCTGCAATTTCTGGGTAGATTAAATGCACCGCACCTTCTTTGCGGTCATAGCCAATGATATGAGTTTTCTTAACATGTCCCGATGCTGACATAGCAAGGTGATCAATCCAGGCGGCCAGATAATCCTGCGATCGAACCCTGCCACTTCGGTAGCGAATCAATCCGGATTGGTAACACTGAGTAAGCCAGCCTGTCAGGCGAACTTTTTTCTCATCACCCTCATTTCCTTCGAATAGGGAGTCAAAGGTCAGGTCGATTTCTAAATCGTCTTGCGGTGCACCAGATAAAAACGTCAGTTTGTCCACCAGCTCTTCAGCCTGAACTCGGTTGGTTTCAAACTCGATATCACCAAACGCACCAACTGGTAACTTACCTTGCGCACGTTGTTGACTCATAAAGTGCTTGAGCACATCTGTTTTCTTCTCTGGTTGTGTCAACGTGGTTTCGAGCAAGGTTTCTAAAAGCTCATCACGCATCTGATAGCTTTCCAGTCCACCTAAAACAAATGGTTCATCATCTTCCATGACTGGCAGTGGCGGCTCAAATACCACTTTTAAGCGGCGATTGAAAAAGTACTGTACCGGTAAACGCCAGAAACGTTGCAGCTCGACTAAATCGAGCTCTAGTGGGAACGTGGCTCCCAGCAGATAATCGTCCAATGCGCGGTTGAAATCTCGGCGAACGTAGCCTTGAGATTGGCTACTCTGGGTTAACGCCGCGGGAATCCACTCTTTGGCGTAGCTGGAGTGCATCCCCTGAAAGGCACTTGGGCTGAATGGCACCATGGCGTGAGCATTCACTAAAGCTTTCAATAAATTGTCGCCAGACTCATCAACCGGTAAGCCTTCATCTCCGCTTAAGCAGTAGTTTTGGTGACAGTATTCCATCAACTCAGAAACCAGCACCGAAGGGACGCGTTCAGTGTTGTCTTGAATCGAACGGCCAACGTAACTGATGTAGAGCGTTCGCTGTGCAGACAACATCGCTTCCAGGAACAGGTAACGGTCATCATCCCGTCGTGAACGGTCACCCGGCTTAGTTCTTCCCGTCATCAGGTCAAAGCCTTCCGGCGGCATGGAACGCGGGTAAACACCGTCATTCATTCCGAGCAGGCAGACCGTTCTAAATGGGATCGAACGCATCGGCATCAGGGTGCAAAAGTTAACTTGTCCGGCAAGGAAACGCTGACTGACTCGCGTGCCAGACAGTTTATCTTGCAGATATTGGCTGATGATCGCAGGAGATAATGCCTCTTCAAATGCCGCATCGGCTAATTGTTCTTTAAGATTACTGAGCGTGTCGCGAATGGATTTCAGCGCCATTTCACCTTCTAACTCGACCGAGAAGAAGTCATCCAGCAGCGATACTAATGTCTCACGCCAGCCATCGATAGTGTGAGCATGAGAAAGCTTGCTGCGATACGTGCTGATTTGTTGGATAAAGTGCGCTAATTTGCCAGCAAGTTCGGCTCCCATCCCTTGCACTTCGTTGTACGGAGATAAACTGCCTTGCTCGGTTTCAAACAAGCCAGCCGACTCTGGCATCGCATAGCCCAGCAGCATTCTCTGAATACCAAACTGCCACGTGTTTTGACGGGTTTCCGGCAGTTCAAATTCACGTCCGGTATTGGCATCTAACCCCCAACGAATGCCCGACTCTTCAACCCACAGTTTCGCTTGTAAGAAATCATCTTCACTGAGCTCAAAACGCTTTAAGATCGCCGGAGTTTCCAGCAGTTCCAGTAGTTCTGAAGCCAAACAGCGCGTATTCGGTAAGTTTACCAACTGCATGAATGCCGCAAGAATTGGGCTCTCCTGGTCCGCCGTTCGGTCTGAAATCGAATACGGAATAAAACGCTCCCCCGGCGCATTACCAAATACCGTCTGAATCGCGGGACTGTACGCGTTGATGTCCGCAACCATGACGATAATATCGCGTGGCTTTAAGGTCGAATCTGCATCAAACATCGCTAGCAGTTGATCATGAAGCACTTCTACTTCACGCATTGGACTGTGACAAGCGTGCAGGCTTAGCGATTTGTCGCCCAAGCTAACTACCCGCTTGTGATGACTGTTTTCAATCTGCTGGTCGTCTTGATGTTCTTCGAGGTTCAGGATATCAGCTTGCAATTGATGGATCAGACTGTCGCGCTCGACATCAACAAACGCTTCGATCTCATGGGATTCAAGCTGAGAAAGCAGATACATGTTATCGCGCCCCAATTTCCCCATTGAAGCTAGGAGGCTGTTTCCGACCACATCGGTGTGCAGTTCATCAATCACATTGTCTTCCAGAGCCCCTTTCAACTGCTCGGTTTCACCTTGTACTTCAGAGTGATCATCCTGCCATACGACATGCTGACGATGTTTCGCTGCCAAACGAGCCAGATACTTGCGGTCCCGAACCTCACCCCAGTAGTAACGGCACGGGTTAGTGAACATCAAGTGCACATCGATGTGCTCACCAATCGCTTTTAATGCATCCATATAGCGTGGCGGCAAAGAGGAAATACCAAAAACAAATAAACGCTTCGGTAAATGGTCAAAATTGCCATTAAAATTCTCTAACGTGTCGATAAAGTGTTCATAAAGATTGGCGCGGTGATAAGGAGACTGCCCCAGTGATAGCGTGTGATCGTACAGCGCTTGCCACAAAATTGGCTGCCACGGATGTTCGTCTTCCAGCTCTGGCACACTCTGACCCGCTTCCCAACTTGCAATCCATTCTGGACGGTACACCAAGTAACCATCGAAGATATCGGCGATTTTCTCTGCTAGCTGGTACAGCTTGGAGTTATCACTGTCGTCTTTGAGATATTGCGCCAACGGTGAAAACGTCTCTTGGTTTAGAAGCCCCGGCAGCAGGTGCATCAACTTCCATGTCATCGCTTCTTTATTAAATGCACTGCGCTTTGGCACATCAGGCAGAACCTGCGTGAACATTTCCCAAATGAACGTTGCAGGTAGCGGAAAATCGATGTTCGCCGCCACACCAAACTCTTTGGCCAGCTCCATTTTTAACCACTGTGACATACCCGGACTTTGAACCAGAATTTGTTCTTTTTCGAATGGGTTTTCCAGCGGACTGATTCGAATCAGTTCAACAAGAAGTGATTTGAGAACGTCGACTTGGTTGGAGTGATAAACAGTAAACAAAATGGGAACACCGAGTGCCGATTGAAACTGTTAGCTAGCTTAGCACAGCCCTATTTAATCTGGCAGATATCTCGATCTGTTAAATAACAAAAGCTTATTAAACGCTGAATTACGCAGCAATCGCGTGTGATTCAGCGTCACTTTCTATCTCAGATAACGGCAATTGTGGCACCCCCAGAATAGGCAGGTTACACATGAGCCATCGGCCAAACTCGCGGTTTTATCATCAGGTGATTCACGTATTGAAATGCCACATACACAACAACACAAGTTGCAACGATAAGTTCTAAACCCGCCAAACTTCGCACTTGTTGAACATAGTGTGGCGCTAAACCTTGCGTCTCCATCCAGTTTGCCATTTTGAACAACGCCGTTGCACCAATTACCATTGGGAAGGTAAACGCCGCATAGCCTGGGCTGAACGGCAGTCTTAGCAGTTTAAAGAATGCCAGGTAGATGATGGCCGTCATCAACACCGCAATACCAAACAACATAGCAATAACGACAGGCGATGGCGTAGTAATTACGGTTAAGTACCCAGCCAAAGATAAACTCGCAGGTGCAGCCAAGATCGCCATAGTTGGCTTCGCTGCATCGGGAATTTCCTGTGTAAACATGAATCGGTAAATCATGATCGGAAGCATCACTGCGTACGCCATCATACCGAACATCAATGCACCATGTGCGATGGGAACCAAAAACGGATTGCCCGAAAAAGAGACATCCGCAACGATGATGCCTACTGGTGGTACAAACCAGCTCGGTACCATGTGGTGTAACTCAAACTCTTTTGCTCGGTGGTAAACAAAGCTAACCAAAAACACAATGTGCATAACAATTGCGACTAACCATAGTGTGTCGCCCGCAAGTGGAAATAACTGCCCCAACGAGTTAGAAACCACCATCGTTCCCATTGCAAAAGTCGGTACCACGCTCCCGACGACTGGGTGAGCAAGATCCTGTCTTAACAGCTGACGATGTAGTAGGAATTTAATCGCCAGAATGGTGAGTAACACACTGGCAATGCCCGCACTCATCCACTGTCCGTAGCCATGTAATTCAGCGAAGTTTTCCCAAACCCAACCCAAACTTGCAATACCAAGTGCTAACCCTGCCATCGGCGTTGGAGCTGCCATTAGTTTTGCTTTTGTTTTCTGAATCATAACAACCTCAATCAGAGCCAGTCTCGATGCCGCTAATAATACGCTTGCACTTCGTTCCGATATATCTAATTATCTAGAACACACGTTCAGATTTACTAAACATTGATCTATGGCAAGTCATATATCTCTCAAACAACTCAAGGTGTTTACCACCATCACTCAGCACAACACGTTGACTGCCGCCTCGGAGAGTCTCTACCTTTCTAAAGCAGCGGTAAGTATGGCGCTGTCTGAGCTAGAAAAGCAGATTGGGCATCACCTGTTCGATCGGGTCAACAACCGACTGATTCTCAATCAGGAAGGACAAAAGTTGCTGCCTTTAGCGGACGAGTTATTAAACCGAGCCAAAGACATTGAGAGTATATTTGAAGGCGACCAAGCCCTGTCAGGACAACTGAGAATTGGTGCAAGTGATACCATCGGCAATCAAGTCGCGCCTTATCTCCTAAGCGCCTTTCGTCAACATACTAATCACCGCTCGCAAAGCCTGTTTATTTCCAACTCGGCGCAGATATGCGACAAACTAACCGACTATGAGCTGGATATCGCACTGATCGAGGGTAAAACGCTTCACCCCGAACTGCAGTCCTCTCAATTCAGTGAGGATGAGATGTGCGTTATCTGTGCGCCAGATTATCCGGTAGCACACAAAGGTATGATGAATCTGTCAGAGCTGGAAAACAGCGAGTGGATACTGCGGGAAGCAGGTTCAGGTTCTCGCGAATTCTTTCTGCGTGTGATCGCTCCGCGAATCGAGCAATGGCATGAAGCTTTTCAGCTCAATACCACTGAAGCGCTGATTAACTCTGTGTCTGCGGGTTTAGGGTTGGGTTGCTTATCGCGTCTGTCTGCTGAACCTGCGATTAGAGATGGCCGAGTCAAGGTGCTGGAGATGCCATTAGATATGAAACGCCGATTCTGGCTACTGGTGCACAAGGAAAAATATCAGAGTCCACTGCTGAAAACCTTTATTGAGTTTTGTCAGAGTTGGCAGTCCCACGCAAATAATAATAAATAGTTCAATAGCTGGTCACTTAGTCCTACCTGCTTCGCATTCTTGCACCTGTGGCTAGACTTAGCTGGTTAAAAACTGTATAAAAAGCCAGTATCAATTCACCAAATTAGGGGACTAACCATGGCTGTAATAGTCAAGTACGTGGTAGAACGCAATGGAGAAGAGAAAATGACTTTTACCTCTAAAGCGGAAGCTGACGCATATGACAAAATGCTGGATATGGCAGACGAGCTATTCTCTCTGCTAGGTAAAAGTGAACTTCTGGAAGACGAAGGTAAGCAAGAAGATCTTGCTATGTTCCTTGCGCACAATAAAGAAGAACTCCTTTACGCTCTGGGTGCAAAACGTAGACCTGCACCTAAGAAAGCTAAAAAGCTTGAAGCTGTCGAAGAAGAGACACAGGAAGACGCTGCATAAGCTTGCCTGGCTTTTCAAAATTACGCCGCATATTGTGGCGTTTTTTTATGCCGATTGTTCACAGATGAAACATTTAAAGTCGCCCTCACTTGCTCTAAGCCCACACGCCAATATACGTACAGCATAATAACCAAGCCCTTATAAAAACTCCTTTTTTCAGGCTGCAGTCACTGCATTTTGCTAGATAGCTGCCCTCAAAAATTGTGACATTCTATCCATTAATTGATATGCCTCGAAAATCGTATAGGTCACCTCTTTTTAAGGTAATCATTTGTTGTTGCTAAATAATTAGCAATACAAAATGTCGGCATTTTTCAGAGAGGTGAAATTATGTACAAAGTTAGTTCTTTGGCTTTTGCGTTACTTTTGGCTGGTTGTGGTGGTGGCGGCGGTGGAGATAGCAGCGATAATATTCGCGTATTCAGCCCACAACCAACGGTAGATATCGTCGGTGATACTATGTCGCCATTAACCACACATATCGAATTTGATTCAAAAGGGGTGACTAAACAGGAGATCTATGTGGGTGTTGCTTCAGAAAGTCCGCTGGTGAAATACGCCGAGATTATGTTTACGTCTAGCACTGGTGGGATAGTGAAGATTGATCTAGAGCCCGGCTACAAAGCAGGGAATGGCACTACCCAACATCAGATTTCTATGCTGGCTTGCTTTGATGAGTATTGTAATGAGCATGTTCCTGGCTCACCAATTAAAGCAACGATCAACTATAGTGTTGAGCTCAACGAACAGGCGATCTTGTTAGAGGATGAAACGATCCACTACCACGCGGCAACAAACGCTCTCGTGGATAATAATCTCAAGCAGCGCACCATCCGTCTTCGCGGTAACCATGGCGATCAGCTCAAGCTATCACGCTCAAACGGTGAAGTGCGGGTCAATCAGCTCTCTCTGGCACCAAAAGCCTATGATGAATACGCAGCTTTAATTGATTTAAAGTTGCCACATAACCTTACTGTTGGCGATTATAGTGGCGATTTAGAACTCAATATATGTTATGACGAGCAGTGTGACTACCCTGTAGCAGGTAGCCCACTTCAGGTGCCAATGGACTTTGTGATTGAAGCACCAACGCCAGCTACAAGTAACGCGCTGGCAGTGAGCGAGCGTTTGAAGTTCGAGTATGAAGTGTTACAAGCGGCTTACGTTCCAGGCTTAAACCTGTTAGTGATGACTTCAGATTCACCAACTAATCAGTTGTATGTATATGATTTAGCAACGGGTGAGACACAAAGCTTTAGCCTTTCTAACCAACCTGTTTCTCTGACTGTTGATACTCTTGCCAAACAAGGTCGCGTTGTTGTCGCCACTGAATATCAAGCTGAGATATTTGATTTTAATTCAGTAGATCTAGCAACGCCGACCCGCCAACAGATCTCGACGAGTTATAACTCTCCAAGCATTGCAGTACGTCGTAATGATCTATTTGCTGCGGGTTCAAACCTAGAAGTGATCGATATTTCCACAAAAAGTAGTGAGATCTCTGAAGGAGTCGACTGGTATTCCCCTGATATTAAACTGGGCAGTAACGGGGACGTATTATTAGGCTTGGAGGCCAACCTTTCGCCACAAAGTTTTACCGGCGTATTCGTTGAGTCTGGGCAATGGAATTTGCCGAATACCGAAGATGAGTACCATGGTGACTATTCGCATGGAGGAGTATTCTGGTTTGATAAAGCAGGTGAACACTATATCGACGGCAACGGCAACTACTATACGCTAAAAGATGGCAACCACTTAGATCTGAAGTGGGCAGGTCAACTTCCGTTATCTGAATTAAGTGGCACTTACAAACCATCAATCACTGCGTTTATTGACACAGGCAGTCAGTATGTAATTGCTGAGGGTGAGCAAAGTCGCCAGCTCCGTGTGATTGACAAAGCGAGCAACACGGTAGCTGAGACTTTTTCTGCAACCAATCGTCAAGGTTTTTGGGGAGAAGACGAAGAGCATATTCAGTTTGCCTTTGTCGCTGATGGCGGAGAAATCTACATGATTAAATCACTGAATGACTACACGACTAGTTGGGAATATGCACAACCTGAACTGGTAAGAGTTAAGTAACTCCGATCTTCTACATGGATAATATCCGAGTAACTTGTTAGTTCACGAAGCCATGTCTTTTGTTGACTTGGCTTCTTTAATTTCAGGGCTTTGGATATCTTATCGTTCAAGCTGAATGTTTAGTTTACGACACATTTCTCATCAGACAGAGATATCTCTCAAAAGACAAAAGGTATCCATCTACGGACTTTATCCCATTACCCTCTTTAAACTCCCCAATAGTGTCTTTATGATGACTATCAACTTAATTAGATTCTTGTCAGCGAACAGACGAGACCAGACTCAACAGACGGAGATCAACTATGGCTTTCTTTTCTCTAGCCTTCGGTACGGCAACTAAAAACCGCGACGGTAAAATCATCGAAGCGTTTTTTCCAAACCCAGTTCTTAACCCAAGCGACGAACTAGTAAACGCACTAGCAGCAGTAGCTGGTTACGAGCAAGGCAACCAAGCTATCGAGATCTCTGTTGCACAGAGCACAGAGCTAGCGGCTGCATTTGAAGCTAACGGTGACGCGGCAAACGCATCATTCGCGACCAAAGCAGCGGAATCAGCACAACCTCTTGTACTGGTTATCCTTGCATCTGATGAACAGGCACAATCTGTTGCAGAAGGCTTCCTGAAACTACAACTTATCTCTAACCGTCTGGTTAAGCCACACGGCACAGTACTGGATGGCATCTTCGGCCTGCTGCACAACATCGCATGGACAAACGAAGGTCCAATCGACCTACCAGAACTGGCAGAGCGTCAAATCGAAGCTCGTCTTGCTGGTCGCACACTAAGCGTAGATTGTGTCGACAAGTTTCCTAAAATGGTGGACTACGTTGTACCAACTGGCGTTCGTATCGCTGACACATCTCGTGTACGTCTTGGCGCACACGTTGGTGAAGGCACAACCGTTATGCACGAAGGTTTCATCAACTTCAACGCAGGTACAACAGGCGTGAGCATGGTTGAAGGTCGTATCTCTGCAGGTGTTGTGGTAGGTAACGGTTCAGACATCGGTGGTGGTGCATCTATCATGGGTACCCTATCTGGCGGCGGTAAAGTTGTGGTTTCTATCGGTGAAAACTCACTACTAGGCGCAAACGCTGGTCTTGGTTTCCCACTAGGTGACCGTTGTACTCTTGAATCTGGCCTATACGTAACAGCAGGTACTAAAGTACGTATGCTGGACAAAGAAGGTAACGAAGTAGAAATCGTTAAAGCTCGCGACCTTGCTGGCGTATCTGACCTACTATTCCGTCGTAACTCTGTGACTGGTCAAATCGAGTGTCTTGCAAACAAGAGCGCGGTTGAACTGAACAGTGAACTACACAAAAATAATTAATCTGTTAAAAACAACTAATCCGTAAAAACAAATAGTCTGTTTTTGAATTAGTCTTTAAAAAAATCCCCCGGCAGGAAACTGTCGGGGGATTTTTATTTCTGCAACTTTGCGATATCTGTTACTTATTCAGGAAGCTTACCGCTTTGTCAGGGAAATCCGTGAACAAACCATCAACCTTTACCTGATTATAGAAGATATTCATCATGCCTTCGAAGCTATCAGTGTAAACTGGAATACGTCCTGGATCAGCGCGGAAAGTATAAGGGTGAACCTGTAAACCGGCGTCTTTTGCGGCTTTCATCAAAGGTTTGATCATGATGTTGCCTTGGGTAGATTTATCATCTACCAGCATCGGTTTCCAAGGGCCAATACCTTCTGCATAATCGGCGACTTTCTTCATACCACCCGCTTCAAACATCCAGTCATAATTGTACGGCGTTGCAGTATCGCCATTGAAGACCATGGTTTCGTTCCAATCGGTGTAAGCCATAAGCTGAACGAGCTTCAGATCCATCCCCATCTCAGGCATCAGTTCACTGTTAATGCGCTGTAATTCATTCGCATCAAAACATTGTAGATACACCTTGTCGTCTTGCGAGTCGTAACCATACTGTTTCAATACGTTCAGCACTGCTTTAGAAATGTCTTTCCCTTCGTGACGATGGAACCAAGGTGCTTTGATTTCGGGATAGATACCGATGTCGTAACCCAAAGTTTTATTGAGCCCTTGAATCAACTCAATTTCTTCGGCGAACGTCGGGACAGTAAAATCGGATTTCCACATTGGGAATCGAGTTGGGTATCCAGCGACTTTGTTGCCGTTATCGTCGATATTAAACCCTTCTGTTACTCGCAAAGACTTAATTTCTGCCAACGTAAAGTCAATCGCATAGTAGCGGCCATCTTTACGCGCACGATCCGGAAAACGTTCAGCGACATCGGTAACTCGATCCAGATAATGGTCATGTAAAACCACTAACTGATCATCTTTGGTCATCACCACATCCTGTTCGATGTAGTCGGGTTTCATAGCATAAGCAAGCGCTTTGGCTTCTAAGGTGTGCTCTGGTAAATAGCCAGATGCGCCTCGGTGAGCAATCACAAGAGGTTTTGCAATCGCTCCAGCAGATAAGCTAAGCGCCAAAAATGTAAGGCAAACTGACGTTGTTTTCATTGTTATTTCCTTGATAAAGCGAAGAGGCAGTATTCCACTGCCTCTTTAAATAAATATTACGCTAGCGCTTCCTTTTTCGCGCTCTTTTTGCTCGTGATGCGCGCGTTCGCCCAACAGAGCGTAAGTCAGATACACAATTTCCGATCAGACTAAGCAACTCAAGTTCGTTGGATAGTAACTAATAACTATTGTTACAGAAATTCAGATACTAATTTTCAAACGAAAGTAAGGTTCGAAAACGCTCAATGAAGGTAAGTAAAAAGTGGTCTATTGAGAGCCGTAATCACCTCCCCCTCCATTCCAGTAGATTAGTTCCTTATTTCCTTTCACCTTGCACGGTTCGTTTTTAATCCTTTGTAATTCTTTACGTTATCTAACTATTTTGGGTTATATAGCATGCACAATCTGACCAACAAATCACCTTTTACACAGCAGCGTCACAAAACTTCTCTTACCAGTTGAGCAATAGTTTTCACACGGGTAACTTGAGCGATGAAACACTCCATAAGCATCATATAACCTTTCTAACGAGTTTTCCTTTTTGATAAAAAGATGCGTCATTTAACAAAACCGAAGTGTTTGGTTAACATTTTTATGCTCAAACGCTCATTTTTAATGTTCGTTTATTTTCGAAAGCGCATACTGTGTGCACAATATGTCGTGCTAGATAAACAAAAACAACTAAAGGACTCTTAACATGACTACCAACAAACACCCCTCTCTGCTCGGAGAATGTTTGGCCGAGTTTATCGGTGCGGGACTACTCATATTCTTCGGCGTTGGCTGCGTTGCGGCTTTGGTGCTAACCGGCGCTTCTTTTGGACAATGGGAAATCAGCATAGTATGGGGATTAGGTGTAACCATCGCAATTTACTGTACTGCCGGCGTTTCAGGCGCACACATTAACCCGGCAGTCACCATTGCACTTGCCATGTTCCACGGCTTCGATAAAGCGAAAGTAGTGCCGTACATCATCGCTCAACTACTCGGTGCGTTTTGCTCTGCTGCTTTGGTCTACAGCTTGTACGCCAACCTCTTTACTGATTATGAAATCGCACACAATTTCGTACGTAGTAGCCAAGAGGCCTTAGCAACGGCGGGAATTTTCTCGACCTACCCACACGCTTCTCTCTCATTCTCTGGTGCTTTCGCGGTGGAGTTCGTGATTACCGCCGTTTTGATGTTTGCGATTTTGGCGCTGGGTGATGAAAGTAATGGCGCGCCACGTGGGGCTATGAATCCTCTGTTGATTGGTATTCTTATCGCGGTGATTGGTGGCTCACTTGGCCCACTAACGGGATTTGCGATGAACCCAGCGCGTGACTTTGGACCAAAACTGTTCGCCTACTTTGCTGGCTGGGATTATGCTCTGACCGGCGCTAAAGATATCCCGTACTTTATCGTTCCGCTCCTCGCCCCAATTGCAGGTGCCTGCTTTGGTGGTTGGCTATACCCGAAAGCGATTGCAGCTTATCTTCCGCAGCAGGGTCACGGTTGTACTATTCCTAACCAATGTGACACAGAAGAGACCGAAGAAGCTCGAGCTTAACCACTGACTAATTACTAAAATGTAAATAACAGAACAAAAGGATTCTTACCATGACTGAGCAAAAATACATTGTTGCCCTAGACCAAGGCACAACAAGTTCTCGTGCAGTAATTCTTGATCATGACGCAAACATCGTTAGCGTTGCTCAACGTGAGTTTACTCAGATTTATCCTCAAGCAGGTTGGGTTGAGCACGATCCGATGGAGATTTGGGCGACTCAGAGTTCGACATTGGTTGAGGCTTTGGCTAAGTCAGGCATCCGAAGCGACCAATTAGCTGCCATTGGTATTACCAACCAACGTGAAACTACAGTTGTCTGGAACAAAGAAACGGGCAAACCGGTTTACAACGCCATCGTCTGGCAATGTCGCCGCACCGCAGAAATCTGTGAAGATTTAAAACGCCGCGGGTTAGAAGACTACGTGCGTGATAACACAGGCCTAGTGCTTGACCCGTACTTCTCCGGCACAAAAGTGAAGTGGATTCTTGATAATGTAGAAGGCGCGCGTGAAGACGCAGAAGCGGGCAAACTGTTATTTGGTACGATTGATACTTGGCTGGTATGGAAAATGACTCAAGGCCGTGTACACGTAACAGATTACACCAACGCGTCTCGTACGATGCTATTTAATATCAACGACCTATGTTGGGACCAGAAACTACTGGATGAACTCGGTATTCCTGCGTCAATGATGCCAGAAGTAAAACGTTCTTCTGAAATATATGGTCAAACTAACCTTGGTGGTAAAGGCGGAACACGTATTCCTATCGCTGGTATTGCGGGTGATCAACAAGCCGCACTTTATGGTCAGATGTGTGTAAAAGCGGGTCAGGCAAAAAACACCTACGGTACGGGTTGTTTCTTGCTGATGAATACCGGTCAGGAAAAAGTTACTTCTACCCACGGCTTGCTCACTACTCTGGCATGTGGTCCAAAAGGCGAACCTACATACGCGTTGGAAGGCGCTGTATTTATGGGCGGCGCGTCCATTCAGTGGCTGCGTGATGAACTTAAGATTCTGAACGGCGCTGAAGACTCTGAATACTTCGCAACAAAAGTGGACACGTCAAACGGTGTGTACGTCGTTCCTGCATTTACAGGTCTTGGTGCTCCATACTGGGATGCATACGCACGTGGTACTATTGTTGGCCTGACTCGAGGCGTAAACTCCAACCACATTATTCGTGCAACCTTGGAAGGTATCGCTTACCAAACGCGCGACGTACTGGATGCGATGCAAGCCGATTCAGGAATCAAGCTTAAAAGCCTCCGTGTAGACGGTGGAGCCGTTGCAAATAACTTCTTAATGCAATTCCAGGCTGATGTGTTAAATACACAGGTACTTCGCCCGCAAGTCACCGAAGTGACAGCCTTGGGTGCCGCATATCTGGCGGGACTGGCCGTGGGATACTGGGACAGCCTAGACGAACTGCAAGGTAAAGCCGTCATCGATCGTACGTTCGAACCTCATGAAGACGAAGAAAAACGTAACCGTCGCTACAAAGGCTGGAAGCGTGCAGTAAAATGTGCTCAAACCTGGTCTGAGCTTCACGACGACGAAGATTAATTCTTCATCAATAAGAACGAAGAGCGCCATCCGAGCGCTCTTTTTTGCGTCTTACCCCCGATTCCTTGGTCGCTTTACTTCTCATAACGAACGAGTTCGAGCACAATAGCGCGAATTTCTATTTTCGAATTTGAAGCATTGGCGAAAACCAGTGCACAAGGGAGTGGTAAGTGAAACAAATACCAAGACACCAACAGATTGTTGAACTGGTGAAAAAACAAGGCTATGTCAGCACTGATGAGTTAGTAGAGCGATTCAATGTCAGTCCGCAAACGATTCGACGCGATCTTAATGAACTCGCAGACGACAACAAAATTCGTCGTTATCACGGTGGCGCTACCATTCCCCTAAGTTCTGAAAATACATCCTACAACACACGTAAAGCACTTAATTTCAATGAAAAAGACATCATTGCAGAAGAAGTGGTAAAGCACATTCCTGATGGCGCGACCTTATTTATAGATATTGGAACGACACCCGAAGCGGTTGCTCGTGCGCTCAACAAAAACCACAAACAGCTTCGTGTTGTAACCAACAACATCAACGTCGCGACCATTCTGTTCCCTAACCCAGAGATCAAGGTCATCTTAGCTGGCGGTGAGGTGCGAAGCCGCGACGGCGGTATTGTCGGCGAAGCAACATTAGACTTCGTCAAACAATTCCGTCTCGATTTTGGCATTCTCGGTATCAGTGGCATTGATTTCGACGGTTCATTGCTGGATTTCGATTACCATGAAGTGCGCGTGAAGCAAGTGATTATTGACAATAGCCGTAGCGTATTTCTCGCAGTTGACCACACTAAGTTTGGCCGTAATGCAATGGTGAAACTGGGCAATATTGCGCAGTTAAACATGGTATTTACCAACAAGCAGCCTCCCGAAGAGATTCTGGCCATCTTAAGAGAAGCATCTATTCCTCTTGAAGTGGTTAAAACCAACAGCCTGATAGGTGAGCCGGAATAAATAAATCGCTCAAACTTGAACCTTCAAATGACCTCTGCCTTAATTAGACAGAGGTTTTTTTGTGCCCAAATCACACAAACGCTCAAAAACGAAAATAAGTAGTGACCAAAAACGAAACCTGAGATACGATTAAATCATGTTCTAAAATGCTCGTTCGCTCACCAAGAGGTCAAATTTATGAGTATACAAAAAAATTCTTCCACGACAGACTCATCCACTACTTTAGACTTGATCGTTATTGGTGGCGGCATCAACGGGGCTGGTATTGCAGCCGATGCTGCAGGCCGTGGGTTGAGTGTTGGCTTATATGAAGCAAACGACTTTGCATCTGCAACCTCTTCAGCAAGTTCTAAGCTGATTCATGGTGGCTTACGCTATCTTGAACATTATGAGTTTCGTTTGGTTTCGGAAGCGCTCACTGAGCGTGAAGTCATTCTTCGTAAAGCACCTCATGTCGCTTTGCCAATGCGTTTTCGTTTACCCCATCGTCCATTTTTACGCCCGGCCTGGATGATCCGCTGTGGCTTATTCCTTTACGATAACTTGGGTAAACGTACGACTCTACCGGGAAGTAAAACGGTTAATCTTGCAAAATCAGGCTTGTTAAAACCAGAAATCAAAACGGGTTTCGAATATTCAGATTGTTGGGTCGATGATGCGCGTTTAGTTTTACTTAATATTCTTGCTGCGCGTGAAAACCATGCAGAAGTTCGTAACTACTGCCGAGTAGAAAAAGCCCATAGAGAAGGCAATATTTGGCATGTCACGATCCATAATGTCATGACAGATCAACGTTTTGAACGTAAAGCGAAAGCGCTGGTTAACGCCGCAGGCCCTTGGGTTAAACAGTTCTTTGATGAAGGGTTAGATCAAGCGTCGCCGCGTAATATTCGTTTAATCAAAGGATCACACATAGTGGTTCCCCGAATCCACAACGAGCCGCAGGCTTACATCCTGCAAAACAAAGATAACCGTATCGTATTTATGATCCCGTACCTGGACAAGTTCTCTATTGTCGGTACAACAGATGTAGAGTACAAAGGCGATCCACGAGAAGTGGCGATCACTGATGACGAAGTCGATTATCTGATCGATATTGTTAACCAGCACTTTGTCCACCAGCTAACTCGAGACGATGTGGTTTGGACATACAGTGGCATGCGTCCGCTTTGTGATGATGAGTCAGACTCACCACAAGCGATCACCCGAGACTACACCTTAGAGCTAGATGCAGAATACGACCAGGCACCACTGTTGTCAGTGTTCGGCGGTAAGTTAACGACCTACCGCAAACTGGGCGAAGCCGCGATGAAAAAGCTGGCTCCGTTCCTGCCACAAATGGGCGCTAACTGGACAGCAAACCAAGCCTTGCCAGGCGGAAATTTCAGCTGTAGCCGCGAGCAACTGGCGAAACAAATTCATGCCAAGTACTCGTGGGCACCAGAAGCACTGATTCTGCGTTATGTGACTCAGTTTGGTACTCAGACGTGGGATCTAATGGCGGATGCTGTGAGCATGGCCGATTTAGGACAAACTTTCTCGCCACAAGCAAGCGGCGTATATCAACGAGAAATTGATTACTTAATGAACCATGAAATGGCACTCACTGACGAAGACATTTTATGGCGCCGAACAAAACTTGGCCTGTACATGAGCGACGAAGAAAAACTCTCGTTGGCAAAGTACTTAAAAGACAAGTTGCAGCAAAACGTTGTCAATCTTTGTGAAGTTGGTTAAACATCACTTACCCAAGTTAAAGCCTGCTATCACTCCCGTCATTCCGAGGAGCCTTAGCGACATCAGGAATCTTCTTACTTGTGGCTCGTAGCCGAGGTTACCCCTTCAGCATCAGCAAACTCAGTAAGAAGATCCTGAATCACGCTCCTTCATCGCTGTTCAGGATGACTTGTTCAATTGAACAGAAGTTAAGCGAACAATATTGTCCTGCTACCAGCAGGCTTTTTTGTTTCAGCAGTGACAAACAAACTTTTCGTAGACTTTTCAATTGAAATGCAATCATACTCATTTAACAGACGTTTACTGCACGTAATCTCATGATAAGGAAAAGAATATGGGGTTTATGATTGAGCATTGGGATTTTTCGACCCCGGTAGCAACTCAAGAATCAACGACATCACAGGAGATAAAAGCCAAGCACTGGTACCACTGTGAAAGGTTACATCCAGGTATTCGCGAATGGCTAGAGAGCAATCAGGTTCCTCGAGCCACCGTCGACCATTTACTCGCAGATGAGAGCCGCCCGTCATTCCACCCTCTGGACGATGAAAATTTCATGCTGATCCTGCGTGGCATCAACATGAATGAAAATGCCGCTCCTGAAGATATGCTGAGTATCCGCATTCTGTATTTTCAAGGCGCGCTCATTTCAACACGAAAAATACCATCACGCGCAATCATGGAAATTCGCCAGGCGTTGGCTGAGCAGAAAGGACCAAAAAGTCTCGCAAGCTTGCTCAATCAAATCATTGAAGGGTTGAATGGCAAAATTGACGATTACTTAGACACCATTGAAGAAACCCTGAATCACTTTGATGTTAATGACGAGTCAACCTACAAACATATCTCAGCTCAAAAGGCACTAATATCCATCAAGCGTTTTATTCGCCCACAACAATACGCGATTCGGGACCTGCTTGAATCCAACTCTGATTTAGTGCTCTCCAGACCTCATCAGTATCGATTCGCGCACAACAACATTACGCGCATCAACGAAACGATTGAATTTTATCTTGGAGAAGTCGCGCTGTTCCAAGACGAGATCAAACATAGCCGAGATGAAAAAACAAATAAAAACAGTTATTTATTTACTCTTGTTGCGACCATTTTCTTACCAACCAGCTTCTTAACCGGCCTGCTTGGTATCAATATTGGTGGGATGCCTGGCGTGGAATCAACGACCGCTTTCACCTGGTTCTGTGTAGCGCTAATCGTGATTTTTGGTCTGGAGTGGTTGCTGTTAAAACGCTTTGGGTTGACCAATAAAAGCGACGACGAGTAATCTCGCTAAAATGCTCAAAAGAGGAGATGTGCTCTCCTCTTCCATTAGCCTACATTTTTAGCCCGGGTGGCCATCAATACGCGGCGTAATCAGCATAACGCCGAATCGCCAGACAAACAGTCCATACGCTAAAATCCATAACCCGCCACTGATATCAATCCAGAGCATCATGTTTGACGGATCAAATATTACAGCAAAGCTCCGTACCACCGCGGCAGCAATAATCGATGCAAAGGCAATGCTCATATTTGGGCCTTTGTAAATCATACGCCCTGTATGCCCCATGGTGACTCGAGCAATCATCGCTAAAATCAAGCCGCCCAGAGCTCCTATTGCGAACAAGTGAATCAAGTTATGGCTTGCAAATGCGTCCCCCCAGGTCCCACGCAACAGTAAGCTTATCGGCAAACACAGGTACGCGGCATGCAGTGACCACACCAACGGCTCGCTCAACGTTAGCCAAGGCTTCCAGCGCAAGAAACGAATTAGCTGTGCGATGCCTGCGAATAGCATCAGAGGATTGCCTATTTCCGCAAATGTCACGGGGAAAAAGCTCAGGATAAACAACATCACTAATGGCAAGTTTGCCAGCCAGTCGAGCCACGCTAAAGGCTGGGCTTTCTCGAAGTTAAATCGACGTGCGGTAAAGAAAGGGATCACCCTTGCCCCCATCACAGAGAGCAGCAAGGTAAACCACCACAGCATGGCCTGCCACACCGCAGAGGAAGTAAACGGTGGCATGCCTTTTACCGTCGCATAACTGGCAAAGTTAGCAAAAATCGCCAATAAGAAAAGTGGAACAAAAAACAGATTACGCCACCCTTTTGACTGGTAAACACGAATGCCAACTTCATAAGCCACAGACAGCAAAAACAGCGCTTCAATAATGCTGATTAGCCATAACGGGACGGGCGTCCAAAGCAGTATTCTGGGAGCAAGCCACAAGCCAAAAATCGCTAAAAGTGTGTAGTGCTTGGTGCCGTTGATTCCAGTCCAGTTTTGAACAGCCGTCAAAACAAACCCAGTGACAATAGCCATTGAAAAACCAAATAACATTTCGTGTACATGCCACCATAATGCAGGGACACCAAGTGCACTTGGCTGGCCGGTCTGGAACATCCACACCCACAGAGCTATCGCAACAACGGCATAAATAGCGCCAAATAGGAAAAACGGCCTAAACCCTAAACGCAGCCATGCAGGGATTTTCTCTTCCACTTTTTTATCGGTGATGTTCAGCATTATCTTGCCCTCAAGCTTCAGTCTATGCAGGTTAATTCAGCTACAAAATCGATGCTAACATAAACATACATAAAATATACATGTTTATGAGCAAGATTATACTTTAGGGGTAAAGTTGTGCTTCTCCGAACGGTTAGGTATAAAGAAATAGTTGCTGAAAGAAATAAAGAAAGGGACACAAATAAGATGTACATATTCGGCTATGGCAGCTTAATCAATTCTGCTTCGCGCAAGTTAACCGGACAAACGGGAACGGCTATTCCTGTCATCGCTCACGGACTAGTGCGCTACTGGGGAAAAATCGATGAGAGTTACACCCTGTCTCCGCTAATCGTTAACGAAGGTGAAGGACAAGTCAATGGCGTATTACTTGAAGTCGATGAAGCCGCTTTAGCAGAGTTCGATCGCCGCGAACGTGGCTATCACCGCATTCAAATTCGCCCTGAACAAATCGAGACAGAGCTGTCATTTAACCGCGAGCATGCCATTTGGGTCTATGTAAAAGATGCGCCGTTACCGCCCTGCTCTAACAGCCCGATAATGCAAACTTACGTCGATACCGTTATGGCGGGGTGTCTGGAAGTTTCTCATGCTTTTGCTGAGCATTTTGTTCGTCATACTGTTGGTTGGCAGCATGCGAAAGAGAATGATCGCCACCAGCCTAAATACGGTAATCTGGCGGGCGTACAAGATCATCACTACGAATTGATTGACGCGCTGATTGCGCAACATGCTTAGTTCCTACCCCTAAAAAGCGTCATTCCTGATTGAGACGAAGGATCTTAGTCGGGAATCTCACGCCCCCAAAAGATAACGTTTACACTGATATAAATTCATTATTTACATAGAGTAAGCGCTCAACACCTCATAAACAAAAAAGCCAAATTGCACTTATTACACATTGGGTGTTTAATACTTGCAGTCAAACGTTCTCATACACAAAGGTCAGATATGGCAACCATCAAAGATGTTGCAAAAGAAGCCGGCGTATCGGTCGCTACGGTATCGCGCGTGATCAATAAATCACCTAAAGCAAGCCAATCATCCATTGATGCAGTTACTCAAGCCATGAGCAAACTCGGTTATCGGCCAAATGCCGCCGCTCGGGCACTGGTAAGCCAGAGCACCAATACGATTGGCGTGTTGGTGAGTGATGTGTCCGATCCTTTCTTCGGTACGTTGATCAAGTCTGTCGACACCGTGGCTCGTGAAAACGGTAAGCACATATTAATTGGTAACGGTTACCATAAAGCAGCGGACGAGCGCCGGGCGTTAGAATTATTGGTTAACAGTCGTTGTGATGCACTTGTCATACACGCCAAGGGATTATCTGACGAGGAACTGATCAGCTACGCAAACGAAGTCAAAGGAATGGTATTAATCAACCGTCATATTCCAGAACTGGCCGAGCGCTGTATTTCTCTCGATAACCGCAAAGGGGCATTCTTAGCAACGGAATATCTGATTCGCCACGGCCACAGTAAGATTGCCTGTATCTCCTCGTCTCACGATATCGAAGATACCGATGAACGCTTGCAAGGTTATCAGGCTGCACTAAAAGAATATGGTATTGAGCTATCAAAAAGCTATATCGAATATGGTGAACCAAACAGTGATGGTGGCGAAGTGGCAATGACAAACCTATTGACCAAATCTCTCGAGATAACTGGTGTCGTCGCTTATAACGACTACATGGCAGCGGGCGCATTAGCCGCTTTAGATCAAAATGGTATTGAAGTACCGCAACAGGTTTCGATGGTAGGATTTGATGATGGATTAATTGCTCGATTCGTCCATCCAGGTTTGACTACTATCCGCTACCCTATTGAGATGATGGCAGAAAGAGCGACTCGTCTGGCACTAGCGCTGTCACGCGATGAAAAAGTTGAAGATGAGACGATCATTTTTAGTCCGACTTTAGTGCGCCGAGATTCTGTGGCAAAAATTTCTGTGGCAAAAATATAGACAAGCAATAAATGTGAACCACTCTTGAATGGTGTCTTGACTGGCTTACGATGAAAAAAGGTGGGCGTAACTGCTCATCTCGCTACTGGACGATAATGATCAATGCTTTCGTTACATTGATAACCGCCCACCAAAAAGGCTATCTAAAATTCAAACTGATAAACAGTCTGGTGCTGATAGCAACCCCCAGAGCTCAACACCCCTCGGTTGAGTCCCCATTCTGGTTTGTTTGGTCCGTCAGGAAAATATTGGGTTTCCAAGGCCAGACCATCGTAAGACTCGTATACTTTGCTCGCGCCAGGCGTGCCCGCCAGAAAGTTACCGCTATAAACCTGAATCGCAGGTTTGGTGGTTTTTACTCTCATCAAGACATCTTCTTTCGGAGCGATCAGAACCGCGGCGGCAGACACACCATCGGTCTCTTCAGGCGTGAACACAAAAGCGTGATCATAGCCAGCAGCGGTTTTCTGATCTTGTTCGGCAAGGAAATCTTTCCCAATCCACTTAGGCTCAGTGAAATCAAAGCTTGTTCCTGCAACTGGCTTTTGCTCACCAGTTGGAATTAATCCCGCATCGGTTGGCAGATAGTATGTCGCGTTCAGTTGCAATGTATGCGCTAACGCATTCTCTTCGCTGCCTTCTCCCGCTAAATTGAAGTACGCGTGATTGGTTAAATTCACCGGGCAAGTCTTGTCGACGCTCGCTCCATATTCGATGATTAACTCATTATCATTCGATAAGATATAGGTCACTTTGACATCGAGGTTGCCAGGGTAACCTTGATCACCATCTGGAGAATTCAGCACGAATACCACTTGCTGAGAACTGTGATCCACGATCGTCCAGCGCCTTTTATCAAATCCGTTTAAGCCACCATGAAGCGCGTTTTCACCATTATTGATGTCAAGTTGATAACGCTGTCCTTCAACTTCAAACTGACCTTTTGCGATACGGTTGGCAAAGCGACCAACAATGGCACCAAAGTACGCGCCTTGCTGCATGTGTTCTGCCATATTTGCGGAACGCAGCAGCACTTCGCGGTGCTCTCCGTTAATCGGAAGCGTACAACTCAGCCATGTCGCTCCAATATCCATAAACGATGCCGTCATGCCATTTGCATTGGTTAAGTGGATTAGATTGGCGTTTTGACCATCAAACGACGGTGTTTTTGCCATCGTCTGCTCCAACGGTTTAAATACTGCTTCCATCACTTACCCTTACAGCACGTCGACCAGACCCGCGCCCTCTTTTGCCTGACAAACGTAAATCGACTCTTTTAACCCTGTCGCAGCTTCATACTTCGCTTCAACGGTTGCTTTTACTTCGTCAACCAGAGTTGGCGGAACTAACGCCACAACACAACCGCCAAAACCACCACCGGTCATACGTACGCCACCCTGTTCGCCAATCACTTCTTTGACCATTTCAACCAGTGTGTCGATCTCTTTGACCGTAATATCGAAATCATCACGCATTGAAGCATGTGACTCCGCCATCAACTCTCCCATGCGTTTCATATCATGAGCACGCAGAGCTTGTGCAGCTTCCACCGTACGATCGTTTTCTGTAATAACGTGACGCGCGCGTTTGGCGACCATTTCATCAAGCTCAGAGGCTTTTTCGTTAAACTGCCCAATAGTCACATCTCGCAGTGCCTTAACGCCAAAAATACGTGCAGCCTCTTCACATTGCTGACGACGCGTGTTGTATTCGCTATCAACCAGACCACGCTTTTTATTCGAGTTGATGATCACCACCGCCATATCTTCAGGCATTGATACTGCTTCAGTTTCAAGGCTACGGCAGTCCAGAAGCATCGCGTGATTTTCGCGGCCTTCCGCTGAAATCATTTGATCCATGATGCCGCAGTTACAACCGACAAATTCGTTTTCTGCCTGCTGACCGTTTAATGCAATTTCTGCCTGGCTGATTTCCAGATTAAACAACACTTTAAACGTTTGACCTATTACCACTTCCAGCGCTGCTGAAGAGCTTAAACCCGCACCTTGTGGAACATTACCAGTCACAGAGATATCTGCACCAGTGAACTGATAACCGCGTGCAAGCAGACACTTAACCACACCACGAACATAGTTCGCCCACATTTTATCTGCCTGGAAAGTGATGCCCTTACTGAGATCGAACTCATCCACAGCATTGCCGTAATCAACGGACACCACACGGACCAGATTGTCGTCGCGCTTTGCTGCCGCAACGACCGTTTGGTAGTTAATCGCACACGGCAGGACAAAACCGTCATTGTAGTCAGTGTGCTCACCAATCAGATTGACGCGACCCGGCGCTTGGATGATATGACTTGGTGCATAGCCCAATACTTGCTCAAAAGAAGCTTTCACATTTTGGATTAGATCAGACATAGTTAAATCTCTTTATTAAAGGTCCTAGATCCTAGATAGCTAGGTCCTAGGAAAACGAATACAGATTACGGAATACAGGCGACACTTCTAGTGTCCTAGGCTCCTAGGTTCTAGTTCCCAGGAAAAGATTAAAGACTACAGAATACGGATCACAGAGATCGAGCCTTCCTTCTGTATTCCGCAAGCGAAGCGCTCCGTATTCAGTTTTCCTTCCCTAGAACCTAGGACCTTTGTTTTACCTAGAACCTTCCTTATAATGCACATCACTCAAATCACGCAGACGCTGTGCCGCTTGCTCAGCGGTTAAATCGCGTTGGCTTTCTGCCAGCATTTCGTAACCCACCATGAATTTACGAATTGTCGCGCTACGCAATAGTGGCGGGTAAAACAGCGCATGCAGCTGCCAATGGTCAATGTCTGTGCCTTCTTCAAAGAACGGCGCGTAATGCCAGCCCATCGAGTAAGGGAAAGAGCACTGGAACAAGTTGTCGTAACGGCTGGTCAGTTTTTTGATTGCCACTGCGAGATCATCTCGCTGATCATCGTTTAGCTCACTCATGCGGCGAATGTGTGTTTTTGGTAGCAGCATGGTTTCGAATGGCCAGGCCGCCCAGTAAGGTACAACCGCAACCCAGTGTTCAGTTTCAACAACAATTCGTGAGCCGTCTTTTAGCTCAGCCTGAACGTAATCAACCAACAGGTTGCTGCCGTTCTCTTGGTAATACGCTTTTAGGTTATGCTCTTTACGTTCTATCTCATTAGGTAAAAAGCTGTTCGCCCAAATCTGACCGTGTGGGTGAGGCTGAGAACAACCCATGGTCTCACCCTTGTTTTCAAAAGCTTGAACCCAGATAAAATCTCTACCCAACTCTTCTATCTGCTCATCCCAGGTATCAATCACACCGCGAATTTTATTCACTGGTAACTCTGGCAGCGTTTTGCTGTGATCCGGAGAGAAACAGATCACTCGGCTCAAACCACGTACACCCTGAGTTTTGAATAATGGGTTGTCCGACTCAGGCGCATCAGGTGAATCCACCATCAGAGCCGCAAAATCGTTATTGAACACATAGGTGCCTTGGTAATCAGGGTTCACGTCACCTGAAATACGTTCGTTGGTCGGACACAGGAAACACTTGCCGTCGTAACTCGGTAATTCATCCACCGCAGGTTTTTCATCAGCACCACTCCATGGGCGCTTTGCCCGGTGTGGTGATACCAAAATCCACTGACCCGTCAGTGGGTTGTAACGACGGTGTGGATGATCCACTGGATTAAATTCAACATTCGACATCTTACTTACTCAACTTTCAAAATAGGTTCTTTTCACTGCATATCTCGATGAGATTGGATCTGCAGCCCGGCTTAAATTCCTCAGCGGAATCACCTTTAGGCGGAATAACCTTGAGGATTATTTGATTGCCATAGCCAGGTATCCGCCGTCATTTCCGCGACACTGCGTGTTGCCTTCCAGCCAAGATCTCGCTCTGCCTTTTCAGTGCTCGCCCAGCACTCAGCAATATCACCGGGTCTGCGAGGACACAGCTCATAAGGAACTGGCTTACCACAAGCCACGCTAAACGCCTCAACCATTTCGAGTACGCTTGAGCCTTTACCTGTTCCGAGGTTATAAATGTGTAGTCCTGATTTTTCGCCTACAGCTTTGAGTGCTGCAATGTGGCCATCCGCTAAGTCCATCACGTGGATGTAGTCACGAACTCCGGTGCCATCAGGCGTAGGGTAATCGTTACCAAAAACAGACAGTTTTTCACGTCGACCTACCGCGACTTGGGCTATAAACGGCATCAAGTTATTTGGAATACCTTGTGGATCTTCACCCATGGTGCCTGACGGGTGAGCACCAACCGGATTGAAGTAACGCAGCAAAGTGATGCTCCAGTCATTTTCAGCATTGAACAGATCGCTCAGACACTCTTCCACCATGTATTTACTGCGGCCATATGGATTGGTGGTTGCACCAGTTGGCGAATCTTCAGTAATAGGTACGATGTCCGGATCGCCGTATACCGTTGCGGATGAACTAAACACAATACTTTTCACGCCCGCTTTACGCATGCTGCGCGCCAATACCAGTGAGCCATTGACGTTGTTGTCATAGTATTCCAATGGCTTAACAACCGACTCACCCACCGCTTTTAAGCCTGCAAAGTGAATCACAGCTTGAATTTCGTGCTTCGCAAATACCGAATCCAGAAAGGCTTCATCACGAACGTCGCCCTGATAAAACGTAGGTTGCTTGCCTGTTAACGCTTCAATTCTGCTGAGAACTTCGACCTTAGCATTGCACAAGTTATCAATGATGATTGGCTCCATTCCCGCTTCAATCATCTGCACGCACGTGTGACTGCCGATGTAGCCCATACCGCCTGTGACAAGAACTTTCATTTTTTGCTTCTCCACTGTTGCAGCTTCATGTTTGTCTCCTGCTTCAGTGTCGATTGAGCTTGTTTAACCGACACTGAGTAGGTACGCCGACCTCTTAACTGGTTAAAAGTCTATCAACCAATGCGGTATCAGATCCGTGATCGAACTCAAATAGTGTAAACGTTTCCACCAAATTACACAAATGAGCACTTCTTTCCAAATAACAGAGAGAATGAAAAACCAGAACGCAGCCTCTGGCATGAGTCAATATAACTTTGCGGGATAATTCAGCGTGAAAGGCATGAAGGGGTAAACGTTATCACCCTTATTTTTGCTAAGAACTTATTTTAGGCAAGTGATCGATTCTGCGACTGCTTTTCTCAGCCAGATGCCTTTTTCATCATTTGTGCGGCTGGTATGCCACAGCATCGAAATATCAAAGTCCGCGACAGGGACTGGAGGTGTCATCGTAACAAGACCATCAGCAAAGTCTTCTGCCAGCGCCATTTTCTCCGGCACAATCGCAATTAAATCTCGATGCTTAAGAAGATGACGGATAGTGAGAAAGTTTCGTGACGCCACCGTTACCTTGCGGCTCAAACCATACTCGGCAAGCTTTTGGTCTACTTGTGTCTTTAAGCTTCCATCAGGACTTACCAAGGCTTGTTCAATGCTAGCGAACGCTTGCAGAGATAATTGTTGTTCCCCTTTCAACACTTGCTTGTCACACAAACAAACGTGCTTCTCGGTATACAAATACAAACTGTCAAAGTTGTCGTCCAATACCGGCATACTGCCTATAACAAGATCCAGCTTATCCTGTTCAGTACGCGCGATGTAGTTACTACGATCGACATTGATAAAACTGATTTGCGCTTCTGGAGCACGGCGATGAATTTCATCATAGAGCTGTGGAGCAAAAATGAATTCAGCGTAATCGGTTAAACCAATTCGACACACGCCCGAATAGTTTTCAGGATCAAACGTCGATTTAGTCAGCAAATCTTTGGCAATGGAATCCAGCAAGCGATGGACCGTCGGCGCAATTTTATGAGCATGCTCGGTAGGATCCATTTTGTGCCCTTTGCGCTCAAACAAAGGATCGTCAAAAAGCAGCCTTAAACGCGACAAGCTATGACTCATGGCTGATTGGCTAACGAAGCTATTCTCCGCGGCTACACTCACACTTCGATAGCGGTAAAGATAAGAAAAGGTCACCAATAAATTTAAGTCTATGTTGCGCCACTGGATTTCGTCTTTCATTTGATTACCAATCCCATTTCATTCATAAATTAAATCAACACTATCAATTTGAGTCATTCTATAACAGCAGATAAATTATCAACAATTCAAATCAGATAAACAGGCTCAACATGTTTGCCATCTTCAAAACTTTCTTCTGGCTAGGCTGGTTCAGCTTTGGTGGACCTGCCGCCCACATTGGCTATTTCCGCCAGACTTTCGTGGAAAAACTAAAATGGTTAGATGACAGTGAATACGCTCAAATCGTCGCATTGAGCCAATTTTTACCCGGGCCGGGTTCCAGTCAGGTAGGTTTTGCATTAGGTTACAAGCGCGGCGGTTTGAGTGGCGCTTGCGCTGCGTATGTTGGCTTTACGCTGCCATCCGTGCTCATCATGCTGGCATTAGCGATGGTGAGTAGCCAGATAACCGATACGGCTCTGTTTCAAAACATCGTGCACGGATTAAAACTGTTAGCAGTCGTTGTCGTTGCTGACGCCACGTGGGGAATGTACAAGAACTTTTGCCAGACAAAACTCACTGCAGGATTATGTGTCGCAACCGCGATAGCCCTGTTACTTGCACCGGGCATCCTGACTCAGATGCTGGCGTTAATCATCGCAGGAGTGGTCGGTACACGTTATCTAAAGAAAGAGTCAGCTATAGCAACAGAAGCATTCAAACCAACCTTAACGCCACTGGTGATCTTTACTGTTTTGTTATTCGGCTTACCGCTTATTGCTCACACCATGCCAATGCTTGGTTTATTTAACGACTTCTTCCAGGCAGGAAGTTTAGTATTCGGTGGCGGCCATGTCGTGCTTCCCCTATTAGAAAATATCCTTGGCGATCAGCTCAGCCAAGACGCATTTTTAACCGGCTACGCCGCCGCACAAGCCGTACCGGGCCCGATGTTTACATTTGCAACGTATATTGGTTATGAGCTGTCTGACACACCAATCCTAGGCGCACTAGTCGCAACCCTAGGTATTTTCTTACCAGGATTCCTTCTGCTACTCGGCGTACTAAAGAACTGGCAATCACTGGCAGGTAAACCAGCGGTATCAGGAGCAATAAGTGGCGTCAACGCTTCAGTAGTTGGTCTGCTGCTCGCAGCACTTTACCAACCCGTATTTACCAGCGCCGTAGTTGCTCCAATGGATATTGCTTTGGTTATTACAGGTTTCTATTTGCTCAAGAAGCTGAACGTTTCGATACTGTGGATGATAGTGTTTTTTGTTGGGGTGGGAGTTGTCAAATCGGCTATGTAAAGAAAAAATGAACCCCAGCTGGCCACAAACATAGCAGTGATTAAGGTTATTTAAGTTTTTACCATGAAAAAATAAATTTACTTGCATTAAATTACATAAACTATGAATAATATGTTCAATTACATGGATGATGAATATAAAATAGTACAAATTTTATAGTTTTTATACCTAAAAGTTAAATGCAATAAATCAATGGGAAGATTTAATGAAAATAGATATATCGCTCGCACAGTACTACCCCAAATTTTTATTGCTTTTTATCTTAGTTGGAACCGTGATATTAAGCTTTACTCCTTACTGGTTAGATCCTATAACTCTTTACGATAACAAAAGATTTTTTACTATCTTTTATCTATTAATGACTGCAACTGTTGTCATTTTTTCTTATCCAATTCGAAAGAATATAATTCAATCTTTCTTGAGCTTGTCTCGTTCTAGCCAAATTTTTATATTTTTAGCATTATGTTATGCATTTTTTGTAAACTTTTTTAGTTTGTATTGGGTTAAATCACAAGCAGTATTTACCTATACGTTGCTTTTTATAATTGTAATCGCAATCTTACATCCCATTGTCTTAGAAAGTAAATTACTCATTTTACGCCTTTATATTTGGTTAACTTGTGCGATGTTTTTATCAGTTGTTATTTACCATTGGATTTCAACATCGATTGGAGTCACCCCAAACTATAGATCCATATTCAGTTTTGTAAACCCAAGGTTTATTAACTATATACAAATCTGGCTTATCTTACCTTTGCTCTACTTTGCTTGGAAAAATAAAACTCACTCTAGAAGCTGGGTATATGCAACTCCCGTGGTTATGCACTTTAGTCTATTAATTACCTTAGACTCTCGAGGGGCTTTCATTGCTGCGTTTTCAGGTATCGTTTTGTGGATAGTTTTGTCACCAGACAAACTATCACGTATTAAATTCATTATGATTCTTATGATGCTCGGTATAATAATTAAATGGACGCTATTTACACCATTACCTCAATACTGGCTTCATGGTATCTGGCCAGCAGGGCAAGGGGATATAAGATTAAGTGATTCAAACCGACTCGACTTATGGTCAAACGCGATTGCAATGATAACGTTTTGGGGACATGGAGGAGATACATTTGTATGCAATAATGACGTAATAGCTCGTTGCCCGCACAATTCCGTATTATTAATGACTGTGGAATGGGGTGTTATAACGAGTTTATGTTATATCAGCTTATTACTTATGGCTTTTTATCGTGTCTACAAAACATCAAGTGAGAATCTAAAAGTTTTGGGTATTACTATGTTATCTGGCTTCGCCTATAGCCTAATATCGGAAGTATTGAATCAACCATTGAGTCAAGGCTTGACTGCAATTTCTGTAGCATTATTTTGGGCAATATCAAGCGAAGCAGATACTCCGTCAACAAGTAAAACAATAGCACCAGTTGTTTCAAAAATTTCGCATGCTATGCTGGTCTTTATTGCAATTTGGGCATTGATTTTTATTGGTTACAAAACCTACTTGAGAATTGACAACCAACAATACCGCCACATAAAAGTTGATTATTATTTGCCTCAGTTTTGGATTGAGCAAAATTGCATGGATGAGAAACCCAAATTGATGCTTTCTAAATAGACAATCAAATAACTTTCTATTGAAGAGGGCTGCGTTACATGCCCTCTTACACCTACTCGTATCATTTTTCCTATTCATTTTTGGAAAGTACAGCAATCCAATGAAGTTAAGTGTAGATAGAGACAACACGAGACTGTTCACTAACAACCAGATAATTGCAAATCAATGAATAAACGCTTTAGATGTATCTCTTTCAGCCCTTACCATTGCGAGCGCACGTTCTAAATTATCATTCGCTTTGGCATAGTAAGATGGACTTTGATCAATCGCTTCCTGAAGGTATGGAATCGCTTCTCCAGGTTCCCCTCTCAAAATCAGGAAATATCCTACACTGTTCAGAGCTTCCGATGAAGACATATGGTGCCCAAAAATGCTCAAGGCTTTTCTCGGTTCTCCTTTAGCTATTGCAATTAAACCTAAATTATTAATCGCTTTTTCACTGTTGCTATTGATACCCAAGGCCGCATTAGTAAAATGAGTTGCTTTAGCATAGTCTTCGACCATGTAGTACGAATATCCAAGACTAACAAGAGCACTCTCGTTATAAGGTTTGATATCTAACGCTTTACGTAAAAATGCTTGGGCGATATCGTGCTTGTTGTTGATATCATACAAAACGCCTAGACCGATATAAGCATTAACGGGTGATTTCTCATCGTATCTAAGTGAGAGAATATTTTCGCTAGAAATGTTATTCGCTGTTATATCCCCCTGCCCACCGAGGCGTAATTGGTCAGCGTTAAGAGCACGTAAATAGTAACTTAGCCCGACATCTTTACGTCCTTGCTTGGTGTAGAGTTTTCCTAGCTCTTCTAACGAACCTATGTGGTTTGGGTTTTCGGCAAGAGAAGCACGGTAAGCCCTGTCGGCTAACTCAAAATCTCCACGAGTCTCGTGAATTCGGCCGATGGTATATAACGTCTTATCTTTATGAACCCCATCTTCAAATGTCAGAGAACGTATATATTCATACAAAGCAAGATCCGTATTGTTACTGGTTAACGCAGCATCTCCTCGAGTAATTGCCTCAGCCTCATTAGCAGGTGGTTGATCATTCGTTAACGCCTCTACAGGCTTGCCCGAATACAAACTTTTATCAAAGGCTGCTTGCTTTGTCTCGTTGCTTGCACACCCAGAAATCAATAACGCGCACAAAGTAAGCGAGTAAACTTTCCACATAATCTTCCCTTAATATATATGTTCTTATAACTATATTAGTTATTAATTAGCTTTTATATGTCATTGCTTCGAAAATGCTTCAATAAGAGTAATAATTGATGGTCCAATAGCTACGATAAAAAAACATGGCCAAATAAACAACACCATAGGAAACATCATTTTTACCGGAATCTTTGCAGCTATTTCCTCTGCAGCTTGTTGTCTCTTATCTCGATAGTCTTCTGTATATTCACGCAATGAATCAACCAGGCTTCCCCCCATTCGCGAAGCGTGACTTAACATACTGGCTAGCCCCATAAATTCGTCTAAGCCAGTTCTGATAATCATCTCTTTTAAGCTATCAGGCATCGATTTACCTGCTTGGATTTTCAAACAAACAGTATCAAGTTCGTCCGCCAAATCTGGGTGAGAGATTACCATTTCATCAGCAACACGACGTAAAGAAGCATTGAAGCCTAATCCTGATTCGGTACACACAACGAGTAAGTCAAGCATATCAGCCACACCTAAACGAATTCGTTCCTGACGCTTTTTAGCTAGCTTTTTTAAAAAAAAATCAGGCAAAAATAAACCTACAAATACACATATAATCATAGACGTATAGAGCTTATTGGATTGTGGTAAAGACATATATAGCCCAACAGCGACTATCACGCCTATTATCGTAGTAAGCGATTTAATTGAATAAAATAAAGAGAGCGCATTTTTTTGGTGAAAACCAGCATGCATTAATACCATTCTTGTCGTCTGCTGCTCTTTCTCACTACCAGCTGAAGACAGAGGAGCTAACGTTTCTAACGTGTTCATCACTTTTTCATTACGCGATGTGTGCTTTGTTTTTTCACCCGTCGAGATCTCAGATAATTTCCTCTTTACCGGAGAGTTAACACCTATAACTACATACCCAATTGTCATTACAAAAAGTATCGTTGTTACCAATACAAATAACATAAACAATACTTCTGTGCTGATATTAAAGCTCGAAACAAAGTTATTTAACACATCCATAACTACACCTCAAAACTAACAATCTTACGAATCCACATAGAGCCGATAAAAAGAGAAACCATACCACCTATAATCATTTTTACGCCTATTGGATGGTTATGTAAGATAGCGATATAACTAGGGTTGAATATAGCGATGATGATATACATAACAAATGGTGCAAGAACGAGAACCCAAGCAGACATTCTTGACTCGGCGGAAACTGTTTTTATCTTTCTCGCAAGCTTAAACCTTCCTCTTAATACTACTGATAACTTTTCAATATTTTCAATTAAGTTGCCGCCGGTTTCTTTTTGCAGCAATACTGCGCTTGAAAAGGCCATCATAGAAACAGTAGGGACCCTCTCTATTAACTGCATAATAGCCAAACGCATATCGTAACCATAATTGAGTAAACTAAAGGTATTCTTAAATTCCGGACCAATTGGAGAGGGCATTTGAGTACCTACCTCACCAAAAGCCTGGTTAATAGGCTGACCTGCTTGTAAAACACGTTTGATGATATCTAGAGCTTCAGGCAGTTGCTCTTCAATTTTTATCAATCTATCAGCTATACGTTTTTGTATAAGGAAGTACTCAACGAGCCATATCGCAAAAGCGACTCCTATTCCTATATACCAACGCTGACCAACTAAAATCAATGCTAAACAAGCGATAACTCCAGAAAAAAAAGAAAGAAACAAGAACCTACCAAAAGTTGTGTCTATACCAGCAAGTTCAAGCTTCTTTTTAAAAACCTCGAATAAAGAAAACTGAACTAAGAACCTTTCCACACTAGATAAATTCTTTAGCGAGTTTTCCTTTAATAAAGAAATACTCTCCTGATCTACATTCCTATGGCTCTCTTTAATTCGTTGAATTAAATGTCGATGTTTTACCTTTTTCCCGGCAGAAGGCATGATCAGTGCCTGACTGATAAAAAACACGGACAAGAATAGCAAAAGCAAAAATAGTGGCAATTGACCGCTCATAATACCTCCTATCGAACTTTCTCATTAAAAATTTCAAATGGAAGGTCCAAACCTCGTTTAATCAATTGGTCATGACAATCTGGAACAATCCCTGTCGCTACGTAATCACCAAGCACATTGCCGTTTTCATCCACGCCTTGCCTTTGGAACTTAAAGATTTCGGACATAGTGATCACTTCCCCTTCCATGCCATTAATCTCCTGAATGCTGACCATACGACGTTTACCGTCTTCCTGACGGTCCATCTGCACGACAAGGTTTATAGCCGAAGCAATTTGAGAGCGAAGGTTTTTCGTCGATACGTTCCAGCCAGCCATAGAAAACATGTTTTCGACACGGCTTAATGCATCTCGTGGCGTGTTCGCATGTATGGTCGCCAGTGAGCCATCATGACCAGTGTTCATGGCCGATAACATATCTACCGCTTCACTGCCCCTGACCTCACCAACAACGATGCGATCCGGCCTCATACGTAAGGAGTTTTTGACTAACTCGCGCTGAGATATTTCGCCCTTGCCTTCGATATTGGCCGGACGAGTTTCCAGCCTCACTACATGAGGCTGCTGCAGTTGCAACTCAGCCGAGTCTTCGATGGTGACAATGCGTTGATCAGACGGAATAAAACCCGACAAAATATTAAGGGTAGTCGTTTTACCTGAGCCTGTACCGCCGGAAATCAGGATGTTTAACTCACCGACTACCGCTGCATTGAGGAACTTCGCCATCTCTTCCGAAAGTGAATTAAGTTGCAGCAAGTTTTCCATATTAAGTCGATCTACTGCAAAACGACGGATTGACACTGAGGCACCATCAATCGCAAGCGGTGGGATGATGGCATTAAAGCGAGAGCCATCTTTAAGTCTCGCATCGACCATTGGAGAAGACTCATCGATTCGGCGTCCAACCTGGCTGACTATTCGGTCAATAATGCTGCGTAAATGGCGGTCATCAAGAAAGGTATGCGGTGTCTTTTCGAGTTTACCAAACCGTTCTACAAAGATACTTTTCGGACCATTGACTAGAATATCGGACACCGTTGGATCCGCTAGCAAAGGCTCAAGCGGGCCCAAACCAAAGATCTCATCTTCAATCTGGCGCAGCATACGATTACGCGCTTCTGAGCTAAGCGGGTGAGTCTGGTCTTCTGCAATTAATTGAACAACCGCTTCTCTTAGTTCTTCTTTAGCTCGGTCTTCCTGAAGGTGTGACAACAAACCTAAATCTAACGTATCCAATAATTTACTGTGATAGTAATGTTTTATCGTCTGATCATGCTCGAGCTGCTTTCTTTCCGCTTCCATCATGCGGATTTTTTCTTCGATTGATGAAGAACTCAGAACATGACTTTTTTCAGTTTTGGTAACCGGATTACTGCGAGTCTCACCTTTGCTAGTTAGCAATTCAGCATCTGAAAAGTTACTGCCAACATTCTTCCTTTTAAAAAACATAGCGGCTACCTGCTAAGAAAATAATTTGCCTAACCAACTTTGGCCTTGCTTGTCTGCAGGCTCTTCCAGTTGATGTGAGATACCAATAAGTGAAGATTTAATCGCACTGTTTTTCTTTGATTGCACAATCGGTTTGCCCAAATTTGAACATTCCATTGCAATAGAGAAATTGTTCGGTACTAACAGAATGTCTTGGTTCGGAAATGCTTGTTCGATGTCTTTAATCGTAATCGATGTTTTCTTTTCATAACGATTAATCACCAACCGCACCTGCCCTCCGGTTAAACCGTAGTCCAGTTGGAGCGATTTTAAGTAATTTGCGGCATGCTTGATCGACGTGACATTTTGCTGCATCACCAGATAAACATAGGAAGCGGGTGCTACTACATGCTGAAATACATGTTCAACCCCGTGAGACATATCGACAATAATATGTTTATAGTATTGGCGTAAAAGCGGAATCAAAGCACTTACCTTTGTCGCACGATCATAGTTATCTTTGATGTTATCTGAACTAAAACATAAATAATTAACACCTGAAGGATGTTTGTAAACCAATCCCTCTAGAGATAATTCATCGAGATCATTCATTGTGTCAATGACGTCATTTATACTGTACTTGGGTTTGCTATTTAGATAATCTGCAGCGTCACTAAACTGCATACCCAAATCAATAAGTAAGACCTTGCCTTTCGAATACTCAGATAACGCAATGGCCGTATTCAGTGCTACGGTTGTCGCTCCAGAACCGCCTTTGGTATTAATAAATAGCGACAATTCACCGATTTCACTGCTCGAGGCCTTTTCGTTGGCAATATCCTCTAACAGTGGCAGCAACTCATACAAGCCAACTTCGCGATGTAAGTAGTCAGACGCGCCTAATTTTAGCGCTAACTTAAGAGATGTTGTGTCATGCTCATCACCAAAAACCACCAATGCAGTTTGGTTGCGTTGCAAATTGCCTTCATTGGAATAAATATGGGAAATTTTTTGCGCCCAACTGTTACCTGCTTCAATGTAGATAACATCCGGAGTTCGTCGTTCACCTAGTGAGGTTACTGCAACCTTACTTAAATCCAACCATTCAATATTAATATTGACGCACTTGGATAGCTCTGCTTCCATCGTACTTTTAAATTCAGCAGTATCATAAATCACCCAAATATTAATATTTGTTTTAAGGGAATGGATGCTGCTTGTTTTTTCTTCTTTATTTATTTCTACTGGTTTCAACATAACTACTCCCCACAATTCTCTCTTACGGGCAATTCACCTTCCGGCCTCAATATCCCTAAACTTTCAGCAGGTAAAATCGTTTTAAACTCTGGGCTGGCGCCCGTAGCGTTAATTAGTAAAGATAAAACCAAAAATTTAAACGTATAATTTGCTTCCGCCTTTACATACCGAATTGTCGAAAAAATTGAATTAAGAGTAGCTATATTCGGTGACTCAGAAAAAAACTCGTCGACATTTACTTCATTACCATTGGCATTTAAATAGCTGATTTTTAAATTATCTGCAGTAAAACCAGGTGGATACAAGCCTTCAACTGCCGGTAATGATTTAATATCGTCACGATCGGCTATATAACAAACTGTGGCTAAACGAGCCGCTCTACGGGTGACTTCATTGGCCATCTGTATAGAATAAAAGTAGAGCGCGAATTCGATAATCGAAAAAATCACCAGTAACACAGCTAAAGCTATCAAAGTAAATTCAACCTGAGTGACCCCCTTCTGTTTGACTTTCCATTTACTCATGGCGCTGTCCTCATTCTACTTGATGCGCCAATTTCAAAAGCAAGTGAGGTATCAGTAAAAGGAAGAGTGCTAAATATTGGCACATAAGTGTAGCTTGCAGATACGACAACCTCTTTTGAAATGGCAGTTGGCAAGGTAACCGAAACTTTATCTTCATCAAGAAACTTCAGAAGCTCAGTGTCAGCATCGGTTTTAACAGGTTTACCGTAAACCACCATATTTATAATCTTCCCTGGTTCTGCGACACTTCCAAAATTAAGTTCACCGTAAGTATCTACTACCGCATACCGAACTCCATTTTGCAAAGCTTTATTAATTTCTGTGTACTGAATGAACGCTCGGCTTACATCTATCAACAATGCCAATAACATAAGCAATACTGGCAGACAAATAATAAACTCAAGAGCAGCCAGACCGGATTGGCTTTTCTTATTGCTTCCAACAAAAGAGTAATGGATACCGTTCATATCAAGATGCTCCGCTTAGAGGATCTTTATACAACTGAATTCGATAAAAACCTGCATCAGAAGCCTCTACACCAGTTGAACCGTTGTTGATTGGACAATCGTATAAAAATTGTCCAAACACATTACCACCTGTCGATGCATTGCCATCCACTTTCTGCAACAAGAAAAAACAACCAAATCCCTTAACCGGATAGTTCGTTTTACCCGGTTCAGATTGTGAACAATCAATTATGGGTATTCTTAAAATTCGTCGTTCTGGCTGTGCTTTAGGTTCATCAATATGTATTTGCTTGTTATTTTCAGACTCAACACACCCAATATCTCTAACTGTACAATCTAAATAATTCTTGTAAAAAAAGTCGCTAGAAGTAACTTTAATACCGCCACCTTCTAGTTCTTCTGTTGCAAGAGTGGCTTCTTTGACATAAATATCAGGCTTTACTTCACCGTCTTCCTTGATCGGCCCCGTAAAGTCATTTAAACGAGTGTTAAGTCCCTGTGCTACGGGCCCAATATTATTACCAGTCTTGGTTACCACCTCGTTTCCTATCGTTGCGCAACCATTGTAACCGCCAGCCATCGCTCTACGGATAAGTGACGCCCCAGCCCCATCCTCGTTACCATTACCGTTATTACCGTTATTACCGTTACTTGGACTATCGTCCTCTTCAACCTCTTCAACTGTAGATTGGCTAAAGTCTATCAACTGAAAATTGCCAGCACCCATCGCTGTGTTTTGCTGATCACTAACTTTAAGCGCATGTATCGTAGATGCAAGCGTCGATTCGGTAGGATCATAACCACTAGGATTATAGCCCCATACTTGTTCAGCCGTAGAGTTTGGATGACTACAAACCGCCATTGGCGTTAGATTACACGAGTGTGTGATTGCCGCACTCGGCCCTGCAACAGCACTGGCAGACACATCTTTCCCAACTCCAAATATATAACTTAGATATTGTGTCAAATTAACATTGCTCACAGCTACTCGAACATAAATATCATCACTACTAAGTGGTGAAATACTACCTGCTGCGGCAAAGTTTTGATTATCCGTGGAGAAAGTAATAGAAATGTTCTCAGATGTATAAACTAATTCTTGATTACCAGAAGAAGAAGCAAAACTATTCAGTGCATCTATTGCTGCCTCTTCTGAGAGTTTAAGGTCATTGGTTTCATCAGCCACTACGGCCGATGCTAAAGCCGCTGAGTCTACTGCATTTTGCAAACGCGCTTTATTTAAGACCTGATGATTTAAATCCATCGCAAATGCGCCCATACCAATTAGTATAAGCATGATCAGGCTAATTAAAACTAAAGTGATCCCTTGCTGAGAGCGCTTCATTGCCGTTGGTTTTCTACACCTCATAGCGGCCTCCTAAGTGAAATCATCACTTAATTTTTCTTCTCTACACCATTATTGTTGTACACTCCCAGACTGGTTTGTGTACGTTCGCCACTGCCCTCTGGCAGGTAGTCTATATTTTCATACCATGCGTTGGGGTTAAGTGTCTGTTCCGCATGCAATTGACTTAAAGCCACACCCAATTCAGGATCATTGGCGCAACCAGTTAAGACAAAAACTCCCAAACAAGCTACAAATTTTAACAATTTTTTCATCTTACTTTCCCTCTACAGACTATGGCCAAACTGTCCATCTGTACCACCGTCACTGGTAGAGAACTGATAGTCAGGTTCATTTATAACATTGGCTTTAGAACCACCATCTAGCTGATATTTGTCGAAGTCCAAGCTTGCCCCCTTGCCTAGTAAATAAAACTCGACGTCATTCGGACTAACAAAGCCATCGGTTGGTAGGGTAATTTTGCGTCTGTCTACTGGTTTAGCTAATCGAGGGGTAACCAAAATCACCAGTTCCGTCTCTCCAGAAGTAAACTGCTCACTCTTAAACAGACGTCCTAATATTGGCAAATCAGCTACACCAGGTAGACCTTCATCAACATTACGAGCATTTTCACTCAACAGCCCTGCAATCCCCATCGTTTGTCCATCAGCCAATTCAAGCGTACTACCCGCACTGCGTGTAGTGAGAGGTGGGATGTAATATGCGGCATTAGTATCACCAACGCTATAGGTCACTACACCTGATGTCGCCAACTCACTTACACTGACATTGAGTTTTAAATTGATTTTTTTATCACTAAGAATGTAGGGGATAAAATCCAATGTTACGCCATATTCTTTGTAATCGATGGTGATGCCGTCTTCATTAGGTACTGGGATTGGGAATTCACCACCTGCGACAAATTCAGCTTTAGTACCACTCAGTGCTGTTAAGCTTGGTTCAGCAAGTACCTTAGCCACACCATTTTGTTTGGCAATGTCAAGGGCGAAAGTAAATAGCGTGTTACTGTCGATAAATGAGCCTAAAAAGCCAAATTCATTGACCCCTGAGTTGCCACTCAAGATTGGACCAATATCATCAATCGCACTGCCTATCGTGGTTGCCCCCCAAGTAATATCGCCGCTCTTTTGGAAAAAATGAAAGTTGGAATCAAAGGTACGGACTAATGAGCGCTGCACTTCTGCCACGGTCACTTCAAGTGTCACTTGTTGCGCACCGCCAATAGACAACAAGTTGATGACTGAGCTGTCACTATCTTCTTCTTCGTCATCGCTCTCATCAACAGACTTACCCGCCGCAAAAGTTTCAGCTACTTTAATCGCCACATCCATATTTTGCTGGCTGCTGACCAAGCCTCTTAATACGATTTTATCTTGAGTACTATGAACTTCGATATTCTCGTCCGGCAAAAATTGGTACAGTTTTGACTTTAAGGTATTAAGATCGTGGGTTACTTCGACGTTAAAGGATTCAATGATGCGCCCACTGCGATCCCATACCGATACATTGGTGGTACCAAGCTTTTTACCGATCAAATACAACTCGTTTGATTTCAGCACCAGTATGTCCAAAATCGTCGGGTCACCCAAGGTCACTTTTTTTGCACTGCCTGATATCATCAGCTGAGTAGACTGGTGGTGAGGTACACTCACTACACGTCCCGATTGCGCGGCTGCATAGACATTGGCTGTGACTAACACCATGATTAAGTGGCTTAAAATTAGTATTGTTCTTTTCATAATTCACCTAATTGCTCACGCGTACATTAGAAGTTTGCGAACCCTTAATCACTGTCACACTCGGTCGTGGAGTGTAAGTTCTCACTGGCGGCGCTTTATCAACAGTAAGCGGATTTCTCAACGCCAGCTGAATACTGCCCTTACTGTTTTCTGTTAACAATTTTTCCGCTTCTTTTGGTGAAACCTCTAAGGTAACCGCTCGTACGATAACTGGCTTGTTATCTTTTGTTCTTGCCGTTTGGTCCACCGCCAGCACTTTGATGTTCTTCAAAACAGTACTTGTTCCATTACCTTTGGTATTTAGCACATCGACTTTATTGCCTGGTAACAGGAAACCTGCCACACCAATAACATCGTTAACGCGTATGGTCAGGGCTCGCTTATCTTCTGGAATCATCGCAGCGAGTGTCACCCCTTCTCCCAATACCGCGATACGATTAGGATTGATGAGCTCCCCTTCATAAATGGAGTTGGCTACCACCTTACCAACCGCCTGGGACGGTTCCGTTAGTGTCGTTTCATCAATCCAGTCCACTTCCATTAATTTAGTCGTCAGATGTTTCGCTTCAACAATTACTCCCGGATCTATCTCCATCGCAGCAACCAGCACCGGGTGGCGTTCCACTTCTTCCAGCTTCACGGTCGGTTGCGTCTGACTGTCTAACCACTGCTTTGCGATCATTACCGCACCTAAACCAAAGGCGATAGATAATAACAACAACATGGCAACTTGTGTCTTGCTCATGACATCCCCTCATTTTTATTCATCAACGGTAAAATAGAGTCCCCAAGCTCGCGTCAAAATATCTGTTGACACTTGCTCCCCTATTTCCTCAAACTTCAAAATATCTCGGCTAATCCCTAAAATGTCTTTTGGCAAACACGGGAAATACCCGGTACCAGTCTCATCATGCAGCTGTTTTAATCGGTCAAAAAAACCGTCGGTTAAAACAAGCTGATAGGTATTCGCCAGTTCCATCCATAATTGGCAGTACTCCTCTAACTCTAGAGGATTAAATTCAATCTTGTAGCCAAGTCGTCTCAAAAATGCAGGATCGGCAATCGAACTCGGTGGAAGGTTGGATGAAAAAGCGAGCGTAAGCATAAATGGGACCGATATCTGTTGTCCATTTGGTAAACCAAGGTGATCAACGAAGTATTCCATCGGCACAATCCAGCGATTGAGTACAGCGGCAACCGGCATAGCTTGTCGGCCTAAATCGTCAATCACAAAAATGCCGTTGTTAGCCATCATTTGCAGTGGCGCATTCCATACACGGTTATGCTCGGTGTGGTTAACTTCCAGCATATCCATGGTTAGTTCACCACCCACCTGGATATTGGGCCTTTCACACAGTACCCAACGCTTATCATAGTGCTCACCCAATTTAACGAAGGTTTTATTGTGTGAGTTATCGATCCGTTTATGGTGATGCTCAGAGAACACTTTGATGATATTGCCGTCAGCATACACTGCGTGAGGGATAAACACCGAAGTGTTCAAGGCATTTAAAACTCTCGCTGCAACATAACTTTTACCAGTACCAGCATGTCCGTACAACAATAATGCCCGACCAGAATTAATTGCCGGCCCTAAAACAGGTATTAAACGCTCCGCACCATAAACATCGTCCAGTGCTCGTTCAACATCCGCACGGGCAATCGGTTGGTTACGTAAATTCTGTCGCTTAACAATGTCCCAATACTGCGGCAGTGAGACAGGAACCGGACCTATATATGCTTCTCGTCGAAAGGCCAACTCAGCTTCTGCCATACCTAACTCGGTTAAGCCATAGCGAATGTTAGAATAAGAACTGGTTGCATTTAACGGTTGATACACTTCCACCCAACTGCGAGCACGAAGTTGCGCAAGCGAGTTTTCGACAATGGATGAAACCACACACATTCGACTGGATAGCTCGACCAAGTTGGATTTCGGATAAGCGGAAATATGTTTGATAAGAAGGTGTTCTATAACCGCACTCGGTACGCCTAAGTCATCTTCTGACGTTGGCGTTGGTGGTGGTGAAATTTGTGGCACTAAATTGACTTTAGGTATTGTAGACATGGTTTGTGCCCTCCTGATGTATGGCACGGCTAAATGTGGCAACTCCCTGCCAAACCTTACAAATCACTGTGGCCGCAACCTGACGGTTTAATGTGTTAACCTAATGAATATAAAAATAGTAAGCCAAACCTATCACTATTGCCGGGGCAAATGGAATTACCAGTCTTTGATTGTTTTTCCATCCTGGAGTCACTTTTTGTAAAGCATAATACTTGATTTGCTCTCCAAACGTATAACGGGAAGAGGCCAAATATTGTGCCAGGTAAAACAGACCTACGACTCCACCCGAAACAATAACAAGCGGAAAGGCCTGCAACATATTTTCTGGTCCCAACCAAAAGCCAAGAACTGCCAGCAACTTAACATCGCCACCAGCCATGACCTTTAGAAGATACAAGATAAAGCACACTGCAAACGTAACAACACCACTATATAAATGTTCTAATCCATTTAACGCAGAGACATACATTACGTTCACAGTGACCATAACCAAGAGCAGCATTACTGCTTTATTGGATATCTTATTTTCCTGCGCATCTGATACACCAATTGCAATAAGCAATGACCAGATGGCTATTTCTAGTATCAAATTACTTCGAACCTTTTGGCCTATGATGCGGTTGTTGAACCTATGCCTGTGATTTGACCTTCAACACTATCGAACTTAGATTTGAGAGCGGTCCAAAACGATGTACCACCGACTAAAAACGCAGCAACAATCAGTGCCGCACCAAGGATATATTCTAGAAGAGTAAGACCTTCTTCATCATTCCAAAAGTCTTTCAATACTTGTGTAAATTTGTTCATAATTTTTGCCCCCTAAAGATCCATCTCAACCTCAAAAAATCAAAAAAGATCTTTATTACTTTACTGAATTTGATTTGTAACCCCTGTGAAAACATCCGTATCAAGGTGTTTCGATGTCAATTTAGGTTAGAAAAGTGTTAGGTCGTTAGGATTTTCTTGCCTTTAATTAGGATATTTTTGCCATTTTGTTTATTGAGAGTTAAAAGTTTCACCTATGAGACTAATGGTAGTGAAATTTGGGAGCGATATCACGTTTAAGTGGTTATTTTTAATCCATAATCGTTTGAATAATTAAACTAATCAATGATTGTTTTGATCAAAAATCGATGATTAAAATAATTAGCCTTAATACTCTAGGAATGAGATTTGGCTGATTACTAACTTACCTACGCTTGCTAAGTATGAGTTAAATGGATGTTATATGGAAAGGCTGGCCAAAGCGCACTGGATAGGTGAACCGTTACAATCTCTTCCTGAGCAATTTCGCTGGATTTTTGCTCAGTATTTTGACTTAGCCGATCACGGCAATGACATTTCCATCATAAGCGATAAGACTTCCGATCACTTTTTTTACTATGCTAATGGCAATCAAAACGCGTCGCTTAAAGGTGTCGTAACATTATGTGAAAATCTGGATAAGAAGCTTATCGTCGTTCATTCCAACATTGTCGATCACAATCTTATCGCTCCCGACACAGCCAACAACGGATTACCACCAAAGCATGTTACTTCCGAATGCTATGCATTGAGCGACAATTATCTCCCTCACTGGCTTTCCCAAATCAAGTTAAAGTACTTCTTTAACCGTAACTTAGATGGCTCATCGCTATCTTCGCATAAAACTTTTCCGAGGAAAGGCAAATCAAACTTCGCTGACGTCGTTGAATACATCGCCAATAATGCCCATACAGACATACGAGAAGAGGCGGCGGCGGCGCTTTGCCATTATTCTCCAACCTATTTTTCGAAAGTGTTTCGTCGACATGTCGGCATGTGTTTTCGTGACTACGTTACCGCTAAACGTATTGCTCTGGCAAAAAAGATGCTTACCGAAGATGACTCAATGAAGATTGCCTACATTGCTTACAAATGTGGCTATAACGATGTCTCTTATTTTTCTCGCATTTTTAAGAAGAAAACCGGCTTTTCTCCCGCTAGCTACCGTCAACAGTTTTAAATATCAAGACTTCTATTCTGGTGTTTATTTACGCCAACCTACCCACACATTTGCTCAAATGCTTTCTCGGATTGTTAACCAACATGCTAAGATTAACAATATATTAACAACTATAAAATCAACGAGAAGACATGGAGTCACTTATGATGCATCAGCCGAACATCAATACTTCTGCTGGGTGCGCTCTCCCGCCGCCAAATGAAATGATTCTAAAGTGGGCAGAGGAGCGTCCAAACGAGGTTTACTTAAAGCAAATCATCAATAGAGAGTTTGTTGAATACACTTATGCCGAAGTGGCCGATCAAGCCCTGAAGCTTGTCAGTGCATTGCGTAATCTAGGCGTTCAGCCTGGCGACAAGGTCGCTTTGATATCGAAAAACTGTGCGGAATGGTTTATCTGTGATCTTGCCTTAATGCTGGGAGACTATGTTAGTGTTCCCATCTTTCCTACCGCTGGAGCCGACACGATTGAATACTGCATCACGCACAGCGAAAGCAAAGCACTGATCTGCGGTAAACTGGATGACGCTAAAGCGACGCAGCAAGTGTTAAACGAAATAAGCGACCTGATCAGTATCGCGCTGCCTTATAACACCGCGCCTGTGTGTCAGCATCAATATACTCAACTCATAGCACAAGAGATGCCGAGTGAATCGCGTCCAGTTCACTACGACGACAAATTGATGTCTCTGGTTTATACATCCGGAACGTCGGGTTTGCCAAAAGGCGCCATGCTAACGTACGGCGCGTTCAGCTGGTCAGTGCAACAGTTGATTAATCATATCGGCATCCAACCCAACGACAGACTCTTTTCCTACCTGCCATTAGCACACATCACTGAGCGTGTGTACATTTTTGGTTCTTCAATCATGGGAGGCGTGCAGACCGCATTTCCTGAATCTCTCGACACCTTTATTGAAGATGTAAAAATGCAGCGTCCGACTCTGTTTATCTCGGTGCCAAGATTATGGACGTTATTCCAACAACGTATTCAAGACAAGTTACCGCAAAAGACGCTGAATATTCTGCTCAAGATTCCGTTCGTCAACGCTTTGATTAAGAAAAAACTCGCCGTTGGGCTGGGGTTAGATCAAGCTCGGGTGCTAGGTTGTGGTTCCGCTCCTGTATCGCCTGCACTGTTAGAGTGGTACCACAGCGTAGGGCTGGATATCACTGAGGCTTGGGGGATGACGGAATCCTTTGCTTACAGCACGATTAACTATCCGTTCAGAGCCGATAAAATTGGTACCGTTGGCAATGCTGGCCCGGGAATTGAACTCAAAATTGCCGATGATAGTGAGATTATGGTGCGGAGTAAGGGGTTATTCTCGGGCTACTACAAAAATGATATCGCAACTCAGGAGTCGTTCGATTCGGAAGGTTGGCTGCACACCGGTGATATTGGTGCGATAGATTATGATGGATACCTGACGATTCAAGGCCGTAAGAAAGACACGTTTAAAACTGCAAAAGGGAAATTTGTTTCTCCGGTGCCTATCGAGAAGAAATTGTTCGAATACAGCCGAATTGAGATGATGTGTCTGATTGGTTTAGGCTTACCTGGCCCAATTCTTTTGGTTGTTCCACATAACTTCCCCCACTTCGACAAAGCGCGTTACGAGCGTTCCACAAGTAAAGTCATTGAGAGAATGAATCAGGAATTGGAATCCCATGAACAAATTAAAGGCGTGCTAATGATCAAAGAACCGTGGAATATTGAGAATGGCGTGCTCACTCCTACCCTCAAGATCAAGCGCCATGTACTTGAACAAAAGTACCACGAGCTTGGGCACAACTGGCCGAAAGATAAGCTGATAATTTGGGAGAAATAAGAACAAAAGAGCAACGATTACAATAAAGAATCGTTGCTCTTTAAATTAGGCTTTCATATGGAATAATATGACTCCTTAGAACAGTTTGGGAATGAGCCTATAATGGACTTTTTTCTGATAGGCAATATATTCGCTATTTTTAGAAAGAAGTCTTTCCTCAAAAATTATTCTGGTAATCAATAAAGCCCAAGTCAAACAGTAGAGCATAAAGTTCCATAAAGATGGTACAGCGAGTAGAAAACCTATATGGGTTATAAAATACCCAAAATACATAGGATGTCGAATATATCTATATAATCCGTCTGATTTTATTCCTCGGTCGGCTGGCACAATGCCAAAACTTCTTCGTAAACTTAGCTTTGCCCCCACATGTAGCATCAACCCAATAAGTAATAAAACAACACCAATCCCTGGAAGAAAAGGTTCTCCACCTTTATCAACGAGTAACACAGTAAAAGAGCCAGCATATGCAACCAACCAATCGCTGAGCTTAACTGATATATTTTGTGTTTTACGTCTGCATATTACTAACACTAAAACAAGTCCTTCAGACAAAAGTATTAATAATGGGTATATATATTGAGAAGTAAGTTCTTCTGGAAAAAGACGAAAGCACAACCAAGCGTACAGACCAATTAAAGTGACTTGTTCTGTTAAATCCATAATTCTGTTGATATTAGGTGTCACATCCAATTTCTGCACATCTGAATCCTCTATGAAGTTACGACATCAGGTTATTATTATAAGCCAGCTTTTATCTTTACTACATGATATGTCACATAGATCATCAAAAATATCCAAGAGCAGGCTAAAAATAGACTATAACCAATTAAGTGTAGCTGTAGTTTAGACTAAAACTATGGCATCCGACCTAGCAATGTATACAAATCTCACAAAAACAGATTTGTCGCTTATATAAATCCAATATGCTTTCTTGGGGAACGAGCCAAAATTGATCGTTTGGGAGAAATAAAAAGCCCTGCACTAGGCAGGGCTTCAAATCATAGAGTTAACTTAAGAATTACTTCTTAGCGTTACGCTCTTTAACGTCCGCGATTACTTGATCAGCAACGTTGCTTGGACATGGTGCGTAGTGTGCGAACTCCATAGAGAACTGACCACGACCAGAAGTCATTGTACGTAGAGTACCGATGTAGCCGAACATTTCTGATAGAGGAACATCTGCTTTGATACGTACGCCAGTTGCACCAGCTTGTTGGTCTTTGATCATACCACGACGACGGTTAAGGTCACCGATTACGTCACCAACGTGATCGTCTGGAGTGAACACGTCAACTTTCATGATTGGCTCAAGAAGTTGCGCGCCTGCTTTAGGCATAGACTGACGGAATGCGCCTTTAGCTGCGATTTCAAATGCGATTGCAGATGAGTCAACTGCGTGGAAGCCACCGTCGAATAGTTCAACTTCAACGTCAAGAGTCGGGAAGCCTGCAAGCACACCAGTTTGCATCATGCTAGCAAAGCCTTTCTCAACTGCTGGCCAGAATTCCTTAGGAACGTTACCACCAACAACAGATGACTTGAACGTGAAACCTGAGTTTGGCTCACCTGGTTTGATACGGTAATCGATCTTACCAAACTGACCAGAACCACCAGACTGTTTCTTGTGCGTGTAGCTGTCTTCGATTGCTTTAGTGATAGTTTCACGGTAAGCAACCTGAGGAGCACCTACTTCTAGCTCAACACCGTAAGTACGTTTTAGGATATCTACTTTGATATCCAGGTGAAGTTCACCCATACCTTTCAGGATAGTTTCGCCTGAGTCTTCGTCAGTCTCGACCTGGAATGATGGATCTTCTGCAACCATTTTACCGATCGCGATACCCATTTTCTCAGTTGAACCTTTGTCTTTAGGAGCAACAGCGATAGAGATTACTGGCTCTGGGAAGATCATTGGTTCTAGAGTACATTCGTGCTTAGGATCACATAGAGTGTGACCAGTTTGAACGTTCTTCATACCAACAACTGCGATGATATCACCAGCTTGTGCTTCAGTGATTTCAGTACGGTCGTTTGCTTGCATCTCAACCATACGGCCGATACGTTCAGTTTTACCAGTCGCAGAGTTAAGAATGGTATCACCTTTCTTCATGCGGCCAGAGTAGATACGGATGAAAGTCAGAGCACCGAAACGGTCATCCATGATCTTGAATGCTAGCGCTTTTAGTGGCTGATCTGCATCAACTACCGCTTTTTCACCTGTTGGTTCACCAGTTTGTGGATCAGTCAGGTCTTGTGGCTCAACTTCTGTTGGAGCTGGTAGGTAATCTACTACCGCGTCAAGAACAAGTTGCATACCTTTGTTTTTGAACGCTGAGCCACAGAATGTTGGGAAGAATGCTAGATCACGAGTACCTTTACGGATACATGCTTTGATTTGCTCAACAGTTGGTTCTTCACCGTCCATGTAAGCCATCATTAGATCGTCGTCTTGTTCTACAGCAGATTCGATCATAAGTTCACGATATTCTTCAACGTCGTCAACCATGTCTGCAGGAACGTCTTGAATTTCGTAGTTTTCTGGAAGACCAGAGTCATCCCATACGTATGCTTGACGGTTAAGTACGTCTACAACACCAACGAAGTCATCTTCACGACCGATAGGCAGAGTCATAACCAATGGGTTAGCTGCCAGTACGTTCTTAACTTGTTCAACAACGTTGAAGAAATCAGCACCCATACGGTCTAGTTTGTTTACGAAGATGATACGTGCAACTTCTGATTCGTTAGCGTAACGCCAGTTAGTTTCTGATTGAGGTTCAACACCGCCAGAACCACAGAATACACCGATACCGCCATCTAGAACTTTCAGTGAACGGTATACTTCTACTGTAAAGTCAACGTGTCCAGGAGTATCGATAACGTTTAGTCGGTGTTTTTTCCACTCACAAGTTACCGCAGCTGATTGGATAGTAATACCGCGCTCTGCTTCCTGTTCCATGAAGTCAGTAGTAGATTCACCATCGTGAACCTCACCTGTTTTATGGATTTTACCAGTAAGCTTAAGAATACGCTCAGTGGTAGTGGTTTTACCCGCGTCAACGTGCGCGAAAATACCAATGTTTCTGTATTTCGATAAATCTGCCATTGTCTTACTCTGTTAATAAGGTATAAAGTGCGCGCAGAGTATATCACAATCTGTCAAGACTGATACCTTTGCGTGCAGTTGGACGAAAAAAATTTTTTAACCTAAATTTTCCATCTTCAAAGAATAGTTAAACATATCGATTTATGTGCTTTATTCACTCACTTTGAAAATAGATTTTACAGTTTTGCAACGCCTATTCTAGCGTTCTATAACTCATCAAATGCTTCGATTGCCTCTGATAGCTTCTTAACCCCATGAATTTGCATTCCGGGAATCCCGCCTTTCGGCATATTCGCAGCGGGAACGATCGCCTTTTTAAAGCCGTGCTTAAATGCTTCGTTTAATCGCTCTTGCCCGCTTGGCACCGGACGAATTTCTCCCGCAAGCCCAACCTCGCCAAATACAACGACGTCTTTTGGCAAGGCGCGATCACGAAAACTCGATAACAGCGCCATCACTAATGCGAGGTCAGCACTGGTCTCTGTCACTTTGACACCACCCACCACGTTAACGAACACGTCCTGGTCGGCCATTTGTAATCCGCCATGTTTATGCAGTACCGCTAATAATAAGGAGAGACGATTCTGCTCCAGCCCCACTGCAACTCGACGAGGGTTGGCAAGCTGCGAATAATCCACCAGCGCCTGAATCTCTACTAATAGAGGGCGGGTCCCTTCCCATACCACCATAACCGAAGAACCTGAGGTTTCTTCTTCGCCTCGCGATAGGAAAATAGCCGATGGATTACTGACTTCTCTCAGTCCCTGCCCGGTCATGGCGAACACACCTAATTCATTCACGGCACCAAAACGGTTTTTATGGCTACGCAGCGTACGGAAGCGACTGTCTGTACCACCATCGAGCAAAACCGAGCAATCGATAATGTGTTCAAGAACTTTAGGGCCGGCAAGAGTACCATCTTTTGTTACGTGACCAACAATAAATACGGCGACATTATTCTGTTTTGCATAGCGTGTCAGAGCCGTAGCTGACTCACGGACTTGCGCCACACTACCCGGTGACGATTGCACGTCCGAAACATGCATCACCTGAATCGAGTCAATGACCATGATGCGCGGCTGTTCTTGCTCTGCAATTTGGCAGATTTTGTCCACATTCGTTTCAGACAGCATCTTCAGATGTTCTTTTGGCAGACCCAGGCGAGAAGCGCGCATGGCAACTTGTTGTAATGATTCTTCACCGGTGACGTATAAAGTCGGCATTTGCGCAGACAAAGTACACATGGTTTGAAGCAACAACGTCGACTTGCCAGCCCCCGGATTACCACCAATCAATATCGCTGCACCAGGCACAACACCGCCGCCTAACACTCGATCAAGCTCCTTGAAACCACTGGTAAAACGCGGGACTTCTTGCAAGTTAATTTCAGACAGAGTTTGAACTTTCGATTCGGTTGCTGAACCAGCATAACCAGACAAACGCTCGTGGCGGGCAACCGTTGGCGACGCAGCAATGCGCACTTCCGTAATCGTGTTCCACGCACCACACGCATTACATTGTCCCTGCCAACGTGGAAAATCTGCGCCACAATCATTACAAACATACGCTCGTTTTGCTTTCGCCATGATGCCTCAATTTCTTCTTTAACAAATGTGACCAAGCACTGCCAACTGACTCGAGAACTGAATTGACAGGGTTTATTGATATATTTAAGTTTTACTGCGCTTAGCCGATATAATTCGAATAACGACATACTCTAACAGAAATAATGCTGCAATCTGAAATTCTCTCGCTCGCTGAACACCTCATTCCCGTTTATGGTTCTGCAGACTTTGACTTTGTCCTTGGCCAACTGACTGAGGAAGAGCATCCTTCGGCCAAAATTTTGGTGAAAATGGAATTAAACCGCTTAATGACTCCGTGTAAAAAAAGCATCGATTTACGCGGTCGTGTTAACGGCGAGTGCAGAGAATATGTGTTTAACGGTATTTCACACTGGTTAGATGATGTGGCGTTTAATGCCTACCATAAGAACATCACAAAATTTGGCGGTTATACCGAAGGCATGTGGGAAGCGCTGGTGAACACACGCAACAACTTTCGTGTCATGAATAAGCAAGCGCTTGATGAGCAAACGCCCCCTTTATCCAATGCTAACCGTCACTTTTTGGCCGAGCCAATTCAATTAGGCTACGACTTAAAGCGGCACGAAAAACGTTTGAAAGTGCAATCACAAGTAGAACTGCGCCGTTGCAACGATCAGATCCTGCATGGGTTGAGTATTGACCTCTCAAGCTCAGGCGCAAAATTCAAAGTACCGAGTGCATTCAAGTACAATCTTGGCGAAATCATTGAGGTTACTTTTACAGAGTTTGCGAGCAAATATCCGCTAAGCGGGATTGAAAAGCCTCTGACTTATCGAGTGCTGGCAGTAGAGGATTGCTATGAAAATGAAGCCATCCGTTATCTCAGAGCCATACTCCTGACCGACACCAAACTGATAGACCGAATCATTGATGAAACTCTGAACAGTCCGGAAAAACGCACCCGTCACGACAACCAAGATAAGATCATCCGGGCCCGTACTCGTGGTTATGAACACATTGCACTCAAGCACACCAGCAACTTGCCACTGTTCTTTGCAGGCAATGAGCTTAAGCTCGCGATGTTAACCCCAAATAACCACAAATTATGGCAGTACTGGCATGATGAGCGAAATCAACCCGTCTTCGGATCTCTGTTTAATGCAGAACGAATGGCATCGTTGATCGCGCCAGGAGTAAAGGGAACGACAAACATTCTCTATTCTTTTACTCACGAGCATGAAAACAAAACCTTTTTTTACTCTATGCTCAGGCCAGAAGCGACACGAGAACAACGGCAGCTTTTCTGGCATTTAGGGGCCAAACGCAACAGTTGGCGTGTATGTCGCATTTCCATCTTTGAATTATCTGAACAAGAGAAAAGTGAATTAGCGTCCTTATCTTCAGAGCTGGAACAAACCTCTCACTCGCTCACTCATGTGGGAATTTTACAAGAAATCGCAGATGAGCGTTCAGGACAGGACTACCTGTTAACTGAGAAACCTCGCTTACCGTCGAGCACTCTGGATACATTTCGACATCCGCGACGGATTATTGGTAACCCACAAGGGATTTATTTTGATGCTCAATCCCGGCGTAAAGAACCTCGCTATCGATTTAAAACGCCGTTAGAACTCACCTCCGGCAATACTAAAATCACAGGATACAGTGTCGATATTTCTAAACGGGGACTGGGGATTCAATTAGATGATCCGACCGTATTATGCTCTGGACAAGAAATTCAGATTAATTTCCGTGAGCTGCAGTTATACGATAAGGGCCTTCCTCTTTCAGCCGTACCTTACCGCGTCATTCGTGTCGGTACGAATGGTCACAGTGTTCAATTGGTCATTGATGAAAGCAGTCAAACGCGTCAGGTGATTGCTTTTTTCAATAAGATAATCTCGCACAATCAAAGTAAGCTTATTCAGCAGAAAGATGTCCTGCCAAGTCAGGCCCTGCTGGAAAAACTTCATAGTGTGCTTCTATCAAGATCGTTAAGCACACCGATTTTTATCAGCAAAAATTCGGCTGGATCGTTTAACACTTCCGTTATCGGCATTCACTTTCCACTGCCAAAACACGTCGAGCTTTTCGCCCAGTCAGGTCATGAGCAAAAGTTTTCTCTTGAGCCCCTATTTAAAGGCCGGACCAGCACACTGATTGCCGAACCCATTAAACGCGTTGAGGGAGCACAGGAAAAACATCAGGATGTTTACATCAGTGCATCAAAAATTGGCCACAAGATTACCGGTATCGAATCTAGGCTCCACCATGAGTTTCATAACGCCAAAGAACGCATTCTGTTTATTAAGAAAGCTCGCATGATGGGGGAGCTCTATGTGCTTCGTATGTCAACGCTACCGATTTTAGACCCGATGACTGCGCTGCTGAGAAGAGACTTAAGTGATTTAACCCCTTTGAGTCTGCATCGGGCGAGTAAGCTGGAAAAGGAGCTGACCTCACTCATCGGATACTGCGAGTTTGAAGATATCACCGAAGAAGTGATCGTCAGATTAGAACTGACTGAATAAAAAAACACCGCCCTTTGAGGCGGTGTTAAGAATGACGATCATGGTTCAATCTGGATGAATTTCTACGGCTTCGACTTCCAGCTGATCTTTTGTTGTTTAACCAAAGCACCCGAAAGAATACAAAGCACGCCACCCAATCCAGAGTAACGAATATTAGCTTGGGCTTGCGCCTCTACTTTAGGTTTTGCATGGTAAGCAATCCCCAGTCCAGCAGCAGACATCATCACCAAGTCGTTTGCGCCGTCACCGACCGCCACGGTATTGTGCTGTTCGATTTCAAATTCATCCGCCAGTTCAACCAAGATGTCAGATTTCACTTGCGCGTTAACGACTTCACCAAGCACTTGGCCGGTAAGTTTGCCATCAATGATTTCCAGCTTATTCGAACGCGCAAAGTCTAAGCCTACTTTCTCTTTAATGTAGTCCGAGAAATAATCGAAGCCACCAGACGCAATCGCCGTTTTCCAGCCTAGCGCTTTCAATGTGGTAATGAGTGCTTCGAAGTCTTGCATGAACGGCAACTGAGAACGCACTTGTTCAAGGATAGCTTCATCAGCCCCTTTCAGTTTACCTACTCGTTGACGAAGGCTTTGCTCAAAGTCCAGCTCACCTTGCATTGCTCGCTCAGTCACTTCAGCAACTTCATCACCAACACCAGCTAATTTAGCAATTTCATCAATACACTCAATTTGAATCGCCGTAGAATCCATATCAAATACGATCAGACCTTGTGTTGATAGGTCAGGAACTTCATTTAGCGATGCATAATCTAAGTTGAGGTTTTTTAAAATGGTTTCATGCTGAGGCGTCAGTTCTCCTGCCATCAACGCAACCTCGTACTGACCGACTTTCCACGTTTCCAGAACGGGATTGTAAAAACCAGTGAAAAAGTCAATGTCTTCAAAATGACGCGGCGAAAGGTAAGTAGAAAAAACAATCCAGTTGGCTTTAGCTCTATCTAATTGAGAAGCAAAGCGAGTTTCAGGCAATCGTTTTAAAAGTGTCGTATGTTTTCTTATAGGCAAGCTTTTTAGCGCGTCCATGTATATAATCCTTTATGACTTTGCTAAAACGTTACCTCAACAAACTAAAAAGGCAAGTCTTTGTTTTATTTTTAAATGGATGAGTAAAAGCATGAGTGAATCCTTATTCTCAGTAAGGAATGCCCTGCGAATTCTGGCGCTAATACTACTGTGTGTGATGTTGTTTGTGACCATAAAAAACAGTGTAGTGATCAGCAAGGGCAACGAGAAAATTCAAGCACACCAACTTGAAACACTCACCAAAGTTCTGATTTCTCAGGCATCCTTATCTGCCAGTGAAATGATTGTGAACAATGACCAGGAGCGATTATTGCAGTTGACTAACCAACTCGCGCAAGATCGTTTGGTGTTTGATGCGACCATTTATGATGCGCAGGGCGTACGTCTGGCGTCGAGTGAAGAAGCACTTTCTGTACGAGAAGTGCTCGGTTTAGATACCCCACTGGCCACCGCATCGATTGGCCGCCAACAACTGGTTGAACCAGTCATCGCTGACGGTTCAGTGATCGGTTTTGTTCGGGTTACCTTCGAAACAGGTCGAGTAACGGCGATTTCGGATCATCATTACCGTAAGAGTGATCGCTACATGTACTTAATGGTGCTGATGAGCTTCGTCTGTGGGATGTTGTTTATCATGCTTTTACGCAGACAACCGATTCGTCGAAAGAAGGACGAAAACCTGCTGCTCACAAAATAAAGTGATGTATCCGTCGAATAGATTCCAAATAAAAACGGCCTGCTGATGCGGGCCGTTTATCTTTTACTTCGATACACAGATTAATCTTTGTCACCGAGAAGAACAGAATCCAGCGCGATCAACATCATGTCGTTGAACGTCGTTTGACGCTCATCAGAGGTGGTTTGTTCACCGGTTTTAATGTGATCTGACACTGTACAGATCGTCAGCGCTTTCGCACCATACTCTGCGGCAACACCATAGATACCTGCCGCTTCCATTTCTACACCGACGATACCGTATTTGTCCATCACATCGAACATGTCAGGATCTGGTGTGTAAAACAACTCAGCAGAAAACAGGTTACCGACTTTCACATCAATGCCACGTGCTTTTGCGGCTTCTTCCGCTGCGCGCACCATTTTGTAATCTGCGATGGCAGCAAAGTCATGACCTTTGAAACGAATGCGGTTTACTTTGGAGTCTGTACACGCTCCCATGCCAATCACCACATCACGCACTTTGATGTCTTCGTTCACTGCGCCACAACTGCCGACTCGAATGATCTTCTTCACGCCGAAGTCTTTGATAAGTTCAGTCGCGTAGATCGAACAAGATGGAATACCCATACCGTGGCCCATTACCGAAATTTTGCGACCTTTGTATGTACCGGTGTAACCGAACATATTGCGCACATCACACACTTGAACCACATCTTCAAGGAGGGTTTCTGCGATGTATTTTGCTCGTAGTGGGTCACCAGGCATTAAAACAACGTCTGCGAATGCACCCATTTCAGCATTGATATGAGGAGTTGCCATGTTTAATTTCCTTAACCTTTCTCTATCGTTTTCCGACACACAACATTTTCATGCTGCAAACATAAAACCAGGAGCTAAATGCTCCCAGTTTTGACCTAATTATAGGAAGTTCTTACCGAAATCCATTGGCGACATACCAAAATGGCTTGCCAGTGTTTGGCCGATATCAGCGAAAGTTTCGCGTAGTCCCAGAGAACCTGCCGGAACTTTATTCCCGTAAACCAAGACTGGAATGTGTTCACGAGTATGGTCGGTACCTGGCCATGTTGGGTCACAACCGTGGTCTGCTGTCAGGATCAGGACATCGTCTTCCTCCATCAGCTCTAGTACTTCGTTGATTCGACCATCAAAGTACTCAAGTGCTGCTGCGTAACCAGCCACATCGCGGCGATGGCCGTATGCAGAGTCAAAATCAACAAAATTTGTGAATACGATGGTGTTATCACCAGCTTCTTTGATTTGCTCTAGAGTTGCTTCGAATAGAGCAGGTATTCCTGTTGCTTTCACTTTCTTGGTGATGCCGCAGTTTGCGTAGATGTCTGCAATCTTACCAATAGAAACCACATCGCCTTGCTTCTCTTCCACAAGCTTTTGTAGAACAGTTGCTGATGGCGGCTCAACAGACAGGTCACGACGGTTACCGGTACGTTCAAACTGACCTTTACCCGGGCCAATGAATGGACGAGCAATCACTCGACCGATGTTGTAATCCGCTAACTCTTCACGCGCGATTTGGCATAGTTCCAACAGGCGATCTAAACCAAACGTCTCTTCGTGACATGCAATCTGGAATACAGAATCTGCTGAAGTATAGAAGATAGGCTGGCCAGTCTTCATGTGCTCTTCACCCAGATCATCCAGAACCTGAGTACCTGAAGCATGGCAGTTACCAAGGAAACCGTCTAAGCCAGCACGCTCAAGAATGCGGTCAGTCAGCTCTTTAGGGAAGCTGTTTGCTTTGTCAGTAAAGTAACCCCAGTCAAACAGAACAGGTACACCGGCAATTTCCCAGTGACCAGACGGAGTATCTTTACCAGATGAAAGTTCAGCCGCGTGACCGTAAGCACCGATGATTTCTGCATCAGCATCTAAACCCGGCGCGAAACGGCCAGTTGATTCTTTATGAGCCATCGCCAAACCAAGTTTAGATAGGTTTGGAAGACGAAGTGCGCCTTGACGTTTGTCGTTATCAGCTAAGCCTTTTTCACACTGGTCAGCGATATGACCTAGCGTATCTGAACCTACATCACCAAAATCTTTCGCATCAGCCGTTGCACCAATGCCGAATGAGTCTAGTACTAAAATAAATGCTCTTTTCATTGCTTGTTCCTTAGGCCCACCCGGCGAATTATTATGGTTGAGCAGGCCTTATGTAATTACTTAATCAGTTAGGGTCTGTTGACCTAGATATCTTCTGCTCGGATTTGGCAGTAAACCTCTGGAGTTGGCGTGTAGTTACCACCTACTTTGATTGCGATGCGTAGTGCTTTCGCCGCTTCTTGCCACTGCTCTTCAGTGCGAGCATGGATCACGGCCAGAGGCTTATCGCAGTCAGCGACTTCACCCAGACGGATAAACTCATCGAAACCAACCGCGTAGTCGATTTCATCGGTTGCAACACGACGACCGCCGCCCATCGCAACCACGGCCATGCCAATAGCACGAGTGTCCATCGCTGAAACAATGCCGGTTTCTGTCGCATATACGGGCTTGATGATTTCTGCTTTTTCGAGGTAGTTTTGGTAGTTTTCAACGAAATCAGCAGGACCTCCCAGACCGGCAATCATCTTGCCGAAGCATTCTGCCGCTTTACCGTTGTCGAGCACTTCCATCAGTTTCGCACGTGCATCATCTGTATTTTCTGCCAGCTTACCAAGCACCAACATTTCCGCACATAACGCCATGGTCACTTCAAGTAGACGTGGATTTCGGTATTCACCAGTCAGGAAACGAACCGCTTCACGTACTTCAACCGCATTACCGGCTGAAGACGCTAGAACCTGGTTCATGTCCGTCAGGATTGCCGTCGTCTTAGTCCCCGCGCCGTTTGCTACCGCTACGATAGATTTCGCTAACTCTTCAGATGCTTCGTAAGTTGGCATAAATGCGCCCGAGCCTACTTTTACATCCATCACCAGAGATTCCAAACCCGCAGCCAATTTCTTAGAAAGAATCGATGCAGTAATTAGCGAGATGTTATCAACGGTAGCCGTAATATCTCGGGTCGCGTAAACGCGTTTGTCAGCAGGTGCTAAATCGCCAGTTTGACCGATGATTGCGACCCCCGCATCTTTGGTGACTTGACCAAATACCTCGTTGGTTGGAGTGATATTGTAGCCTGGGATTGACTCTAATTTATCCAGCGTACCGCCAGTATGACCAAGGCCACGGCCAGAGATCATTGGTACGAAACCACCACAAGCCGCCACCATAGGGCCAAGCATCAGAGAAGTCACATCGCCGACACCGCCCGTTGAATGTTTATCAACAATCGGACCGCCAAAGTTCATATGGTTCCAGTCGATAACCATGCCAGAATCACGCATCGCACAAGTCAGTGCAATACGCTCTTCCATGGTCATTTCATTAAAGAAAATAGTCATAGCAAACGCCGCGATCTGACCTTCAGATACCGTGTTGTTTGCTACACCTTGAATGAAGAAGTTGATTTCGTCAGCAGAAAGAACTTCGCCGTCACGTTTTTTACGAATGATTTCTTGCGGTAAATACATTAGTGCCTCCCAAGCTCGATGAAAGCTGTGGTTAAAGTAGGACTGAAGGTTGGTAGCCCCTGTTTGGGGCTACCAGTCAGACATTTTTAGAGTTAGTACGCTGTTGGATCAGCAGTTTCGTCTGTTACTTCTAATGTATTTAACAGGTTAGTTAGCAGGCTTGACGCACCGAAACGGTAGTGACGCGCATCAACCCAGTTATCACCTAAGATTTCGTCAGCCATTGCCAGGTATGCCGCTGCATCTTCAGCAGTACGTACACCACCAGCTGGTTTGAAGCCAACTGTTTCCGCAACTCCCATATCACGAATAACTTCTAGCATCATGCGAGCGTATTCTGGTGTTGCGTTCACTGGCACTTTACCCGTTGAAGTTTTAATAAAGTCAGCACCCGCTTCGATACAGATTTGAGATGCTTTTTTGATTAGCGCTTCTTCTTTTAGTTCACCCGTTTCGATGATCACTTTAAGAAGAATGTCACCACAAGCTTGTTTACATTGCTTAACCAGTTCAAAGCCCACTTTTTCATCACCCGCCATTAGTGCACGGTATGGGAAAACAACGTCAACTTCGTCTGCACCGTAAGCTACCGCTGCTTTAGTTTCAGCAACTGCGATCTCGATGTCGTCGTTTCCGTGTGGGAAGTTAGTCACGGTAGCAATGCGAACTTCTGGTGTGCCTTGCTCACGAAGTGTCTTCTTAGCAATAGGAATAAAGCGAGGGTAAATACAGATTGCAGCGGTGTTGCCTACTGCTGTTTTCGCGTCATGACATAGTGAGATCACTTTTGCATCAGTGTCATCATCATTCAGCGTAGTTAGATCCATAAGTTTTAGTGCACGTAGTGCAGCTGCTTTTAAATCGCTCATTTCTATCTCCGATCAATATTCAAAAAATTCACTACTCAGCCTTACATCGCAACTCTAAATATAATCAACGAGTTGAGATTGTGTAAAAAATGACTCAGTAGTCTATTTATGAACGGACTTGGTTCCATGAAGACTCGGCATAGTCAGCGAAAACTCTTATGCCAATTGCTATCCTTGTCACCGCACAGGACCTATTTGGCCTATGGCACAACAATCTATGATTGCGGTGTTATCTAAAATTTCAGGGTAATTCATTTACCCATCGATTAAGTTGTGTTCACCTTGTGATGTCTACATTATAGATATTCATCGCAAAACTGTAGCACCAAATAGAGCGCAAACGGTTTGTATCTCAAAATTTCCAGGTTTCTATTCTCTAGTCCGTCAGTTAAGACCCCTTACATTTGACGCACTAAAAATTTTCAGCCCTAAAAACGAAAAAAGCCCCGCAGCAATTTCTTGCTACAGGGCATGGTTTAATACGGCGTCTATATATTAAGAACCGATTCTAATTACAGAGCTGCAAGGCTTAAGCAGAAGCCTGCAATTGTCGCTGCCATAAGGTTAGACAACGTACCTGCAAGAACTGCTTTAACACCCATGCGAGCGATATCCGGACGACGGCTTGGTGCCAGACCACCCAGACCACCTAGTAGGATCGCGATAGAAGAAAGATTCGCAAAGCCACATAGTGCAAATGAGATGATAGCCGTTGTCTTCTCAGACATTACTTCGCCAGTTGCCGCGATTACTTGAGCGTTATCACCGATGTAAGGCGTGAAGTTCAAGTAAGCAACGAATTCGTTCACCACGATTTTCTGACCGATGAATGAACCTGCTGTGACTGCTTCAGCCCATGGAACACCGATTAGAAATGCTAGTGGAGAGAATGCGTAACCCAGGATTAGCTCAAGAGTCAGTCCTGGCATACCGAACCAACCACCGATGCCACCTAGCATACCGTTGATAAGAGCAATCAGACCTACGAATGCGATTAGCATTGCACCTACGTTTAGCGCTAGTTGCAGACCAGAAGCCGCACCGCCCGCTGCTGCGTCGATAACGTTAACAGGTTTGTCGTCGCCGCCTTCTAATGCTTCTTCGATACTTTCATGAGGCTGATCAGTCTCAGGATGAAGAATCTTAGCGAATAGTAGACCACCTGGTGCTGCCATAAATGATGCCGCAACTAGGTATTCTAGTGGAACACCCATTGACGCGTAACCAGCCAGTACACCACCAGCAACAGAAGCCAGACCACCACACATTACCGCAAACAGCTCAGATTGAGTCATTTTTGGAACGAATGGACGAACAACTAGAGGCGCTTCAGTTTGACCTACGAAAATGTTAGCCGCTGCTGACATTGATTCTGCACGAGAAGTGCCCAGCGCTTTCTGTAGTGCACCACCAAGAATTTTGATGACCCACTGCATAACGCCAATGTAGTACAGAACTGAGATCAGAGCTGAAAAGAAGATCAGTGTAGGAAGAACACGGAATGCGAAGATGAAACCACCGCCACCGAATACTTCGAACATCTTGTCAGAAACAAGTCCACCGAATAGGAATGATGAACCATCGTTACCGTAGTTGATAACGTTAGATACACCACTAGAGAAACCGTTCAACAGATCACGGCCCCATGGTACATAAAGAACAAATGCACCTAATGCGAATTGGATAGCGAATGCACCACCCACAGTTCTAAAATTGATAGCTTTGCGGTTAGATGAAAATGCGAATGCAATAGCAAGCAGCACTATCATACCGGCCAGGCTCATAAACAGGCTCTGCATAGTTTATGACTTCCTTATAAGTTATTTATTGGCGTGTAACAAAATGGAGCTATAAAAGCGGGGGCAATTATACTCATGCAAAATGAATTAAAGTAATGCCGCCTTCACACTTTCCTATAAGATTCATAATTGATTCACCAATTTTTGTGACCAATTTCACACCAACAAGGAAGGAGTTTTCTATTTTTAACATTAACTTTGGATTCTATTCACAGATACAGAAGGCAAAATTGCTATTTTTCCACAGTTGCGACGCAATCGATTGCTTTTTTTCGCTACGCAGTTCTATAAGCTCATTGAACACATGAATCAGTTTTGCCGGGTGATTTGGTTCCCCCTGATATCCAAGTATAGGCATATCTGGCGCATCTGTTTCAATAACTAGATTTTCAAGTGGTAATTTTTGAATTGCATCGCGGGTTTTGTTCGCTCGCGGATAGGTTATCGTGCCTCCCACACCGATAAAAAAACCTAATCTGATCCACTCTATCGCTTGCTGATAACTGCCCGAAAAAGCATGCACGACACCGCCTCTTGGCAACTTCGCAGCTTTGACCATTTGAATCAGCCGATTGTGTGCTTTTCGGCTATGCAAAATCACGGGCAAGTCAAAACGTTTGGCCAATTCAAACTGTATCTCGAGCGCTTTTTCTTGCAGAGGTACAGGTATATTGATGGCAAAATCTAACCCGCACTCTCCTATTGCGACACACTGCGGATGACTTAAAGATAAATATTGCTCGAGTTGAGACAGATATTGCTCAAAGTTTTCTTCAAGAAAATAGGGATGAAACCCTAACGCGTAATATAAGTGGGGGTTGTGCTGCGCTAAGGTCTGAATTCGGGACCAGTTTGATGGGCCAACAGAAGGGATTAAGATTCTGCTTACGCCCTGCTCTTTGGCGAGTTGTTGATTACGCTCAAAATCATTTTGAAACACGTCAAAATCAAAGTGGCAATGCGTATCAAAGAGTTTCATCTTGAGACTTTTTATCACTTTCTACAGATTGACGCGCAGAGCCTTGCTCCTCACTTTGATGGGCAGGATCCTTCCGATAAGGCACACAGCTGCGCTTTTGATCTGGCGTGAGTCCCATCTCTTTACACCAGTCGTCATAGCGCTGGAGTCCTCTTTTAAACCAATTCATCTTTCTTCCTCGTCCAATACCTATTTGTATCTGGCCATACTTACCTATATAAAAACCTTACCGATATAAAAACGCCCTTGACTAAGTCTATAGCCAAGGGCGTTTTAAAATCCAGTCGCGATAAAGCGGCGTTCAACTAATGTCGATTAGTGCTCACGAGTCGCACGGAATTCAACATCAGGGAAACGCTCTTTCGCAAGGTTCAGGTTAACCATCGTCGGTGCAATATAGGTTAGGTTATCGCCACCATCAAGAGCCAGGTTTGACTGGTTCTTACGTTGGAACTCATCGAATTTCTTCGCGTCAGCACAATCAACCCAACGAGCGGTTGCCACATTTACGCCTTCGTAAATGGCTTCTACGTTGTACTCAGACTTCAGACGAGCCACAACTACGTCAAACTGAAGCACGCCCACCGCACCAACGATCAAGTCGTTGTTTTGCACTGGACGGAATACCTGTACCGCACCTTCTTCAGAAAGCTGAACCAAACCTTTCAGTAGCTGTTTCTGCTTCAATGGATCTTTCAGACGAATACGACGGAACAGTTCCGGAGCAAAGTTCGGAATACCAGAGAATTTTAGAGATTCGCCTTGCGTGAACGTATCACCAATCTGGATGGTACCGTGGTTATGCAGACCAATGATGTCGCCTGCATAAGCGTGTTCTGCACGAGAACGGTCACCCGCCATAAAGGTTACCGCATCAGAAATGCTGACTTGCTTACCAATACGAACGTGGTTCATCTTCATACCTTGGCTATAACAACCAGATACGATACGCATAAATGCGATACGGTCACGGTGTTTTGGATCCATGTTTGCCTGGATCTTAAAGACAAAGCCCGAGAACTTATCTTCTGTAGCTTCAACCTCACGCTCAACCGCTTGACGAGTTTTTGGTGCAGGCGCCCACTCAGTCAAACCGTCCAGCATGTGGTCAACACCAAAGTTGCCTAGTGCCGTACCGAAATATACAGGAGTTAGTTCACCAGTCAGGAAAAGATCCAGATCGAACTCTGGGCATGCGCCCATCACCAACTCAAGTTCTTCACGAACACTTTCCGCCAGACCTGCTCCGACTTTTTCATCCAGCTCAAGGTTGTCCAGACCTTTGATGATGCGCACTTCCTGAATCTCATGGCCATGACCAGACTCATAAAGAACTGTCTCGTCACGGTGAATGTGGTACACACCTTTAAACTCTTTACCACAGCCGATTGGCCAGGTAATTGGTGAACACATCATACCCAGTTCGTTTTCTACTTCGTCTAAAACTTCCATCGGATCACGAACGTCACGGTCAAGTTTGTTCATAAACGTTACGATTGGCGTATCACGAAGACGAGTGACTTCCATCAGCTTACGAGTACGATCCTCGACACCTTTCGCCGCGTCGATCACCATCAAACACGAGTCTACTGCTGTTAGTGTACGGTATGTATCTTCAGAGAAGTCTTCGTGTCCCGGAGTATCCAGCAGGTTTACCAGACAGTTGTTGTATGGGAACTGCATCACAGAAGTGGTGACCGAGATACCACGTTCCTTTTCCATTTCCATCCAGTCAGATTTTGCATGCTGTGCATTACCACGACCTTTAACGGTACCTGCTTTTTGGATCGCGTTTCCGAATAAAAGTACTTTTTCGGTAATGGTCGTTTTACCCGCATCCGGGTGAGAAATAATAGCGAACGTTCTACGTTTAGAAACTTCGCCTAGAAAAGGTGTATTTGACATGAAACGGGTCTTCTTTGATGTCTGAATGCTTGCTAAAGAGCAAACACACTTTTTGTAGATTCAATATTGCGCGGTATTCTCGCTCATTATCGCTTTAGTGGCAACTGATCGCTCTATTAGAGACTGATTGCTCTAAGGTCAGCGCCCCAAGAAAGTGAGGAATAGCTAATTAAAGAAGATATAGCTCATGATGATCGCATCTTCTTTACCACTGCCTGTTTTTGCAGGGTAGTAATTGTAACGGCGGTCCAGTTCATTGAACCCCGCTTGCTCATAGATATGAATGGCAGCATGATTACTTTCTCTGACTTCAAGCCAAGCACTCTCTGCTTTTACTTGCTCACAATGATTCAGAAACGCATCCAATAGCTTCTGCCCATAGCCTTTACCTTGCTGTGAAGGAGCAATCGCAATATTCAGCAAGGTCACTTCTCCGACAATGTTCTGCGCATAGAAATAGCCAAGAACCGTGTCAGCATCTAGCATCACATGGTGACAAGCTCCGCGACTGGATAAGTCCCGGATTAACGACTCAGCCCAAGGATGAGAATGAGCCTGCTGCTCGATTTGCCAAACTTGATCCAGATGCTCCGCACGCATTGGAATAATTTCAATCGTCATGATCTAACCTATTAAAATCAAGCCCAGGAGAAGTTTAATTTACACTCCCAAACTGAGATGATTACCAGCGTTACGAGTAAGAACAAATTTGCTGCCAAAGCGCTCTTTTTTGCTCGTTGTTACCATCAATATCTTCGAGTACCGGAGAAGTCAGTTGCTTGGTGTTTTCATACGCTTTCGCTTCACACCCAGCAAACCATATCCACTCCAGATGATGAGCCTCTAGTTGAGATAAGCGTTCTGGTTCAAGATGCATGGACTGGTCGAGCGTCAACTTCATACTCTGCAGTATTTTTTCGAACAGAATCACAGATTCATTCGTTGGGCACACAGGGGAAACCAACAGAAGCTTGCAAGCTTCAGGCAAATCAATCTTCGGCGAATGATAGCCCGCTAATCTATCCGGATGAATCAACTCCCAAGTGCTGATCCCCATCTCATGTAAATACTGTTTTTCGTTACTCGACATTTTTCGTCACCTGTTTGAACCCGGCAATACTATCAAATAATGGTAACGATACCCAATAGACTATTGCTGCAGCTCTATCGCGGTAGCATGTCCAAACAAAAAACAGCCAGGGGTTTTCCACTGGCTGTTTCGGAGTTGTCACTTAACTTTTCGCTTATAGGTCTGAAAATTCAGGCGAATACTCAATGCGTCCAGAGTGCCCTGCACATTGACCTTCGACGATTTCTGCAATACGAAATGCTCCTTCTGGCACTTCCCAGGCACATTCAAATCCCATCTCTTCACAAGCTTTAAAACCTTGACGGGCATAGTAGTCTGGCGAACCGAGTACGACACACACCGGGTAACCAAAATCACGTAAAGATTCAAAGCCTTCTTTAATCAAGTTGGCAGCGATACCTTGACGGCGATAGTCCTCATGAACAGCCAATGGTGCCAGCCCTTGCCATGACAAATCTTCACCATTTAATGTCACTGGACTAAACAAAGCATGACCAATGACCTCGCCTTCATCCGTACACGCCACCAACGACAAAGTCAGCTTGCCGTTTTCACGTAAACGCATCACCAAGTTGGCTTCTGCCTCCGTCGGAAAGGCGTGTTTCAATAAGCGGTCAATGGTAAGAATGTCCGCAGGGGCTTCAGTTCGAATAAGCATTCGCTACTCCGGGTTGTTGTGCAGGCTCTTGAACCCCTTTTTGGACAAAGTCAGCCAGTTGGTTCAGCGCTACTTGCATTGCTTTTGGTAGCTGCTCTAAGTCGACACTGTCCATTAGGTTTTTCACTTCTAAGCCAAGCTCAGTATCACCTTCTATTGAAAGGCGACGTTGAAAAAACATCGTGTCAGGGTCTTCTTTACGACCAGCAATCAGTACTAGGTCGTTTAGATTACCACTAAAACTCACATCTTCATGAACTGGTTTTTCAGCCACGACTAATTTTTCATCCTGGTAGCTAATGTACCATGCTAAGTTCAAGTCTTTAATCGCAATTTTTAACCACTTATCTTGCAAAAACTCAAAGTCACCATCTTCCAAGGCTTCTTTGAATACCATTTTAAGCCCTTCAAGCAAGGCTTTTTTCTGAACCGTTTGTGGTAATAACTGGACTGGTGAACGCAAGATGTTGGCTGCGTTCTTGACTAGTTGACTGCGAATCTTGTTTAACACGTTCATTATCCGTTGCTGTATCATCAAAGCCGTCATCTTACGCAATTGCTTGCGTCTCATCCCTGTTATGTATCAATAAACGGTTTGTTTTCATTGGGTCATAAACGCCTCATTTTTTGAACTTATATGAATTATTGAAGCTTTCAGAGATATAAACGCTTTAACTGCTGTATTTTCAAAGTTATAGTTATTGAGCGCCCATATTCAAATGTTTTCAAGTCGGCAATTAAGTCAATGACTTAGTTGCGCTCAATACGAGCTTGAAACCAGCGAGGTTAACTTACTCGACACGCGCGTTTAAAACACGGATGTACTGTCTGGCTCATTGGAAATCGGTAAAAACCTCATGCCTTCCCAACAATTACAACATTGGTTTGCCACGCTAACCTCGAACAGCCCTTTCTTTTTTTCCATTCTTGATAATAAACACAGTTATCGAATGGTGAGTGAACGCTATTGCGATATCGCAGGCTTAAGCAACGAAGAACTTATTGGCTTAACCGATAAACATGTGCTGGGAGAAGAGTTTTACAAGAAGCTCGCGCCTTACTATCAACGTGCTTTTGACGGTGTTCATATTGAAGCGGAAATCACCCTGGATGAAACCGATCTAGAAACCAGCCTGCATTTCAGCTTGTCACCAGTCTATGAAGGAAGTGATGTTAAGTGCGTGGTTTTTCATGCTATTGATACATCTGAAAAACACATTCTTGTTCGTTCACTAGAAGAGTCAGAAAGTAAATTTACCAAGCTCACCCAACTTTTACCCGATGGTTTGTTACTCATCGAAGATGACATCATCATCTCAGCCAACCCGGCATCTGCAAGGCTATTGGGGCTCAACTCTCCACAGGATTTGCTTGGCGAAACGCTCAGCCGCTTATTCATTGATGAAAACACAAAGAAAGTATTTAGCCACCCTTTAAGTACTCTGATCTCAGATAAACCATTTGTCTGCTTAACCAGTGCGCGATGCGGATTTGAGCGTAAAGTACAACTGCATGCGGACTCAACGGTAATCTTAGGTAACACGTCGCAAATTATTTTGATCCAAGATGCGGACAGCGTGCCCAAAAGCTTATCGTCAGCATTCAATGAAGACGCGCATACAGATTCCCTGACCAAGCTCTACAACCGTTTTGGTTTTACGATGCGTCTGGAACAACTGCTCAAAAGCCAGACACCATTGCTGCTCTTTTATCTGGATATCGATAACTTCAAAAACATCAATGATTCACTGGGCCACCACATTGGAGACAAAGTGATTCAGGAGGTTGCAACTCGCCTAAAACGCCATCTCCCCAGCCAGGCTATCATTGGTCATCTTGGCAGTGATGAGTTCGGAATTCTGCTACCTGAACCTGAAAACGCTCGCATGGCGGATATTCTTTCAGAGCGCATTATTTCTTTGATCAATCAACCTTTTGATTTACACCACTTTAGTAAGCGTCTGGCGTGCTCAATTGGGAGTGTTCGTTATCCTGAAGACGGCCACGATGCCAGAATTTTGCTGCAAAACGCCGATACCGCGATGTATGAAGCGAAAGATCGTGGACGTAATCGTCTGATCCAGTTCAATGAGCAGATGAATAAAGAAGCACGCATGCGTTTGTGGCTGGAAATCGAACTACAAAAAGCTCTGCAGCAAAATGGCCTGGAAGTTTGGTATCAACCTAAAGTGAACGCTCGCGATTTCAGTATCAATGGTGCCGAGGCCTTGGTTCGTTGGAAACATCCGGTCGAAGGCTACATCAGTCCGGGAGCATTCATTCCCGTAGCAGAGCGAGCAGGATTAATTGAACACTTGGGCCGTGTGGTCATGCGTGATGTATTTAACACCGTCAAACGCTGGAAACAGCAAGGTATTTTGCCGGGTCGTGTGGCGATCAACTTGTCTCCGGAACAGTTCGGGAATCCGCAGCTTATCGACTTTATGGAGAAGTTACTGCGCACGACGGAACTCGATCCTAACTGCATTACTTTTGAACTCACAGAAACTGCGGTGATGAGCGACAGTGACCATACACTGCAAATGCTCAACGCCATCAAGAAGCTTGGCTTTGCTCTGTCTATTGATGACTTCGGAACTGGTTACTCTTCGCTCTCTTACCTGGCTCGTTTCCCTATCGATGAGCTCAAAATTGACCGGGCTTTTATCAATGATATCGACGCGTTACCGAAACAAGTGACGGTGATCGAAAACATAATCAATCTGGGTAAATCACTCGATTTATACGTCGTCGCTGAAGGAGTAGAAACCCTCCAGCAAGCCACATTGCTTTCAAATCTGCAATGCCACTCGATCCAGGGATTCCATTTTTATCGCCCTCAGCCTAAACAGGAAATCGAAGAACTCTTTGTACAAAATCGCCGACACAAGAACTAACCTCTTACTCTCAAGGGGTAAATATTAAGTTTATTGAGCTAAACCTAACTTAGGTCAAATTAGCTATTAATAATTCTTCATAAAATGCGAACACCTTTTTATTCTCAATGATTGTGAGCATATGGAACTCTTGTGTCCCGCGGGTAACCTTCCTGCGTTAAAAACCGCGATTGATTGCGGTGCAGACGCCGTCTACATCGGCTTCAAAGACGATACAAACGCTCGTCACTTTGCTGGCTTGAACTTTCACGGTAAAAAACTAGATAAAGCGGTGCAGTACGTTCATGACCACAACAAAAAAATTCACGTCGCACTCAACACGTTTGCCCACCCTAACGGATTTGAACGCTGGACTAATGCAGTCGACAACGCGGCAGCATTAGGTGTGGATGCTTTAATCGTCGCTGATATTGCGATACTGGAATACGCTGCTCGAAAATACCCGGAATTAGAACTTCACTTATCAGTACAAGCATCGGCAACCAACGTCGCGGCTATTGAGTTTTATAAGCAAAACTTCAACGTAAAACGAGTGGTGCTTCCACGTGTGCTTTCTATTCATCAGGTAAAACAGTTGTCACGTAATATCATCAGTGATGTAGAACTGGAAGTGTTTGCCTTCGGCAGTTTGTGCATCATGTCTGAAGGTCGCTGTTATTTATCGTCCTATATGACTGGTGAATCGCCAAATACCGTCGGCGCTTGCTCTCCGGCTAAATACGTTCGCTGGCAAGAGACCGCTCAAGGTTTAGAATCCCGACTCAATGACATTCTTATTGATCGTTACAGCGCAGGAGAAAACGCGGGCTACCCAACCTTATGCAAAGGCCGTTTCGAGGCTGAGATCGAAGGGGAGAAAAAACGCTACCATGCACTGGAAGAACCGACCAGTCTGAATACGCTTTCTATGCTTCCTGAATTGTTTGCCGCTAACGTAGCATCGGTAAAAATTGAAGGTCGTCAACGCAGCCCTGCCTATGTGGAACAGGTAACTCGCACATGGCGCGCCGCGATTGATCGATACCAAGAAAATCCTGAGGCTTACCAAGTGGAAGCGGCGTGGGATGCGACACTGGCCAACGTATCTGAAGGCACACAAACCACGTTAGGTGCTTACCACCGTCAATGGCAATAGAGGTTTAGATGGATAATTCAATGAAATACGCACTTGGTCCACTACTGTACTTCTGGCCAAAACAAGACATCGAAGCGTTCTACCAACAAGCGAAAGAGAGTGCCGCCGACATCATCTACTTAGGTGAAACGGTCTGTTCAAAAAGACGAGAGATGAAACCTGCTCATTGGTTTGACATCGCGAAAGAACTCTCTGCATCGGGAAAACAAGTGGTGCTCTCTACCATGGCACTGCTCGAAGCACCAAGTGAAGTGAACATCATGAAGAAGTATATCGACAATGGTGACTTTGCTATCGAGGCCAATGATGTCTCTGCGGTTCAACTCGCCTCTGAGCATAAAGTACCGTTTGTCGTTGGGCCTGCAATTAACACCTACAATGCGCACACCCTGAATCTGTTTCTCAAACAAGGCATGACTCGCTGGTGTATGCCGGTCGAACTCTCACGTGACTGGCTAAGCGATACATTGGCTCAATGTGAGAAGCTGGGTATTCGCAATAAATTTGAAGTAGAAGTATTCAGCCATGGCTACCTGCCATTAGCCTACTCTGCACGTTGCTTTACCGCTCGTGCCGAAAACCGTGCTAAAGACGATTGCGAAACCTGCTGTATTAAATACCCAACTGGCATTCAGGTAAGTAGCCAGGAAGGACAAGAAGTGTTCAACCTCAACGGTATCCAAACTCAATCAGGTTACTGCTACAACTTAATCAATGACTTGCTGAGTATGCAAGGACTGGTAGATGTAGTGCGCCTGAGCCCGCTTGGTATCAGTACCTTTTCTGAGCTTGAACAGTTCCGTGCCAATGAAAAAGGCGAAAAGCCTCAGAGACTCGAAAGCCGTCAATGTAATGGTTACTGGCACCAACTTGCTGGCTTGGATGTGCAAAATATTTAACTCTGGAAGTAAAAAAGCGAGGTTAACGCCTCGCTTTTTGTACGACTCTATCAATGTTAAGAAGCTTGCAAGCTTGGTTCAACCGATCCCTCTCGGAGCAATCGCTTCACATCGCGCCATAACATGGTCATCACCACTAAACTTAACGCAATGTTAGACAGTGGGAAGGCGATCCAAATTCCAACCACGCCAAATATTTTGGGCATGATGAACAGAAATGGAAGCTGAACCATTATATTGCCGACCGTGATAAACATCGCCTTACTGCCTTTGTTCATCGATTGATAGTAAGCGGCAGAAACCATCAAAAAGCCATCCAGAAACAGGGCGAACATATGGAGCCTGATGCCCAATACTGCGCTCTCAATCAGCTGCTGATCTGAGCTGTTGAACACCGATACCAACTCGTAAGGGAAAATATTCATCAAGGCCACAAAAGCGACACCACCAAGCACCGCAGTTCCCATCGCTATTTTGAGTAACTTCCGGATATTTTCCGGTTTACGTGCTCCCTGAGCGTAACTCACTAATGGTTGCATGCCGTTGGCTATGCCTTCAGCAACCAAGAAATACACGGTTACGATATAGCCTAAGATCGCATAAGCGCCGATTAATAGTGCGCTGCCATATTGGGCAAACAACGAGTTATGTAGCGCAACCATGGTAGAACCATAAGCGTACATAAAGAAACTCGAACCGCCGATCATGACAATCTTGGGTACGATATCCAACTGAACTTTTACTTGACTCAAACTTAAACGCAGTTTGGCTTTTGACGAAAAGAAATAGCAGATTCCCAGTACGGTCACGACCATTTGAGCCGTTGCAGTTGCAATCGCCGCACCTGTTAGTTCCCAGTTGAGCCAGGCAATAAAAAAATAATCCAACACAATATTGGTGATCGCGCCAATCACCATCAATATCGTCGCTAAATTAGGACTGTCGTCATTGCGCAATAAAAATGGCATGGCGATGGAGCCAAGCGTGAAAATGCACGAAAAAATCAGTATGTGTAAATACTGAAGGCCAAGCTCATACACTCTGCCCTGTGCGCCCTGCCAGCGGATAAACTCATCTGAAAAATAGAACAACGTTGTGGCAACTAATGGCATCAAGGCGACTAGCAATAGCAGACCAGTCGTCAAAATCCGTTTAGCGCCTTCCTGATCTTGCTCTCCACGCTTAATCGAAACGAGCGCTCCGGTTCCCACCCCAACCATCATGCCAATTCCGAGAATAGAGCCGATGACCGGCCAAGCCACATTGATACCAGCTAATCCTTCAGCACCGACATAACGGCCAATGAAAATGCCGTCGATAACTTGATACATGCCGTTCACCAACATTGCGGCGACGGTTGGAATGGTGTATCTCCAATATTGTTTATAAATCGAGCCTTGCATAACTACTACCAACCGTTAGCACCGCTAACTCGTTAAACTGAAAATTGAATTTTGATCGTGAACGACTTAATGAAAATTACGCTACTACTATCAAAAAGCCGCTCACTGAGCGGCTCTAAACTATTTTTACTCTTGCTCTTCGGCTTTTAACTTAGCCATCCTATCTTGCTGAAGCTGCTCATAGATCTGGGCCAATTCCAGAAATGAGTATCGATGTTCCACGTAATCATAGACGTTGAAGGAGATCGCTAGTTTGTACAGGGACACCGCTCTCGCAAAATCGCCCTCAAGCTGGTGACGTTTGCCTAAATAAAAGTAGGTTTCAGTTAATCGCTCAGCGAGTCGGTAGTTCTCTCTGGTGCCTTCCATGATGACTTTCAGAGCTTTATCGTCTGAAACATCGCGCAGCATAATCGCGACTAAAACCCAACCCCACTCTTCGCTACGATCACGTTGATAGTGTTTGCTGAGATTCGCTTTCGCTTGTTCCAGGTCCTGATCGGCTTCAATAATGTACAACCACAATGCGCGAAATGGATCACTCGGCATCTCTTCGTAGTGCTTGGTCATATCTTCCAGAGCGAGATCAATACGACCGCCATAGTACAAGGCTATCGCGCGGTTCCTCTCAGCATAGCTGTTATCTGGCGCAAGTTCTAAGGTCGAATCAAAGGCTTCATACGCGGCATCAAATTCTCCAACCTGAGTAAAATAAACACCCAACAAATTGAAGATATCTGGTTGAGCTGGGTTCAACTGTAAAGATTGGTTGAAATCCAAACGAGCAAGATCACGCAAACCCACACTGTCATAGTAATTGCCGCGCTCGAAGTGCATTTTGGCACGAACTTCATCACTAAGATCAGGACGCTGTAAGAGCTGTGACAAACGCGCAATTTGAACCTCCTGCTGCACACTAGGTTGCAGAGGAACAGCCATTGGTGGATATACCAGCGTCTGTTCTGGCTGCTGAGAAATATTTGCACAACCAGTCAGTACGATAGCAACACATAAACTTGCGGTTTGAAACCATTTCACTAATTGATACTCCTGTTTGGACCGCTCCGGGTCTGTTTCTCTTATGTCTTATCTTTATATGCAATAGTAGGATAATTTGCCTTCCCTGAGGACAAACTCCTTGAAACAAACCAAAAAAAGGGAGCAAAAATGCTCCCCTTTATAGCATGCTTTCAGTCTCTTAAGCTATTAAAAGACCGAAAGGCTAACTGTAGATTACTCGTCTTTAGCTGCAGGTGCTTCAGCCGCTGCTTCTTCAGCTGGCTTTTCTACCGCTTCTTTCATGCTCAGACGTACACGGCCCTGACGGTCGATTTCAAGAACTTTAACTTGAACTTCCTGACCTTCAGTTAGGTAATCAGACACTTTCTCAACACGCTTTTCAGCAATTTGAGAAATGTGCACAAGACCATCTTTACCAGGAAGTACGGTTACGAAAGCACCAAAGTCTGCCAGACGTGCAACTTTACCTGTGTAGATACGGCCTACTTCAACTTCAGCAGTGATCTCTTCAATACGACGGATCGCTTCTTTCGCTGCCGCGCCTTCAGTTGCTGCAATCTTGATAGTGCCGTCGTCTTCGATTTCGATCGTTGTGCCCGTTTCTTCCGTTAGAGCACGGATAACTGCACCACCTTTACCGATAACGTCTTTGATCTTCTCTGCGCTGATCTTCATTGTGTGAATGCGAGGAGCAAACTCAGAGATATCGTCACGAGCACCAGAAATTGCTTCATCCATTACAGATAGGATGTGCTTACGTGCACCTTGAGCTTGGTTAAGCGCAATTTGCATGATCTCTTTCGTGATACCTTCGATCTTGATGTCCATTTGAAGTGCAGTAACACCAGTGTTAGTACCTGCAACTTTAAAGTCCATGTCACCTAGGTGGTCTTCATCACCAAGGATGTCAGAAAGAACAACGAAGTCGTCACCTTCTTTAACAAGACCCATTGCGATACCCGCAACAGAAGCTTTGATTGGCACACCCGCATCCATAAGAGCCAGAGATGTACCACATACAGAAGCCATTGAAGATGAACCGTTAGATTCAGTGATTTCTGATACCACACGTACTGTGTATGGGAACTCATCAACAGAAGGCATTACTGCTGCAATACCACGCTTAGCAAGTTTACCGTGGCCGATTTCACGACGCTTAGGAGAACCTACGAAACCAGTCTCGCCCACACAGTATGGAGGGAAGTTGTAGTGTAGCAGGAAGTGATCTTTACGCTCACCAGTTAGCTCATCGATGATTTGAGCATCACGTTGAGTACCTAGAGTCGCCGTCACTAGCGCCTGAGTTTCACCACGAGTGAATAGCGCGCTGCCGTGTGTACGTGGAAGAACACCTGTACGTACGTCTAGCGCACGAACCATATCTTTCTCACGACCATCGATACGTGGATTACCCGCGATGATGCTACGACGTACTACTGTCTTCTCTAAATCGTGGAAGATAGTGTGAATTTCTTTAGTATCCGCTTCTGGATCTTCAGCAAGTAGTGCTTCGTTTACTTGAGCCGCAATTTCATGGATACGGTCGTAACGAGCCATCTTCTCAGTGATTTGGTAAGCCTCAACAAGCTTAGCTTCTGCAAGTTCAGCAATCTTAGCGTTAAGCGCAGTGTTTGCTTCAGGAGCAACCCAATCCCATGCTGGAGTTGCAACTTCAGCTTTGAACTCGTTGATGGCATTGATAACAACTTGTTGTTGATCGTGACCGAATACAACCGCAGCTAGCATCTCTTCTTCAGTTAGGTTGTCAGCTTCTGACTCAACCATTAGTACTGCTGATTCTGTACCCGCAACCACAAGGTCCAGACGAGATGAATCTAGCTCAGTTTGGCTTGGGTTAAGTACTAGTTGACCATCGATGTGACCAACACGTGCTGCACCGATAGGACCATTGAACGGGATACCAGAAATAGCTAGTGCCGCAGATGTACCAATCATTGTTGGGATATCTGGTTGAACAGCAGGGTTTACAGACACAACCGTAGCGATAACTTGCACTTCATTTTTGAAAGCATCAGGGAACAGCGGACGGATTGGGCGGTCGATTAGACGAGCTGTTAGCGTTTCGCCTTCAGATGGGCGACCTTCACGCTTGAAGAAACCACCAGGGATTTTACCCGCTGCGTAAGTACGCTCTTGGTAGTTAACGGTAAGAGGGAAGAAATCTTGACCTGCTACCGCTTCTTTTTTACCCACTACAGAAACGAATACTGCTGTATCGTCCATAGTTACCATAACTGCTGCTGTAGCTTGACGTGCAATAACGCCAGTTTCTAGAGTAACTGTGTGGTTACCGTACTGGAACGTTTTAACAACTGGTTTTTCGAACATTGTTATTCCTTGTTTCTAAGCATACTGATAAACAGCCGCTTAGTTGTGTTAATAAACACTCAAGACATTACGAATCGCGACTAGTGAAAAGAAATTCAAACAAATTCCCTTTTAATAGCCGCGACCTTTTGGTCGACGAGGTTGACTGTAATGCAATGAGTTTAGTGAAAAATCTGATGTACTGCTCTATCTCTATATAGTGACGTCTCAATTGAAATAACGACGACTCACTTGTCCAGAACAGCAGCAAAAGATTAAGCCGCCAGTATTATAACGGCTTAAGGATGATTTGGCTAAGCTATAGCAGTCAAAATAAGCTTTAGCAGTCAAAAAATAAATAAGGGCAACAAAAAAGGGGCATAAAGCCCCTTTTTCGACAAACTGCTATGCAGTCGCTGATTAGCGACGTAGGCCTAGACGCTTGATTAGGTCTTGGTAACGCTCTAGGTTTTTACCTTTTAGGTAATCTAGAAGTTTACGACGACGAGAAACCATACGTAGAAGACCACGACGGCTGTGGTGATCGCCTTTGTGAGCTTTGAAGTGACCTTGTAGGTGGTTGATAGAAGCTGTAAGTAGAGCTACTTGAACTTCTGGTGAACCAGTGTCGCCTTCGCCTTGTGCGTATTCTGCAACGATTGCTGCTTTAGTTTCTGCATTCAGAGACATAATTCTCTCCTAATAAGAGTAAGTTAATATTTGTGTCAGCCAATCTCTGATTCAGCCGACACGAGGAGCGCGAATTATAAGGAAGTTTCCTTACTCGCGCAATATAAAAATACCGACTTAAAAGCCGGTATTTTTCTGACTGGTGCGAGATTACTCTTCGTCGCGGAAAACCACCAAACGTTTTGGTGCGATCTTACCGTCGTTGTTCATCTCACCAACGCCGATAAATAAGCGCTCTTCTCCCATGGTAAGGCGAAGAGAACCTTCTGTAGGAGCACCACCAACCTGAACAGGCTGGCCGTGCTGAACCATGTCAGCTAGCTCTGGTATCAAGTTCACTTCTGGCAAGTCTTCTACTGCGGTGTCCATTGGCATAAGCAGTGGATCCAACAGTTCACGCGGCGCGATCTCTTCACGATGCGCTTGCTCTAGTAACTCGTTAAGTTGCTCAAGCGTCACCATTTTCTCATATGGGTACTTAGCAACACCTGTACGACGGAGCATAGTCACGTGAGCACCACAGCCTAGCATTTCACCAAGATCATCAACGATCGTGCGAATGTAAGTACCTTTCGAGCAGTGTACTTCCATCTCTACTTCGTCACCTTCAAAACGATGAAGGATGATTTCATAGACCGTAATTTTACGCGACTCACGAGGCACTTCTATACCTTTACGAGCGTATTCGTACAGTGGTTTACCCTGGTATTTAAGCGCAGAGAACATCGAAGGTACTTGATCAGATTCACCGCGGAATTTTTCAATGCACGCTTCTAGCTTCTCAAGATCCACATCAACCGGACGAGTTTCGACGACTTCACCATCAGAGTCTGATGTATTGGTACGCTCACCCAGTTTCGCAATCACTCGGTAACGCTTGTCTGAATCCAACAGGAACTGAGAAAACTTGGTCGCCTCACCTAAACAGATCGGCAACATACCCGTCGCTAGAGGATCCAAAGCACCAGTGTGACCCGCTTTTTCAGCAAAGTAGATTCGCTTTACTTTTTGCAGCGCGTCATTGGAAGAAATACCGGTTGGTTTATCCAACAGGATAACACCGTTAATTGGACGACCTTTACGACGACGAGCCATTATTCCTCATCCTCACGGCCAGAATCTTTTTGCTTTTTCTTGTCTGAGTTTACAACTTCAGTCACCAGATTAGACATACGCATACCTTCTACGAGCGTGTTGTCGTAGTAGAAACGAATTTCTGGAGTCAGACGTAGGCGAATACGCTTGCCTAACATCATGCGGATGTGAACTTCGTGTTCACGAAGCGCTGCAAGACAAGATTCTGGTGTTTGCTCACCCACACATAGGAAAGTAACGAATACTTTTGCGTAAGCCAGATCACGAGAGACTTCTACATCTGAGATAGTCACCATTCCCAGACGTGAATCACGAACTTCGCGCTGGAGGATCATGGCAAGTTCTTTTTGCAGCTGCTGTGAAACACGCTGCGTGCGGCTAAATTCTTTTGACATATCTTTTCTCTTATATAGAAAGAATGGGGGGTTGGTCAAAGCCAGCCCCCCATGGTGTATTCAACAACCAATTACTACTTATCTATCAAAGACTGTTCTATCTAAGATAATAGGTGTAATTTTAGTCAATTAGTCTAGAGTACGTTGAATCTCAACGACTTCGAACACTTCGATTTGGTCACCAACGCGAACGTCATTGTAGTTCTTAACGCCGATACCACACTCGTAGCCATTCTTAACTTCTTGAACGTCATCTTTAAAGCGACGTAGTGATTCTAGCTCACCTTCGTAAATAACAACGTTATCACGTAGTACACGGATTGGGTTGTTACGCTTAATCAGACCTTCAGTAACCATACAGCCAGCGATTGCACCCAGTTTCGGTGACTTAAATACGTCACGTACTTCAGCAAGACCAATGATCTCTTGCTTGAATTCTGGAGCAAGCATACCGCTCATCGCTTGTTTAACTTCGTCGATTAGCTGGTAGATGATTGAGTAATAACGTAGATCAACACTTGCAGCTTCAATTGCACGGCGAGCAGATGCATCAGCACGTACGTTAAAGCCAAGGATGATTGCGTTTGAAGCTTCTGCAAGTACTGCATCAGTTTCAGTAATACCACCAACACCAGAACCTACGATGTTTACTTTCACTTCGTCAGTAGACAGTTTCACTAGTGAGTCAGCGATAGCTTCCACAGAGCCTTGTACGTCGGCTTTAAGAACTACGTTCAGTTCAGCAACTTCACCAGCAGTCATGTTAGAGAACATGTTCTCTAGTTTAGATTTCTGCTGACGAGCAAGTTTCACTTCACGGAACTTACCTGCACGGTAGTTTGCAACTTCACGAGCTTTACGCTCATCACGAACTACTGTTGCTTCGTCACCTGAAGCTGGCACACCAGAAAGACCTAGGATCTCTACTGGAATTGACGGACCTGCTTCTGTAATCTCGTGACCCAGTTCATCGCGCATCGCACGAACACGACCGTATTCCTGACCACAAAGTACGATATCGCCTTTGTTTAACGTACCAGACTGAACCAGTACGGTTGCAACAGGACCACGACCTTTATCCAGGCGAGATTCCACGACAACACCAGATGCCATACCTTCTTTCACTGCTGTAAGTTCTAGAACTTCAGATTGTAGAAGGATTGCTTCCAGAAGACCGTCGATGTTTGTACCCTGTTTTGCAGAGATGTGAACAAACATGTTCTCACCGCCCCACTCTTCAGGAATAACGTCGTACTGAGCTAGCTCATTCTTAACGTTGTCTGGGTTAGCATCTTCTTTATCGATCTTGTTTACAGCAACAATCAGAGGTACCCCTGCCGCTTTCGCGTGCTGGATAGCTTCAACGGTTTGTGGCATTACGCCATCATCTGCTGCAACAACAAGAACAACGATATCTGTCGCTTGAGCACCACGTGCACGCATTGCAGTAAACGCTGCGTGTCCCGGAGTATCAAGGAACGTGATCATGCCGTTCTCAGTTTCTACGTGGTACGCACCAATGTGCTGGGTAATACCACCCGCTTCGCCTGACGCAACGTGTGTGCGACGAATGTAGTCCAGTGTTGAAGTTTTACCGTGGTCAACGTGACCCATGATAGTAACAACTGGAGCACGAGGAAGTGCTTCTGCGTTTGTATCACGATCTGACAGTACCGCTTCTTCTAGTTCATTCTCTTTACGAAGAACAACTTTGTGACCCATTTCTTCAGCCACAAGCTGTGCAGTTTCTTGATCGATAACTTGGTTGATAGTCGCCATTGCGCCCATCTTCATCATCACTTTGATAACTTCTGTCGCTTTCACAGACATCTTGTTAGCAAGTTCAGACAGAACGATCGTTTCACCAATCACAACATCTTGTTTAGCTACTGTCGCAGACTTATCAAAGCCGTGCTGCATTGATGTTGGCTTAGCTAGTTTGCCTTTACGACCGCCTTTACCGCCACGCGGGGCGCGAACACCATTACGTGCCTGATCATCCTTTTGAGAAGGTTTTGTCTTCTTCTTATTACGACGACCCGCTTCTTCTCTGCGATCTGCTTCATCTTCGGCTTCACGTGCGTATCGTGAAGTCGTTACATGGTAATCTGTATCTTCCATATCACCCTTTTTCTCTTCTGCAGCAGACCAACGCTCTTTATTTTTCTCAGCCAATTCGCGAGCCTCTTCGAGCTTGCGCTGACTATCCTCTTCAGCCTTACGCTTAGCTTCTTCTTCCTGACGACGTTTAAGCTCGTCGGCCTCTTTTCGCGCTGCTTCTTGCTTAATTTTATCTTCAGCGTCACGTTTCGCTTTTTCTTCAGCGTCACGTTGTGCTTTCGTGTCTACGTCACGTTTTGCCGTTTCTTCAGCTTCACGTTTCGCATTTTCTTCCGCTTCGCGTTTTGCTGCTTCTTCAGCTTCACGTTTTGCAGCGTCTTCAGCTTCACGCTTTGCTGCTTCTTCAGCTGCGCGTGTTGCTGCTTCTTCTGCTTCACGTTGTGCTGCTTCTTCAGCTTCACGTTTCGCTTCATCTTCAATTGTGCTGCGCTTCACGTATGTACGTTTCTTGCGCACCTCAACCTGAACATTCTTACTCTTACCACCACCCGCATTTACACTAAGTGTACTACGAGTCTTACGCTGTAGCGTAAGGCGAGTCGGCTCTGAATCGCCAGATTTATCACCGTGTTCTTTTTTCAGATGAGAAAGAAGCTGTTGCTTCTCTTCATCAGTAACATTATCAGAGCTCGCCTTGTTAATACCAGCGTCAGCAAGTTGCTCAATCAAGCGGTCGACTGGCGTACCAATCTCATCACTCAGTGCTTTAACTGTTAATTGTGTCATGCCGCTTCCTCCTTGCTGAAATTATGCTTCTTCGCCGAACCAACAGATGTTACGTGCGGCCATAATTAGCTCACCTGCACGCTCTTCGGTCAGGCCTTCAATACCTTCTAAATCGTCAATGCCTTGGTCAGCTAGATCTTCAAGTGTTGCAACACCTTTTGCTGCCAATTTAAATGCCATTTCACGTTCCAGACCTTCAAGACCAAGCAGGTCTTCAGCAGGCTCCAGACCTTCGAAGGATTCTTCTTGCGCTAACGCAATAGTTGTTAGGGCGTCTTTCGCACGGCCACGTAGCTCTTCAATAAGCTCTTCGTTGAGACCATCGATTTCAAGCAATTCGTTAACCGGAACGTAGGCAACTTCTTCTAATGTTGAGAAACCTTCTTCAACAAGTAGTTGTGCGAAATCCTCTTCAATATCAAGGTACTTCATGAAGTTGTCGATAGACGCTTGTGATTCTTCAGCGTGTTTCTTCTGCAGATCAGCAACTGTCATCACATTCAGTTCCCAACCAGTCAGCTGAGAAGCCAAACGCACGTTCTGACCGTTACGACCGATAGCTTGTGCAAGGTTATCTGCTTCAACCGCGATGTCCATTGAGTGTGCATCTTCATCAACGATGATTGAAGCAACGTCAGCTGGCGCCATTGCGTTGATAACAAACTGAGCCGGGTTATCATCCCAAAGAACGATATCAATACGCTCACCACCAAGCTCGCCAGATACAGCTTGTACACGTGCACCACGCATACCAACACACGCACCAACTGGGTCAATACGCTTGTCGTTGGTTTTTACTGCGATCTTTGCACGAGAACCAGGATCACGAGCTGCACCTTTCAGTTCGATGATTTCTTCAGCGATTTCAGGGACTTCTACACGGAATAGTTCTGCAAGCATTTCTGGCTTAGAGCGAGTAATAAACAGTTGGAAACCGCGCGCTTCTGGAGCAACTTTGTACAGCAGACCACGTACACGGTCTCCTGGACGGAAGTTTTCACGAGGAAGTTGGTCATCACGCAGGATAACCGCTTCAGCGTTGTTGCCAAGGTCAAGAACGATAGTGTCGCGGTTCACTTTTTTAACAACACCAGTGATCAGATCACCTTCGTTATCAATAAACTGTTCAACGATTTGTGCACGTTCAGCTTCACGTACTTTTTGTACGATAACTTGCTTAGCAGTTTGCGTCGTAATACGGTCGAAGATTACTGATTGAATTTCATCTTCTATGTAGTCGCCTAGCTGAACTGACTCATCGTCATATTGTGCTGCTTCCAGAGAAATCTCTTTTGTTGGGTGCTCAACTTGGTCAACAACCAACCAACGACGGTAAGTAACGAATTCGCCTGTTTTACGGTCAATAGCAACACGTACGTCGATTTCAATTTCGTATTTTTTCTTTGTAGAAGTTGCTAGAGCAATCTCAAGAGCTTCAAAGATACGCTCACGAGGTACCGCTTTTTCGTTCGATACTGCTTCTGCTACCGCTAAAATTTCTTTACTCATTGTATTTAGCCTCTAAGCTTAAACTTTTTTAGGGAACTAAAATTTAGGGATCAGGTTAGCTTTTGAAATGTTACTTAAAGCAAACTCTTCTTGTTGACCATCAACAGTCATTGTTACTGTTTCACCATCAACGCCGTGGATAATACCTTTCCACTTACGACGGTTTGCCACAGCCATTTTCAAAACGATGCTGACCTCGTGACCAATAAATTGCTCGTAATGTGCTGCTTTGAAAAGTGGTCTTTCTAGACCTGGGGAAGACACTTCTAAGCTGTAAGCTACCGAAATTGGATCTTCAACGTCTAATACCGCACTTACTTGGTGGCTAACTTCTGCACAGTCGTCGACGTTAATGCCATTCTCATGGTCAATATAGATGCGTAACGTTGAGTGCGCGCCTGCTCGAATGAATTCTAATCCAACCAACTCATAGCCCGATGCCTCAACAGGTGCTTCAAGCATTTCAGTAAGTTGTCTTTCTAAACCAGTCATTTAAACCACTCCAGAAACAAAAAAAGGGCTCAGAGCCCAATCAAAAAACCAAGCAGTGACCTGAGTTAATTAAAAAACTCAGATAACAAAAAACCCCGATATAGTCGGGGTTTTGTGCTGCTGGACCCTGATACGTTAAGAATAGTCAAAAATACTGTTCTTAACTCGTAGTGTGGTTAGCACTACATAAACTTGCCAATCATCTTTTTCTAATATTTAGAAGATATTTTCTAACATTTAGAAAAGATTGGTTGCGGGGGCCGGATTTGAACCGACGACCTTCGGGTTATGAGCCCGACGAGCTACCAAGCTGCTCCACCCCGCGTCCGACTTGCTGAGCATTATACTCGCAAACAAGTGATTTACAAGTTTGTAAATACATGGTGCCGAGAGAGGGACTCGAACCCTCACACCTAAGGCACTAGCACCTCATGCTAGCGTGTCTACCAATTTCACCATCTCGGCAGCAAAACCTTGCAGCTTATTGAGGAATCTCATCACCTGTTGGTGCTGGCACTTCACTCGCTGCATCTTTAACTTGTTCTACAACTGGCTGACCTAGTGTCGGGTCTACCCATTGTGACTCAGTCTTATGTGTAGACATACGACCAAGTGCCAAGCTAACGATAAAAAATACGGTTGCTAAAATAGCTGTTGTTCGGGTTAAGAAATTACCTGAGCCGCTAGCACCAAACACTGTGTTTGAAGCACCTGCACCGAACGAGGCTCCCATATCTGCGCCTTTACCTTGTTGAATCAACACAAGGCCAATCACACCAAGCGCTGCCAACAGGTAAATCACAAGTAGAACTTGATACATTTTTTCCACCTATGTCCTAATTGTTGAGCCAGCGCCGCTCAAAAATAATCAATTTTATTAAATGAACAAGGCTAGCGGCCTCCTAACGGGAGGCGCTGCAATACTAGCGAAAGCCAGTAACGCTGACAAGGGAAAATTAGTAAAAAATCCACGTTAGCGCATCAAGCGCTCAAAAAAAGGGCAAAATGTGCCCTTTTCTTTTGATCGTTGAATTAAGGTGATGATTAAAAACTCGCTTTTACAGCCTCAGCAATTTTTAACGCTGAGTTCTGCACAAGCTCTGCATCTTCCCCTTCGACCATGACACGTATAAGAGGTTCTGTGCCTGATTTACGTAGCAATACTCGCCCTTTGTCACCCAACTCTGCTTCGACTTCTGCGACAGAATCAAGTACCGCTTTAGCTTCTAGTGGATTGCTATCGCCAGAGAAACGTACGTTCTCCAGTACTTGTGGATAAAGCGTCATGCCTTTTGAAAGCTCATGCAGCGACATATCACTACCCACAATAGAAGCAAGAACTTGTAGTGCCGCCACAATTGCATCGCCAGTAGTCACTTTATCGAGCAGGATGATGTGACCTGAGTTTTCAGCACCGATTTTCCAGCCTTTTTCCAGGAGTTTCTCCATGACATAGCGGTCACCAACCGCAGCGCGAGCAAATGGAATACCCAGCTGCTTAAGGCCATTTTCCATACCCAGGTTTGTCATCAGCGTACCAACGACCCCCCCCTTAAGCTCACCACGACGCAGCGCATCGCGAGCAATAATATAGGCAATTTGATCGCCGTCGACTTTGTTACCCAGGTGATCAACCATGATCAGGCGATCGCCGTCACCATCAAATGCCAGACCTAAATGAGCTTGCTCATCGATAACGCGTTTCTGAAGCGCTCGTACATCTGTTGCACCCACTTCATGGTTGATATTAGTACCATTCGGCTCAACACCCATCGCGATCACGTCAGCACCAAGTTCGCTGAATACGTTTGGTGCGATGTGGTAGGTAGCGCCATGTGCACAGTCGACAACAATCTTTAGGTTCTTAAGGTTTAATACTGATGGGAACGTACTTTTACAGAACTCAATGTAACGACCAGCTGCATCGTTCAATCGAGTTGCTTTACCTAACAGCGCAGACTCAACACATTCGATATCTTTATCCAGCTCCGCTTCAATGGCCAGTTCGATATCATCAGGAAGCTTGGTGCCTTCAGAAGAGAAAAATTTGATGCCATTGTCGTAATAAGGGTTATGAGATGCTGAGATTACAATGCCAGCTTCCGCCCGGAACGTTTGGGTTAAGTAAGCAACGGCAGGTGTTGGCATCGGGCCGGTAAAAGTCGCTTTAAGACCAGCAGCAGCCAGTCCAGCTTCCAGTGCCGATTCCAGCATGTAGCCAGAGATACGCGTATCTTTGCCGATAATCACTTTCTTTGTGCCTTGCTTCGCTAACACGCGACCAGCAGCCCAACCAAGCTTAAGTACGAAATCAGGTGTGATGGGATACTGCCCAACCTTGCCACGTACACCGTCTGTACCAAAGTAGCGTCTTTTATCAGACATACACTTTCCTTTGTTATTTTTTAAATATTATTTAGTGTCATCTCAACGATTTTCAATGCTTCGATTGTTTCTTCAAAATCGTGAACACGAATGATCTGTGCGCCTTTCATGGCAGCTATCGTGGCACAAACGACACTCGCATTGGTACACTCCGCTGCAGGCTTCTCCAATACTTTGAAAATCATCGATTTACGAGACATACCCGCCAAAATAGGTAAGCCAAATTCATGAAACTTCTCAAGATGAGCGAGCATATGATAATTGTGTTCTACCGTTTTGCCAAAGCCAAAGCCGGGATCAAGAATGATATTCTCACGAGCAATACCCGCCGCCTCACAGACCGCCATACGCTCAGTCAGAAACTGTTCAACCTCTTGCATCAGATCATCATATTGAGGATCCTGTTGCATTGTCTTCGGCTGGCCTTTCATGTGCATGATACAGACTGGAACATTCGCTTGTGCTGCCACTTCCAGTGCACCCGGTTCGGTTAAAGAACGGATGTCGTTGATCAGATCCGCGCCCGCTTCCACCGATTGACGTATCACTTCCGCTTTACTGGTATCGACAGAGATCCACACTAGCGGGAACTTAGCGCGAATCGCTTTAACGACCGGAATTACACGTTGGAGTTCATCTTCCAAAGTGACTTCTGGTGCACCTGGTCGGGTAGATTCACCGCCTACGTCGATAATACTGACACCGGCCTTTATCATACTTTCGACTCGCGTAAGTGCTAAGTCCAGTGAATTGTATTTACCACCATCAGAGAACGAATCTGGAGTGACGTTGAGGATTGCCATTACGTGTGGACGAGAAAGGTCCAAAGATTTATTTTTTGCTTTAATAATCATAATAAATACAAAAACCCCGAGCGAACTCGGGGTTTATTAATGTCAACGATTGTTATTCAGAATCTTTCTTTTCTGGAGCGTCAGTTGAAGTTGTTTCTTGCGAAGCCGACTGCTCTGTATTTTCAACAGTAGTCGTCTTTTTCTCTTCTTCTTTCACTTCAGTTGCAGCCTGAACTTTTTCATCAGCTTGTGTTTTGTTAGAAGGATTGTCCCCCCAACCAGCAGGCTCACGAATTTCAGCTTTGCGTTCCATTAGGTCATCGATTTGGTGTGCATCAATGGTCTCATACTTCATCAGCGCATCTTTCATCGCGTGCATGATATCCATGTTGTCTTCCAGAATCTTTTTCGCACGGTAGTAGTTACGGTCAATGATTTGGCGAACTTCATCATCGATAAGTTTCGCTGTATCGTCAGACATGTGTTTGGTCTGAGTCACACTACGACCTAAGAACACTTCACCTTCATCTTCTGCGTATAGCAGAGGACCAAGTTTTTCTGAGAAGCCCCATTGCGTCACCATCTTACGAGCAATCTCTGTTGCACGCTCGATATCGTTAGAAGCACCAGTAGATACTTTGTCCACACCGTAAATCAGCTCTTCTGCAAGGCGACCACCGTAGAGACTAGAAATCATCGATTCTAAGTGCTGGCGAGACATACTAACACGGTCTTGCTCAGGCAAGTACATGGTGACACCTAACGCACGACCACGTGGGATAATAGATACCTTGTACACAGGGTCATGCTCAGGAACTAAACGACCAACAATAGCGTGACCCGCTTCGTGGTACGCTGTTGAAGCTTTAGTTTCTTCCGACATCACCATTGAGCGGCGTTCTGCACCCATCATGATTTTGTCTTTAGCCAGTTCAAACTCAACCATAGATACGTTGCGCTTGTTACCACGCGCTGCAAACAGTGCAGCTTCGTTTACTAAGTTGGCTAGGTCAGCACCAGAAAAGCCTGGCGTACCACGAGCAATCAGTGAAGGCTCTACATCACCAGCAAGCGGGACTTTACGCATGTGCACTTTAAGAATCTGCTCACGACCACGAACATCTGGCAGACCAACAACAACCTGGCGGTCAAAACGACCAGGACGTAGTAATGCAGGGTCAAGAACGTCCGGACGGTTAGTCGCAGCAATAACGATAATACCTTCGTTACCTTCGAAACCATCCATTTCTACCAGCATTTGGTTCAGTGTTTGTTCACGTTCATCGTGACCACCACCGACACCAGCACCACGTTGACGGCCTACTGCGTCAATCTCATCGATAAAGATGATACAAGGTGCCGCTTTTTTCGCTTGTTCGAACATGTCACGAACACGAGATGCACCCACGCCCACGAACATTTCAACGAAGTCAGAACCAGAAATAGTGAAGAATGGTACTTTAGCTTCACCGGCAATCGCTTTAGCAAGTAGCGTTTTACCTGTACCAGGAGGACCAACCATTAGCACACCAGTCGGGATTTTACCGCCCAACTTCTGGAAACGACTTGGATCACGTAGGTAGTCAACTAATTCTTTTACGTCTTCTTTTGCTTCATCACAACCAGCAACGTCAGCAAATGTGGTTTTGATTTGATCTTCGCTCATCATACGAGCTTTGCTCTTACCGAAAGACATCGCGCCTTTACCGCCACCGCCTTGCATTTGACGCATGAAGAATATCCATACACCAATCAGTAAGATCATTGGGAACCAAGAAATGAAAATTGTGCCTAGCAAGCTTTGCTCTTCAGGAGGCGTACCTTGCACTTTCACATTTTGATTAATTAGGTCATCCAGAAGCTTTTGATCGTACACAGGCATGTACGTAACCATTTTGGCGCCGCCGCCACGACGAACGAAACTAATTTCTTCGCCTTTAAAAGTTGCTTCTTGAATCTGGCCTTGGCCAACTTCCTGTACAAACGTGGTGTAATCCACGGTTCTGCCATTACTTTCCCCAGGGCCAAAGCTCTGGAATACCGACATCAAAACGACAGCGATAACAAGCCACAGTATTAAATTTTTTGCCATGTCACTCAAGGTGTAAGCCTCTCGATAACTAATTGTAATTAAAGGTAGGGTACTACAGTTCATTCACTGTAGCCATAGTGTTAACACGCTCCCATGGGAGTAAAATGGTTAACCTTTGTAACCAGTGGCTACGACAAAGACTTCTCGAGAGCGAGCTCGCGATGAGTCTGGTTTTCTTACTTTTACGACTTTAAACATGTCTCGGACTTCTTTCACATACTGATCGAAGCCTTCACCTTGGAAAACTTTAACAACAAAGCTACCATTAGGCGCTAGAACTTGTCGACACATATCTAAAGCCAATTCAACTAAATACATAGCTCTAGGTTGATCAACAGAGTTATTCCCCGCAATATTAGGTGCCATATCAGACATAACTACGTCGACCATTGACGGTTGGATTCTGTCTAACAACGCTTCTAATACCGCATCGTCACGAAAGTCACCTTGTAAAAAGCTTACACCAGCAATTGGATCCATTGGTAACAAATCACAAGCAATGATTTGACCGTTATCTCCTACTATTTTAGCAGCATATTGAGACCAACCACCGGGCGCAGCCCCTAAATCGACGACGGTCATCCCCGGCTTCAGCAACTTATCTTTCGTTTGGATCTCATCAATCTTGAAATAAGCGCGTGAACGGTAGCCTTTTTTACGAGCTTCATTCGCGTATTTATCGTCAAAGTGTTCTTTCAACCAGCGACCAGAACTCGCCGAATGTTTTTGTTTACTCATTTTAATCCTAACAAAGCGCAAATAGGAGCTATTGTTTCAATTGGCGTAACCTATTACTCAATAAATTATAGTCTTCAGCAATAGATGGCGTTAAAATAGCTTTTTTCAACCCTTATTTTAAAGAAAATTGGCCGCGTAATGAACCTAAGCACCAAACAAAAGCAGCACCTAAAAGGCCTGGCTCACAGTTTAAAACCTGTTGTGCTAATGGGCGCAAATGGACTTACAGAAGCCGTGCTAGCAGAAATTGAAATCGCTCTAAACCATCACGAATTGATCAAAGTAAAAGTTGCTTCAGAAGATCGTGAAACAAAACAGCTAATCATCGACGCTATCGTACGTGAGACGGGCGCAGAAAAAGTTCAGACTATCGGTAAAGTACTTGTGCTGTACCGTCAATCTGAAGAGCGTAAAATCGAAATCCCTCGTAAGTAACATCCACTTACGTGAAGAAAGCACTTACGTTGTTGAATAAAAAGGTCGCCATCGGCGACCTTTTTACGTTTGATAAGATAGATGAATGATCTGATTAAAGATATTCAACTCGGTCAATTTCGAAGTCCTTTGCACCGCCAGGTGTTTGGATAGCCACTTCATCGCCTTCCATTTTACCGATAAGACCGCGAGCGATTGGAGAACTGACTGAAATACGACCAGATTTAATATCAGCTTCATCATCACCAACTATCTGGTAAGTCTTTTCTTCATCAGTGTCGATATCAATCAAAGTCACAGTTGAGCCAAAAATAACTTTACCCGTGTTTTCCATCTTAGTCACATCAATAACCTGTGCAACAGATAGTTTGTATTCGATATCACGGATCTGTGCTTCACAAATCCCCTGCTCTTCACGCGCAGCATGGTATTCAGCGTTTTCTTTTAAATCACCTAGCTCACGAGCTTCTGCAATTGCCTGTGAAATTTGAGGACGTAGCTTAAGTAGACGCTCTAGCTCTTCACGTAGCATTTTTTCGCCACGCAGTGTCATAGGAACTTTTTCCATTATATAACCTCAAGCCCAATTAGCTTTGGACAAAAAAAACCCCACCCTGCCATTAGACTGGGTAGTGTGTTTGAAGATGTGTTTTCCCTAGTGTAAACAAACTCAGAAGCGAAATCATCCAAATTCGATGCCGAGTATCACTATGTGGTCCAGCACAATGACGTGAGTCTCTATTTTGTATAGTCAGTATAGTAATTTGTTGAAAAACAAAACTATTCACCGCACAAAAAACATCAAAAAAAGTAAAAACTCATCAATATCAAATAAGCAAAATAAAATGTAAATTACTTATTTTACAATCAGATAAGACATTTCACACACCAATCGAACGGCGTTCAAATGCGAAATTTATATCATTTTACTAACTCATCATGAAACTTTAACGGTAAAACGTGTCCAGTCAGTTTACGTATCAAAGAGTTACCAGCTCCGGCTGTGGAGTAAATAACAAACAACTCGATACCGATGACGTTTGAGAGCATGTCTCTCCCCCATACAAAAATTATTATGGACAAGCTAACTAGGACAAATAAGATGAAAAAGACTCTAATTGCTCTTTCTGTATCTGCAGCAGCAATGGCAACTGGCGTAAACGCAGCGGAACTTTACAACCAAGACGGTACTTCTCTGGAAATGGGCGGCCGCGCTGAAGCTCGTCTATCAATGAAAGATGGCGATGCTCAAGACAACTCTCGCATCCGTCTGAACTTCACTGGCAAACAACAAGTCAGCGATGACCTATACGGCATCGGTTTCTGGGAAGGTGAATTCACTACTGCTGACTTTGACGAGAATGGCAAAGACATTAGCGGCGAAGACACTCTAGATACTCGTCTTGCATACGCTGGTCTAGGTGGCTCTTGGGGTGAGTTTTCTTACGGTAAAAACGAAGGTGCACTAGGCGTTATTACAGATTTCACAGATATCATGGGTTACCACGGTAACTCTGCAGCAGACAAACTTTCTGTAGCAGACCGTGCAGACAACATGATGGCTTACAAAGGTCAATTCGAAAACCTGAGTGTTAGAGCAAGCTACCGCTTTGCTGACCGTGTAGAAAACGAACAAGCTGGTACAATCTCAGACAATGACCAAGACGGCTACTCTCTATCTGCAATCTACGCTCTAGCAGACACTGGTGTAGATCTAGCGGCGGGTTACGCAGAGCAAGACGAAGCTAACGAATACATGCTTGCTGCATCTTACACTATGGGTGACCTATACTTCGCAGGTGTATTCACTGACGGTGAAAAAATGACTGACGACTTTGCTGGTACTGTAGACTACACAGGTTACGAGCTAGCGGGTGCTTACACTCTAGGTCAAACTGTATTCACAACAACGTACAACAACGCAGAAACTGACAACGAGACTTCTGTCGATAACATCGCTCTTGATGCGTCTTACTACTTCAAACCTAACTTCCGTGGTTACGTTTCATACAACTTTAACCTAATCGATTCTGGCGACAAGTTTGGTTCGACTGGTGCTCAAACAATCGCGACCAAGATCGACGCAGAAGACGAACTGGCTCTAGGTCTACGTTACGACTTCTAATTTCTTGTCTTTCGACTTGGATATCAGATGCCCGCAGCCAGCGGGCATTTTTATGTAATTAATTTATTCTCATGCCCTTTGTTTCTTTTTGCCTCATACGTTTCACTGTAGGGAAATGACCAGTAAACGATGCTTTCTTCACCTAGCATCTTGGTTTAACTCGGGTATACTCATCTACATAACTCATCTCTGAAAGTATCACTATGCGTTTATCTTGGTCTCTATTTTTACTTTCCTTGCTCAGTCCTTTAACTTCACAAGCCTACCCTCATCAGGAAGTGTTGCCAGAAGGTGCGCGCATTAGCTTGGTGGCACAAAAACTCAGTGGAAATGCAGAGCTCAACGGTATTCACCCGACAGAGCAACTGTTCCCTCCAGCAAGTACACTAAAGATCGTGACGGCTTTGGCAGCAAAACTGGAGTTGGGTGATAATTTCAGATTTCGTACCACGATTGAAACATCAAGCTCAGATACTGTTATTCGTTTTGTTGGCGATCCGACACTGCAAACGCAAGACTTAAAAAACCTTCTTATCCTTGCTACAAAAAGTGGCTTGAAACGAATTGAAGGCGATTTGTGGCTCGATAACAGCTTATTCACTGGTTACAACAGAGCGATAGGATGGCCGTGGGATATTCTTGGTGTTTGCTATAGCGCTCCGGCATCAACCATCACACTCGACAGAAACTGCGTACAAGCGTCTATTTATACACAGAAAAATGGCGGGACCCGAGTATTCGTCCCTGAACACCAACCAATCTATGTGAAAAGTTCTGTAGAGACAGTATCAAGAGCAATTCAAAAAAGCCGACACTGCGATTTAGACTTACTTGCCAACCCTGACAACCGTTACGAATTAAGAGGTTGCCTGGTGGATAGGAAGGATCCGCTACCACTCAAATTTGCAGTACAGGATCCAGATCTCTATACCAGTAAAAAGCTGGAGACTTTACTTAAACAACTCAACATTGAATTGAAAGGTAAAATACGAGTCGGGAATGCGCCAAAGAAACAACGCAAACTGTTGGCGCAACATCAATCAAAGCCACTCCCCGACTTACTCGATCTGATGCTTAAGCGCTCAGACAACCTGATTGCAGATACTTTGACTAAAACACTTGGCGCTAAGTTTTTTGTCCAACCAGGCAGTTTTACTAACGGCACAGAAGCGATCAAACAAATCATATTCGCCAATACCGGGGTAGACATACGTCAGGCACGATTAGAAGATGGTTCCGGTTTGTCACGTAACAACCGTATATCTGCGACGAAAATGGCCGATATACTGCGTTATATTTGGAAACATGAGAAAGAACTTCATCTGATTGCCATCATGCCGAAATCGGGCGAGTCTGGCACGCTTCAGTATCGACAAAGTATGCGCAACGCTCCTATCAAAGGACAGCTGATCGCAAAAAGTGGCTCTATATATGGTACCTACAATATGGCGGGATATGGGCTAGACAAAAATGGCCAACCCAATACCATTTTTGTTCAGTTTGTCTCTGATTATTTCCCGGAAAAAAGAGACGGCAATGCTCCAGCAGTTGCCCCTATTACACATTTTGAGAAACTATTTTATAGCGATGTGGTGAACTTCAGTCAGGGACTACCTAAGAAGTAATTCTCTGTGGACTTGAACCACAAACCCAGAACCTATACAAAGAAAGCGCCAACCGGCGCTTTCATTTTGTTCAGTTATTGGTTACTGACAGATTTACGGATTACTGAATCGTAATGCGAGCAAATTTGCGTTTACCGACCTGGAATACGTAGGTACCAGCTTCAGGTGTAAGCTTAGCGTCTTCCACCTTCTCGCCTTCCATCTTAGCCGCGCCTTGTTTTACCATACGCATTGCTTCTGAAGTTGAAGCACACAAGCCTGCATCTTTCAGCAGGTTAGCAACTGGAGTACCAGCTTCGAAAGCAAATTCTGGCATCTCGTCAGGAATTTGGTTCTTAGCAAAGCGGTTAACGAACTCTTGCTCAGCCTCCTCTGCATCCGCTTCACTATGGAAACGTGCAATGATTTCTTTAGCAAGCAGCACTTTGATATCGCGAGGGTTTTTACCCGAAGCAACGTCCGCTTTGAACTGTGCAATCTCTTCCAGAGGACGGAAAGACAGTAGCTCGTAGTAGCTCCACATCAGGTCGTCAGAAATCGACATGATCTTACCAAACATCTCGCTTGGTGCTTCGCTGATACCGATGTAGTTGTTCGCAGATTTTGACATCTTCTTCTCGCCGTCCAGACCGACAAGTAGAGGCATCATTAGGACAACCTGAGGTTTTTGACCATGAGATTTTTGTAACTCGCGGCCCATTAACAGGTTGAACTTCTGGTCAGTACCACCCAGCTCGACATCCGTTGTCATTTCAACGGAATCCCAACCTTGCAGTAGTGGGTACATGAACTCATGAATTGCGATTGGCTGGCCACCAGTGTAACGCTTTTTAAAATCATCACGCTCTAGCATGCGAGCAACCGTTTGATTTGCAGCAAGGCGAATCATCCCTTCAGCACCAAGCTCAGACAGCCACTCAGAGTTAAACTGAATCTTAGTTTTCGCAGGGTCTAGAATTTTAAACACCTGCTCTTTGTAAGTTTCCGCGTTACGCAGCACGTCTTCACGGCTAAGCGGTGGACGAGTGGTGTTTTTACCTGTTGGATCACCAACCATTGCAGTGAAATCACCGATAAGGAACGTCACTTCATGACCTAGCTCTTGGAACAAGCGTAGCTTATTGAAAATTACCGTATGGCCTAGGTGAATGTCTGGTGCCGTAGGATCCGCGCCCAATTTAATACGTAAAGGACGGTCTTCTTTTAGTTTTGCGATCAGCTCTTCTTCTGGAATCAGCTCTTCAACACCGCGCTTAATCTCGGCTAATGCAGCTTCAATGCTCGCCATTCTTGTTCACTCCCACAGATTTGGCAAAATATAATAGCTGAACATATTACTTGAATAGCGATGTATTTTGAAACACGTTAGACTATGTAGTTGTCATTTTTTACGTTTAATTGAGCAATCACGTACCCCATGCATTCAATTTTTGTCCGACTTCCATTCTTGCACAAAGTACTGATCGGTTTTTTTAGTGCTCTGATTATCTTTGCACTGTTCTTTTTACCCGATCCGCAAGATCTGAACCCACAACAAAGCCGATTAATCGTCGGGCAATCTTATCCTGTTCCTATATCTATGGAGCTGACAACATTAAATGGCGCTTCAGCCACCTCTTCGGTATTACGCTGGGAAACTTATCGAGTTAAAGACGGGGAAAGTGCAGCCGTTCTCTTTAGCCGGGTCGGCTTATCACCTCGAATACTGCATGAATTAGTGTCGTCCGATAAAGAGGTGGAAGAGCAATTGACGCGTCTTCGACCTGGAGACAGCCTGCAATTTGGTTTCGATGAAGAGAATAACTTAGTTCAGCTTAGACGCACTTTGAGCGCTTTCGAAACCTTCCGAATAAAACTTAAAAATGGTAAGTACGTTTCTGAAATCGACAAAAAAGAGGTCGATTACCAGTACAACTTTGCAGAGGCTACCATTAAATCCAACTTCTGGAATGCCGGTATTTCTTCTGGATTAAACGGAAACCAAATCATGGAGTTAGCCGGTATTTTTGGCTGGGATATCGACTTTGCCTTAGATATTCGTAAAGACGACACCTTCCGCGTACTTTACCAGGAGGAAGTCGTAGAAGGTGAAGTGATTGGACGCGGCAAAATCATCGCGGCCGTGTTCAAAAACCAAGGCGAAACCTTCACTGCGGTTTTAGATGAAAAATCCGGTAAATATTACGACGAGAATGGCCGGGCCATGCGGAAGGCCTTTTTACGCGCGCCACTGGATTTCCGTCGCGTGAGCTCCAACTTTAACCCTCGTCGTCTTCACCCAGTAACCGGCCAGGTTCGCCCACACAGAGGAACGGACTATGCAGCGCCAGTCGGCACCCCAATTTGGGCGGCAGGCGACGGTGTTGTAGAGAAGTCGTCCTACAATAAATTCAACGGTAACTATGTGTTTATCAAGCACAGTAATACTTACGTTACCAAGTACTTACACTTAACCAAACGCACTGTAAAAACGGGGCAGCGCGTTAAACAAGGTCAAACTATCGGTACGCTAGGTGGTACTGGTCGCGTGACTGGCCCGCACTTACACTACGAGTTTTTGGTCAATGGTGTTCACAAAAACCCGCGCACGGTTAACTTGCCTCAGTCACAATCATTGACAGGACAAGCACGAATATCGTTTTTGGCCAAGGCTAAAATTCATATGGCTAAACTCGATCGTTACAGCGAGCTGTTAACCATGAAATAACCATTTCAGATAGGAAAGAGGCCACTTATGTGGTTTCTTTTTCCTCTGATATTGGCGACTTTTCAGACCTCTGATCTCTGCCGAGCATAAGAAGACAAGGGGTTAGCACCAAAGTGAGCAAAGTAGCAAAAGCCAGCCCTCCAGCAACAGCCGTTGCTAGCTGAGACCACCACTGCGTGCTCGGTGCACCAAATTCGACTTTCTGATTGACCAAATCGATATTCATTTCTAAAACCATCGGCAATAAGCCCAGAATGGTCGTGATGGTGGTCAGTAATACCGGTCTTAAGCGTTGCACACCTGTCCGCAAAATAGCTTCAGATTTGTTTAAACCTCTTTTACACATCTGGTTATAGGTATCAATCAATACGATATTGTTGTTCACTACAATGCCCGCCAGTGCGATCACACCGATACCGGACATAATAATGCCAAATGGTTTTTGGAAAATAAGCAAGCCAGCAAACACCCCAACGGTTGAAAACAACACTGCACTCAGAATCAAAAAGGCTTGATAAAAACTATTGAACTGAGTGATCAAGATGAGCGCCATCCCTCCCAATGCGATAACAAAAGCACTTTGTAAAAAAGCGGAAGAGTGATCCTGTTCTTCATTCTGACCACGAATCTTGTACTCAACGCCTTCAGGCAACCCGAGATTTTCGACTTCCTCAGCTATTTTAGGTAGCTCCAATGCCAGATTGTAACCTTCTGCCATATCAGCCTGAATATTGATAACCCGATGTCCATCAACCCGGCGAATTGTACCTTGCTTGTGATCTGGCTTAATTTGGGCAAAGTTAGTGATCGGTATCATACCAGCCGCCGTCTTAACCCGGAGCTGATCAAAGCGGCCAATGTCACGCTTATCTTGAGGATAACGCACCAGTATATCCACTTCTTCATCAACATCATCCGGTAAATAGTCACCAATTTTTAAGCCGTTCGTGACAAATTGAACCGTATTGCCAACTAACGTCGCGTCAGCCAAAAAACGTGCCGCATCATCTCGTTGAATGTCTATTTGCCAATCAATGCCATCTTTATTAGTGGTATCACTCAGGTTGGTCAACGCAGGATTAGCATCTGCCCAAAGACGTATTATTTTAGCCGCAGAATCTAACTCACTGATGCTGCTACTTCGGGAAGAGACCTCAATGACGACGTCATGCTCAACCGGGGGACCTGCGTCTGCAAATTTATATTCGAGCTCAACCCCAGCAAAACGGTCAGTGACTGCCTTTAGTTCATCAATAATGGTTTTGACTTTACGTCGATACTGCCAATCGACAGGCGTTATTTGAATCTGACCAATTTCATCCCCATTGTTACTCGCTCCCGTGCGGGTATAGACGCTCTCGAACTCATCATGACCAAGCATCACCTGCTCTATTTGACGCATTACCGTATCTTTTTCATTAATTGAGAGATCACCATAAGAACGCACTTTCACTGTAAAGAATGCTGGATCTACTTCCGGGAAAAACTCCGCACCTATCCCCGCTTTGCTGTAGGTGACACCGACCCCTGCGGCTAACAAAATGGCGCTGATCAACACTTTCCAGGGGTGGCGAATTGCAACCGATAACGTCTGATAATAAAATTTGGTGATACCTGTCGCTCTATCAAAATTGCCATTATAGAGCTCTATCATCTCTTGCTTAGCGTTATCATCTATGGTTTGAGGCTTACCTATAATTCCGCCTATCACAGGCACAAACAGTAACGCCATCACCAGTGATGCAGCTAATGTAGCAATAAGCGTTAATGGTAAGTATTTCATGAACTCACCCGTAATGTCTGGCCAGAAAAGCAGAGGTGCGAAAGCCGCTAAGGTTGTAGCCGTCGATGCAGTGATCGGCCAGGCCATGCGTTTAGCTGCATCTCGGTAAGCCTCGTTGCGCGGTGTACCTTCCTGCATTCGGCGATCAGCAAATTCTGTCACCACAATAGCACCGTCCACCAGCATCCCCACCGCCATAATCAAAGCAAACAACACGACGATGTTGACGGTCAGACCAAATATCGAAAGCACCAACAGCCCCGTAAGGAAAGAACCGGGAATAGAAATGCCCACCAGCAACGCCGTTCGTACTCCCAAGATCGCAATGATGACGATCACCACCAAAATAATCGCGGAAAGAACATTATTTTGCAGATCGCTGAGCATGAGTTTGACATCATCCGACTGATCACCCGTATATTTAACCTGTAGATTGCCTGGCCATTCAGTCCGGTTTTGAGCTTGAGTTACGACCTCTTTGATTAATTCTACGGTTTCTATGATGTTCTCACCGGCTCGCTTCTTCACATCTAATACGATGGCTGGTTCACCATCCAGACGGGCAAAACTTTCCGGATCGCGGAATGCTCTGCGCACCGTCGCGACATCGCCAAATGTGATCACCTCTTTAGCATTCACTTTGATTGGCAGCTCGAGTACGTCTTTTAAAGAATCAAACACCGACGGTACTTTTACCGAGAAACGTCCATAGCCGGTATCAATAAAACCAGCAGCGACTACACGGTTGTTCAGCGCGATCAAATTGTATATATCCGCCTGATCCAACCCATAACTTTCCATCAAAAGAGGATCAACGACGATCTCGACAATATCTTCCCGATCACCAGCAATATCCACTTCTAATACCTGACGAAAACTCTCTAGCTTGTCTCTTAGTGCTCTGGCAACTTGTACAATTGTCCGCTCAGGCACAGAGCCATAAAGTACGACAGTCAATACTGGCATTTCAGATGCAAATGTCACTTCATTGACGGTGGGTTCATCGCTTCCTTCCGGAAACTTAACTTTAGCCAGATCCACACCTTCTCGCACATCAGCCATCGCTTTATCCAGATCGACGCCAACACTGAACTCCAACGTAACAGAAGCATGCCCTTCCGACGCAACCGAGGTCATCTCCTTGACTCCTTCAATCGAACGTAATTCTTGCTCGATCGGACGCGCCAATAATCGCTCAGCATCAACGGGAGAAATTCCCTGATGACCAACAGAAACATAAATAATTGGAATAGTAATATCCGGACTGGACTCTTTCGGGATCGTGACGTAAGTAATGACACCGGCAATCAGGATCATTAGGAGGAAAGTCATCATGGTGCGTGAGCGGGATAAAGCTGCATCAATTAGCGAATACATACCGTCTCCTTATTGTTCGCTTACTGAGTTTGAAACCACATCGTCTACTCTGGTCGCAGAGACTGGGTCCCCATCACGAACAAATCCCTGACCAAGAACGATAACGTCACTCTTCTCTCCGAGTCCAGAGAGCCATACTCCATCGTTTTCTGCCTTAACCAATTGAATAGGTATAAATTTAACGTGACCGTCGCGTAGCGTTTTAACTCCAAGATTCCCTTCTTCGTCCAAAGCCAACATCGCAGCGGTGACTTTTATTGCGAGCACTTCCGTCAAAGGTAAGATCACTTCCGCACTTATCCCCGCAGGCATCCGTGAATCTCGGTTATCTATCTCAATTTCAATCGGAAAAGTATTTGTAAAAGCGGAGGAGATACGGCCGATATAACGCAATGTGCCTTGATATTGGTGCTCGTTAACCATTCTCACATCTGCTTTTAATCCCTCGACCAGATACTGAATGTGCCGCTCGCTCACATCGGCTTCTATAACTAAGGTGTCTAAATCAATAACGGTCGCAATGGGGTCTCCAATAGCAACAAAATCTCCAACTTCAACGAAGTGACGGTCAACAATGCCATCAAACGGGGCTTTTACTTCGGTATTTTTCAATGCGGTTTGAACGTTGCTTAGATTGGCCCGGGCATCCACCAAAGCCGCTTCAGCGATAGCGAATGCCACCTCACCTTGAAGTCCTTTACTCTTGAGAGAACGAGCTGCGTTAAACTCTTTTTGTTGTACCACAAGCATGGCCTGCGCCCGCTGAAGTTGAATGCCAAGATCGCGCTTATCAATATTGGCAATGACCTGGCCACGCTTAACAGTTTGGCCTTTTTCTATATTCAGACTGACGATTTTACCTGCGACTTCGGCCCCTAAGCGTGCCTGACGATCTGGCGCTGTTCGGCCATATAACTCAATGGTTTTTCGGGTCGGTTGAGCAATAAAAGTGTCAAACATCACCTTGGCAATCGGGGTCTGACTGGATTGAGGTGTTGGAGAAATGGATGGTTGGTCTTGTACGTTAAACTGCCCAATGGCCAGCCATGCCACAAGAGTAACAACAAGAATTAGAGATATTAGCCAAGGACGCCCGACACGTTGTCGCACGAAAGAAATAGCAGACATAAAAAGTCCTTATTATTTTCTTTCTTGCAACCGCTTACAGGGAGCGCCTTTACGTACACAATAACTACATAAAGATGAAACTCAGGCAGCCACAGGCTGCCTTTGATCGTGCTGATTACACGCTAAATGATGCACCACAACCACAAGTGGTTGTTGCATTCGGGTTATTAACGAAGAAGCGAGCCCCTTCCAAACCCTCAGTGTAATCCACAACGCCGCCGATAAGATATTGCAAGCTCATAGGGTCTACAACCAGTGTTACGCCACTGTTTACTATCGTTGTATCACCGTCATTTACATTCTCATCAAAAGTGAAGCCATATTGGAAACCACTACAGCCACCACCAGTAATGTATACGCGCAATTTCAATTCTGGATTTTCTTCTTCCGCAATCAGCGCTTTAACGCGAGATGCTGCAGCATCAGAAAAAGATAATGGTACGTTTACTTCGCTCACGAAGACCTCTCTCACTCGTGTAATGCGTCAAGCCTGAAGCAAGACGTCAAATTTGTACTAATTGTTCACGATTATCCAATACCTGACAAACTCGTTCAAGTATTCACCGCCGATTCTTTATATTGAATACGGATATATAATATTCAGCGGAAAAACAACACATAAATTGAGCAAAACGTTTCTAAGTTGATTATAGCTAGGTACAATGCGCTCCACTTGGTCCGAGCAATCAAAAGAGGATAATCCCATGACCAAATCATCAGAGCTGTATCAAAAAGCTCAGAAAACCATTCCTGGCGGTGTAAATTCACCAGTTCGTGCATTCAACGGCGTTGGCGGTTCACCGCTATTTATCGAACGAGCAGACGGTGCACTGATTTTTGATGCCGATGGTAAAGCGTACATTGATTACGTAGGTTCTTGGGGGCCAATGATTCTTGGCCACAACCATGCGGTAATTCGCGAGGCAGTGATTGACGCAGCACAACGTGGTTTGAGCTTTGGAGCACCGACTGAATTGGAAATTTCCATGGCTGAGCTGGTTTCTGAACTTGTGCCATCAATGGAACAACTTCGCATGGTAAGCTCTGGTACTGAAGCAACCATGAGCGCCATTCGTCTGGCTCGTGGTTTCACAGGCCGCGACAAAATCATGAAGTTCGAAGGTTGCTACCATGGCCATGCTGATAGCTTACTTGTGAAAGCAGGCTCAGGCGCGCTAACTCTGGGTCAACCGAGTTCACCGGGCGTACCAGCAGACTTTGCGAAGCATACCCTAACAGCGACGTTTAACGATTTGGATTCTGTACGTGAACTGTTTGCCGCAAACAAAGGCGAGATCGCGTGTATTATCGTTGAGCCAGTCGCTGGCAACATGAACTGTATCCCTCCAGTAGAAGGCTTCCACGAAGGTCTGCGTGAAATTTGTGACCAAGAAGGCGCACTACTGATTTTTGATGAAGTAATGACGGGCTTCCGCGTTGCACTGGGTGGAGCTCAAGCCTACTACAACATCAAACCAGACCTAACGACATTAGGTAAAGTGATCGGCGGCGGCATGCCCGTTGGTGCTTTCGGTGGCCGTAAAGAAGTGATGCAATACGTTGCTCCGACAGGCCCGGTATACCAAGCGGGGACGCTTTCAGGTAACCCAGTAGCAATGGCGGCTGGTTACGCTTGTTTGAGTCTGTTAAAAGAAGAAGGCAACGAAAAACGTCTGGCTTCAAAAACGAAGCAGCTAGCAAACGGCTTTAAGTCTCTGGCAGACAAACATGGTATTCCACTAGTAGTAAACCAAGTGGGCGGCATGTTTGGTTTCTTCTTCACTGACCAGGAAAGCGTGACATGCTACGAAGACGTAACTAAGTGTGACGTTGAACGCTTTAAACGATTCTTCCACCTTATGCTCGATCACGGCGTATACCTTGCACCATCAGCATTTGAAGCCAGCTTCACGTCTCTAGCGCACGGTTCAAAAGAAATTGATGCGACACTAGAAGCCGCGGATCGCTGTTTCGCTATCTTGGCTGCAGAAGAAAAATAATCGCTAAGCTGTAGATATATAAGTACAAAAAAGGACTTTCATGGTCCTTTTTTTACTTTTACCGCCAGTTCAAAATAACTAACAGCGCGAATACACTAATCACGATGGCAAACCACGGTATGCGTTTGCTTTTTTTCGCATTTTGACATTTCTTACCGCCGTCACAACACCCCATTTGACATCTCCTGATTGATAACCGACTGATTTGTAGTCATTATAACAAGGTATGCTACTAGGCTCTAATTCCACAATGTTATAAGACACGTAGCGCGTATCGTAATAAAGGTTCAAAGCTGCCGCTATATGATGCTGGAAACCTAAACGTCATCCGTTAGTTGGATTTATCTTATGTCAAACAATATAAAAATCACGTCGAGCCATCGTGTTTTAATGATCGCTCTGCTCGCCGCTGCTTTTGCTTGCTATTTACTGGTTGAACCCTACATCAATTCGATCGTCATGGCTTTTATTATCTCGTTGCTCATGTTCCCGATTCACGAGTGGTTTGAAAAAAAATTGCCATCGCATCAGAACATAGCATCTCTACTGTCTTGTGTTGTGCTGACTTTTATTATCGTTATCCCGCTTTTGTTTGTGTTCGCCGCTATCGTTCAACAAGGGTCCGTCTTTTCGCAAAACACCTATAAGTGGGTAACGAACGGAGGCATTCAGGACATTTTCCAGCATCCTTTAGTTGTAAAAGGCTTGTCGCTGGTGAATGAGTACTTACCTTTTGACAAAATTGAGCCTAAAGCAATCGCAGAAAAAATTGCGCAGTTTGCGACTTCATTTGGTTCAAATCTTGTAGCGATCAGTGCCAAAATTTTGGGGGACGCAACAAACTTCTTAATGGATTTTTTCCTTATGCTGTTTGTTCTGTTCTTCTTACTACGCGATCACGAAAAAATCATTTCCGCTATTCGTCACATCCTGCCCCTGTCTCGTAGTCAGGAAGACAAAATCCTGACCGAAATTGAGCAGGTTTCGAAATCGGCTGTGATGGGATCGTTTCTTACCGCCATTGCGCAAGGATTTGCGGGTGGTATTGGTATGTGGCTAGCTGGTTTCCCAGGGCTATTTTGGGGCACTATGATAGGTTTCGCATCGTTCATACCTGTTGTAGGTACTGCTTTAATCTGGATTCCAGCAGCGGCTTACCTGTTTTTAACAGGCGACACAACTTGGGCAATCTTCCTCACCGCATGGAGCGTGGTGATTGTCGGCTCTATTGATAACTTATTGCGCCCGTTTCTGATGCAAGGCAGCGCGGGAATGAACACCTTAATGATTTTCTTCTCGTTATTAGGTGGTCTGCAACTGTTTGGTTTAATCGGCCTGATTTATGGCCCACTGATTTTTGCTATCACCATGGTGCTGTTTAATATTTACGAAGAGGAGTTTAAAGACTTCCTTACCAATCAAGACAACACTTAGTCACTCGTTAATTACTTCAAGCTTGGGCCAGATTGTGCGAAAATCTGGCCCAAATTATTTCTGATGAACCAAATTTATGTCTGCTTATATCGCTCCAAGCCAAATCGCTCAACGCCAACTGGAATACTTCAATGGAAAGCATGTATTAGTTGCCGGTGAAGTCGAAGATTTTTTTCCGCTAGAGCTGACCGCACATTGTGAATCTGTCGAAGTTTTCACATCCAACTACAGCTATTACCGCCAAATTAGTACCTCTGACAAAATCAAAAGCCACTTTGGTTCTGAATTTGACATTGATACTCAAGCAGACATGTTGTTGCTGTACTGGCCAAAAGCCAAAGCAGAAGCCGAGTACTTACTTGCAATGCTAATGGCAAAACTCGGTATTAATACCGAAATTGCCGTAGTTGGTGAAAACCGCTCTGGCGTCAAAAGCATTGAGAAAATGTTTAAAGAGTACGGTCCGGTGAATAAATACGACTCCGCACGCCGCTGTTCTTTTTACTGGGGTCAATGCTTAAACGAGCCAGCACCATTTAATCAGCTCGACTGGTTTAAGTCATACACTATCAATCTGGGTGACCAATCACTGATAGTTAAAAGCTTGCCCGGCGTATTCAGCCATGGCGAGTTCGATTTAGGTAGCCAGCTATTGCTCGAAACCTTGCCGACATTATCTGGTAAAGTGCTCGACTTTGGTTGCGGTGCTGGTGTACTGGGTGCATTTATGGCAAAAACCAATCCAGGAATTCAGATTGAGATGTGTGATATCAATGCTTATGCCATCACATCAAGCCAAGCAACACTGAAAGCCAATGGTTTAGCAGGGAACGTGTTTGCTTCTGACATCTACTCAGACACCGCAAACGACTATCGGTTTATCATCAGTAACCCACCATTCCACAGCGGTCTGGACACGAACTACAACGCAGCAGAAACCTTACTTGGGGATGCGCCAAAATATCTGATTCACAATGGCGAAATGATCATTGTTGCCAACAGCTTCTTAAAGTATCCGCCAATTATTGAAAGCGCTTTCAGTAATTGCGAGACGCTAAATAAGACTAAGAAGTTCTCGATTTACTACGCTAAAAAGCCTTAATCACCTTGCGCGCAGATGGTAATCTGCGCAAATTTTCGCTATTACCCCACAAAACGTACGAAAAACTGCGTGACTCTGCACGCTTTGCACTCGACTTTCTTGTCAAAGAAAAAAAACTCGTTAATTTTGTCATTTCTATCGAATTTAAATTCTATCCGTTTTTGACGAGAACCTCGGCAGCGATAACTGTGTTTTCTGCTGCCCTTTATGAGTTGCAACCTTACCCATGTTCAAATTTTACAAAAAACAAAAGTTTAAGCGTCTTCAGAGTACGCTGATGACTGCGTTTCTTGTCCTCAGCCTGACACCTCTAACGATTACTGCGATTTTTTTCCTGCGCTCCCATAGCCAAGATCTGCAAGAACAAAGCACGTCGCACCTTTTATCGGTGCGGGATTCCAAGCAACAGCAAATTGTGAACTACTTTGAAGCTCGCGAAACCGAGGTTATGGGGTTTGTTCGCTCTGAACTTGCCTACGCCAGCGGAGGCCGCTTTTATGGCTTAGTCAATGCGTTCAGCCGCTTAGGCAACGACATTGAAGAGTCACGTAAAAATGCTCAACACCGCTACATAGAAGGCAGCGGAGACCAAATCAAAACGTCGATTTTGCCGGAGTCTTCCAATTTTGTCGGGAGTGAACGGTACCGACTGCTTCATAAACGCTACCATTGGGCTTATTTAGAGCTCCTCAAGCGTTCTGACTTCAATGACATCCTATTGGTCGATATCAACGGCAATGTTACCTACTCAATCAATAAAGACGACAATTACGGTACGAACCTCCTCTCAGGCCAATATAAAAACTCTTCACTCGGTAAAGCATTTCGTCGTTTAGCGGATGATGTTAACGAACGCCGTAAAGTGAATGAAGACTACACTCCTGTTATCGTTTCCGATTTTTCACTTGAAAATGGTAAACAGATCGCGTGGCTGGGCGCACCAATTGTTCAACAAGGTTACCTTCATAGCTACGCGATGTTCAGCCTGCCAAGCAATGGCGTAACCAAACTTGTTGCTGATCAGAACCAAGAGTCATCCATTGAGACGTTACTAGTGGGAAGCGACCACCTCCCTCGCAGCATCAACACGAAACAAGATAACATTCAAAATAGTTTGCAAATCATCGACCAAGCACTGGCTGGAAACACAAGCGTAGGAACCTATACCAATGGTCTCAATGAGGCGATCATTGCAGCCTACACCTCAATCAGGACACGCGGCATGAACTGGGCGTTGGTGGTGCAATTACCAGAGAAAGAAGCATTTGCCCGGATTTATCAGTTGGAAAAGCTGTTCATTATCGCGATGCTCACCGCGATCATTCTTGTCGTCATTGCCTCACACTATTTATCGAACTTCATTACCTCGCCATTGCTCAAACTAACCTGGGCTGCAGAACGGGTATCCGCGGGAGACCTGGACGAAACGACGTTTAATACCAAAAGAAAAGACGAAATCGGCCGCTTGGCAATCAGCTTTGAGCGTATGCAGCGATCAATTCGTGAAAAGATCCAAACCATCAAAAAGCAAAATGAAGAGTTGGAAAGTAACATCCGATTGATTCAGAAGCAGAACGAAGAGTTACAAATTGCAGATAAACTAAAAGATGAATTTCTTGCCACCACTTCACATGAACTACGCACACCTCTGCACGGCATGGTAGGAATTGCAGAAACGCTGATATCCGGTGCGAATGGCGCTATCCCTGCAAACCAGAAATATCAGCTTGATATCATCATTAAGAGTGGTCAGCGTCTTGCCAACCTAGTCGACGACTTACTGGATTACCATAAAATGCGCCATGGCAGCATGGACATACAACAATCCGCAGTCAGTCTGGCGAGTTCGACTCAACTGGTACTTGAGCTATCAAGCCATTTACTCGGCAATAAAACCATTCGAATCATTAATCAGGTACCCAATGATCTAAAAGCCGTCTCGGCCGACCCGCAACGTTTAGAACAAGTGCTTTACAACCTGATTGGCAACGCCATTAAGTACACTTCCGAAGGGAAAATTGTAATCTCAGCCAATGTAGTGGATGAGTATGTGCGCGTTCAAGTCGTAGATACGGGGCAAGGTATCCCTGCAGAACATCTTGAGCACATCTTTGAACCATTAATTCAAGCTGGTCAGGATGGCAGCCGCTACCGGCGAGGAGCAGGATTGGGGCTATCGATCAGCCGCCAATTGATTGAACTAATGGGCGGCTCTTTATATGTCAGCAGTCAGCCAATGGTTGGGACGACTTTCAGTTTCACGCTGCCATTGGCGAGTGACGAAGAGATAAAGGCCACACAGACACTGGCCGCCCGAGGGCACTTCCAGATACCGGAACTGAATCTGGGCTGCGCGGATAGCCTGTCTTTACCCGAAAACCCAGATGGCCCACTACTCTATGTGGCAGACGATGAACCCGTTAACCTGCGAGTACTAGAAAGCTTTTTACGTTTAGAAGGCTATCGTGTTCGTACTATTTCTGACGGTCCGGAAACGCTGGCACTGATCGAAAAAGAGAAACCCGAGCTTCTCTTGTTAGACATTATGATGCCAGGCATGAGTGGCTATCAGGTGTGTAGTGAACTTCGTCAAACCTATGGTCATGCCGAATTACCTATCATCATGTTAACGGCACTCAGCCAAACAGAGGACCGTGTCAGAGGATTCGAAGCAGGGGCAAATGATTACTTATCTAAGCCATTTAATAAACAAGAGTTAGCCGCCCGAATTCAGGCACATTTAACGGCGAGTAAAGCGGAGATACGCCACATTGAGAATAAGTTACTTGAATCAGAACTTCGCCAACGAGCGGAAGTAGAAGCGAGCCTGTTAGAAACTCAGGGGCGTTTGCTTGAGCAGTTAGAATCAGCACCAGAAGCCATTATCTGTTTGCATGAAGATCAACGTATTCGCTTTGCAAATCAGGCGGCATGTAAGCTATTTAAACGCAGTCTAGAGCAACTAAAGCGATCTTCAGCTGATGAGTTGATTGCGCCAAAATTTCTGACTGTTACTCAACCACATTACTGTGGAAAAATTGATATATACATTGAGAATATTCGTCAGAACATTGAAGCAGATATTCTTAAACTTCCTGAAGGTTCTGGCTTAGATATTATGTACATCTTTAATGTCGGAGGTGGGGCTAATACGGCACGTATCCATAATCTGGAAACGGCGGTAGAAGTACTATCCGGCTATGCATTCGACGGCGATAAAGAACAGCTACAGAAGCTGAAAGAGTTAGGTGGCGAGTTCACTCGTTTGGCAGACAAAGCACTGGGCAATAAAAAAGACAAGCAGGATCTAATGCGCGAAGTGTTGGTCGACGTGATGACACATGCGCTCGAGTACTGGGAGTCAGCAACTGGAGAAAGTAAATTTACTTTTGCTGAACAAAGCGGTTTATGGCGGGTATATCTCGATCGCAGCACGTTGCAGACCCGCACATTAGACAAGTACATGCGCATCGAAACCTTACCCCAAACGCCGCGCTGGAGAACCGTTCTCAGCTCAATTGAATTCATCCTTACCCACTGCAAGGAGCGAAGCCCAGAACGAGCTTACATCGAAGCGCAACGCGATAAACTACAGAGACTGCTGACTAGCTAACGCTCTATATCTAAAACAGATACAAGCCCGGGCCCCTTCACCAAGTCAGGGGCTTTCTTATTTTGGGTAGTCACGTTTGTTAACGCTCTTAATGACAAAATTGAAATCCCGCTGGCCACCACTTCCTTCTCGAAATAAAAAAAGAACCTTAAAGACCGAAAAATCGACGATTAGAAAGCGAATTGAGTCATCGAATAACCCTAAACTGACAGACAATTGGCACAGATTGAGAACTCAATCACAACAGAACGGCAGATTAAATTTTACCAGAAAAATTAACATGATTGATGCATGTGAGCCAGATCGCTGAACTATAAGCAACACTAAAAACACTGGAATAAAAAGAGCCAATAGATTAGCAACCACTAACTATTAGCATTAAACCGAATACCAACTGCGACGCATATCAAGGTTTATTTTTGGACTCAGACTGGTTCAAAAGCAAACAAAATGACGTTTACAACGTAGTCTGGTTCTATTTTGACGTATTTAACGGGATGCGAGTTTGATTATTTTGAAGAGAAGGTGTTTTCTTACTTCTGCCAAAGGCCTACAGGCCACTCTTAACGTGATGACATGTGAAGAACATAAGTTGCGACAAAACTAAGAGGTAGGTCTTGGCGAGTGTTTATCAATTGATGACATTCAATTCCATATAGTGAAATGAAGCAAACAGTAAGGAACAGCTATGCTTGCCAATATTAAAAAAACAGCAATAGCAACAGCAATTATTGCTACAGCTACTACAGGTTTTGCATCGGTAGCTACTGCGGCTGAACGCAGTGAACTGACTATCCACCCTAAAGAGTTTACAACTTTCGTTCGTAACTTTAACCCTTTCTTGGGTGCAACAAACCTGCACACAACAACCGACTTTATTTACGAGCCACTGGTTATTTTCAACGAAATGCACGGTAACACACCTGTATTTCGTCTAGCCGAAAACTTCCAAATGGCTGACGACCTGATGAGCGTGACTTTCGACATTCGTAAAGGCGTGAAATGGTCTGACGGTCAAGCGTTTACAGCGGATGACGTTGTTTACTCTTTCAACCTGGTAAAAGAGAAGCCTGAATTAGACCAATCAGGTATCAACTCTTGGGTGACTGGCGTAGAAAAAGTGAACGACTACCAGGTTAAATTCCGCCTGAGCGAAGCAAACTCAAACGTTCCTTACGAAATTGCTAAAGTACCAGTGGTACCTAAGCACGTATGGAGCAAAGTGAGCGATCCGACAATGTTCACCAACGAAAATCCCGTTGGTACTGGTCCATTCACAGTGGTCGACACTTTCACTCCTCAGCTATACATTCAGTGTCAAAACCCTAACTACTGGGATGCAGACAACCTAGATGTAGACTGTCTACGTGTTCCTCAAATCGCAAACAACGACCAGTTCCTAGGTAAAATTGTAAACGGTGAGATGGACTGGACTTCTTCTTTCGTACCAGATATCGACCGTACTTACGCGGCTGCTAGCCCTAATCACCAATACTGGTACCCGCCATCAGGTACTCAAGCGTTTGTAGTAAACTTCAAAAACCCTGATGCAGCGAAGAACGAAGCACTAACTAACGTAGACTTCCGCCGTGCATTCTCTATGGCGCTTGATCGCCAAACTATCATCGACATCGCATTCTACGGTGGTGGTACAGTGAATGACTTCGCTTCAGGTCTGGGCTACGCATTCGAAGCCTGGTCTGATGAAGAGACGCATAACAAATTCAAAGGTTATAACACTTATAACGTTGAAGGCGCTAAAGAGCTTCTAGCTAAGGCTGGCTTTAAAGACGTAAACAAAGATGGCTTTGTTGACACACCATCAGGCAAGTCTTTCGAGCTTCTAATTCAGTCACCAAACGGTTGGACCGACTTTAACAACACTGTACAACTAGCGGTGGAACAACTTGCTGAAGTCGGTATCAAAGCTCGTGCTCGTACACCAGATTTCTCCGTGTACAACCAAGCCATGCTTGAAGCGACATACGACGTAGCATACACCAACTACTTCCATGGTGCAGACCCGCACTTGTACTGGAATAGCGCTTACAACTCGAAGTTACAGTCTGGTGACGGTATGCCTCGTTTTGCTATGCACTTCTACAAAAACGAACAGCTAGACAAACTACTTAACAGCTTCTACAAAACGGCAGATAAGCAAGAACAGCTAGCAATCGCTCATGGTATTCAGAAGATTATCGCGACAGATCAAGTCACCATCCCTGTATTGTCTGGTGCATACATGTACCAATACAACACAACTCGTTTCACTGGTTGGTGGAACGAAGAAAATCCTAAGGGTCGTCCAAACATTTGGGCTGGCATCCCTGAGCGTCTACTACACGTACTGGACCTAAAACCAGTTAAATAAGTAGAAGTTCATTTCTCGCGGCATACCCTCCGTATGCCGCCTACAAATCCCCTCACAACAGAATCAATTTATGGCGCTCGTCGTCAGGGGATTTTTCGCTCTAAATTTCGCTTGGAGCGACCTGGAACCAGAAACAGAGAAAACAATCTGGGTGAGTAAGGTGTGAGTTATGGGTTATTTTTTAAGACGTTTGTCGTTCTATCTTGTCGCGCTCTTAGTTGCAGCGACGTTAAACTTTATTATTCCGCGAGCAATGCCTGGTGACCCAGTTACCATGATGTTTGCTAACGCTTCCGTACAGGTAACACCAGAGCGAATCGCAGCCATGAAAGAGCTGCTAGGATTTGTTGATGGTCCGATTTATATCCAGTACCTGTCATACATTAAAAACATTCTGAGCTGGGAGCTTGGGACTTCAATTCAGTTCTACCCACTTTCAGTCAATTCTTTGCTTGGTGGTGCATTTGGTTGGTCTCTATTCCTTGCTGGTACTGCAGTAATACTTTCCTTTTCGATCGCTTCGGTGCTTGGCATCTTTGCAGCCTGGAAACGCGGTAGTAAATACGATGCTTTTGTGACTCCCGGAACCCTCATTATTCAGGCGATTCCGCAAATGGTTATCGCAATGCTGGCTCTATTTACCTTTGCTATCGGCTTGAAATGGTTCCCATCTGGTTACGCTTACACACCGGGTACCGTTCCGGACTGGACTAACTGGGAATTCATCAAGGACGTGGGTTACCATGCAGTGCTACCTCTTTTCTGTGCAACCATCGTTCAAATTGGTGGATTCCTGGTCAACATGCGTAACAACATGATCAACTTGTTGGCTGAAGACTACATCACGATGGCTAAAGGCAAAGGTCTGAGTCAAAACCGTGTGGTTTTCAATTACGCAGCACGTAACGCATTGCTTCCAAGTGTAACGGCGCTTTCAATGTCTCTCGGCATGGCAATTGGTGGTCAGTTAATTATCGAAATGATCTTTAACTATCCAGGTTTAGGTACCGTGCTTTTGAATGCGATCCACGCTCGAGATTATCAAGTACTTCAAGGTCAGCTCATCATCATGACGATGTTCATGCTTTGCTTCAACCTGATGGCTGACATGCTGTACATGATTCTAGACCCTCGCCTACGTAAGGGAGGCAAATAATCATGAAAAATCTATTTAAACTCATTTTAGGCAACTCTTTCGCCCGTATTGGTTTAGCCATTATTACGCTGTTTATTTTCGTCGCAGTTGCTGCACCATTTATAACAAAACATGCGCCAGACAAACGTACAGGTAATCCACATGAATACCCGAGTTTTGTCGTGAAACAAGCCCAAAGCAATCCTGATGGCTGGATTGCAAAAAACCTGGCTGATGATCGCCGCACACTGATTATGTCGAAAAAAGCCGAACACGTATTAGGTACCAGCCGTATGGGTCGAGATATTTGGTCACAAGTCGCTTACGGCGCTCGTGTCTCACTTGGTGTTGGTTTTGGTGCAGGTATCATCGTGTGTTTCTTAGCCACGGTTATCGGCATCTCCGCTGGTTACTTCGGTGGCAAAGTGGATGATATTTTAAGTGCCGCCATGAACATCATGCTGGTTATTCCACAGTTACCTTTACTGTTCGTACTCGCGGCATTTATCGGAGAAGCTGGCCCATTCACTATCGCGCTCATAATAGCAGGTACCTCTTGGGCATGGGGCGCACGTGTTGTCCGCTCACAAACCATGGCACTGCGTGAAAAAGAGTTCGTCAAAGCCGCAGAAGTTTTGGGGGAGTCTTCATTCCGAATCATCTTTGCTGAGATTTTACCAAACCTAATCCCAATCGTAGGCGCAAGCTTTATCGGCTCGGTCATGCTGGCCATCAACACAGAAGCGGTTATTTCATTCCTCGGTTTAGGCGACTCGAACACGGTCAGCTGGGGCACCATGCTTTACAACGTTCAAACCTCTTCAGCGATGCTGATTGGCGCATGGTGGGAAGTATTAGCACCTTGTATCGCACTAACCGTGTTAGTGACTGGTCTTGCTCTGTTGAACTTTGCCGTTGATGAAATTGCTAACCCACAACTTCGTTCTCACAAAGGAATGAAGCGTTGGAAAAAGCTAGCTGAGAAAGACAAGAAAGAGCGTGAGCCAGAGTTGGCTCCACAAAATGCACTATGGAGCGGAGATAAATAATCATGACCGAACCACTAATTTCTATCCGCAACCTATGCGTCGATTACATTACAGATGCGGGCGATGTCCGCGCCTGTAACAACGTCAGCTTTGATATCGCACCGGGTGAAGTATTTGGTCTGGCAGGCGAATCTGGCTGTGGTAAATCAACCGTTGCTTTCTCGCTAATGCGTTTACACAAGCCGCCAGCGTTTATTACCGGTGGCGAAGTGATCTTCAATGGTGAGGACATACTCAAATACAGTGATGAACGTATGCAGACATTCCGCTGGAGTGAAATGTCGATGGTATTCCAGAGCGCGATGAACGCCCTGAACCCGGTTCTTACCATGGAAGAGCAGTTCTGTGACGTAATTATGTGTCACACCAACATGACGCGTGAGCAAGCGAAGAAACGTGCTGAAGGGTTGCTGGAAATTGTAGACATTCACCCTAGCCGACTCAACGACTACCCTCACCAATTCTCAGGTGGGATGCGTCAACGTTTGGTGATAGCGATCGCTTTGGCACTGAATCCCAAAATGATCATCATGGATGAACCGACTACTGCCCTGGATGTCGTTGTCCAACGTGAAATCTTACAGAAGATCTACGCGCTGAAAGAAGAGTTCGGATTCTCGATTTTGTTCATTACCCATGACTTGTCGTTGATGGTGGAGTTCTCTGATCGCATCGGGATCATGTACTCCGGTGAACTGATAGAAGTCGCACCGTCGAAACAAATTTTGGGAAGTCCTTACCACCCATATACCAAAGGTTTGGGTAGCTCTTTCCCTCCATTGACTGGTCCAAAAACTAAGCTAACTGGCATTCCCGGCAACCCATTGAACTTGCTTGAAATTCCACAAGGCTGTCGTTTTCAGGCACGCTGTGAGCGAGTCCACGAAGCTTGTACAACAATACCAACTCAATTGCGCCAAATTGAACCAGGCCGTTTCTCAAACTGCCATTTATACGGCGAAACTATTGCCAAGCTAAGATTTAACCACCCAAAATCACGCTAGCTAAGAACAAAAACACACTGGAGAGAATTATGAGCAAACAACTCGGTGAACTGCTGATTGAGGGTAAAAATGTCGTCAAGGACTTCCCGCTAAATAGCAACTCTATCAAGCAGTCTAAGATGCGTGCGATCAACGACGTATCGTTCAAAATGTATAAAAGCCGCGGTTTGTCTGTTGTAGGTGAATCGGGTTCAGGTAAATCTACTACCGCGAAAATGATCGCGAAAATGTATGCACCGACCGATGGCATCATCGAATACAAAGGACGCGATATTCAAGAAATCAAATCGAAACAAGATTTGATGGCGTATCGTGAAGGGATACAAATGGTCTGGCAAGATCCTTTTGGCTCTCTAAACCCTACACACAATATTTTCCACCATATTGCCCGACCACTGCTTATCCATAAGAAGGTATCGCCAGGGAACAAAAAAGAGCTGGAAGAGCGCGTGTATGACTTGCTGGAACAAGTGGGTCTGATTCCACCTAAAGAAACGGCACAGAAGTTCCCCCACCAGCTTTCGGGTGGCCAGCGCCAGCGTGTAAACCTGGCTCGTAACATTGCTGTTGGCGCAGAGGTTGTACTGGCAGACGAACCGACATCGATGTTGGACGTATCCATTCGAGCAGGCGTTCTTAACCTGATGGAAGAGATGAAGTTCGAGAAACAGATGTCTCTGCTCTACATCACTCACGATATCGCAACAGCACGCTACATCGCAGAAGACTTGGCCGTTATGTATGTCGGTCACATGGTTGAATGGGGTGACACTGAGGAAATCATTCATGACCCGCAACACCCATACACTCAGTTGCTGGTTTCTGCAGTTCCCGATCCTTCGAAATCGATTCACGAGAAACTAAAAGGGAATAAAGGGGAAATACCACTTTGGACGCCTGAATCCGTGGGTTGTCCATTTGCAGGTCGCTGCGTTCACGCCACAGATAAGTGTCGCCAACAGTTACCTGCTGTTACTCAACTATCAGACAACCATTTCGTTCGTTGTTACTTATTTGAAAACTAAGCATAACCAGGGTCAGCTAAGACTGACCCATTTCTATTTTTTATTGTTTCGCGGAGACATTAAATGCTGCTACTGACTAATCACATTGGTTATGAGCGTCTGGGCCAGAAAAAAGCGGTCATCCAGACCGAACAACCACACTTGTCTACTGATGCCGCTGAATTGATTTGCGCTAAAAGCGCCAAAGCTGTTGCGACATTCAAGATACAAGAGCAAGGCAAAGTAGCGAACTGGCACCAAGGCTATTTCTACCTCATCGACTTTTCATCTTTTGTGACTTCAGGTCACTATTATCTTCGCTTTGATAACGCATGTTCATCTCACTTCGAAATCGGTGAACATGTACTACTGAGCCACACATTGTCCGATGTGATCCATTATTTTAAATCACAACGATGTGGTGGTATTTTCGATCATGCCGATCGTCAAGCTCCGCTACTGAATTCAGAACAAACGGCCGATGTTCATGGCGGTTGGTACGACGCCTCTGGTGACGTTAGTAAATATCTGAGTCACCTTTCGTACGCAAACTATCTTAACCCTCAACAAACTCCGATGGTGGTTTGGAATATACTGAAAGGCCTTTCTCTGCTAGAAGCTAGCGAAAGTATCGCAGCATTCACGCGCACTCGCCTTATTGAAGAAGCGCTCTTTGGTGCGGACTTCCTTGTTCGTATGCAAAACGACAAAGGCTTCTTCTACATGACGGTGTTTGATAAGTGGAGCAAAGATACCGCTCAACGACAAATTTGTGCTTTCGAAACTCAACTCGGTCACAAGTTTGATGACTATCAGGCAGGTTTTAGGCAAGGCGGTGGTATCGCAATCGCTGCACTTGCCGCAGCATCACGCTTACATGTTCACGGTGAATACGATCAACAGAAATACCTTAACGCAGCAGAGAATGGCTACTGGCATTTAGTCGACAACAATCCACGCTATCTCAACGATGGTGAAGAGAACATTATCGACGAATATTGTGCTTTGTTAGCAAGTGTCGAACTGTTTAAAACCAGTAGAGAAACTCGATATCTGGACGAGAGCCGTCGATGGGCGAAACGTTTAGCCGCACGTCAAATAAGCGATGCTCTAATCCAAAACTATTGGTCAGCAAACCAAGATGGTAGTCGCCCGTATTTTCACGCAGCAGAAGCTGGATTACCTGTTATTGCGCTGTGTGAGTATCTATCGATTGAAGACGACTCTGAGTTGGCAGCGTCCATAAAACAATCTGTCAATCTGGCATGCGAATTTGAACTGGAAATCACCAATCGTGTCACGAACCCATTTGGCTACCCTCGTCAGTATGTCAAAGGAGTCGATGAAGCAAAACGTGATGCGTTCTTTGTTGCACACAACAATGAATCAGGCTATTGGTGGCAGGGTGAGAATGCACGCTTAGGCTCATTAGCATCAATGGCTTACCTCGCTCAGCCTTATATCGAATCCCATGAAACGCAACAACAGCTGATGCATTTTGCCCAAAATGCACTCAACTGGATCGTTGGCCTAAACCCTTACGATATGTGCATGCTTGATGGTCATGGCCGCAACAATCCAAATTACTTACCTCAGTACGGTTTCTTTAACGCTAAAGGCGGTTTGTGTAATGGCATTACGGGCGGCTTTGATGACGAAGAAGACATCGCCTTCAATCCACCAGCACAAAAAGACGACATGCTACAAAACTGGCGTTGGGGTGAACAATGGATCCCTCATGGTGCTTGGTACTTACTCGCAATAATGAGCCAATCACAGCACCAATCCAAATTGACGAATTCGCAACAAGATAAGGGGCTGTAACCATGGGGACGTATTTTGTTGGTATCGATGGCGGTGGTACTTCTTGCCGCGCCCGTATTAAAGATTCCCATGGAAAATTTCTTGGTGAAGCAAAAACTGGCAGTGCCAACATCATGTTAGGCGCTGAAATTGCGATGGCTTCTATCATCGAGTCCATTACGCGAGCTGCTGAACAGGGAGGACTAACTCAACAAGACTTTTCTTCTATGCATGTTGGCCTCGCTTTAGCTGGTGCAGAACATAAAGCATCTTGGCAAACGTTTATGTCTCTTCCTCATCCGTTTGCGAGCATGACATTAAATACCGATGCTTACGGCGCTTGCATTGGTGCACATAACGGTGAAGACGGCGCGATCATGATCGCTGGAACCGGTTCTTGCGGCATCTACCTCAAAGGATTAGAACAGCACGTCGTAGGAGGCCGGGAGTTCCCAATTTCTGATCAAGGTGGCGGTGCTGTAATGGGGCTGCGCTTAATTCAACAGGTTTTACTGGCAGAAGATGCTATTAGGGTAAAAACACCGCTTGCAGAACATGTGTTGAATCATTTTGACCATGACATCGACAACATTGTGGCCTGGTCTAAACAAGCCCTGCCTCGTGACTATGGGAAATTCTCTCCCGCTATTTTTCAATTTGCCGAGCAAGGCGATGCACTAGCGATTGAAATGTTAAAGCAGACAGCCGCTGATATAGAAATGTTTCTTATGGCACTCAATAAACGTGGGGCGACCCGAATTTGTTTAATGGGAAGTATTGCTGAACGCATTTTGCACTGGCTATCGCCGCCGGTTCAGCGATGGATTGTAGAACCTCAGTTTGACGCGATTGAAGGCGCAATAATGTTCGCAGGTAAGCCTGAACATAACCTTTACTCGCTATTGGTAGATTAGGAGCAGATATGGAATATCGCCTTGACCTCGTTGTCCTGTCAGAACAAAAGCAAAACTGTCGTTTTGGACTGACTTTTCACAATTTAAGTGACCAAGACCTTCACGATTGGCACCTGACTTTCGCTTTTGATCGATACATAGTTCCGGACAGTGTATCCAATGGATTAATGACTCAAATCGGTAGTTTTTGCACCCTCAAACCAGAAGGGATGGTATTAGCGGCAAATCACCACTTCTACTGTGAATTCAGTATTGGTTCAAATCCATTTCGCTACTATTCAGACGGATTGAACGAGGCCCTGATTGATTATGTCGTAGATGGCGACGTCTATCGTACTGAAGTCGATGTCACCCCCATTGTACTGGCCTCACCTTACCGTGACCGTAGTGTAATTCCGTCGAGTTTCATCCACTCTCAGCCTTTACTACCAAAACCAAATCACATTGAAATTCATGACAATTATTTCACCTTCAATGAAAAAGCCGGTATTGCCGTTTACTCCGATTTAGCCAACTCTGCCAAAGAGTGGTTGATCGAGGAGCTATACCGCATTCACCAGTTTACGATTTCTTCGTCCAACAACAATCTGATTAACTTTCAAGGAAACCCGACCTTAGACGAGGGCGAGTACAAACTTAAAGTGACCGAAACATCAGTTCACATCGAGGCAGGATCGTCGTCGGGCTTTACTCACGCCTGTGCGACCTTGCTACAGCTTGTCAGGCGGAGCGATCAGGCCCAGACAATGGAAGTGGTTTGTTGCGCAATTAAAGACAGACCTCGCTTTCGCTATCGTGGGATGATGCTCGATTGTGCTCGCCATTTTCACTCCGTGAAGCAAGTGAAGCGCCTGATAAACCAATTAGCTCACTACAAGTTCAACGCATTCCATTGGCATCTCACTGATGATGAAGGCTGGCGAATTGAAATTAAGTCACTGCCTGAACTGACAGATATTGGAGCGTGGCGTGGCCTGGATGAGACCATTGAACCTCAGTACACACATCTGTCTCAACGCTACGGTGGCTTCTACACCCAAGACGAGATTAAAGACGTTGTAGCTTACGCATCACAACGAGGCATTACCGTCATCCCAGAGATTGATGTGCCGGGGCACTGCCGCGCGGCTATCAAATCACTGCCTCATTTGTTAGTGGAAGAAGAAGACACCACCGAATATCGCAGTATTCAACACTACAAAGACAATGTACTTAACCCTGCGCTGCCGGGTAGTTACGAGTTTATCGATAAAGTGCTGGAAGAAGTGGTTGAACTGTTCCCTGCCCCATTTGTACATATTGGCGCTGATGAAGTTCCACATGGAGTATGGTCAAAGAGCCCTGCCTGCCAAGCGTTAATGGAGCAACTGGGCTATAGCGATTACAAAGAGCTACAAGGCCACTTTTTACGTTATGCCGAAGACAAACTACGCAAACTTGGCAAGCGTATGTTGGGTTGGGAAGAAGCTCAACATGGCGACAAAGTGAGTAAAGATACTGTTATCTACTCTTGGCTAAGTGAAGAAGCCGCTCTGAATTGCGCTCGTCAGGGATTCGATGTCGTGCTGCAACCAGCCCAAACCACGTATTTGGATATGACTCAAGATTATGCGCCAGAAGAACCTGGTGTGGATTGGGCCAACCCAATACCTCTCGAAACCGCATACAACTACGAACCATTGGCACAAGTAGCAGACAACGATCCGATCAGAAAGCGTATCTGGGGTATTCAGGCCGCACTTTGGTGCGAAATCATCAACAACCAATCTCGCATGGACTACATGATTTTTCCGAGGCTAACCGCGATAGCAGAAGCCTGTTGGACAGATAAACCACACAGGGATTGGACTGATTATTTAGCCCGCCTGAAAGGACACCTTCCGCTGCTCGAGTTGCAGCGCGTAAATTACCGGAAACCATGGAAGTAACGTAAAGCATCAAATAAACGACGCTCTTTCAAGAATTTTTAAATTTTGGCTGCTAATGCAGCTTTGTAAAAAGGAAATACACAAAATGAAATACGGCTATTTCGATAATGAGAATCGTGAGTACGTCATTACTCGCCCAGATGTACCAGCACCCTGGACTAATTACCTGGGTACTGAAAAGTTCTGTACGGTTATTTCACATAACGCTGGTGGCTACTCGTTCTACAACTCTCCAGAATACAACCGTGTTACTAAGTTTCGTCCAAATGCATCTTTCGATCGCCCGGGACACTATGTTTACCTTCGCGATGACGAAACGGGTGACTACTGGTCAATCTCATGGCAGCCAGTAGCAAAGAGCCTCGACGAAGCAAGCTACGAAGTTCGTCACGGTCTGTCTTACTCTAAATTTAAGTGTGAATACAGTGGCATCACGGCAACTAAAACGCTGTTCGTACCAAAGGGTGAAGATGCAGAAGTTTGGGATGTCGTGATCAAAAACACCTCAGACAAACCACGCACCATCAGTACATTCTCATTTGTCGAGTTCTCATTCAGCCATATTCAGTCGGACAATCAGAACCACCAAATGTCTCTGTATTCGGCAGGCACGGCATACAAAGATGGCGTGATTGAATACGACCTGTACTACAACACCAACGATTTTGAAGGCTTCTACTATCTAGCTTCTACATTCGATCCAGATTCATACGATGGTCAACGTGACAGCTTCCTAGGCTTGTACCGTGATGAGTCGAATCCACTGGCGGTTGAGCAAGGCAAGTGCTTCAACAGCGCGCAAACTTGTTATAACCACTGCGGCTCTTTGCACAAACAATTCACGATTCAGCCAGGTGAAGAAGTTCGTTTCGCTTACATTCTGGGTATCGGTAAAGGTAACGGTGAGCGTCTACGCGCGAAGTATCAAGATCTAGATGAAGTAGATAATGCATTTGCGGGTATCAAAGCGCACTGGGATGAGCGTTGTGGCAAGTTGCAGGTGAAATCGCCAAACGAAGGTCTGGATACGATGATCAACACCTGGACGCTTTACCAGGCAGAAACCTGTGTGGTTTGGTCTCGCTTTGCGTCATTTATTGAAGTTGGTGGACGTACAGGTCTTGGTTACCGCGACACGGCGCAAGATGCGATTTCAGTGCCTCATGCAAACCCGAAAATGACGCGTAAGCGTATCGTTGATCTTCTACGCGGTCAGGTGAAAGCAGGTTACGGTCTGCATCTATTCGATCCAGATTGGTTTGATCCTGAGAAAGCCGACGTTAAACCATCGAAGTCACCGACAGTAGTTCCAACGCCTTCTGATGAAGATAAGATCCACGGCATTGAGGACACCTGTTCTGATGACCATCTATGGCTCGTACCAACGATCTGTAAATACGTAATGGAGACGGGTGAGCACAGTTTCTTCGACGAAATGATTCCTTATGCAGATGGAGGCGACGCGACTGTTTATGAGCACATGAAAGCTGCATTAGACTTCTCTGCAGAATACGTAGGTCAAACAGGCATCTGTAAAGGTCTGCGAGCAGACTGGAACGACTGCCTAAACCTAGGTGGTGGTGAGTCTTCAATGGTGTCTTTCTTACACTTCTGGGCACTGCAAGAATTCATCGACCTGGCGAAATTCCTCGGCAAAGACGCAGACGTAGCGAAGTACACTGAAATGGCAGCCAACGTTCGCGAAGCGTGTGAAACGCACCTTTGGGACGATGAAGGCGGTTGGTACATTCGTGGTCTGACAAAGAATGGAGACAAAATCGGTACAGCGCAGCAGAAAGAAGGTCGCGTACACCTTGAGTCAAACACGCTCGCGGTACTGTCTGGAGCAGTTTCTCAGGAGCGTGGTGAAAAAGCGATGGACGCAGTGGATGAGAACTTATTCTCTGAATACGGCTTACACCTAAACTCGCCTTCATTCGCAACGCCAAACGACGATATCGGCTTCGTTACTCGCGTATACCAAGGTGTAAAAGAAAACGGCGCAATCTTCTCACATCCAAATCCATGGGCCTGGGTTGCAGAAGCAAAACTCGGCCGTGGTGACCGAGCAATGAAGTTCTACGATGCTCTAAACCCATACAACCAAAACGACATCATCGAAAAACGTGTCGCAGAACCTTACTCCTACGTTCAGTTCATCATGGGCCGTGACCATCAGGATCATGGTCGTGCAAACCACCCGTGGCTAACTGGTACATCGGGGTGGGCTTACTTTGCGGTCACCAACTTCATTCTTGGTGTGCGTACTGGTTTCGATGGTCTGACTATCGATCCATGTATCCCGACCAACTGGCCTGAGTTTGAAGTCACTCGCCAATGGCTTGGTGCAACTTACCACATCAAAGTACTCAACCCAGATTCAGTCAGCAAAGGCGTGAAGTCGATGACGGTCAATGGCAAAGCGGTTTCTGGTGCTTCTGTACCAGTACAGACCGAAGGCACAGTAAATAAAGTGATCGTCACTTTGGGTTAATCCCTTAATAAAAAGTCCCCTGCACTTGAACACGTGAATCAGTACAGGGGTTTGCTAGCAAAAAGTTTAAGGCGCGGTCCATTGCCGCCCTTACTGAGGATCAAATCATGATCAAATTTGGTACAGGTGGCTGGCGTGCATTTATTGGTGAAGAATTCACTAAAGACAATGTACGTTTGGTTGCTCAGGCAATTGCAAACATCACCAATGCGGAATCTGTGGCAGAGCGTGGCTTTGTGATTGGTTATGACCGCCGATTCCTTTCCGATAAGGCGGGTCGTTGGTTTGCGGAGGTTTTAGCGGCAAACGGTATTGTCGTCAGCTTCATTGACAAGTTTGTTCCAACGCCTATCGTCATGTTCAAAGCGAAAGAGATGAACTGCGCATACTCAGCTTGCATTACCGCTTCACACAACCCCGCTGACTATAACGGGATCAAAGTATTTATCGAAGGCGGCCGTGATGCCGATGAAATCATCACCCAGAAAATCGAATCTCAAATTGCTACGCTCACAGCAAGCGATGTGCAATGCGTCGATTTTGACCAAGCTGTAGAAGATCAGTTAATTAAGATCATTAACCCTATGAACGAATTTGTTGATTCAATCATCAACTTTATCGACATTGAGGCGATCAAAAAGGCCAACCTTCGCGTACTTATCGATCCGATGTTTGGGGTAGCTAAAAATGCGCTACAAACAGTATTGATTAATGGCCGCTGTGAAGTCGATGTCATCAACGACAGAAAAAACCCAGATTTTGGTGGCTTGATGCCATCACCAAGTGCCGCAACGCTGTATCGCTTGATGCACCTCGTCGCCCAACAAGGCTATGACATTGGAATTGGTACCGATGGTGACGCAGACCGTTTGGGGATTATTGATGAAAAAGGTAACTTCATTCATCCGAACGAAGTGCTCATCTTGTTGTACTACTACTTGCTGGAATACAAAGGCTGGAAAGGCTCCGTAGTACGCAACATCGCGACCACACATCTGCTGGATAAAATTGCGAAAGATCACGGAGAAAAATGCTTTGAAGTACCTGTCGGCTTTAAGCACATTAGTTCCCAAATGGAAGCGGATGACTCACTGATAGGTGGTGAGAGTTCTGGTGGCTTAACTATCCGTGGTCACATCAAGGGCAAAGATGGCGTGTTTGCTTCCAGCCTGTTAGTCGAGATGATTTCGGTTACGGGTAAAAAACTCTCCGAGCTACTCGATGAAATTTACGCTAAGTATGGCTATGCCTACATGGCTGAAGGGGATTGCAAATTCAAACCTGCGCAGAAAGAAGTACTGTTCAACAAGATTTATGTTGAAAAACAATTGCCAGCGTTCGAGTTTGAGGTTGAAAAAGTCAGCTACGAAGACGGTGCAAAAGTTTATTTCAAGAATGGCGGTTGGATCATCGCCCGCTTCTCTGGCACTGAGCCACTGCTGCGTATTTTTGCAGAGATGCAAGATAAAGACACTGCGGAACGTGTTCTTCAGCAGTTTAAAGATTTCTTATCTTTATAACTGACCTTGTGCTCACTTCAGGCACGTTGGTGACAACTTAAGGTATTTTGATTGAGTTAAGCTAAGGAAGAAGAACACTTGCCCGGCCTCAGCGCCGGGCCTTTTTTATCTGGGAAATACGAAGATCAGGCAAATGCCAGAACGCCTTGTGTCTCGACTCTAACCGCAACGCTATCACCAACGTTCAAAGCTTCAGTAGAGATAGCTAACAGGCGATCACCATTCACATCAATCACGTAACGACAATGATCACCCATAAAGTGCTGCTCTAAGACCTTCACGGCACTGTCTTCATCCGCTTGAATTTGCACATGCTGTGGGCGCAGTAACAACGCACAATCGCCCTGAATTTTAATCTCCTGTTGCGCACTCGCTTCTACCACACCTAAATGTGTATCGAATTCACGCTCAGAAACTCTCGTTGCAGCAAGGTAACTACCACCGCCCAGAAAATCAGCGACGAACTTACTGGATGGGTGGTAATACAATTCTGAAGCCGTACCATATTGCTCAATGACGCCATGATTCATCACGGCCATTTTATCAGCAAAAGCAAAAGCTTCTTCACGGCTATGCGTAACGAAAATCGCGGTTACGCCCTGCTGTTTGAAGATCTTACGTATCTCACGAATCAACTCGTGGCGCACTTGGGTATCAATGTTGGAAAACGGCTCGTCCAGCAATAGTAAATCGGGTTTATAGGCCAATGAACGCGCAATCGCAACACGCTGCTGTTGACCACCGGAGAGTTGATGAGGATAACGATCACCGTAGCCTTTAAGATGAACTAAGCTTAGCATCTCTTCCACTTTCAAAAGCTTCTGCTGAGCAGTTTCATGCTTCAAACCAAATGCGATATTCTCAGCCACGGTGAGGTGTGGAAATAACGCATAATCCTGGAAAATCATACCAATGTTACGCTGCTCTGGTGGTAGCCAGTTTTCTCCATCATCAATGGTCACGCCATTGAGGCACATTGTGCCCGAAGATAAAGGAAGCAACCCTGCAACCGCTTTGAGCAATGTTGTTTTACCGCAACCACTAGCGCCAAGCAGACACACTATCTGGCCTTGCTCAACCTCAAGTGACAGCGACTCTAAAACGGTTTGGGCATCGTACTGACAGGTCAGATTTTTAATTGATAATGCGCAACTCATCAGTGATTTTGCTCCAGTGAACGGTTAACAACAATAAGCGGAACTAAGCCAACAAGAACCAACAATACAGCCGGTAACGCTGCCAGCTCTAATTTCTCATCCGAGGCAAAGTTATAAACGTACGTTGCCAGGGTTTCGAAATTAAATGGACGTAACAGTAATGCAGCGTTGAGCTCTTTCATTGATTCGATAAACATCAGCAGCGCTGCAATTAAAGCACCACGTTTTACCAACGGAAAATGGACACGCCACAGCATGGCATTAGGTGTGCACCCCATGGTGCGTGACGCCATATCCAAAGAAGGCGAGATTTTGTTTAAGTTACTCTCGATACTGCCAATAGCGACAGCGGAGAAACGCACCACCATAGCAAAGATCACAGCAAACATAGAGCCCGAGAAAATCAGCCCCGGCCTGCCCCATTCCATCGCTTTTGCAATATCATTCACTCGATGATCCATAAACAGCACGGCAACCATCACACCAATAGCGAGCACGGTACCAGGAACAGCATAGCCCATTGAAGACAAGCGCATAAATGCCAGCGACGTCCGGTTACTATTGACCCGGTAGGTAAAATTCACCACTAAAGCGACGACAACACCGATGAAAGCAGCGATGACAGAAACAACCAGACTATTCCAGGCATACTCACGAAATTCCGGCGTCCAGCTTTTAGCAAAATACGTGATCGAATAATCAATCAATTGAATTAATGGGATAATAAACGCGACGGCTATCAACCCCCAACACCATACCAATGCACCCCATTTTTTCCAGCCCGTCAGCTCATAACGAAAATCTTCATGGCTGTTGAACTGACTTTGGAAGAGCTTTTGTTTTCTTCGGCTGTAACGTTCGGTACTCAGTAGCAATACGATAATCACCAGCATCATTGCCGAAATTTTAGCGGCGGCATTAAGGTTGGAGTATCCAAGCCAGGTATCGTAAACCGCAGTGGTTAGAGTATTGACGGCAAAATAACTGACGGTGCCAAAGTCACCAATGGTTTCCATCGCAACAAGTGATAAGGCTACCGCTATAGAAGGGCGCACCAAAGGCAGAGAAATCCGCCAAAAACTTTCCCAAGGCGAACACTTCAGCAGACGCGCACTTTGCAGCAACGAGACATTCTGCTCCATAAATGCCGCCCGACAAAGGAGATACACATACGGATAAAGAACAAGAGAAAGAACAAATGTTGCACCGGCTAGAGTCCGAATATCAGGGAACCAATATTCCCTCACTCCCCATCCCGTGATATCACGTAAGAAAACCTGAATAGGCCCTGCAAAGTCGAACCAATCGGTGAATATGTATCCAATAATGTAACCCGGCATCGCTAAGGGTAAAACCAGAGCCCACTGCAACCACTTCTCAGTGGGTAGTTTGCACATTGCCATCAGCCATGCACACGGGATACCGAAGATTAAAGACAATACCATCACACCAATAGTCAGAGTGACCGTGTTAAAAATGTAGGTCGGCATGACTGTTGCTATTAAATGCGCAAACAGTTCATCCGTTTCACCAATGGCGGTGTAGAAGATCGCTAAGATCGGCAAAACCAGGAGCAGAGTTATAACCCCACTGCTGGTTTTCCATGAAGAGTGTTTATCTTTCATTGCCTAATTTACTGCAAGGCGGAATGAAACATAAATGCAGGTGCAAATACATCTCATATCCTTTAATCAAATGGGGGTACTGTTATACCCCCACAAGGGATTAAAGGTCAAATTTGACTTCATCTATTAGCTTGATCGCTTCTTCATGATGAGATGCGATTTCATCCAGAGAAAGTGTGTCCGCTTTAAAGTCACCCCAAGATTCCACAAGGGCAGAACGCTTCACGCCTTCTTTTACTGGGTATTCGAAATTCACTTCTGCGTACATTTTCTGTGCGGTATCACCCGTTAAGAATTCCATCAACTTAAGCGCGTTTTCTTTGTTTGGTGAGTACTTAGCCATCGCCATACCAGAGATGTTTACGTGCGTGCCCGTCGTTTCCTGGCTAGGGAAGTTAATGTAAACCGCATCCGCCCAAGCTTTCTGCTCTTTATCATTGATCATGTTGCCAAGATAGTAGCTATTACCAAGAGAAACGTCACATAGACCTTCTTTGATTGCTTTCACTTGGTCACGGTCGTTACCTTGAGGCTTGCGAGCCAAGTTCGCTTTCACGCCTTCTAGCCACTGTTTAGTTTCCGCTTCACCTTGATGAGCGATCATAGAGGCAACCAGAGATACGTTGTACGGGTGCTTACCGCTACGAGTACAAATTTTGCCTTTGAACTCTGGCTTGGTCAGATCGGCATAGTTAAAATCGGTACCTAGTTTGCCAACACGGTCGCGTGAAGAGTATACGCTACGAGTACGTAGTGTCAGTGCAAACCACTCATTCTCTTTGTCTTGGTATTGAGCTGGTACATTTTGTTCAATGATTTCACTGTCAACTTTCTGAACAAGACCTTTTTTCGTTAGTTCAGCCAGGCGGCTGATATCTGTTGTCAGTAGTACGTCTGCTGGGCTGTACTCGCCTTCCTGTGCCAGTTTTTCAGCAATACCTGTTTTCGCGAATTTTACGTTTACTTTGATGCCAGTCTCTTTAGTAAACTCGTTAAACATAGGTTCAACCAAGAAAGGTTGACGGTAAGAGTAGACGTTTACTTCTTCAGCAGCCATTGCTGTAGGAGCTAAAATTGCGCAAGTTAGCGCTGAAAGAGCGAACAGATTTTTCATTATTTAATCCTTTACCATGCTAATGATAACGTTTATCAGTTGCGTTATTATATGTATCTTCAATAGTAAAACAACGACCAATACAAAAAAACCTGCTACTACGAGCAGGTTTTTGATTATGTGAAGTGTAACAATATGCTACATGGTAAATCTTATTTTGCTGTAACGAATTCTGGGTAAGCACCTACGCCACAATCGTGCATATCCATGCCTTCCATCTCTTCTTCTTCGCTTACTCGGATACCAACCGTTGCTTTCAAGATACCCCAAACAACCAGGCTTGCACCAAATACCCAAGCAAAGATAACTGCCGCACCAAGAAGCTGAGCACCAAACGTTGCGTCACCGTTGCTTAGAGGCACAACCATTAGGCCGAAGAAACCACACACACCGTGAACTGAAATCGCACCCACTGGATCATCAATCTTAAGCTTGTCCAGACCGATGATGCTGAATACTACTAGTGCACCAGCTACTGCGCCGATAGCAACTGCGTATAGTGGTGATGGTGATAGTGGATCCGCTGTGATAGCAACCAGACCAGCCAAAGCACCGTTTAGGATCATAGTAAGGTCAGCTTTGCCCCACGTAGTCTTACATACAAACAGTGCTGCAATTGAACCTGCTGCTGCTGCTGCATTCGTGTTTAGGAAGATTTGACCTACTGCAGTCGCGTTCTCGAAGTCAGAAACCATTAGCTGAGAACCGCCGTTAAAGCCGAACCAACCAAACCATAAGATGAACGTACCTAGTGTTGCTAGTGGCATGTTTGAACCTGGGATTGGGTGGATTTCACCATTTTTACCGTATTTACCTTTACGAGCACCCAGTAGCAGAACACCAGCTAGTGCAGCAGAAGCACCTGCCATATGTACGATACCTGAACCAGCGAAGTCGCTGAAGCCTGCAGCAGAAAGGAAACCGCCGCCCCAAGTCCAGTAACCTTCAATTGGGTAGATGAACGCAGTCAGGATTGCAGAGAAGACGAGGAATGACCATAACTTCATGCGCTCAGCAACCGCACCTGATACAACAGACATCGCTGTTGCAACAAATACCACTTGGAAGAAGAAATCTGATTCTAGTGAGTGGTCTGCACCTTCACTTTGTGAACCAATCAAACCACCGAATGATGGTAACCAACCTCCTTCACCGTTACCGACATACATGATGTTGTAACCAACAACTAAGTAAGTGGTACATGCAATCGCGTACAAGCAAAAGTTTTTAGTTAAAATTTCTGTCGTATTTTTCGAGCGCACCAGACCAGCTTCAAGCATCGCAAAGCCCGCTGCCATCCACATTACTAACGCACCAGAAATGAGGAAGAAAAAGGTGTCAAATGCGTAACGTAACTCCGTTACAGTTGTTGCTAATTCCATAATTATTTCTCCAATCCCTTGAAATAGTTAAAGTGCTTCTGCGTCCATTTCACCAGTACGGATACGCACAGCATGGCTCAGGTCATAAACAAAAATCTTGCCATCACCAATTTTTCCGGTTTGCGCCGCTTTAGTGATTGCTTCCACCACGCGATCTACATTGTCAGCGTGAGTTGCAATTTCTATTTTCACTTTTGGCAGAAAATCAACTTGATATTCAGCGCCACGGTACAACTCCGTGTGACCTTTTTGGCGACCAAAACCTTTAACTTCTGATACTGTCATTCCTTCGATGCCGACGTCAGCTAGCGCTTCACGAACATCGTCTAACTTAAACGGCTTAATAATGGCATTGATTATTTTCATTAAATTCTCTCCGAAGCATTCATCCTGAAACACTTCGTATAATCCAATCTACGTGCCAAGTTTTTAACTAATTGATTTTAAATGACTAACGATGAGTTCTATCGATACAAATAAAAAGAGCGCACCATTAAGGTGCGCTCATCTCCCAAAAACAAGGCAATTACCACTTAATTGCCCAAAACTGTGCATTAAATGTTCAGGAACTCTTTCCATTGCTCGATAAGAGAGACAAAGTCTTCTATTCCACAACTGGCTGTACTTTCTGAGTCGTAAAAATCAAATTCATTGCCTAAATCTATCGACTCTTCGTATCCCTGCGCCAGAGCATTTTCCTGCACCAGCACTTCATCATCATGAACCAGAATGCTGATTTCTCTGCCAGTTAAACTATGCTCTTGAGAAGGCGAAGAAAAAGCGGCTTCGATTAACGTTTCAACCTGACGAATTTTGGCAGGGTCTTTACCTATTTCTTCTTGCAGCCAGCGTCCTACAATCTCATGCCCCATGCTGCATTTGACGTAATACTCGCCCATCAAGGTATTGCGAATGAATTGAAATTCCATCGAGGTTGCCTTTTCGTATCAATTTGGTGCGAAGTATAGCGAATTAATGATGTGAAAACACGCATCTAAAAGTGAACAGAGACTGCTTTGGGGCATAAAAAAAGCACCTCAGATGAGGTGCTTTCAATTGGTGCATTACGCTAATTATGCAGGCTCTTGGAAGATTACCGTGTCTGCTTTCTTAGTGTACTGATCCATCTTATGGAAGTTCAGGTAACGGTACGTATCCGCTGCTGTCGCGTTGATCTTCGCTGCATACTCCAGGTACTCTTCCTTAGTTGGAATACGACCCAGGATTGCACCTACTGCCGCTAGCTCTGCAGAAGAAAGGTAAACATTAGCGCCTGTACCCAGACGGTTCGGGAAGTTACGCGTTGATGTAGACATTACTGTCGCTTTATCTGCTACGCGAGCCTGGTTACCCATACATAGAGAACATCCCGGAGTTTCGATACGAACACCAGCACGACCGTAGATACCGTAGTAGCCTTCTTCCGTTAGCTGGTCACGGTCCATCTTAGTTGGCGGAGCCACCCATAGGCGTGTATCTAGCTGACCACCCCATTGCTCAAGCAGTTTACCTGCCGCACGGAAGTGACCAATGTTCGTCATACATGAACCAATGAACACTTCATCGATTTGTGTACCTTGAACTTCTGATAGTAGACGCGCATCATCTGGATCGTTTGGAGCACATAGGATTGGCTCGCTGATTTCTGCCAGATCAATCTCGATTACGTGTGCGTATTCTGCATCCGCGTCCGCTTCCATTAGCTCAGGATTCGCCAGCCACTCTTGCATCGCAGTAATACGACGCTCGATAGTACGACGGTCACCGTAACCTTCAGAGATCATCCACTTAAGCATGGTGATGTTCGAGTTCAGGTACTCTTCGATTGACGCTTGAGACAGTTTAACAGTACAACCTGCCGCTGAACGCTCTGCCGAAGCATCTGAAAGTTCGAACGCTTGCTCAACCGTTAGGTGCTCAACACCTTCAATCTCTAGTACGCGGCCAGAGAATTCGTTGATCTTACCTGCTTTCTCTACCGTCAACAGACCTTGCTTGATCGCGTAGTAAGGGATCGCATGAACAAGGTCACGTAGCGTGATACCCGCTTGCATTTCACCTTTAAAGCGAACCAGGATTGATTCTGGCATATCAAGAGGCATAACACCTGTTGCCGCTGCGAATGCAACCAGACCAGAACCTGCAGGGAATGAAATACCCAGAGGGAAACGAGTATGCGAGTCACCACCTGTACCTACTGTATCAGGCAGAAGCATACGGTTTAGCCATGAGTGGATAACGCCGTCACCTGGACGTAGAGAAACACCACCACGGTTCATGATGAAATCAGGTAGAGTGTGGTGAGTGTTCACGTCAACTGGTTTAGGGTATGCAGATGTATGACAGAAAGACTGCATTACCAGGTCTGCAGAGAAGCCCAGACACGCAAGATCTTTAAGCTCATCACGAGTCATCGGACCGGTTGTATCCTGAGAGCCTACTGTTGTCATCTTAGGCTCACAGTAAGTACCTGGACGTACACCTTCTACGCCACAAGCTTTACCAACCATCTTCTGCGCAAGAGAGTAACCTTTTCCTGAATCAGCAACATTACCTGGCTTACGGAAGATATCGGATGACTCTAGACCCAGAGATTGACGCGCTTTGTCTGTCAGACCACGACCGATGATCAGTGGAATACGGCCACCAGCACGTACTTCATCAATCAGTACGTCTGTTTTTAGCTTGAATTCAGCCAGAGTTTCGCCAGTTTCGTGGTTACATACCTTGCCTTCAAATGGGTAAACATCGATAACATCGCCCATGTTCAGCTTAGATACGTCAACTTCGATTGGTAGCGCGCCCGCATCTTCCATTGTGTTAAAGAAGATAGGTGCAATTTTGCCACCAAGTACGTAACCGCCAGCACGTTTGTTTGGTACGTTAGGGATATCATCACCCATGAACCAAAGTACTGAGTTAGTTGCAGATTTACGTGAAGAACCTGTACCGACTACGTCACCAACGTAAACTAGCTGATGGCCTTTAGATTGAAGATCTTCGATCTGTTTGATTGGACCAATACTGCCTGGTTGATCAGGGTTGATACCTTCACGCTCGTTTTTCAGCATTGCAAGCGCGTGAACTGGGATATCAGGACGAGACCAAGCATCAGGTGCTGGAGACAGGTCATCAGTGTTGGTTTCACCAGTAACCTTGAATACAGTCAGAGTGATTTTTTCTTGTAGCTGAGGCTTAGACAGGAACCATTCCGCATCAGCCCAAGATTGTAGAACTTGTTGTGCAAACGTATTGCCTGATTTTGCTTTCTCTTCAACATCGTAGAAAGCATCAAACATAAGTAGAGTGTGAGATAGCGCTTTTGCAGCAATTGACGCCAGTGCATCATCGTCCAGTAGATTAACCAATGGTTCGATGTTGTAACCACCTTGCATTGTACCTAGCAATTCAGCCGCTTTTTCACGACTTACTAGTGGAGAAGATACTTCACCTTTGGTTACAGCAGTCAGGAAACCTGCTTTAACATACGCGGCTTCATCAACGCCAGGTGGAATACGATTCTCTAGCAGATCAAGAAGAAACTCTTCTTCACCTTGAGGGGGATTTTTCAGAAGTTCCACAAGGCCAGCGACTTGCTCAGCGTCTAGTGGTTTAGGTACAACTCCTTCGGCAGCACGCTCTTCGACGTGTTTACGGTAGGCTTCAAGCACGACTTTTTCCTCTCATTGCGGTTCCTCCTCTATTATTACTATTTTTAAAGTAAAGGAGTGAACATCCTTGGAAACTTGGCTCTCCATTGCCCTTGTTTTCATTCAATAATGATTGAGAAACAGCGCCGTAGAGGCCAAACTGTGGGCGACAGGATAGCAAATTTAACCTTCAATTAAAATCTCATCATTTTGACCAACATAGCAAGTTACGACTAAAGTTCTGCTAATTTTGAAAAAATATGTCGAGGTTTTGCTTTCTTTTACCCATTAATTAAACGAGGTTCCTACGATCAAATACACAGCTTCTAAGTCCTGCTCCGTACGACCATAAGCCAACATTATAGGCCCAATTGGGGAATCTACACCAAAAAATACTGAGCCCGCGTTATATAAAGGCGCTTCATTTAAATTCAAATCATTATCCGACCAGACGCCACCATATTCTACTGATGCACCTATATATACCGGCGCCTCAAACAAGCCGAAATCATTATCAAACCATTTATAACGATAGACCAGACTGCTAAAGAATAAGTCCTGTCCAATTAAGCTATTTCTCGGAATACCCGAAAGGTTTAAGAAGCCACCGAGTTCGCGCGGATCGAGTGGGATGGTGGAATTTTTACTCTCAACAAAACTATATTCAGCATGTCCGACTAAAGTATGACGCTGATGACTCACTGCACCTTTAAATCGAGCGGAAATTTCATACACCGTATCTTCTACCGTGGACTCCGAGTCTAAGACACTATCGCCTTCAGGACTTTTGTCATGAGAAACTAAATATTCCAGGTCGACAAACAGACCACGAGTTGGGAAAGCAAAGTCATCAAGGGTGTCTAAACGATACCTCGCAAACAAGCCAAGTCGATCAAAATCCAATTTACCAGCAGAGGCAAGCGTAGAAAGTTCAATGCTCCCCGTTGAATATCTGCCCCCAAAGAGCAATTCTTGCCATAACGTTGGCTGAATACCAATTGAAAGCTCTGAGGTAAAATCACTGTATGAGATAGGGAAAAAGTCATCGACAGCGCCAATGTCTGGGTTTTGAAAATCGTTTAGGGGTAAGTTTCGCTCTTCATTACTGTATCCCATTCTTGCAGAAACAAAAAGCTGCTGACTGGATTGAATCGGAGAGTACAGTTCCGCTTCAATCAGCTTATCTGTCCCCATTTCTACATTAAACGCCAGTTCTGCACCATGAGAATTCAGATTGGTAAAGTTGGTCGACATACCGATGCCGTACTGACTGTCGGTATCAAAATCATCTTCAAGGAAAAAGCGAAAGTTTAGGTAGTTTGGCCCCCAGGACTTTTCGTTTACCGTAAATACCAGCCTTGTTGAACCATCAACTTCTTCGTAGTCATAAGTAATTAACTCAAAGCGATCAAGTGCATAAAGGTTTTCAACGGCTTTTTCGATTTCTTCCATCGGGATTTTACGACCCGTTTCTAAATGCAGGCGATTGGTCAGCAGCACATCACTGTAGTGCGTGTTATTGATGATCACGACTTCATTAACCACACGATCATCGCCGTACACTAAGGTTTTTCGCACTTCTTGTTTATGTTCGATGTATTGCTGGTATTCCGCACTTGAGACTCTTAACCCCTCAAGTTTCGACGCCATCTCTTTGGTGATCTCATACCCCGACTGAAACGCCAATGGCATTTTATCGAACTCAACGGTTTCCATTTGGCCAACGTTCGGACGAATATAAATATCTTGTTCTTGAAGCGTTTTGACTTGCTCTTGAGTACTGCGGCGCACAAGATAGTTGGAAAGTTGGTCAGCGACGGTAAACAAGCCAGTAAAGTCTTCCTCGTTTTTATAATCGGTGCTGATATCCACGGCGATGACCACGTCCGCTCCCATTGCGCGGGCAACGTCGACTGGCATGTTATTCACCACACCACCATCAACTAACATGTGGCCATTTAGCTGGTAAGGAGGAAGTGCACCGGGCACAGACATGCTGGCCATCATTGCATCGACCAGATAGCCGTTGCCAATCACCACTTCTTCAAGCTCTAAGATATCCGTAGCAACCGAGCGATAAGGAATGGCAAGTTCATCGAAGGAATCAAAGCGCCCCAAATTACCGGTGGTTTCGCGTAAAACTCGCAGCATATTCTGCCCTTGTACGACACCAGTGGGAGCACGAATTTCACCAAACCGAAGACCTAAGTCCGTGTTGATTTGATAACGGTCTTCATATTCTTTGTCTCGAACCCGGCGCTGGCTTCGGTCGACGCGATCCCGATAGCCACCATTCCAGTCGACTGTATAGATAAAACTTTCAATCTCATCGGCACTCATGCCCGTCGCATATAAGCCACCAACATACGCTCCCATGCTTGTTCCGGTAATGATATCAACAGGGATATTCATCTCTTCGAGTGCTTTGAGTACACCAATATGAGCCGCACCTTTTGCACCACCACCAGCAAGGACGACAGCCACTTTGGGACGTAATACTGACGTATCATCCTGAGCCTGAACCACAGAAGGCGCAACAATCAAAAAGAGGCTAACCCAAAGCGCTAAATAGCGAGTTAACGGGCTTAATGACAACTTTTTGAACATTCACATCTTCCTTTATTGAATCTCTGATTACATGGGCGTGATGGCGACAGGTAGTCAGCATCACCTCTCGCTCCACACGCCTTAATATGTACTAAGAATTGTCCAGTTAAACAAGTTTATGAACTCTATTTAGCGAGATTACCAATCAAATAACTCATTAAACCAGTTAGACTTTTTCTCACACTGTTGTCTTATCTGACCAGTTTTATCCCAGACTGGCAGTTTATATTCACTACGACAGTTCATTTCCAGACTTCCGTCAGCGGACTGTTTGAAACCGAGTGTCGTCACTTCTTTCGGCCAGGGAAGCTCTAAACGTTCAGGGATACGCATAGACAAATATTCAGAATAGACGCGTAACGCGCCGCTTGCCCCAGTCAGATTAGTTGGCTTGTTATCGTCTCGTCCCACCCAAACAGTTGTCACTTCGCGACCATCAACCCCAACAAACCAGCTGTCGCGTGTATCATTACTAGTGCCCGTTTTACCCGCTAGTGCAGCCCATGCAAACTGGCTCTGTAAAAAACGCCCCGTGCCCTGAGCGACACCTTGCTTCATCGCGTATGTGGTTAACCAAGCAGCTTGTTCATCAACCTCACGAGAGGAACTTGGCAGTGACTGATATAACACATTGCCTTCCATGTCGATCACTGAACTCAGTGCCGACAATCTAGCTCGCTTGCCTGAGTTCGTCAGCGTTTGATACATCTGTGCCACTTCTAAAGGCGTCAATGAGAACGCGCCAAGAAACATAGAAGGAACCGGGCGAATCTCATTTTTATTTACCCCTAAACGCTCTAATGTATTGGTGACTTCGGGAATACCAAGCTCCATACCCAAACGGACGGTAGGGACGTTAAGCGAAGTCGCCAAAGCCAGATAAAGCGGAACATCGCCACGATATTTTCGGTCATAGTTACGAGGCGTCCAAACCGTACCTTCGCTGCCTTTCAAACTCAGAGGAGTATCGTGCAGTGTGGTTCCCAAGTTGTACTTGTCTGGCTGACCAAGCGCCGTCAGGTAAATCGCTGGTTTAACCAACGACCCAATTGGGCGGCTCGCATTGAGTGCCCGGTTGAAGCCTTCGTAACCGACTCGTTTACCCCCGACCATGGCGCGGATCTCACCGCTGTGACGATCAACCGCTACCGCAGCAGCTTCCAGATCTTTACCACCTCGTTTGGCTAAATCAGGGATCTTCTTAGCAATGGCCTGTTCCATTTTACTTTGCGACACCGGATCCAGAGAGGTGAAAACACGTAAGCCCGTTTCCGCCTTAAACTGATCACCGACTTTTTCTTTCAGTTCGATACTCAACTGTTGAAAGTACGCGGGCTGACGACTGGCAATACGAGGCGTTTTTTGCGTATCTAACGGTCGGCTCGCGGCTTGATCATACTCTTGAGCCGTCAGCATGTTTTGCTCCATCAACAAACGCAGAACCAAGTCACGACGTTCTTTGGTACGTTCTGGATAGCGAACCGGGTTGTAGTATGAAGGACCTTTTACCATCCCCACCAGCATCGCCAGTTGATCAACGCGCAACTCTTGAATCGGAGCGCCGAAGTAATAGCGAGAAGCCAAGCCAAACCCGTGGATCGCTTCACCGCCACTTTGCCCTAAATACACTTCGTTTAAGTAGGCTTCCAATATACGATCTTTGCTGTAGCGATAATCCAGGATCAACGCGATGTAAGCTTCGCGAAGCTTGCGCCACAATGTCTTGTCACGAGTTAAAAACAGGTTCTTCGCCAGCTGCTGCGTCAAGGTACTGCCACCTTGAACCGTACGGCCTGCTTTGATGTTAGCAAGGAGAGCTCGCCCGATCGCCAGTGGAGAAACACCATCATGTTGATAAAAATGACGGTCTTCAGTAGCAAGCAGGGCATCAACCAAAATTTCAGGATACTGATCCCGACGCAGGAATAGTCGTTGCTCATCCTGATCTTTTTCCAGCATTCCCAACATCTTAGGTTCAAGACGCAAATAGCCGAGATCACCCTTAGATTCCAGAGACTGGATTCGTTGCAAGCCACTATCAGAGAAATGCAGCATGACGTGACGATCCGGCTCCGGACCATCAGCAAATTCAAATGGGCGACGAATTAATTCGATGCGAGTCGAAGAGGAAGAGTATTCACCAGGATAACTAGGGTTACTCACCTTGCGATAGTTGAGCACGTCCAGTTCATTCCTCAGCTCTTTAATGGTGAGGTTTTCACCCGGATTTAAATTTAGAATGCGGGCATAGACAACGGTAGGTAACTCAAATAGCTGACCACTAAAGCGCTCTTTTACCACGCTATCCAAATATATGCCGACAAACAGCAATACCGCCGCGAGTGCAATGCCTGCTTTCCAGCCAAACGACCACAACGTCTTTAACCAAGAACGTTTGCCATTGGTAGGCTTTTTGCTCGGAGTACGCTTGGCACGTCTAGCCCTTCGGTTCGTTGTCTCTTTCTTCGCGGGCGTCTTGCTCGCGTTTGGCTTCTTACTGTTAGTCATTATTCAGTTGTCTTTTCGTTTTCGTTGTCGCTACATGGTTTGCTGGATCATCTGGCCACACGTGCTTCGGATAACGGCCTTTCATCTCTTTTTGCACGTCTTTATAGCTCCCCTTCCAAAAGGCGGAGAGTTCCGTGGTCACTTGTAATGGCCGCTGTGCCGGAGACAGCAGCTCAAGTACCAACGGTTTTCGCCCGAGAGCAACCGTTGGCGATACTGACTCGCCAAACATTTCCTGCATCCGTACCGACAAGACTGGCTCATGACCGTATTGGTAGCGAATGCGTTTTTTGGTGCCCGTCGGTAACTGATACTCTTCTGGCAACCAATCACCAAGATTTTGATTTAAAGGCCATCCCAGGCGTGCATTTAATGCTTCAGTCAGATTCACTTTATTCAGATCTTTTACTGAAGATACCGACGCCATGTAAGGTTCCAGCCACGTTTCTAATGATTCGAGCAGACTCGCTTCATCAAAATCTGGCCACTGTTGCTCAGGTAACCATTCTACGGCACAGCGGATCCGTGTAAGCAGGCTTTCTGCAGCCGGAGTCCAGTTTAGACTGCCTATGCCCTGACGGCGGACATAGGTGAGTAAAGCTTGTGTCATTTTTTCTCTACCCGGGCTAGGTAGCGACGCTCGCGCCACAACTAACTGACCAATTTTTAATTGCTTTTCAGCCACTAAACGCCCTCTTTTTTCATCCCAGTCAATGATTTCTTCAGATGAAAATAGTGAGCTAAAAGTCGATTGCAGTATATTGACGTCCAATTCACATGCCAAATGAATTTGGCTCGAATTCGATCGCGAACGCATTAGATCAATCGCCACTATATACGCACATTCACCCAAGGTATCGTCTGGGCGACACTCCGCGCCGTGGCCATTCGCCAGAGTAAATCGGCCATCCTGATTGCTGCGTTGCTGAGCAATACGATCCGGAAATGCCAGACTCAACACCAGCTGCAGTGCGCTTTCATCAACATCAGCAAGGGAAAAAACGCTATCCAGTTTGTACGCTAAAGATTGCGCGCGTTTGAACAACAGTGATCTTTTCGGATGCGTCCCCGTAGCCCAGCGATGCAGACTATGCGAGATATTCGTGACGTTTCTTTCCGGCTCTTCCACAAGGGCGACTGCTGCTAATGCAGTATTTAACATTTTCTCACTGTGCTGCGCAGATTGAATCAGCATAGCGGCAGCGCGAGGCTCAACACCAAGTTCATGCGCCTGTTTGCCGTCCGCCGTCAATTGGCCCTGCTCGGTTAACTGTCCGAGAGAAATCAATAGCTGCTTCGCCTGATTCAAAGCCGCGTGAGAAGGAATATCGAGCCATTTAAGTTCCTGAATGTCGCTCGTTCCCCAATAAGCTAACTCCATCACCAGACTGGCAAGATCTGAATGCAAAATTTCAGGTTGCGGCACCACAGGTTGCTGCTTGAGCTGGCTTTCGGAATAAAGACGAACGCAAATCCCCTCTTCAATTCGGCCTGCTCGTCCCATACGCTGAATGGCCGATGACTGGGCGATACGCACTTGTTCCAGTCGGGTGAGCCCGTTTTTCAAATCAAAACGCGCGATACGCTCTAAACCAGAATCAACAACAAGGCGAATCCCTTCAATGGTCAGAGAGGTTTCCGCGATATTGGTTGCCAGTACGACTTTGCGTTTCCCCTTAGATGCAGGAGAAATAGCCTTTTGCTGATCGGTAAAACTCAATTGCCCATATAGCGGGCATACTTCAACCTCCGCAGGTAAATGAGATAATCGCTCCTCAACCTGCTTGATAGCCGCAACGCCGGGAAGAAACGCCAACACTGAACCGGACTCTTTATTGATCAAGCTCTCAATCATTTTTGCCATAAGACTTGGCAGATGATCGTTGACGCCTAACGGTGCATAGCGAGTTTCGACATCAAAACTTCGCCCTTCTGATTCAATAAAACTCGCTTCGGGTAATAGCGTTTGCAACGCATCTTGATCGAGTGTTGCCGACATCACCACCAGCTTGAGATCATCACGCAGCGCGTCCTGAACTTCTAAACTGAATGCCAAAGCAGTATCTGCATGAATACTACGCTCATGAAATTCATCGAAAATCAGCAGATCAACACCAACCAGCTCAGGGTCGTTTTGGATCATGCGCGTCATGATCCCTTCAGTCACGATCTCCAATTGCGTTGCAGCGCTTACCTTTGTTTCACCACGGACACGATATCCGACCCTCTGGCCAACTTGTTCACCTAATTGCTCGGCTAAATAACGCGCGATATTGCGTGCTGCTAATCGTCTGGGCTCAAGCATAATTATTTTTCCGGTCACCAGTTGGTGCTCCAGAAGTTGTAGAGGGAAGTAAGTCGACTTACCCGCACCTGGCGCGGCTTTTAAGATCACCTGATGTTGATTTTTGACCGCCGCAAGTAGCTGAGGCATCACGGCTTCAATCGGCAATTGTGACAAAGGAAATACCTTATGGTGTAATGGTGGCAACATTGTACATAAAAACTTTCCCGTCTAAATAAGCAATATGCATTTCGAACCCGCTTTAGAGTCAGCTACTCTACTCAAACGCTATAAACGCTTTCTTGCCGATATTGAACTTGATAACGGCGAAATTCGCACTATCCATTGTGCCAATACCGGGGCCATGACTGGCTGTGCCACGCCCGGTAACAAAGTTTGGTACTCAACATCCGATAATCCTAAGCGGAAATATCCCAATAGTTGGGAATTGAGTGAAACCGAACTCGGCCACCGTATTTGTATCAATACCGCACGGGCGAACCAGTTAGCCATTGAGGCTATTGAAAACAATGTAATTTCAGAGCTTTGTGGTTACGACACACTTCAAACTGAAGTAAAATATGGCAATGAAAATAGTCGAATTGATATCTTGCTCAGCGCAAGTGACAAACCAAAGTGTTATATAGAAGTGAAAAGCGTCACTCTTCTAGATGAGACTAGCTCAAAGGGGCAAGGATACTTTCCCGATGCGGTCACCACTCGTGGACAAAAGCATTTGAGAGAGCTCACAGAAATGGCACAAACTGGAAGCCGAGCCATACTTTTATTTGCTGTTTTACACTCAGGTATTGAAAAAGTATCCGCGGCACACCATATAGACGCACAATATTCACTATTACTTAAACAAGCACAAGACGCTGGAGTAGAAGTTCTCTGCTACAAAGCTGAACTGAGCAGTACTGACATAACACTGATTTCTGCTGTTGATTTCATCAATTTAGAGAAAAAATGATGTTGTCTTCACATTGACGATAAGTTTGCAAATCAGTATTTGCTTGCACCGCCTCTTTTTGCTATAGATACCCGCCTTAAATAGACTGCGTAGCAGTTGACTAGGTGTAAGTAGGAGATGCTGTATGCCAGAATCAAAGAAGAAAACAATTGGCATCCTAGCCATTGCAGGCGTGGAGCCATATCAGGAAAAACCTGGTGAAGAGTACATGTCACCAGCACAGGTTGAGCACTTTACGAAAATCTTAACGGCTTGGCGAGATCAACTAAGAGTTGAAGTGGATCGTACTGTTCACCACATGCAGGACGAAGCAGCAAACTTCCCAGATCCAGTTGACCGCGCTTCCCAAGAAGAAGAGTTCAGCCTAGAACTGCGTAATCGTGACCGTGAACGCCGTTTGATCAAGAAGATTGAAAAGACGCTAGACAAAATCAAAGACGATGACTTCGGCTACTGTGAGTCTTGTGGCGTAGAGATTGGCGTTCGCCGTCTTGAAGCACGTCCAACTGCAGACCTTTGTATTGACTGTAAAACACTTGCAGAAATCAAAGAGAAGCAGATGCAAGGTTAATTCCTACGCATTTTGATTACTGAAGGGAGCTCTGGCTCCCTTTTTGTTTTGGCTTATCTGTTTGAGATTCACACGCATGACAAGCTATGTTGGCCGATTCGCCCCATCTCCTTCCGGTCCGCTGCATTTTGGCTCCCTGGTCGCTGCCCTTGGTAGTTATTTCCAGGCAAAAGCTAATCATGGTAAGTGGTTAGTTCGAATAGAAGACCTAGACCCTCCCAGAGAAATGCCCGGAGCAGCAGAAGCCATTTTAGCAGCACTGCAAGCTTACGAGTTGTTCTGGGATGGTAAAGTGGTTTATCAGAGCCAACGTCATCACCTTTATCAGGCCCAAATTGATGCCTGGATCGAAAATGGCGATGCATACTACTGCCAGTGTACGCGTAAGCAAATTAGAGAACACGGTGGATTTTATCCAGGCACTTGCCGAGATAAAAACTTGAAAGATGGCGCAATACGCCTAAAAATGACCAAACCAGTTGCCAGTTTCGTTGACCAGAAACATGGAACCATACAAATCCCTGAGCAGTTGGTTAATGAAGATTTCATTATTAAACGTCGAGATGGGTTATTTGCCTATAATCTTGCGGTAGTATTAGATGACATCAACCAAGGGGTGACCGAAGTCGTTCGAGGTGCAGATTTAATTGAACCCACTGGACGTCAGATCAGCTTGTACCAAATCCTTGGTCAACCCGAGGTAAGTTACTTGCACTTACCATTGGCGATGGACAATAACGGCAATAAACTGTCGAAACAAAATCACGCAACGGCTATTGATATTGATAACCCCAAGCCAGCTCTGCTGCGCGCTATGATGTTTTTGGGCTTTGATATACCCGAAGAGATAAAAGTGGGCAAGATTGCAGAAATTCTTCGTTGGGGCTGCGAGAACTGGCGGTTGGAACAGCTTCCAGCTGAGATCGAGATCACTGTATGATTCTCAAATGACCCCATGTAGTGCTATCATTAGCCGCAAAATCAGCCCTAGGGCACAGAAAACTAACCAACGCAAAATTGGATTAAACCCAGTTATTGCCAGATGCAGATGAATACAAACGACTATACACCAAGCGAACCTGCCACAATTCCAGAGCTCGCTCTCAATGTAATAACTCGTGAAGAGCACAACATTTCGCGTAAGCAGATCAGTGATAATGCACTGAAGGTACTGTACCGTCTTAATGGTGCTGGTTTCGATGCTTTTCTTGTGGGCGGCGGGGTTCGAGACTTACTGCTTGGACAAAAACCGAAAGACTTTGATATTGCGACTAACGCAACGCCAGAGCAAATTAAGCAGCTATTTAGAAACTGTCGCCTGATTGGCCGCCGTTTCCGTCTGGCTCATATTATGTTTGGCCGAGACATCATCGAAGTTGCGACTTTCCGTGGTCACCATCAAGAGCAAAAAAACAAAAGTATCTCTCAGCAATCAAAAGAGGGCATGCTGCTACGTGACAATGTCTACGGCACCATTGATGAAGATGCTGAACGTCGGGATTTCACGATCAACTCGATGTACTACAACATCGCTGATTACTCGATTCATGACTATGCCCGTGGAATCGAAGACTTAGAAGACCGTCTGGTTCGCCTGATTGGTGATCCCGAAACCCGCTACCGCGAAGACCCTGTACGCATGCTGCGCGCTATTCGTTTCGCGGTAAAACTCGATTTTGATATCGAAGAAGATACCGCCGCGCCGATCGAAGAAATGTCACCGCTATTGCGTGATATTCCGTCCGCTCGTCTATTCGAAGAATCACTAAAACTCCTGCAGTCTGGCAATGGTTTAGAAACCTATCACCTGCTGCGTGAGTACAATCTGTTCCAGCAGCTGTTCCCTGCGATTTCTGAGCACTTCACTGAAGATTACTCATCGCACACTGAGCAGATGTTGGATCTGGCACTCGATTCTACCGATATGCGCATCGAAGAAGGTAAACGTATCAATCCTGCGTTTATGTTTGCTGCAATGTTGTGGTACCCACTTTGCGCCGTTGCTGACAAGCTTATGGAGCAACGTCACCTTGGTTACTACGATGCCATTATGGAAGCGAGCAACATCATTCTTGATGAGCAAGTTCGTACCATCGCTATCCCAAGACGCCATACCGCGACTATTCGCGAGATTTGGCAACTGCAATTACGTCTGCCACGACGTAGCGGTAAACGTGCATTCCGCCTGATGGAACTGAATAAATTTAGAGCAGGTTTCGACTTCCTTGAAATGCGCGGTGAAGTTGAAGGTGGCGAGACTGAACAACTGGCGAAATGGTGGGCAACTTTCCAAAATGCAGGCCGGGAAATGCGCCAGGCAATGGCAGCCGATCTCGACGATCAGACACCTAAAGGCCCACGTCGCCGTAAAACCTACCGTAAGAAAAAGAGTAAGCCGAAATCATGATCACAGCATACATTGCGGTAGGCAGTAACTTGGCTGATCCCGTCTGCCAGGCAAAGCAAGCGATCGAAGCGTTAAAGGCGTTACCTGACTCCGAATTTATCAAAGCTTCAGAGCTCTACAGCAGCACGCCAATGGGACCACAGAACCAGCCGGATTACATCAATGCGGTCGTGGCGATCAAAACGAATTTGACGCCTCTGCAACTGCTCGATTGCACTCAAGCAATTGAGCTGGAGCAAGGGCGTGTCCGTAAAGATGAGCGTTGGGGGCCAAGAACACTGGATCTCGATATCATCCTTTATGGCAATGAGGTGATTAACTCCGAAAGACTGACCATTCCTCACTACGGAATGAAAGAACGCGAATTCGTGCTCTACCCTCTTGCGGAAATTGCACCAAGTTTACAACTCCCAGATGGGACCGAGGTCTCGACCCTACTCAAACAAGTAGATAGAAACGGCCTCAATATTTGGCAGTCATAGCCAACTCCTAGTAAGGATAAAACAATGAAAAAAATGACCATCAACGACCTTATGAAGTGGAAACAGGAAGGTCGTAAATTTGCTACTTCAACGGCTTACGATGCAAGCTTTGCCCAGCTTTTTGAAAGCCAGGAAATGCCGGTTCTGCTGGTGGGTGACTCCCTGGGTATGGTACTACAAGGTGAAAACGATACGCTGCCAGTAACGGTAGAAGATATCGTATACCACACTCGCTGCGTTCGTGCAGGCAGCCCAAATTGTTTGCTGATGGCAGACATGCCATTCATGAGCTACACCACTCCAGAGCAAGCGTGTGAAAACGCAGCGAAAATAGTGCGCGCTGGTGCCAACATGGTGAAAATCGAAGGTGGTGAGTGGTTAGTCGATACCGTCAAAATGCTCACTGAACGTGCTGTACCTGTATGTGCACACCTTGGTCTGACGCCTCAATCGGTCAACATCTTTGGTGGTTACAAAGTACAAGGCCGTGATCAGGAAAAAGCCGATCGCATGGTAAAAGATGCACTGGCACTGCAAGAAGCTGGCGCTCAAATTATTCTCCTCGAATGTGTGCCTGCCTCACTAGCGGAACGCATCACTCAGTTACTCGACGTGCCTGTTATCGGCATTGGTGCGGGTAACGTGACAGATGGTCAAATTCTTGTCATGCATGATATGTTCGGCATCTCAGCCAACTACATGCCAAAATTCTCCAAAAACTTTCTTGCTGAAACAGGTGATATGCGCAAAGCCGTTGCAAAATACATGGAAGATGTTGCAAACGGTGTATTCCCAGACGACGCTCATACCATTGCTTAGAGGATAAGTGAATGCAAACTTTTGCGGAAATTTCAGCGGTTCGTGAACAGGTAAAAACCTATAAGCGTGAAGGTCGTAAAATCGCGTTTGTCCCAACTATGGGCAATCTTCACGACGGTCACTTAACATTAGTTCGTAAAGCGCGTGAATACGCTGATATCGTGGTCGTAAGTATCTTTGTTAACCCAATGCAGTTTGAACGGGCCGACGATCTAAATAATTACCCAAGAACAATCGATGAAGATCTGAGCAAACTAGCAGCTGAAGGTGTCGAGTTGGTATTTACCCCAACACCAGAGATTATCTACCCAGAAGGTTTAGATAAGCAGACTTCTGTCGATGTTCCGGGTCTTTCGACCATCCTAGAAGGTGCGTCACGTCCGGGTCACTTCCGCGGCGTAACAACAATCGTCAATAAGCTGTTTAATATTGTCCAGCCAGACGTAGCTTGCTTTGGCGAAAAAGACTTTCAGCAACTTGCTGTCATCCGTAAGATGGTTGAAGATCTGGCTATCGACATTGAGATCGTTGGTGTTCCTACTGTACGTGAAATGGACGGCCTCGCGATGAGTTCGCGCAATGGCTTGCTCACGCTGGATGAACGTCAGCGTGCTCCCGTTCTTGCTCGTACCATGCGCTGGATTAGCAGTGCAATGCGTGGGGGTCGTGATGATTACGCTTCGATTGTAGAAGATGCTAATGATCAGTTGCGTGCGGCAGGATTACATCCAGATGAAATCTTCATTCGTGATGCCCGCACGTTACAAACGATTACAGCAGAAACCACTCAAGCGGTGATTCTGATGTCAGCATTCTTAGGCAAAGCTCGTCTTATCGACAATCAGACTGTTGATATTACCGTAGAAACCAAAGACACCTCAGAATCTGGCGATACCGATGCCACCAGCGCTGAGTAAGCAAAATCCAAAATGAAAAAGGTCGACTCAGCGTCGACCTTTTTCGTATCTAATCGCTCCCTTCAAATTGCCAGAGAGCGTATTTCAAACGCTATGAACGCAGACCAATACCTTTAGTCACCAAGTAGTGAGCGATAGCGTACAACGCAACCACAAATACCATCAGTACACTGAAGGAAGTCACAATACCTACATCAGAAACGCCAAGGAATCCGTAGCGGAATGCGTTTACCATATACACAATCGGGTTGACTTTCGATACGCCCTGCCAGAATTCAGGCAGCAGGCTGATCGAATAAAACACACCGCCCAGATAGGTCAGTGGCGTCAGTACAAAAGTAGGAATGATGGAAATATCATCGAAGGTTTTTGCGTAAACCGCATTAATTAAGCCACCGAGTGCGAACACCACTGAGGTCAGGAACACAGTAGCAATGATGATGCCCCAGTGATCCACTTGCAGATCGACAAATAACAGCGACACACAGGTTACCAGCGCGCCAACTAACAAGCCACGAGTCACCCCACCCATCACGTAACCCATGATGATCACATAATTCGGTACCGGCGCAACCAGCAACTCTTCAATGTTTTTTTGTAGCTTGGCACTAAAGAAAGACGAAGCGACGTTGGAATAAGAGTTGGTGATCACCGACATCATAATCAGGCCAGGAACGATATATTCCATGTAGGTAAAACCGCTCATTTCACCAATTCTGGAGCCAATCAGATTACCAAAAATGATGAAGTAGAGTGTCATCGTAATCGCTGGCGGAACCAGAGTTTGTATCCAGATGCGAGAGAAACGCGTGATTTCTTTGCCCAGCAAACTGCGAAATGCCGTCCAATATAATCCGTACATTTACTTACTCCCTTCTCTTACAATGCTGACAAACAACTCTTCCAGTCGGTTGGCTTTATTTCGCATCGACAATACTTTGATGCCATGCTCGGTAAGTTGGCTAAACACTGAGTTCAGGCCCTGGCTCTTATCCAGTTCAATCTCAAGGGAACCTTCGGATAAACTCTGGCCATTCACCCCGGCCAGCTCTGGGACGTCACCATCACACTCAATATCAAGAATAAAAGTTTCCACGCTTAGCTTACTGAGCAACGCCTTCATCGTCGTGTTTTCTATCAGCTCACCACGACTGATGATGCCGATATTACGACATAGCATCTCGGCTTCTTCCAGATAGTGCGTCGTCAGGATAATAGTAATCCCCTGCTGTTGGTTGATCTCTTTAAGGAAATCCCACATTGATCGACGCAATTCAATATCCACACCAGCGGTAGGCTCGTCCAGAATCAACAGTTTAGGTTCATGCATCAAAGCACGAGCGATCATAAGACGACGTTTCATACCGCCAGACAGATTGCGGGCACGCTCTTTACGCTTTTCCCACAGATCGAGCTTCTTGAGGTACTTCTCAGCGCGTTCTTTGGCCAGCGCTTTTGGTACGCCGTAATAACCCGCCTGCTGTATGACGATCTGCTCAACCGTTTCAAACTGGTTGAAGTTAAACTCCTGAGGAACCAGACCTAAATTTTGCTTGGCTAATTCCAGATCGGTATCAATGTCATATCCAAAAACTTTGGTGGTTCCGGAAGTTTTATTAACTAGAGAAGCAATAATGCCGATTGTGGTTGATTTCCCTGCACCATTTGGGCCGAGAAGCGCGTAAAAGTCACCCTTTTTAACTTGTAGACTGATGCCTTTTAACGCTTCAAAGCCGCCTGCATACGTCTTTCGTAGCTGTTCGATTTCTAATGCGTACATAATGAAGCTCTTTTTTGGAGATACCGTATATGTGCCGATTTTAACGGCAGTTTTCAACCCTAAGCCAAAAATAGTTTTTAACTTCCAGAAATAGATTCTCGAATACCCTTACCATTCTCGCAGTTGTTAATCGATAGAAATCATGGATAATTTTCTCTACTGCTCAGATGAGTGTTCTCCAGGCGAAATAGTCAGAGATTGATGTAATGACATTGTGTATAGTTGGAACAGCAATTTAAGGGAAGTAACATGCCAGAAATTAAACAACTATTCGAAAACAACTCAAAGTGGTCAGAGTCGATTAAAGCCGACCGCCCAGAGTATTTTACTCAGCTTGCTGAAGGTCAGAATCCAGATTTCTTGTGGATTGGTTGTTCAGACAGCCGTGTACCAGCAGAACGTTTAACTGGCCTATATTCAGGCGAATTGTTCGTTCACCGTAACGTTGCGAACCAAGTTGTTCACACTGACTTAAACTGTCTTTCTGTTGTTCAGTATGCAGTTGATGTGCTTAAAGTGAAGCACATTATTGTGTGTGGTCACTATGGATGTGGTGGTGTTACTGCATCAATCGACAATCCACAACTTGGTTTGATCAATAACTGGTTACTGCACATTCGTGATTTGTACTTTAAGCACCGTAAATACATTGAGTTGATGCCAGAGTCAGATCGCTCTGATAAGTTAGCTGAAATCAACGTAGCTGAACAAGTTCACAACCTGGCAAACTCCACCATTTTGCAAAATGCATGGGAACGTGGACAAGAAATTGAGCTTCACGGTGTGGTCTATGGTATCGAAGATGGCAAGCTAGAGTACTTAGGTGTTCGCTGTAATTCTCGTGAAACCATTAATGACAGTTACAACAAAGCAATGGAAAAAATTCTTAATCCAGAACACAAACTGCTTTGTCGCTAATCGCTTTCTATAAGCAATGAACACAAAAAGCCCACGCGATGTGGGCTTTTTTTCGTTTTTAATTCCGGCAATTATTCTTGCGGAACGACTTTACCGATGAATGGTAAATGACGGTATTTCTGCGCGTAATCGATACCCACACCGACGACAAACTCATCTGGAATTTCAAAACCGATCCAATCTACCGGTACATTGACTTCACGACGAGATGGCTTATCCAGTAGTGTACAAATTGCGATAGATTTAGGTTCACGCAGAGACAGGATTTCACGAATCTTGTTCAGCGTGTTACCTGTGTCGATAATGTCTTCAACAAGCAGGACGTCTTTGCCTTTGATATCGTCGTCTAAATCTTTCAGGATACGTACATCACGCGAGCTTTCCATCGTGTTGCCGTAGCTAGATGCTGTCATGAAATCAACTTGGTGAGTCAGGTTAATAGCACGAGCTAAGTCGGCCATAAATACAAATGAACCACGTAATAAGCCAACCAAAACAAGGTCTTCGCTGCCTTGGTAGCGCTCTGTTATTTGCTTGCCTATTTCACGAACTCGCTCCTGAACTTCTTGCTCAGAAATCATGACTTCTACTGTGTGTTTCATACTGTGCTCAATTTAATTGTTGGGTTGAGGTAAGTCGCACGCAAACGCTCACCTAATCTTACGGCGTGTAGTGTATCACCACGCTCATTGGGTTAAAAGTCACAACCCAACGCCAAAATTTCTTGGAAGCTCGACCTGATTTTCTCAATATGGCGGGAAATGTATCAACAATCATGACATTGCTGTCTATAAATTACACAACAACGGTTGACCTTGCTTATATGCACCATTACACTCATCAATTGCTTTAAGCAATTATTAAAATAATCAATTAGGGGGATTTCCCCCCATATACAACTAAAATGGCAAGGTAAATATAATGGACTCAATCGTAAAGAGAGCCCGCACTAGGCTTTCCCCTATTAAACGTAAGCAACAACTCATGGAAATAGCGTTGGAAGTGTTTGCGCGTCGCGGCATTGGTCGTGGTGGTCACGCCGACATTGCCGAAATCGCCCAAGTATCGGTTGCTACTGTTTTTAACTATTTCCCAACCCGAGAAGATCTTGTTGATGAAGTGCTGAACCACGTAGTACGTCAGTTCTCGAACTTCCTTTCCGATAACATCGACTTAGATCTGCACGCTCGCGAGAATATCGCCAATATCACCAGCGCAATGATCGAATTGGTAAACCAAGATTGCCACTGGCTGAAAGTATGGTTTGAGTGGAGTGCATCAACACGTGATGAGGTTTGGCCGTTATTTGTGTCAACAAACCGCACCAATCAGCTATTGGTAAAAAACATGTTCATTAAAGCGATTGAACGTGGTGAAGTCAGCACCACCCATAATCCAGAGCATTTGACCAACCTTTTCCATGGTATTTGCTACTCGCTGTTTGTTCAGGCAAACCGTTTTAAAAGCGAAGATGAACTGAAGAGCCTTATCGACTCATACCTTGATATGCTTTCTATCTATGATAGCGTTCAATAAAGTTTTAAATCAGAACTAACCTTTCACGTACAAAAAAGCCGCTGATATTTCAGCGGCTTTCGTTAATCAGTCAGTAAAGAATCTTACTTCTTCTTAACTGCTTTTTTGTTTGGAAGGTCAGTGATTGAACCTTCAAATACTTCAGCAGCCAGACCTACAGACTCGTGTAGAGTTGGGTGAGCGTGGATAGTCAGAGCGATATCTTCTGCATCACAACCCATCTCGATCGCAAGACCGATTTCGCCTAGTAGTTCACCACCGTTAGTACCAACGATAGCACCACCGATAACGCGGTGAGTTTCTTTGTCGAAGATTAGCTTAGTCATACCGTCAGAACAGTCAGATGCGATTGCACGACCTGATGCTGCCCATGGGAATGTTGCCACTTCGTACTTGATACCTGCTTCTTTCGCTTCTTTTTCAGTCTTACCAACCCAAGCAACTTCTGGCTCAGTGTACGCGATTGAAGGGATAACTTTAGGGTCGAAGTAGTGCTTCTTACCAGAGATAACTTCAGCAGCTACGTGACCTTCGTGCACACCTTTGTGAGCAAGCATTGGTTGACCAACAACATCGCCGATCGCGAAGATGTGAGGAACATTAGTACGCATTTGCTTGTCAACGTTGATGAAGCCACGCTCGTCGATTTCCAGACCCGCTTTTTCACCGTCGATTAGCTTACCGTTTGGTACACGACCGATAGCAACTAGAACAGCATCGTAGCGCTCTGCTTCAGCAGGTGCTTTCTTGCCTTCCATTGAAACGTAGATACCGTCTTCTTTCGCTTCAACTGCCGTTACTTTAGTTTCTAGCATCAGCTTGAACTTGTTTTGGATACGTTTGGTGAAAACCTTAACGATATCTTTATCTGCCGCAGGGATTACCTGGTCAAACATCTCAACAACGTCAACTTTAGAACCTAGAGAGTGGTAAACCGTACCCATTTCCAGACCGATTATACCACCACCCATGATAAGTAGTTTTTCTGGCACTTCTTTTAGTTCAAGAGCGTCAGTAGAGTCCCAAATACGTGGGTCTTCATGTGGGATAAATGGCAGTTTGATTGGGCGAGAACCCGCCGCAATGATTGCGTTGTCGAAGTTAACAACCGTTGACTCGCCTTCACCTTCTACAAGGATAGATTTAGGGCCAGTAAACTTACCGTAACCGTTAACAACCGTTACGTTACGCATCTTAGCCATGCCACCTAGGCCGCCAGTCAGTTGGTTAACAACTTTCTCTTTCCAGATACGGATTTTGTTGATGTCAGTTTGCGGTTCGCCAAATACAACACCATGTTCAGCCATTGCTTTCGCTTCTTCAATCACTTTAGAAACGTGAAGAAGTGCTTTCGATGGGATACAACCCACGTTCAGACAAACACCGCCAAGAGTGCTGTAACGTTCAACTAGTACAGTTTCAAGACCTAGATCCGCACAACGGAATGCAGCGGAGTAACCAGCAGGACCAGAACCAAGTACAACAACTTGGGCTTTAATTTCTTTGCTCATTTTGACCTCTTGTAGTCATTATCCCTAACAGGCTGAGTGGTTTTTTGATTCTTTTTGTTTAAGTAAGGTAGTTTAAACAGTGATTTTCAGACCGCTAACAGTTTACAGAGATGTTAATGGCGTGAAAAGTAAATCAATTTAGCCTGTGAGCTAGACAACAATTCATTTATGAAAACCCTGATGAGAGTAAGGGACATAACCAAATTGTCGATAATTATTATTAGCAGAGGCGGCTAAATTGCCGCCTCTAATTTATCCAACTTCTATTACAGAACCAGACGACGAATGTCAGATAGACATGCGTTTAGGTAAGTGATGAAACGCGCACCTTCCGCACCATCAATCACACGGTGGTCGTATGATAGAGATAGTGGAAGTTGTAGACGCGGTTCGAACTCTTTACCGTTCCATACTGGTTTCATCTCCGACTTAGACACACCCAGGATACCCACTTCTGGCGCGTTTACGATTGGAGTAAACGCCGTACCGCCGATGCCGCCAAGGCTTGAGATAGTGAAACAGCCGCCTTGCATGTCTGCTGCAGTTAGTTTGCCTGCACGAGCTTTCTTAGAAACTACTGCTAGTTCTTCAGATAGTTCGTAAATGCCTTTCTTGTTCACGTCTTTGAATACTGGAACAACCAGGCCGTTTGGCGTATCAACTGCAATACCAACGTTCACGTATTTCTTCAGAATCAAGCTTTCGCCATCTTCAGAAAGAGAAGAGTTGAATGCTGGGAACGCTTCAAGCGCTTTAGCAACAGCTTTCATGATGAACACTAGTGGAGTGATCTTCATGCCAGTGTCTTTCTTCGCTTCAATCGCGTTCTGCTCTTTACGGAAGTTTTCTAGCTCAGTGATGTCTGCGTTATCCCACTGTGTAACGTGCGGGATCATCACCCAGTTACGGTGTAGGTTTGCACCAGAGATCTTCTTAATACGAGATAGAGGCTGAACTTCTGTCTCACCGAACTTGCTGAAGTCCACTTTTGGCCATGGTAGTAGACCAAGAGCGGCACCGTCACCTTTGCCAGATGCAGCTGCACCAGACTCAAGACGCTTAAGCGCTTCTTTCACGTAGTTCTGAACGTCTTCTTTCAGGATACGGCTCTTACGACCAGAACCTTTAACCTTAGAAAGATTTACGCCAAACTCACGAGCCAGACGACGAACAACTGGAGATGCGTGAGCGTACTCATCGTTCTCTTTGAAATCACCGCTTGCTGCTGGAGCCGCTGCCGCTGGAGCTTCTGCTTTAGGAGCTGCCGCTGCAGGTGCTGCCGCTTGCGCTGGAGCCGCTACTGCTACAGGCGCTGCGCCAGCCACTTCGAAGACCATGATTAGTGAGCCAGTAGACACTTTGTCGCCAGCTGCAATCTTGATTTCTTTAACCGTACCAGCAAATGGTGCAGGTACTTCCATAGAAGCTTTGTCGCCTTCTACAGTGATCAGAGATTGCTCTTCTGCAACTGTATCGCCAACTGCTACCATGATTTCAGTAACTTCTACTTCGTCGCCGCCGATATCTGGAACGTTAACTTCTTTTGCCGCTGACGCTGCTGGAGCTGCCGCCGCTGGTGCTTCTACTGCCACAGGAGCTGCTGGAGCACCTGAACCTGCAGTTTCGAATACCATAATTAGAGAGCCAGTCGAGACTTTATCGCCTGCTGCTACTTTGATCTCTTTCAGCGTACCCGCGAATGGTGCAGGAACTTCCATAGAAGCTTTGTCGCCTTCTACAGTGATCAGAGATTGCTCTTCTTCGATGCTGTCGCCGATAGCTACCATGATTTCAGTAACTTCAACTTCGTCACCACCGATGTCTGGTACGTGAACTTCTTTCAGTTCCGCTGCCGCTGCTACTGCTGGAGCTGCTGCTGGAGCTGCCGCCGCAGGAGCAGGTGCAGCTTCAGCTGCACCCTCGGCTTCGAAAATCATGATTAGAGAACCAGTAGAAACCTTGTCGCCTTCTGCAACTTTGATTTCTTTAACGATACCCGCTTGAGAAGCAGGAACTTCCATAGAAGCTTTATCGCCTTCAACAGTGATCAGAGACTGTTCTTCTTCGACCTTGTCGCCAACGCTCACAAGAATCTCAGTAACTTCAACCTCATCCGCACCGATGTCTGGTACATTAATTTCGATTGCCATTTCTTATCTACCTTCTTTATTAAGCGTATAGCGGGTTAGTTTTTTCAGTGTCGATGTCGAATTTCTTAATTGCTTCAGCAATTACAGATTTCTCAACGTCGCCACGCTTCGCTAGTTCAGTTAGCGCTGCCACTACTACGTAACCTGCGTTCACTTCGAAGTGACGACGTAGGTTTTCACGGCTGTCTGAGCGACCGAAGCCGTCAGTACCAAGAACTTTGAAAGACTCAGCAGGGATGAATGCACGAACCTGCTCTGCGTAGTTCTTCATGTAGTCAGTTGCTGCGATAGCTGGCTCAGTACCCATTACCGTTTGGATGTAAGGAACTTGCGCTTCCGCTTCTGGGTGTAGCATGTTGTAACGCTCTGCTGCTTGACCGTCGCGAGTCACTTCGTTGAATGATGTTACAGAGTAAACATCAGACGCGATGCCGTAGTCGTCGCTTAGGATTTGAGCTGCTTTACGTACTTCATTCATGATAGTACCAGAGCTCATTAGCTGAACTTTCGCTTTATCACCAGCGTAGGTTTCTAGCTTGTAGATACCCTTACGAATGCCTTCTTCAGCGCCTTCTGGCATTGCTGGCATTGCGTAGTTCTCGTTCATTAGCGTTAGGTAGTAGTAAACGTTCTCTTGCTCACCGTACATACGACGGATACCGTCTTGCATGATTACCGCAACTTCGTATGCGAACGTTGGGTCATAAGAGATACAGTTAGGAACCGTACCCGCCATGATGTGCGAGTGACCGTCTTCATGCTGTAGACCTTCACCGTTTAGCGTTGTACGACCAGCCGTTGCACCTAGTAGGAAACCACGAGCTTGTTGGTCACCAGCCATCCACGCCATGTCGCCAACACGTTGGAAGCCGAACATTGAGTAGTAGATGTAGAACGGGATCATTGGTAGATCGTTCGTGCTGTATGACGTTGCTGCTGCAACCCATGAAGACATCGCACCCAGCTCGTTGATACCTTCTTGAAGTACCTGACCAGATGTCGCTTCTTTGTAGTAAGACACTACGCCACGGTCTTCTGGAGTGTAAGTCTGACCATGTGGGTTGTAGATACCAATTTGACGGAACAGACCTTCCATACCGAAAGTACGAGCTTCGTCAGCAATAATAGGAACGATGTTCTTACCAATGCCTTTGTCTTTTAGCAGTACGTTCAGAGTACGTACAAACGCCATAGTGGTAGAGATTTCACGCTTCTGCTCTTCAAGTAGAGGCTTGAACTCGTCAACCGCTGGAATCACTAGCTCTTGAGTAAAGTTAGGCAGACGCTGTGGCGTGTAACCGTGTAGAGCTTTACGACGAGCGTGCAGGTATTCGTACTCTTTAGAACCTTCTTCAAGTTTCAGGTACGGAAGTTCTTTCACTGCTTCGTCAGTCAGAATGTCTTGAAGACCCAGACGATCACGCATGTGTAGTACGTGAGTCATATCCATCTTCTTAACTTGGTGCGCGATGTTCTTACCTTCTGCCGCTTCACCCATGCCGTAACCTTTAACTGTTTTCGCAAGGATTACAGTTGGACGACCTTTAGTATCTTGTGCATTCTTGAATGCTGCGTACAGTTTAGAAGAATCGTGACCACCACGTTTAAGTGCGAAGACTTCGTCGTCAGTCATGTCTGCAACAAGTGCTGCAGTTTCTGGGTACTTACCAAAGAAGTGCTCACGTACGTATGCACCATCTTTAGATTTGAATGTTTGGTAGTCGCCGTCGATAGTTTCGTTCATAAGCTGAAGAAGCTTACCAGAAGTATCTTTAGCTAATAGAGAATCCCAGTTGTTACCCCAGATTACCTTCACTACGTTCCAGCCAGCACCTTTGAACAGACCTTCAAGTTCTTGAATGATCTTACCGTTACCCATTACAGGGCCGTCTAGACGCTGAAGGTTACAGTTGATTAGGAAACATAGGTTGTCCAGCTTCTCACGCGCAGCGAAAGAGATAGCACCACGTGATTCTGGCTCATCCATCTCACCGTCACCCAGGAACGCGTATACGCGCTGCTCAGAAGTATCTTTCAGACCACGGCCATCCAGGTACTTAAGGAAACGAGCTTGGTAGATAGAAGCAATTGGACCCAGACCCATAGATACGGTCGGGAACTGCCAGAATTCAGGCATTAGTTTAGGGTGTGGGTATGACGGGATACCTTTACCATCTACTTCTTGACGGAAGTTATCTAGCTGCTCTTCAGTTAGACGGCCTTCAACGAATGCACGAGAGTAGACACCCGGAGAGATGTGACCTTGGTAGTAAACTAGGTCGCCACCATCCTTCTCGTTTGGAGCACGGAAGAAATGGTTGAAACATGTTTCGTAGAATGCAGCAGAAGACTGGAAAGACGCCATGTGGCCGCCTAGTTCTAGGTCTTTCTTCGATGCACGTAGAACGATCATGATTGCGTTCCAGCGAATGATGGAACGAATACGACGCTCAAGTGTTGTGTCACCAGGGTAAGCTGGTTCTTGATCTGCCGGAATCGTGTTGATGTAGTTGGTGGTGATTCCAGTTGGCATATCAACACCGCCCAGACGTGCTTTATCTAGAACTTGCTCAAGTAGGAACTGAGCACGCTCTACGCCTTCTTCACGTACAACTGACTCAAGTGCCGCTAGCCATTCTTGAGTTTCCAGTGCATCTACGTCATGCTTCATATCAGACATGGCGATCTATCCTTCTGTTGGTTGGATCTATAAAACAAACAAATCGTCGTTACGAGTCATTGCCCTGTTGCATTCGACGTAAAGAGCGTTCACGACGAGACTCTTCTCTGGTCAAATCCAACAATGTTTCTTCAATATAAGCTAAGTGTGAGTGAGACATCTCGCGCGCCTTTTCTGGCTGACCAGATACGATCGCATCCACGATATTAGCTCGGTGTTTACTTACTTTCTCGACCGCTTCAGAGCGGCGATGCAATAATTTAAAATTCTGTAGAATATTTTGCTCGAGCAAAGGTGCCAGGCTGCGCACAATGTGCAGTAGCACGACGTTATGAGCCGCTTCCGTTAACGCAATTAAGAACTGCATGACTTCCGCCGATTCAGCGACAACATCATTGTTTAATTGCGCTTGGCTGATTCGTTCAAGGCAAGCTTGAATTCGAGCAAAATCTTCTTCGGTACCACGAACGGCTGCAAAATAAGCTGCAATTCCTTCCATCGCGTGACGCGTTTCCAGTAAATCCAGCTGAGTTTCAGAGTGACTAGACAATAAATTTAGCAAAGGATCAGAAAAACTTTTCCAGATGTTATCGCTAACAAACGTGCCTCCACCCTGACGGCGAGTAAGAAGACGCTTGGCTTCAAGTCGTTGAATAGCTTCACGGACAGATGGACGAGACACATCAAACTGTTTTGCCAGTTCGCGCTCTGGTGGCAACTGCTGCCCCGGAGACAATGTTCCTTCCACAATCAACCGTTCTAACTCTTGTTCAATAACATCAGAGAGTTTTGGCTGACGAATCCTTTGATAAGCCATATTTATTATTCTTTTACTCTTGCAGGTAATTGGTAATACCAATTTTAAGTTGGGGCAGAAATTAACATAATTAAAACGTCACTGTCCAGCCAAAAATTGACCTAAATCATAGAACGAGACTGGTAAGAACAGTCTGATAACAATTGACCATTAAAACGGCAATAAAATTGGTCTTACCAATTACAATAAAAAAACAACTGGGTGAATATCGTGCTAGCGGTTTTGGAAAGCAATTACAGGAAATGCCAAAACAATATGTACATTTTTTCACCTCCATTTCAAAGTCACTGGAAAAAATGTAGTTAACTTTCTACAAAAGTAATTATTCCCACATATAAAAAAGGCATGTGCGAACACATGCCTTATTGATTCTAGCCTTGGCAATTTACATATTTATCACAACTTTATTTCAAATCATCTGGCGATATTTTACCCAGTCAAAGCTAAGACCAGGATCACTTTTTCTTAAGGGCGCGATATATTGATGGCCCGTTACTCGTTGCAGCGAGACCTTTGGATAATGCAGCATGATCGCTTGAGTCAGACTCGCAAGTGACTGATATTGTTCGTCGGTGTAGGCAACAAACTCTGTACCTTCCAGCTCAATTCCTATCGAATAGTCATTGCAACCCGGCCGTCCGGCAAAGCTTGACTGCCCCGCATGCCATGCTCTATCCAGAAAAGAGACAAACTGTACAACCTCGCCATTTCTCTTGATTAAGCAATGTGCCGAAACTCTCATTTTGTGAATTACGTCAAAAAATGGATGTGCATTCGGATCCAGATTGCCAAGAAAAAAGTCCTCTATGTAAGAGCCTCCGAACTGACCTGGCGGCAAGCTGATGTTGTGCACCACTAACAGAGAGATATCTTTTACATCTGAACGAGCATCAAAAAATGGCGATGGGACGTGTTTGGCTTGCGTCAGCCAGCCATTCTCGATAATTGGGCGCATATCAACCTCTATTGTTTGAAAATTAACTGCTGAAATTATTGACACCGGAGAGTATCATTCGTTGCCATCTCCCTTTCAATACTAGATTTGCGATGAAGAACAAACACAACAGCCAAGAACGCCTGGAATTCCTGAAACAACAACTTCCTTTAGAAATCACCCGATCAGTCGCCGATACCTTAAAAGAAGACCTGGGTGGCACTGTGGATATCAATAACGATATCACCGCATCGCTTATCCCAGCGGATGCCGTCAATACCGCGACCATTATCACTCGTGAACACGGTGTGTTTTGTGGTCAGGCATGGGCAGATGAAGTCTTTAAGCAGCTTGGTGGTAAAGTGACCATCGATTGGCACGTAAAAGACGGCGATAAAGTAGAACCAAACCAAACGCTTTGTACGCTTTCTGGCCCGGCTCGCGATTTGCTGACGGGTGAGCGTAACGCAATGAATTTTATTCAGACGCTTTCAGGCTGTGCCACCATCACTGCTGAGTATGCGGCGAAAATTGCCCATACAGAATGTCGTCTATTAGATACTCGTAAAACCATTCCGGGTCTGCGCAGTGCACTGAAATATGCGGTGGCTTGCGGCGGTGGCTTTAACCATCGTATCGGCGTATTCGATGCTTATCTGATTAAAGAGAACCACATCATCGCCTGCGGTGGTATCACTCAAACAATCAAAACAGCAAAAGAATTAAATCCGGGCAAGCCTGTAGAAGTAGAAACTGAAAGCTTAGACGAGCTAAAAGAAGCGATTAACGCAGGTGCCGATATCATCATGCTCGACAACTTTAGCAAAGAGATGATGCGCGAAGCAGTAGAAATCAACGCTGGCCGCGCTGCACTAGAAAACTCTGGCAATATCACCTTAGACACCATCGCAGAATACGCAGAAACTGGCGTGGATTACATCTCCGTCGGTGCGCTAACCAAGCACCTGAAAGCGATGGATCTTTCGATGCGCTTCAAATAAGCACCGCTGCCCAAAATGAAATTAATCTAATTAACTCAGTCAGTTGAAGTCTGATTACTGTAAATAGAGGACCATTTGGTCCTCTATTTTTTTAGCCATAAAATAGAACCACTCGCAAATAGTTGCACATGATATGCAACTGAACATCAAAGATTTTTATCTCACTCGAGCACTCTTTTTTTGCTGGTTTTCACCCCTTCCAACTCTCCCTACTCTTGCGCCAATGCAACTGCATTATCTTTGTCATGAGAAGGAAGAAAAAATGAAACCAGTTAAACAACAAATACTGAAAAAACAGCAAGGTTTTACGCTGATTGAATTAATGATTGTGGTGGCGATTATTGGGATTTTGGCAGCGTTTGCTGTTCCTGCGTATCAAAACTATACAAAGAGTACTCATGCAAGTGAAATGGCTAGCGCAACAGCTGCTTTCAAAACAGCTGTTGGAATCTGCTTACTGGATGGCGAAAAAAGCTGTAAATCTGGAGACGGTGGTGTACCAGCAGAACAAACGTTTACAAAAGACACAACAGATAGCTTTAAAGTATCTTCAACTGTAGAGCAAGAGACTATAGGAACAGCAACTGGTTCTATTTCAGCGTCTGTGAACGGGGCTAAAGGGGCATTACCTGCCGATGCACAAGTCGTATTAACACCTACAATAAGCACGTCTGGTGTGACCTGGGCAATAACATGTTTAGGCACCGGAACAACTGGTGATTGGTGTCCTGAACGATAATGTTATCCAACCTATCTACGGCTCTTCGCCAATCAGGGTTACTTAGCTTAGCTCAAGAAGAATCGTTAATAGAGCAAGTCAACGCTTCTGGCATTTCGATGCCGGAGGCGTTAGTCAATTCTGGTATATTCACTACCAGAGAACTCGCGTCTCACCTGAGCTCAACCTTCGGTTTACCCTGCTGTAAATTGTCTGACTATGCTTACACACCGTTGTGTCAGCAACTGGGGCTGCGTGAACTGATCACCAGTCACCATGCAGTGCCACTGGAGCGAACCCCATCGACTTTAACTCTAGCCATTGCCGATCCCACCAATCAGCAAGCCGAAGACGATTTTCGCTTTGCTACCGGGTTACAAGTCGATCTCGTCATTGCGGATTTTGCTGAACTTGACGCCGCGGTTCGCCGTCTATACGGGCGCGCTATTGGTCAGGAAAAACCTGGCTTAAAAGAGATCAACCAGGACGAGCTTGCCAACCTCGTTGACGTCGATGCCGATGAAGTCGATAACATTGAAGACCTAAGTCAGGACGAATCACCGGTTAGCCGCTATATCAACCAGATTTTGCTCGATGCGGTGCGAAAAGGCGCATCCGATATCCACTTTGAACCTTACGAAAAAATGTACCGCGTTCGGCTGCGTTGTGACGGCATTTTGATTGAAACGCAGCAGCCTCCCAGCCTGTTAAGTCGCCGTCTTTCTGCCCGAATCAAAATTCTGTCTAAACTCGATATCGCTGAGAGACGCTTACCGCAAGACGGACGAATCAAGCTTAAACTCAATCAAGACACCGCGATTGATATGCGTGTGTCGACCTTGCCGACTCTATTCGGTGAAAAAATTGTATTACGACTGCTCGATAGCAGCTCGGCTTCGCTGGACATCGACAAACTGGGCTACAGCGATCAGCAAAAGCAGTGGTACTTAGATGCATTGCGTCAGCCTCAAGGGATGATTTTGATGACCGGCCCAACGGGAAGCGGTAAAACGGTTTCGCTTTATACTGGCCTAAATATTCTCAACAAACCTGAAATCAACATCTCGACGGCAGAAGACCCGGTTGAAATCAACCTATCAGGCATTAACCAGGTTCAGGTACAACCTAAGATCGGCTTTGGTTTCGCCGAGGCGCTGCGTTCCTTCCTGCGCCAAGATCCAGATGTCGTGATGGTAGGTGAAATTCGTGACCTTGATACCGCAGAGATCGCGATTAAAGCCGCACAAACTGGCCACTTGGTGCTCTCCACTCTGCACACTAACTCAGCGGCGGAGACCGTTGTCCGCTTATCCAATATGGGGGTTGAGAGCTTTAACCTCGCCTCTTCGCTCAGCCTTATTATTGCCCAACGCTTGGCGCGTAAGCTGTGCCCTCACTGTAAACAACCACAAGAACTGACCGCACCGTTACAACATCTCGGCATTCAGGCGTCAGACGAGATTTACCAAGCCAATCCTAATGGCTGTAACCATTGCACACATGGCTATTCGGGACGAACTGGCATCTATGAAGTGATGCGTTTTGATGAATCTTTATCTGAAGCACTGATTAAAGGAGTTTCTGTACACGAACTCGAAAAAATCGCCATCCGTAACGGCATGAGCACACTGCAAATGTCAGGTATCGCAAAACTCAAGCAAGGGATCACTAGCTTTAGTGAACTACAACGCGTGCTCTATTTTTAATTCATTTTTTAATCAGTAGTCATGTAGCCTATGAAAACCACAACGCCACAACTCAAGAACTTCCGCTGGAAAGGCATCAATAGCTCAGGGAAAAAGACTTCAGGACAAACTCTGGCCATGAGCGAAATTGAAGTACGCGAGCGCCTCAACGCCCAGCATATAAAAATCAAAAAACTGAAAAAAGGCAGTATTTCTTTTCTGTCCAGGCTGAGCCACCGCGTAAAAGGCAAAGACATCACCGTGTTTACGCGCCAAATTTCTACCATGCTGGTCACGGGTGTCCCGCTTGTTCAGGCTTTAAAACTGGTCTCCAATAACCATAAAAAAGCCGAAATGAAATCTATTTTGATGAGTGTGACACGAGCGGTAGAAGCCGGCACACCGATGTCTAAGGCGATGCGCACTGCCAGTACACACTTTGATGCGTTGTATACCGACCTCATCGCGACGGGAGAGCTTTCAGGTAATCTGGCCGAGGTGTTTGAACGCCTCGCAACGTATCGGGAGAAAAGTGAGGAGCTCAGAGCCAAAGTCATCAAGGCACTGATATATCCAGCAATGGTCATTTTAGTTGCACTGGGCGTTTCCTACCTCATGCTCACGCAAGTTATTCCTGAGTTTGAAAAAATGTTCGTCGGCTTCGGGGCTGACTTGCCTTGGTTTACCAGACAAGTGTTAGATCTGTCCGTTTGGATGCAAACTTGGGGTCCCCTGATTGGCTTAGGCATACTGAGTCTTGGGATATCGGCTCGCATAATGGTGAAACGTTCAGACACCTTTCAGTTAATGATGGATCGGGCCCTACTAAAAATTCCCGTGTTAGGACCGGTGCTGTCAAAGGCGGCTATCGCCAAATTTAGCCGAACTCTGGCGACCAGCTTTAGTGCCGGTATTCCTATTCTGACCAGTTTGAAAACCACATCGAAAACGTCTGGCAACATGCATTATCAACTCGCGATTGAAGAGGTCCATCGTGATACTGCTGCCGGCATGCCGATGTATGTCGCAATGCGCAACTGCGATGTATTCCCAGAGCTGGTATTGCAAATGATCATGATTGGAGAAGAGTCAGGACGACTCGATGATATGCTCAATAAAGTTGCGACGATTTACGAATTCGAAGTAGACAATACCGTCGATAACTTAAGTAAAATTCTCGAACCTCTGATTATTGTTTTTCTCGGTGTGGTTGTTGGTGGATTAGTCACAGCAATGTATCTGCCAATCTTTAACTTAATGAGCGTAATGGGCTAGAATGGAGCCATACCAAAATGGCTTTGTAATTAATCCCATCAAAACAGCACCTTGCTCGTTTGATTTACCAATCAAGAGACAAATATGGAAGTTTTCCAGTACTACCCATGGTTATTCGTTGTATTCGCCGTGGTTTTCGGCTTGATCGTGGGAAGTTTCCTGAATGTCGTCATTTATCGACTACCTAAAATCATGGAATTGGAATGGCGACGTGAATGCGCAGAGTCATTCCCAGAATACAATATCGATCCTCCGAAAGAAGTGCTCACCCTGAGCGTACCCCGCTCTTCTTGCCAACAATGTGGTACGCCTATTCGCATTCGCGATAACATCCCTGTTATCAGTTGGCTACTTCTGAAAGGTAAGTGCCACAACTGCAGTGCTCCAATCAGCGCAAGGTATCCGCTGATAGAAATACTGACCGCAGCCTGCTCTGGTTATGTCGCGTTTCATTTTGGCTTCAGTTATTTCACTATTGCACTGATTTTCTTCACCTTCATTCTGATTGCAGCAACGTTTATCGATCTCGACACCATGCTTCTGCCTGATCAATTAACATTGCCATTAACTTGGGCTGGCATTGCTCTAGCATTAACAGAAGTTAGTCCTGTTAGTCTGCAAGACTCCGTGATCGGTACCATCGCGGGCTATTTATGCCTCTGGTCGGTGTATTGGGGCTTCAAGCTACTTACCGGTAAAGAAGGCATGGGTTACGGCGATTTTAAACTGCTGGCAGCGCTTGGTGCTTGGTTAGGTTGGCAATCTTTACCCATGATCATTTTGCTTTCTTCAGTCGTAGGCGTCATATTTGGAATAATTCAGCTACGATTGCAGAAAAAGGGGATTGAAATGGCTTTCCCTTTTGGTCCTTACTTAGCGATTGCCGGATGGGTAAGCTTGCTCTGGGGTGATCAGATTCTAAATTGGTATTTCACATCAATTCTGGGAGTGTAAATGGCATTGGTTATTGGCTTAACAGGCGGTATCGCCAGTGGTAAAACCACTGTGGCGAATCTGTTCAAGCAACAATTTAAAATCGACATCGTTGATGCGGACATTGTTGCAAGAGAAGTAGTAGAACCCGGAACTCCGGGACTAAATGCAATTATTGAGCACTTTGGTAACGATATTGTTCTTGAAAACCAATTGCTTGATCGAGCTAAATTGAGAGAACGTATATTTTCCAATCCGGAAGAGAAACAGTGGCTCAATCAGTTATTGCATCCGATTATTCGAGAAAAAATGCTCGACGATTTACAGCAGGTCACATCCGACTACGCATTACTCGTTGTACCATTACTGATAGAAAATAATCTTGAAAGTCTGTGTGATCGAGTTCTGGTGGTCGATGTCGATCCAAAGACGCAAATATCTCGCACCATGAAACGAGATAACGTCAGTGAAGAGCAGGCTCTTGCGATACTCGCTTCGCAAGCGTCAAGGCAGCAACGACTCGATATCGCCGATGATGTGGTTAAAAATAATCCAGACGACCATGATCTTTTGCTTCAAATCACAAATTTGCATGAAAAGTACCTAGCCATGTGTAAGAAAGATCTGCGAAAATAAGAATGAAACTCACCAAGGCTTATGTTGATGACCACGCACAATTTTGAACACCCTCTCAACGAGAAAACTCGTATCTACCTAAGAGTAGAGTCTCTACTGCGTCAGGCTCACTTGGCCTCTGGTTTTGCTGACAGCCATCAGCACCAGCTATTTTTCCGTGCTTTATTTGATATGGTCGAGATCTTCGAACAGCTTCAGCTCAAAAGTGAGCTAGCCAAAGATCTTGAAAAGCAACGCTTGTCCTATCGCCACTGGCTGAACGTAGAAGGCGTTGACCAAGGTGCACTGACTGCGTTACTTAATGAAATTGATGTTGTGCATAGCCAACTGATGGCAGCGGAACGTTTTGGACAAGCACTTAAAGATGATCGCTTCTTAAGCTCAATCCGGCAGAGATTCAACCTGCCTGGTGGTTCTTGTTGCTTTGACTTACCAGCTCTGCATTTTTGGTTGCATTTACCTATTGAACGTAAAAAGCACGATGCCCAAAAATGGCTAAATAGCTTAAAGCCGCTTTCTGATGCATTAAACTTATGGCTTAAATTGACCCGTGAAACCGGGCAGTTTAAAGCTCAAATCGGGCGTGCTGGTTTCTTCCAGAGTGATGCTGATGAAGCCAACATTCTTCGTCTCCATATTCCTATGGAACACGGCGTCTACCCTATGATTTCAGGTCATAAAAACCGCTTCGCGATTAAATTTATGTCTTTTGAAAGTGGGCAAGCCTGCACACAAGATGTTGAGTTCGAGCTGGCGGTTTGTAGCTAGCTTAAATTCACTCTACTACAATTTTTATACCCCTCTTTTCATCTAGAGTTTTGTTAGTACGCAGAACACTTTTGTGAGTACACAAAACACAAAGGGACGAACAAACCATGTCTAAAATTACCATCGTTCAATGCCCCCAGTGTGGCGCCGACGTTGAGTGGGGAGAACAAAGCCCACATCGACCTTTCTGTAGCAAAAAATGCCAAATGATTGATTTTGGTGAATGGGCAGACGAAGAGAATACCATTGCTGGCGCGCCAGATATGTCGGATAGCGACGGCTGGTCAGAAGATCAGTATTAACAAGGGTCTAGATCCTAGGGGGGCGATTGTTGGAAGTACTCTGCAAAACTTAATCTTAGGATTACGGATTACGGATTACGGATTACGGATTACGGATTACGGATTACGGATTACGGATTACGGATTACGGATTACGGATTAC
>NZ_JBSUGF010000003.1:0-17463 GCF_054064025.1 Vibrio limimangrovi
GGATTATTTTTCAATCAACCTCATTTGACGTCAAATACTTCTGTATTCTGTAATCAGTATTCCAAAACAACAAGCACTTGAGCTTCCATTTATCACTGAACTTACCGCAAACACATCTAGAACCTAGGACCTTTCTTTACCTAGGACCTATAAATAAAAAAACGGAGCCCTAAAGGACTCCGTTTAATGAGAACGCTTATTATAGCATTACTTCTTAGCAAGTTTCTCTTTGATACGAGCAGACTTACCAGAACGCTCACGTAGGTAGTACAACTTGGCACGACGTACTGCACCACGGCGTTTAACTTCGATGCTATCAACGATTGGAGAGTGTGTTTGGAATGTACGCTCAACACCTTCACCGTTAGAGATCTTACGTACAGTGAAAGCAGAGTGTAGACCACGGTTACGGATTGCGATTACAACGCCTTCGAAAGCCTGTAGACGCTCACGGTCACCTTCTTTTACCTTAACTTGAACAACAACAGTGTCACCTGGTGCAAATTTAGGTAGGTCTTGTTTCATTTGCTCTTCTTCAAGAGCTTTGATGATGTTACTCATTTTTAAAATTCCTAGAATAAACTGATACTAAATAAATTAGGTTACTTTGCATTGTGTTTGTTAACGGCTTTATGCTCATTAATAAACTCGGCAAGTAATTGTTCCTGTTCGTCAGTCAGAGCTAGGTTTTCCAGGAGCTCTGGTCTTCGTAGCCAAGTTCGGCCTAGCGACTGCTTTAGTCGCCATTGACGAATATCCTTGTGATTGCCTGACATCAGTACCGCTGGTACCTCTTTGTCATCCAACACTTCTGGACGCGTGTAATGAGGGCAATCCAACAAGCCATTAGCAAAAGAGTCTTCTTCTGCTGACGAAAAATCCCCTAATACGCCCGGAATAAACCGAGAGACAGAATCAATTAACGTCATGGCTGGTATCTCACCACCCGTCATCACAAAATCTCCAATCGACCATTCTTCGTCGACTTCAGATTGAATGATGCGCTCATCTACCCCTTCATAGCGACCACAGATAAGAAGTAAATTCTCATTTGTTGCCAGCTCTTCCACTCCTTGCTGGTCGAGCTTGCGACCTTGAGGAGAAAGGTAAATGACTTTCGTCTTACCCGGTGAGGCATTTTTAGCTGCATGAATGGCATCGCGCAAAGGCTGAACCATCATTAACATGCCAGGGCCACCACCGTAAGGTCGGTCATCGACAGTTCGATGTTTGTCGTGAGTGAAATCTCGAGGATTCCAAGTCTCAATAGACAAAAGACCTTTTTTAACCGCTTGACCTGTTACTCCAAAATCAGTAACAGAACGGAACATTTCAGGAAAAAGGCTAATAACGCCAACCCACATGTTTATCTCGCCCTGTATTTTTGGAGATTAGAATCCAGGATCCCAGTCAACTTCGATCCGTTGAGCTTCGCGATCAACTTTAATGATCACTTGCTCTTCAAGGAACGGGATTAATCGTTCCTTTTGCCCGAAAGCATCTTTAAGATTTGCTTTAACTACCAAAACATCGTTTGAGCCAGTTTCCAGCATGTCAGTAACGACACCCAGATCGTAACCTTTAGTGGTTACTACTTGCATCCCAAACAATTCGCGCCAGTAGAATTCATCTTCTGACAATTCTGGAAGTGCTGCAGGGTCAATAGCAATTTCAAAGTTAGTCATTAAATGCGCGTCTTCGCGAATATCAAGACCTTCCAGCTTCACCACCATACCTTTGTTATGGCGCTTCCAGCCTTCTACTTTGTACTCAACCCAGTTGCCCTTTTGGTTTATAAACCAAGGGCTGTAATCGAAAATGCTTTCAGCATTGTCTGTGTAGGAAAAAACTTTAAGCCAACCACGAATGCCGTAAGTAGCACCTAACTTGCCTACAACAATCTTTTCGTTGCTCATTGTTTCTTTACCTTTCATCGACATAAACTAGTTTCTACTTCTAAAGTAAGAATTAAGCCGCTTTTTGAGCGTCTTTAACTAGTTTTGCAACGCGGTCAGATAGAGACGCGCCTTGACCAACCCAATGGTTAACGCGGTCTAGGTCTAGACGTAGACCTTCTTCTTGACCTTGAGCTGTTGGGTTAAAGAAACCAACTTTCTCGATGAAACGGCCAGTTGCAGAGTTACGGCTATCTGCTACTACGATTTGATAAAATGGACGCTTTTTAGCGCCGTGACGTGCCAAACGAATGGTTACCATGTCGTCCTCTTTGCTTTCTCAAAAATAAAATTAACCCCAAAAATCATTCAAAAAACTGAACAACCTGGGGTCTCGTGCCAAAATAAAGCTCCGGAATTCTACTCTTATCCCGGAGCAATGCAAGGGGTTTAGATACTTTTTCACCAACATAAATTGAAATTAAAGTTTGTGATGTAGCTAACACCCTGAAACTATAGTCTGATTGACTGGTTATCGACCAAATGGGTTGAAGCCACCGCCTCCGCCCATGCCACCCATCATACCTTGCATGTTGCGCATCATACCTTTCATGCCGCCCTTTTGCATTTTCTTCATCATTTTCTGCATCTGGGTGAACTGTTTTAGCAGGCGGTTGACGTCTTGAACCTGTACTCCTGAACCTGCTGCGATACGTTTCTTACGCGAACCTTTGATGATTTCCGGGCGCTGACGCTCTTTCATTGTCATTGAGCTGATGATCGCTTCCATTTGCTTGAACATCTTGTCATCAACTTTGTCTTTTACATCAGATGGTAGCTGAGACATGCCAGGAAGCTTGTCGAGCATACCCATCATGCCACCCATGTTTTGCATCTGACCTAGCTGTTCACGGAAGTCTTCTAAGTCGAAGCCTTTTTTCTCTTTGAACTTCTTAGCCAGTTTTTCTGCTTTCTCTTGGTCAACGTTACGTTGCAGGTCTTCAATCAAAGACAGAACGTCACCCATGCCAAGAATACGTGATGCAACACGATCTGGGTGGAACGGTTCCAGTGCGTCAGTTTTCTCACCAACACCCAAGAACTTAATTGGTTTACCTGTGATATGGCGAACCGATAGCGCCGCACCACCACGCGCGTCACCATCTACCTTGGTAAGAATCACACCAGTAAGTGGTAGCGCATCACCAAAAGCTTTTGCGGTATTCGCCGCATCCTGACCTGTCATTGCATCAACAACAAACAGCGTTTCTACAGGCTTGATAGCAGAGTGTAGATCTTTAATCTCGCCCATCATCTGTTCATCAATCGCCAAACGACCCGCGGTATCGACAATCAGCACGTCATAGAATTTTTTCTTTGCGTGATCGATAGCAGCATTAGCAATATCAATTGGCTTTTGGTCTGGTGACGACGGGAAGAAGTCCACACCGATGTCAGATGCCAGCGTCTCTAGCTGTTTGATTGCCGCAGGACGGTAAACGTCGGCAGAAACAACCAGAACTTTCTTCTTATCACGTTCTTTTAGCAGCTTAGACAGTTTACCTACCGATGTGGTTTTACCCGCACCTTGTAGACCTGCCATCAAAAGTACCGCCGGCGGTTGAGCCGCCAGGTTAAGGGCTTCGTTAGACTCACCCATCACCGCTTCAAGCTCAGATTGAACGATCTTAATGAACTCTTGACCCGGCGTCAGAGATTTAGAAACCTCTACACCCACCGCTTTTTCTTTAACGCGGTTTACAAACTCACGCACAACTGGAAGTGCGACGTCTGCTTCCAGAAGCGCCATACGTACTTCACGTAGGGTCTCTTTAATGTTGTCTTCTGTCAGACGACCTTTGCCACTGATATTTTTCAGCGTTTTGGATAATCGATCCGTTAAATTCTCAAACATCTTTGTCTCTTCGCTAAAATGGCGATTAATTAGGGTGAGTATACCTTAGCCAAGGTCACAGTCATACCCGTACAACTGCTCTATTGGTATATGATGGGCTAACTTATTAATTTCAATATCTCATCTAACACGATTGTTGTCGTATAGAACGTAGCCCCGAAGTGTAATGCAAGGTATAATTTCCCACATTGTGCACAACAACATTTTGGATTCATGGATAGCGTAATTGCCATCGCAGCCGTCATACTTTACGTATTGGCGATTGCAACCATCATACCTGGACTCTCACACCAGTCAGTGATCAAAACAAAAACAGTGTTTGCCAGCGCTGCCTGCGCGCTTGTTTTTCATGCTTGGCTCTTGAGTGACCTCATATTGGATGGTTCTGGTCAAAACCTGAGTATTCTTAACGTCGCCTCTCTGATCAGCTTTATTATTTCTCTGGCTATGAGCATTGCGATGTTAAAGAACCGACTGTGGTTTCTGTTGCCTGTCGTTTATAGCTTTGCTGCTATCAACTTATCAGCTGCGGCTTTTCTTCCAAGCACCTTCATCAAGCATTTAGAAAACGATCCGAAGCTACTCATTCATATCTCTTTAGCGCTGTTTTCTTATGCCACACTGAGTATTGGCGCGTTATATGCACTGCAACTTGCATGGCTTGACCATAAATTGAAAGCCAAGAAGTCTTTAGCAATCAACCCAAATTTACCGCCATTACTTATGGTCGAGCGTCAATTGTTTAAAATTATTTTGATTGGTAATTTGCTGCTGACTGCTACGCTAATAACAGGCTATGTGTTTGTTCAAGACATGTTTGCAGAAGGGAAAGCCCACAAAGCCATTCTTTCTTTCATCGCTTGGGTGGTTTATTCCATTTTACTTTGGGGCCATTATCAAAAAGGTTGGCGTGGAAGAAAAGTGACGTGGTTTGCCGTCGCAGGTGCCACATTACTCACGCTGGCTTATTTTGGTAGCCGCTTTGTAAGAGAGATCATATTGAATTAAAGCGCTTATCGGCCCTTTATATCCGCGTTCAAATAAAATAAAGTACGTGTAACCCATAACTTAACAGCTTTACTGAGCTTTTAAATAACCAAAAACTTACAAGGAACAGCAACGTTTTGGACGACATATCTACGGGTATCTTATTTGCGCTACTCGCGTGTCTTATCGTCATATCAGCTTACTTTTCCGGTTCAGAAACAGGGATGATGTCTCTGAACCGTTATCGATTGAAACACCTGGCCCAAAATGGCCATAAGGGTGCGAAGCGTGTCGAAAAATTATTGGACCGTCCAGATCGCTTGATCGGTCTTATTCTTATCGGTAACAACCTCGTCAATATTCTTGCCTCAGCGATCGCGACTATTATCGGTATGCGCTTATACGGTGATATGGGCGTCGCTATCGCAACTGGTGCGCTTACCATGGTTGTGCTGGTATTTGCCGAAGTCACGCCAAAAACCATCGCCGCTCTCTATCCGGAGCGCGTATCGTACGCAAGCAGCGTGCTTTTGACGATTTTAATGAAGTTACTTTCACCAATCGTGCTGTTAGTGAACTTTATTACCAACGGTTTCATTCGTCTCCTCGGTGTTAAGGCCGATCACACGGTAGAAGATCACCTGAGTTCAGAAGAACTGCGAACCGTGGTAAACGAAGCTGGCGGTCTTATTCCTCGTCGACATCAGGACATGTTGGTATCTATTCTGGATCTTGAGCATGTCACCGTAAACGACATTATGGTGCCTCGTAATGAGATTACGGGTATCGACATCAATGACGACTGGAAATCCATCGTTCGCCAATTGACTCACTCGCCACATGGACGGATTGTTTTTTACCGAGACAAGATAGATGAAGTCGTGGGTATGCTGCGTTTACGTGAAGCTTACCGTCTGATGCTTGAAAAAAATGAGTTCACTAAAGAGACGTTACTGCGTGCTGCCGATGAAGTGTATTACATTCCAGAAGGTACACCACTGAATGTACAGATGCTGAAATTTCAGCGCAATAAACAACGCATTGGCCTTATCGTCGACGAATATGGTGACATTATTGGCTTAGTGACGCTTGAAGACATTCTGGAAGAGATCATCGGTGAATTTACCACCTCAATTTCGCCAAGTTTATCTGACGAAATCAGTCCTCAAGGCGACGGAAGTTTCTTAATTGAGGGCAGTACGAACATTCGCGATATCAACAAAGGATTAAAGTGGCATCTGCCTACTAATGGTCCGCGAACTCTCAATGGCCTAATCCTGGAGCACTTGGAAGATATTCCGGAAAGCCATCTGAGTGTGCAAGTATCCGGACACCCGATGGAAATCGTTGAGATCGAAGAGAACCGAATAAAGTTAGTTCGTGTTTATCCAAAGAGAAAGAAAAGCAGTAACTAATTTAACTGCTTCGTATGAAAAAGAACCTGACATTGTCAGGCTCTTCTCGTTATATCATTTGATAAGACAACTCAGGTCTTAGTCGATACGTAGCTCTTTTAGCATTGATTCCGGCAGAGCCAGCTCATCATTTTTATTTACTGATACGCCCGCATCCAGAATGTTCTTCGCAATTTGCTTCGCTTCATCCAGCGAGTGCATCGCAGCCGTACCACATTGGTACTCATTGAGTTCAGGAATTTTGTTCTGGCTTTCTACTTTCAGCACATCTTCCATCGATGCAACCCATGCATCCGCCACTTGTTGCTCAGAAGGCGTACCTATCAGGCTCATGTAGAAGCCAGTACGACATCCCATTGGTGAAATATCAATAATCTCAACACTGTCACCGTTTAAGTGATTACGCATAAAGCCAGCATAAAGATGCTCAAGTGTGTGGATCCCTTTCTCAGAAAGGATGTCTTTGTTTGGTGCTGTAAAGCGTAAATCGAAGACAGTAATGGTGTCCCCTTTTGGGGTCTGCATGGTTTTCGCAACTCGCACTGCTGGTGCATTCATACGAGTGTGATCCACAGTAAAACTATCGAGTAAAGGCATTACATCTCTCCTGATTGTAATTCCAACACCTATTGGCATTGGTTTTTCTATTCGTCCCCACTAGGGTTAAAAGAACCAGCTGCTGTTGTCTTCCAGTTCCTGGCGACATTGTTTCAGCTGCCAGCCATAATTCTTCGCGGTTTGTTCTACGCGTCTGGCTACTTTAACTAAACTCGGCTTTCTTTTATACGTACCGCGCGTATAACCGCCTCTTCCTTCATGATAGGCAAGATACTGGTTATATGGATCCCATAAAGAGATACCGAGCTGACGACGGGTCTCATGAGTATACCAGCCGACAAACATTATGGAGTCATCAAAGCTAGTGCGCGAGCCACCTTGCCCGGTCGAATCTTGAAAATCGTCCCAGGCAGGGTCTTGCGCCTGAGCATACCCATAAGCGCTGCTGACTCGCCCCCAAGGAATAAAACCCAGTACGTAATCTATGGGTGGTTTGGCATCGTGTCGGTAGCCACTTTCTTGCTTAATGAAAGCCATTGCGACATGGATAGGCGTTCCCCACTCCTCTTCCATATCTTTGGCGTCATCATACCAACCAGATTTCTCCCTGAATATCTCGCACAGGTTATCTTGCTGCTTTGGTGGAGCCGTCGCACACCCCGCGAGCAACACACTGCCTAGCACCGATACCATTAGAGGCTTAATATTCACTTCCACCCATCCTATTCCGTTATTGTTTTAAATAAGAAAAGTAGTCAGCCAAGAAGTCTTCAAAACTCATCCTATCACTGAGTTCTACCTGCTTCTGTTTTTCGATTGAAGCAGCCACTTCCGCTTCCATCATCTCTTGTGAGTAAAATTGGTAACTATGATTCAAATTCTCTTCACGATGCTGTAAACCCAGAGTGCACCCTACCTTGCCTAAACCGCCCAGTTCTTTGGTCAGTTCTAACAACTGACCTGAAGTTGTCAGCTCAGGGTTATCAATCCACTCAGAGAGTTTATTGCAAACATCTTGATATGCATTGTCTTCAAAGACCGCATCCATCGCTACTGCAATTTGACGCAGCTCAGCAAAAACTTGATGTGCCCAATCTTGCAGAGATAAACGCTCGCCGTGGCAGCCAATCTGTAGCATCAGACCTTTTTCCCGGCCAGAAACAATTACTTTGTTCCAGTTGTCGCGCCAACATTCCAACTCACAATTATCCATTGGGTCAGAATCTGACAATGCTGCCCAAGTCAGAAATAAGTCGAGGAAGCGAACTTGCTCTTCCGTTATACCAACAGCACTGAATGGGTTCACATCCAGAGAACGAACTTCGATGTACTCAACACCTGCGCGCTTTAAAGCTTCTGATGGTTTCTCACCACTCTTAGCAACACGTTTGGGACGGATTGGCGCATACAGCTCGTTTTCAATTTGTAAAATATTTGAGTTAAGCTGACGGTACTCACCATCTACTTTCACACCGATTTTGGCAAACTCTTCTGACGGACGATTAATCGCATCATTTAAGCCTTCAAGGTACTGTTCGATACTATTAAAGCCGATTTTTAACGAGCTTTGCGCACTATTGGTGTACCCCAAATCACTTAATCGTAGAGAAGTCGATTTTGGTAAATACAACGTACCACCAAGGTTCTCAAACGGTAGTTTCGTTTCCCGACCTTTAATAAATGAACCACACAACGCTGGTGATGCACCAAAGAAGAATGGAATCATCCAGCCAAAGCGGTAGTAATTGCGAATTAAATCAAAATAAGCGGCCGATTTTGTTTCCTGACGCGTCTCTGAATCCTGCTCACCATAAAGCACATCCCAAAACGATTCCGGAAATGAAAAGTTAAAGTGAACACCAGAAATAATCTGCATCAAACTGCCGTAACGACGCTTTAGGCCCGCACGGTAAAGCGTCTTCATTCGAGCTGAGTTTGAAGAGCCGTATTGGGCAAGGTTAATATCGTCTTCATTATCGACATAACACGGCATCGAAAGTGGCCACATCTTTTCTTCACCCATTTTAGTTTGGGTAAAGTGATGAATATCTTTCAGTTGTGCTATCAGTTCCGGAATATCATGAGAAACAGGAGTGATAAACTCGAGTAACGACTCTGAGAAATCCGTAGTAATCCACTGGTTCGTGAACGCTGAGCCCACCCCCTCAGGATGAGGTGTCGTTGCCAGATGTCCATCCTGACGATAGCGCAAAGTTTCGCGCTCAACACCGCGTCCAAACTGCTTAAATACTTCGGGGTTTGATGCAACTTTTTCCAGTCGCGCAGCAAAATCAGTCAAAATGAGGTTCGCTTATATTAGGAGCAGGACACTTGCCATTCGAAGCAAGTGAAAGCTAAGTTATTGATAATTGGACCATCTAGATAAATAACCCACAAAAAGTCACTTATCTAGATGGATAGCGGAGAGCACGCCCTCCGCTATTAGATGTGTACTCTATCGAATGATTTCAAGCTCTTCCACGTCTTTCCCTAACTTTTCTAGTTGAGGGCGGAGTGATTTTGCATCACCAACCACGACAATTTGATAGTCGTTTGGATTAAACCATTTTTTAGCCAGGTTATTTAACGTCTCTTTATCGACTTTTTCTACTATGGCATTTCGTTGTTGCAAGTAATCTTTATCAAGGTTGTACTTAAAGATATCACTGATGAGCTCCGCTTTTTGTGTCGGAGTTTCATATTTCAGTGCATCTTTTTGCCCCACGGCCTGACGCATGAATGTCAACTCGTCGTCAGTCATACCGGATTCAGAAAATGCTTTCATTTCATTTTCAATCTCCGTGATTGAAGCAACGGTTGCATCAGCACGTACTTGAGCTGTGAACACAACAGAACCCGTCTCCGGACTTCCAGAGAAATAGCCGTATGCGCCATACGTATAGCCTTTCTCTTCACGAAGGTTTTGGTTTATACGGCTGTTAAAATTCCCCGACAAGTTAAAGTTAGCCAGTTGAGCAAGGAAGAACTCGCCTGTCGCATCATACGGAACCCCCTGACGTACCATCATAACAACACTCTGAGGTGCCCCTGGTTTATCCACAAGATGAACTTTTTGCATCCCCAGTGCAGGAATGTTTTGCGGCTCGTACGACGGGGCTGCATCATCTTGCCAATTTGCCCAAAACGCTAATTTCTGCTCGATATCCTTTTTATTGACGTCTCCCACTACAGTGATCTGCGCACCATGTGGTGTGTAGTGCGTTGAGTAAAATGCTCGGATATCGTCAAGAGTCAGTGCCTTCATGCCAGCCTGCGTGCCATCTTTAGGTCGGGCAAAAGTCGTATCCCCGTAAAGTACTTGGCGTCCAGCTTGCGCGGCCATCCAACTTGGACTCTGGTGCTCATAAACCAAACCTTCCAACGCTTGCTCTTTCACACGGTCGAAATCTTCTTGCTTGAATGCTGGTGATAACAGAACTTCTTCGACAATCTTCAACGTCGGTTGTAAATTTTTCTCTAATGCAGAAACACTGATGTTCGTCGTGTAATCTGTCGCATCGACCGAGATAACACTGCCCAGTTTATCTAACTCAGCCTGAATCTCTTCCATGCTACGTTTTGTCGTTCCCTCTTGCAGCATTGCTGCTGTCAGTTGAGCCAGACCCTCTTTGCCATTTTCAACAAAACGCGTACCCGCAGGCAGACTGAATTGCATCATAACGGTTGGTGTCTCATTGCTGACAGTACCCAACAGTTCAGAGCCATTCTCGAATTTAGCCTCATACAGTTCCGGCATAGTCGCCTTAACCGGGTCACCGATAGGTGGCTGCACTGAACGATCGAAGTTGTCAGTTGCACGTCGGTAAGCCAGTTGATCATCAGTGATCTTTTTGTACTCAGGTAGCGTGCGTTCTGGCGTCACAAACGTCGGCGATTTGACTGCCAAATCCGTTTTCCCTGTTGGTACCACACTCAAGGTTACTTTTGACTTGCCTTTAATAAAATCGCTGTACGCTTTCTCTACCGATGCTGGCGTCACCGCTCGGATTTGCTCCAGCTGTTCCTCAATCATATCCGGCTTACCAAAGAAGGTCTCATTAGATGCCAATTGAGTCACTTTGCCCTTGACGCTTTCCAGCGCAAAAATGGCGTCAGCTTCGGCTTTGCCGGTTAACTGTTCAAGACGATCTTCCGTTACACCCTGCTGAGAAAATTTGTTCAGTGACTGCATGACTTCATCATACAATTTAGTCAGGTCACCCTTATCGCCAGAATCCCCCATCGCATAAACGAAGAAGGTACAAGACAGTTCTGCACAATCATGGAATGAGCCCGCATCAACCGCTTTCTGGGTTTTAACCAGATCTTGGTAAAGCACGCTATTTGTACCACCACCAAGAACTTCAGATAGCGTATCGAGTGATGCCTGGCTCTCTTCACCACTGTATGTGGTTGGCCATGCAATCATAACCATTGGCTGCTGAATTCGATCTTCTAAAGTGATGTATTTGCTTTCAGGCAGCGTTGCTGGTTGCTTTGCTGCATTCTCAACTTCGGGGCCACGTGGGATCGAACCAAAGTACTTGTTAACCCAGTTAAGTGTCTGTTCGACATCTAAATCGCCACCAATGGTCAAGGTGGCATTATTCGGACCATACCAGCGCAGGAAGAAAGCTTTAAGGTCATTTACGTCAACGCGATCTAAGTCTTCCACGTATCCAATGGTTTGCCATGAATATGGGTGACCTTCTGGGTACAGTGCTTCTGATATACGCTCCCAAATCAAACCATACGGACGGTTGTCATAGCGCTGAGCACGTTCGTTCTTAACGGTTGAGCGCTGAATCTCAAACTTGTGTTGTGACACAGCATCCAGCAAGAACCCCATGCGGTCTGATTCGAGCCACAGCATTTTTTCTAGCTGGTTAGCGGGTACGGTTTCAAAGTAGTTTGTACGGTCACGGTTGGTTGTCCCGTTAAGCGTCCCGCCTGCCTCTGTGATAATTTTGAAATGCTCTTGATCGCCCACGTTCTCAGAGCCCTGGAACATCATGTGTTCAAAGAAGTGAGCAAAACCAGACTTGCCGATTTCCTCTCGGGCAGAACCAACATGATAAGTCACATCAACATGCACAAGCGGATCAGAGTCTTCTGGTGCGAGAATAACGGTAAGCCCGTTATCAAGTTTGTATTTTTGGTAAGGGATTTTAACTTTGCCTTCTTCCGCTTGTGACGACTCAACGAAAGTGACCCCTTCAGGCAGTGATGAAACTGGTGATTGTGATGCACAACCCGTGATCACGAGCAGTGAACACGCGCCAACCCAAAAAATTCTCATGTACTTTCCTTAAAATAATCCGAGATAGATGGCTGCTAGCAGGCTGTACCTAGCGGCCTTTCCAAATAATATTAGAACTAAACACGGCAGGAATTTCATCCGTAACCAACCTGCCGCTAGACACAACGGATCACCAATAACAGGTAACCAGCTGAAAAATAAAACCCAGTAACCATATTGAGATAACCACTTTAGTGCGGTATGGCCATGTTTTTCATCTTGAGTTTTATTTGGGATCCATAATCCTAACCAGTAGTTAGTCAAACCACCGAGGGTGTTACCTATCGTGGCGACGAGGATTACGGAATAGATGGAATATTGATTTAGAGAAAGGGTGGCGACTAGTCCCGCCTCAGAGCCACCCGGTAATAAGGTGGCACTGAGAAAGCCGGTCAAAAAAAGCACCCATAATGCAGAATCAGAAAACCAATGCGCTAAGTTTTCAAAGCCTGCATTAAATGCTTCTAGCATGTCATATCAAGCAATACCTTGCCTCTAGTCCGCCCCGATTCCACTTGTTCGTGAGCTGCGACCACGTCATCCATTGGGTAGATATGTTGAATCTCAGCCTTCAGTAGCCCAACATCAGCCATATACAGCAAGGAATCCATCTGCTCTGGCTTCGGCTCAACTAACATACCGCTGGCTTCTATACCCAATAGCTTCGCTTGCTCACAAATTAACTCAGCGGTGATTGTAGGCACGGTGATCACTCTTGCGTCAGGTTTGAGGCATTTAAGCGCATCTAACGCGGCATCTCCACCCACTAAATCAATCAAAACATCTATATCTTCAACACGTTCTGACACTGGACCTAATTGATAGTTCACTGCATTAACACCAAGTGATGTGAGATAATCGACATTTCGCTCACTACAGGTAGTAAATACTTCAGCCTTACTTGCTACCGCCAATTGCACGGCGATATGTCCTACGCCCCCCGCACCGGCAAGAATTAAGACGCGATCGCTTTCGGTCACATTGGCTTTACCCAAAGCCTGAGCAGCGGTTTGTCCGGCAAGAGGAAGTGCAGCCGCCGAATCCAGTGTCACATTGCTTGGAACGTGGCTTAGCTCTGATTCCGCTACGCATACATACTGGCTGTATCCACCACCTTTCACAGGGAAGCCGATGAAACCAGCAACTTTATCGCCGATAGCAAAACGGGACGTTTGCTCACCGCAAGATACGACCTCTCCTGAGATGTCATAACCCGGAACCCAAGGCAACTTATCTTTATTCTGAGCAGCAGCCCAGCCAAGTCCAGCACGGGTCTTTACATCAATAGGATTCACGCCTGAGAAAAAAACTTTTACTAAGACTTCACCTGATTTTGGTGATGGTGTCGGTGCATCTTGAATCTCAAGTACGTTTGCAGTGCCAAATTCAGTGATAACGATCTGTTTGTGTTCCATAACCCATTCCTTGAAAGACAAAAAGGGATGCCGAAGCATCCCTTTGACTATAAACCATTTTGTTTACCGAAGTTAATGGTCACGATGTAATTTGGCGGATAATTTTATCTCCAGCACAATCACAACCACTGCGTGCTACAAACCTTCTATCCGACCAGAGCAAGCAGAATACCTGCCGCCACAGCCGAACCGAGAACACCGGCGACGTTAGGGCCCATAGCATGCATCAACAAGAAGTTTTGTGGGTTTGCATCTAAACCGACCTTATTCACAACACGCGCTGCCATAGGTACAGCCGAAACACCAGCCGCACCAATCAGCGGGTTGATGTCTTCCTTCGAGAACTTATTCAGTAGCTTAGCCATGAGTACGCCAGCAGCAGTACCGATACTGAACGCTAGCGCGCCAAGAGCGAGAATACCCAGTGTTTCTAAGTTTAAGAATTTTTCAGCTTGTAACTTAGAACCAACACCAAGACCAAGGAAAATGGTCACGATATTGATAAGCTCGTTTTGCGCCGTTTTCGATAAACGATCCACAACACCGGCTTCACGCATCAAGTTACCAAGACAGAACATCCCTACCAGAGGCGTTGCTGAAGGCAAGAACAGAATGGTCATCAAGAGCACAGCAAGCGGGAAGATAACTTTTTCCCATTTACCGACGTGACGCAACTGAGCCATTTTAATCTGACGCTCTTCTGTTGTGGTTAAGGCTTTCATGATTGGTGGTTGAATAATTGGTACCAACGCCATGTAGCTATAAGCCGCAACCGCAATTGCACCAAGTAGATCAGGCGACAGCTTGCTCGCGAGGAAAATTGCCGTTGGACCATCAGCACCACCGATAATCGCGATAGAAGATGCATCGGCCATGGTGAATTCCATACCAGGAATGTAGTTGAGTAAAATCGCTCCAAATAGCGTAGCAAAAATACCAAACTGAGCTGCGGCACCTAACCAAAGCGTTTTCGGGTTCGCAATCAATGCACCAAAGTCGGTCATCGCGCCTACGCCCATAAAGATCAATAGCGGGAAAACACCCGATTCGATCCCGATGTAGTAGACGTAATAAAGCAATCCACCAGGCTCGGTAAAGCCTGCGTTTGGAATATTTGCCAAAATCGCGCCAAACCCGATTGGAAGCAGAAGTAATGGTTCAAAGCCCTTTCGGATCGCTAAAAACAGCAGGGTACAGCCAACCAACATCATACATATTTGGCCGAACTCAAAGTTAGCGATCCCTGTTTCTGACCATAGGGTCATCAATCCGTCCATGATACTCCCTTATGCCAGACTCAGAAGAGGTGCACCTACGGTCACGGCATCACCTTCTTTGACATTCAACTCATGAACGATACCACCACGGGCCGCACGAATTTCCGTTTCCATCTTCATTGCTTCAAGGATCAGCAACACATCACCTTCTGCCACTTCAACACCTGGCTTAACATTGACTTTAAAGATGTTGCCCGCAAGAGGAGCTGGGACAAATTCAGCAGAAGTACTGGCTGGTGCAGCCGGAGCGGCAGGTTTTGCTGGTGCACCTGCTGGGGTCACAGAGGTCAGTTCCCCCTGCGGACCGACTTCTACGTCATAAACCTGTCCGTCAACACGAACGCTGTAAGTTTCTACACCGCCAGCAGCTTGAGCCACAACAGCAACTGGTTTAGCCGATTCTAGTGTAGGAACAGGCTCAAACGCTTCAGGATTGCCTCGGTTTTTCAGGAACTTCAGACCAACTTGAGGGAACAACGCATAAGTCAGTACGTCATCAACTTGTTCATTCGCCAGTTTAATGCCTTCTGATTTCGCTTTCTCCATTAGCTCAACCATCAGAGCTTCCATTTCTGGCTCTAGCAAATCAGCAGGACGGCATGTGATAGGCTCTTTACCTTCAAGCACTTTCGCTTGCAACTCAGCGTTAAGTGGTGCTGGTGCTTGGCCGTACTCACCCTTCAACAGACCTGCGGTTTCCTTGGTAATGCTCTTGTAGCGTTCACCAGTAAGAACGTTAATTACCGCTTGAGTACCGACAATTTGCGAAGTTGGGGTGACCAATGGAATAAAACCAAGATCTTCACGAACACGAGGGATCTCTTCCAGTACTTCGTCAAGACGATCAGCAGCGCCTTGTTCTTTAAGCTGGCCTTCCATGTTAGTAAGCATGCCACCTGGTACCTGAGCAATCAGGATACGAGAGTCTACGCCTTTTAACTGACCTTCCCACTTCGCGTATTTTTTACGGACTTCACGGAAGTAAGCGGCAATAGGCTCAATCTCATCCAATTTCAGATTTGTATCGCGCTCGGTTCCCTGTAGCATCGCCACCACGGTTTCTGTTGGCGTATGGCCGTAAGTACTACTCATTGATGAAATTGCAGTATCAAGGATATCAATACCGGCTTCTACCGCTTTAATCGCAGTTGCTGTAGATAGGCCGGTCGTCGCATGGCAGTGAAGCGCTAACGGAACGTGACATGAAGCTTTGATACGAGTGATCAACTCTTCTGCCTCATAAGGCTTCAGTAACCCGGACATATCTTTGATACAGATAGAATGGCAGCCTAAGTCTTCCAAACGTTTTGCCAGATCAACCCAGGTATCCGTATTGTGTACAGGACTGGTCGTGTAAGACAGTGTGCCTTGAGCGTGAGCGCCAACATCCACCGTTGCTTTAACCGCTTTCTGGAAATTGCGGACGTCATTCATGGCATCAAAAATACGGAAAACATCCATACCGTTTGCATGAGCGCGTTCAACAAACTTTTCTACTACGTCGTCGGCATAATGGCGATATCCTAAAAGGTTTTGACCGCGTAGTAACATTTGCATCGGGGTATTTGGCATCGCTTTCTTCAATTCTCGTAAGCGCTCCCATGGGTCTTCCCCAAGGAATCGAATGCAAGAATCAAACGTTGCTCCACCCCAGGTCTCTAAAGACCAGTATCCAACTTTATCCAATTCAGCCGCAATCGGAAGCATATCTTCGATACGCATTCGAGTAGCAAACAACGATTGATGGGCGTCTCGAAGGACCACATCCGTAATAGCTAGTGGTTTAGACATTCTCTTAAACTCCTTTTTAATCCTATTTCGGCTACTTCTTTGCGACAGAGCCGCGATGTTTATGAATCGCAGCCGAGATCGCCGCCACGACTTGTGGACTAACAGCGGAAGAGGTTGATTGAATATTGGTATTTATTTTTGGGCTTGCGATTGGCTCTAGTACTTCTTCTGGTACTAATTTCGACATGAGCCGCACAAGATAAACAAGCATAGTAAGGAAAATAAACACAACCGCCATCCCAGTAACCATGAGAGCGGCCGCATCTGCTAGCAGGCTTCCTATATTAGTCATGTTGCTTCCTTTCTTTGTCATCCTGACAGGTGCAGGATTTTAATTGTGTCAGATCCCGACCCGAGGATTATCTCGACTGGTTAAATTTTGTCAATTTTGTTTGAGGAAGGTTTGTTGTAATACCTACAAATGATTATTCATTCACTACTTAGATCACAATTCGTATGCAAATACTGCAGGGAAAGTACCTATTAATTCATGACAGACTAACTGAAAAACCATAGAAAAACTGCGATTAACACATCAAACTTACGCCGAAGAAGATAGCAAAAAACTAATAATAAACAATAACATGAAAAATTTAACACAATAACAACAATATATAAATAAGATGGCTACATTATCAATGTTAAGGCCGGTCGAAGACAGAAGAGGCAAGATTAGAATTGAGCCATAAACCCAATCTGAGATTTGAAGTTAGGAGATTAGGATTGCAGGGTTTTGAATAAACGAGCACTTACTGTGATTGGTATCATACTCAGTCAAATGAAAAGCCTATTTATCAGATATAAAAAAACCTCGCATAAGCGAGGTTTCTTAATAAGTGGCGCGTCCTGGAGGATTCGAACCTCCGACCGCCTGGTTCGTAGCCAGGTACTCTATCCAGCTGAGCTAAGGA
>NZ_JBSUGF010000004.1:0-89025 GCF_054064025.1 Vibrio limimangrovi
TGGCGCGTCCTGGAGGATTCGAACCTCCGACCGCCTGGTTCGTAGCCAGGTACTCTATCCAGCTGAGCTAAGGACGCACACGTTTCGATATCAACTTTAGTCAATATCAGGGCAATACCCTAAATTCTTTTTCAAAAAAGTCAGACTTCTTTGAAAAGTGGCGCGTCCTGGAGGATTCGAACCTCCGACCGCCTGGTTCGTAGCCAGGTACTCTATCCAGCTGAGCTAAGGACGCACTTTTGTGAAACAGGTCACACTAATTTTCTTCAAGAACAAAAAAATTGACTGCCACGTCAATAAATGGCGGTGAGGGAGGGATTCGAACCCTCGATGCGGCTACAAACCGCATACTCCCTTAGCAGGGGAGCGCCTTCGGCCTCTCGGCCACCTCACCGCATTATTCATATTCAGATGCATCATTAAAAATAATGTAAAAGAATATGGCGCGTCCTGGAGGATTCGAACCTCCGACCGCCTGGTTCGTAGCCAGGTACTCTATCCAGCTGAGCTAAGGACGCACTTTGTTCTCTGCTTGGCTGCTAACCCAAACAAGGCAAGAATGGCGGTGAGGGAGGGATTCGAACCCTCGATGCGGCTACAAACCGCATACTCCCTTAGCAGGGGAGCGCCTTCGGCCTCTCGGCCACCTCACCGTCTTGCGGAGGCACATATTACGTTTTACCGAAAATAAGTCAAACACTTTCTTTGAAAAAAACCGCAAAAAACACTCAACCGTTGCGGATTTAATCAAAGTGACTATTAAACGAACTTTACCACCCTATTATGATGAAAAAAAGAGAGTCTTCTCTTAAAAAATGGCAATTATCAGAAACTAAAAAGGCTAACCCATAGGTTAGCCTTTTTCATTCAAACTAAGCTCTGTAAACAGGAGTGTCTTAGTAGTTACCTGAAGCAACGTTGCCATTGCCTTTTTCAGCTTGAATGCGCATGTAGATTTCTTCACGGTGAACTGACACTTCTTTCGGAGCGTTAACGCCGATGCGCACTTGGTTACCTTTAACACCTAGTACAGTTACAGTTACCTCATCACCAATCATCAGTGTTTCGCCTACGCGACGAGTCAAAATTAGCATTCTGTGCTCCTTGAGTAATCTCTAAATTTTCTTGCTACAAAGCCATTATCCAATAAAAGTTATATTTTCGTAAACTACCTTGTTTGCGAAAATCATCCTAATAAGGCATGTTTTGGCTGAATGTTCAATGCTTCATTGGACGTAATGTAAGCATCATGAAGAATGTTTGCCGCGGTATCCACGTCTTCAGGTGATAAAACTAGCATCATAGTGAGTGCATTTGTCGCGCAGAAATTGATCTCAATATCTCGCTGTGCCAACAAACCGCATGCGTGCTCAACCATTCCATTGGCTTCAAGCCCAACTGCGGTTAACAGGCTAACCATTTCACTATTACGGATTTTATCGCTGAACACCAGATCGAACTTGGCACATGCATCTTGTTTTATCATGATACCTGTTCGTTCTGTTTCCTCGATCACATTCCAAATGTCGATACCTAACATCTGACATTGTTTTGTAGCACTTGATAAATGTTCTTTATCAACTTCAATAATGGCAAGATCACGTTGAATAGCGATACCAGATACAGCTTGAGTACCTGTATCCCCTTTGACTAAACTTCCTTCATTCACATCAAATGTCGAAAGCACGCGCAGCGGTACATTATTCTTCCATGCAAATTGCACTGAAGGTAAGTGTAAAACCTTAGCTCCTCGGCTTGCCATCGCTTCCATTGAAGGGAAGTCAATTACAGCCATTTTTTGAGCCGTTTTCACTACACGCGGATCACAAGTATAAATACCATCAACGTCGGTAAAGATTTGACACTCATCAGCACGCAACGCGCCTGCTAGTGTCACTGCGCTCGTATCTGAGCCACCTCGACCTAATGTGGTGATATCCCCATTTTCATTCACACCTTGAAAACCTGCGACAATGACAATTTGCTCTTGTTCAAGCAATGCCATAATGCTCGTAGTATCAATGTGCTTAATCGTTGCGTCATTGTGTTGGTTATCCGTCACAATGTTCGCCTGTGCTCCGGTAAGTGAGCGTGCAGCATAACCCAATTTGTTCAGGGTCATTGCCAGTAGCGCCATAGACACTTGCTCACCAGCAGAGAGCAAAACATCAAGTTCGCGGGCTGTAGGAACACGATCGACCTGTTTAGCCAGTTCCATTAACCTGTTTGTTTCTCCAGACATTGCAGAAACAACAACGACAACTTGATTACCATCATTTTTCGCTTTAATGATGTGTTCAGCCACTTGATGGATTCTTTCAATAGAACCCATAGAAGTTCCGCCAAACTTTTGCACGATAAGGGGCTTTTTCACCAGTCTTCACCTTCCCAAGACCAAAGTCTCATAAGGACCACAAACATTTTGTTGGTTAAAATTAATGTAAGTGGCAGTTACAACAAAAACCAAGCAGCTTAACTAACCTGATCAATTATCGGTCAATTAAACCACTTGGTTACCGTCAAAAAATTACGCTCAATCAAAGAAAATTGATTGAGCGTAAATTTGTTATTTATTGATTATAAACGCTCTTCCAGCCAAGGCTGAACTGCTTTAATCGCCTCTGGCAATGCAGCAACATCAGTACCACCAGCTTGAGCCATATCTGGACGACCGCCACCTTTACCACCGACTTGTTCAGCAACCATTTTAACCAGATCACCAGCCTTCACTTTGCCGACAAGATCTTTTGTCACACCAGCAATCAGGCCAACTTTGTCATCAGTGACGTTTGCCAGAAGTACAACACCAGAACCCATTTGGTTCTTGATGTCATCAACCATGGTGCGTAAGTTTTTGCTGTCTGCGCCTTCTAGAGCGGCAACTAGCACTTTAGTACCATTCACTTCAGTAGCTTTACCCATGATGTTCGCACTTTCTGCTGCCGCCATCTTGTCTTTCAGCTTTTGAATTTCTTTTTCAAGCGCTTTCGATTTTTGAGCAGATTCTGCAAGCTTCTCTTCGTATTTAGCCGTCTGAGTTTCGATTGCATCCAGAGCTGCTTCACCAGTTACCGCTTCAATACGACGGATACCTGCTGCAATGCCACTTTCTGAGATGATCTTGAACAGACCAATATCACCAGTGCTTGAAGCGTGGATACCACCACAAAGCTCAGTAGAGAAGTCACCCATTGAGAGTACGCGAACTTCGTCGTCGTATTTCTCACCAAACAACGCCATCGCACCTTTCTTCTTCGCAGACTCGACGTCCATAATATTGGTTTCAATAACGTGGTTACGGCGAATCTGAGCATTAACCAGACGCTCAACTTCTTTCAACTCTTCAGCGGTAACAGCTTCCAGGTGAGAGAAGTCAAAACGAAGGTTTTCTGGTCGAACTAAAGAACCTTTCTGCAGTACGTGCTCGCCTAATACTCGACGAAGCGCTTCATGCATTAAGTGTGTAGCAGAGTGGTTTAATGAGGTTGCGGCACGACGCTCTGCGTCGACAATTGTTGCCACTTCATCGCCTTTAGCAAGAACGCCTTCAGCCATTACGCCGTGATGCGCAATCGCGTTACCCAGCTTTTGCGTGTCTTCAACGCGGAAGATACCTGATTCAGTACGAATCTCACCAGCATCACCACACTGACCACCTGATTCTGCATAGAATGGCGTTTCACCTAATACGATGATTGCTTTATCGCCTGCTGATAGTGAGTCAACTTCGTTACCTTCAACGAACATCGCCTCTACAGAACTTGAGCCAGTTGTGCCTGTGTAGCCACAGAACTCAGTTTCAGCGTCTACTTTGATAACGGCGTTGTAATCTGTACCAAACTGGCCAGCTTCACGAGCGCGTTGACGCTGCTCTTCCATTGCTTTTTCAAAGCCGTCTTCGTCAATCGTGAATTCACGTTCACGTGCAACGTCGTTAGTTAAGTCAGCAGGGAAACCGTAAGTATCGTAAAGTTTAAATACTGTTTCGCCGTCTAACTCTTTGCCATCCAGGTTGTCTAGCGCTTCATTTAGAATCGACATACCGCGCTCTAGCGTACGACCAAAGTTTTCTTCTTCGATACGCAGTACTTTTTCTACTAGTGCTTGTTGACGTTTCAGTTCTTCACCGGCTGTACCCATAACCTCAGCTAGCACGCCCACCAATTTGTGGAAGAATGCTCCTTGTGCACCTAGCTTGTTACCGTGACGTACAGCACGACGAATGATACGGCGCAGAACGTAACCACGGCCTTCGTTTGAAGGCATAACACCATCAACGATTAAGAAAGAGCACGAACGGATGTGGTCTGCAATAACGCGTAGAGATTGATTCGAGAGGTCCTCGTAACCAATCACTTCAGCAGCTGCTTTGATTAGCGTCTGGAATACGTCGATTTCGTAGTTTGAGTGAACGCCCTGCATAATTGCAGAGATACGCTCGATACCCATACCGGTATCTACAGATGGTTTTGGTAGCGGCTCCATTGTACCGTCTGCATGACGGTTGAACTGCATGAATACGTTGTTCCAGATCTCGATGAAACGGTCGCCATCTTCCTCTGGCGTACCAGGACGGCCACCCCAGATGTGCTCACCGTGATCATAGAAGATCTCAGTACACGGACCACAAGGACCAGTGTCGCCCATTTGCCAGAAGTTGTCTGACTCGTATGGCTTGCCACCTTTTTTGTCGCCAATGCGAATAATGCGGTCAGCTGGAATGCCTACTTTTTGGTTCCAGATTTCGAATGCTTCGTCGTCAGTTTCATAAATGGTCACCAGCAGACGATCTTTAGGCAACTGAAGAACTTCTGTTAAAAATTCCCAAGCGTATGCAATCGCGTCTTCTTTGAAGTAATCGCCAAAGCTGAAGTTACCTAGCATTTCAAAGAAAGTATGGTGGCGAGCCGTGAAACCCACGTTTTCCAGGTCATTATGTTTACCGCCAGCACGTACACAACGTTGAGCCGTAGTCGCTCGAGTATAGGCTCGTTTTTCCAAGCCTAAGAAACAATCTTTAAATTGGTTCATACCTGCGTTAGTAAACAGCAGAGTTGGGTCGTTATGTGGTACTAACGATGAACTTTCTACGATTTGGTGTCCTTTGCTTTCAAAGAACTTGAGGAACGAGTTACGAACCTCGTCAGTGCTCATGTACATGCAGCTCTTCCTGAAAATAGTCGAGTTAGAATTTTGCCGTATTGTAGATCATGCAATCAGCTACGACTAGTTTTCTTGAGGAAAAGAGGGATTAGAAGAAAAATTTTGAAGAAAAAGAGAAATCAACGAGAGAATATCCTTCAATCGTGCTCCTCAAAGCTCAATGCATAGCTAATTTGTTCGAACGAATAACCACGATACTGCATAAAGCGCACCTGTTTGGCGTACTCTTTCTGATCTTTGGCCTGTATTCCTTTGAATTTCTTCTCAGCAGCCATTCTCGCCAATTCAAACCAATCTTGTGGCTCTTCTGCCATCGCCTCTTCAATCACCGATTCGGACACACGCTTCTGGGCCAGTTCTTGGCGAATCCTACGCTCACCATGCCCTTTGTAGACATGCTGGCGAATCTGGCTTTTGGCATAGCGTAAATCGTCGAGATAATGATGATCCAAACAGAAATTTATCGCGGCTTCAATATCAGCATCTTCATACCCTTTCAAAGCCAGCTTTTGATGCAGTTCATACTGACCATGATCACGCCGGCTTAAGAGTTGTATGGCGGCTTCCTTACTGGATAGGGTTGGTTCTTGACGCTTTTGGTACATAGTGATCCTAAACCGACTTTTCCTGTACAAACTTCGTTTTTATCAATTCAGTTTCTAACAATTCAGATACTGCAGAAATAACAAAGCCCCGCAATGCAGGGCCTCTCATTTTTTTATCGTCAAGCTGAAGATTAAAACTCTTCTTCTTGCTTTTCTGCAACTTCAACAGCTTCTGGCGCTTCAGGCGTTGCTGGTGATAGCAACATTTCACGCAGTTTGGTGTCGATTGTTTTCGCCACTTCTGGATGCTCACGAAGGTAGTTACAAGCGTTTGCTTTACCTTGACCAATTTTGTCGCCATTGTAGCTGTACCACGCACCAGCTTTTTCAACCAGCTTGTGCTTCACGCCTAAGTCGACAAGCTCACCTTCACGGTTAAAGCCCTGACCGTACATGATTTGTGTATTCGCTTCTTTAAATGGAGCAGCAATCTTGTTCTTAACCACTTTGATGCGAGTTTCGTTACCAACAACTTCGTCGCCTTCTTTGATCGCGCCAGTACGACGGATATCCAGACGGACAGAAGCGTAGAACTTAAGTGCGTTACCACCCGTTGTAGTTTCTGGGTTCCCAAACATCACACCAATCTTCATTCGGATTTGGTTGATGAAGATACACATACAGTTAGACTGCTTCAGGTTACCGGTTAGCTTACGCATTGCCTGAGAAAGCATACGCGCTTGCAGACCCATGTGGCTGTCGCCCATTTCGCCTTCAATTTCTGCTTTTGGAGTCAGAGCTGCAACAGAGTCGACAACCATAACGTCAATCGCACCAGAGCGTGCTAATGCATCACAAATTTCCAGTGCTTGCTCACCAGTGTCTGGCTGAGAAACCAATAGCGCGTCGATATCAACGCCCAGTTTTTTCGCATAAACTGGATCCAGAGCGTGCTCGGCATCGATAAACGCACAAGTTTTGCCTTCGCGCTGTGCTGCAGCAATTAACTCAAGAGTTAGCGTTGTTTTACCTGAAGATTCTGGACCGTAGACTTCTACGATACGACCCATTGGTAAACCACCAGCGCCCAAAGCAATATCAAGAGAAAGAGAACCCGTTGAGATGGTTTCTACGTCCATTGCGCGGTTATCGCCAAGGCGCATGATTGAGCCTTTACCGAATTGTTTTTCAATTTGACCTAGCGCAGCGGCGAGCGCTTTCTGTTTGTTCTCGTCCATTACTTTCTCCGATTTATTCATCTTCTTTAGGCGACGAATAGTCATTAAACTTTTCTTAAGTAGTTATCCTACTCAGCAATGAAAGTTATTATACTGTTGATTCATACAGTGTCTATACCTGTATGAAAAAAATTTGGCTTGTTCTGCAGCGTATTTTGCCCCAGACCTTATCACGTCTGGGCTAAGGAATTTTTAAATTTTCTCAGACAAATGTTGATAGATTCGAGTGAGTGCATGAATTACCGCTTGCTTCCGCACCTCGGCACGATCTCCAGTAAAATGTATGGTTTCAACCAAAAGCCACTTCTGGTTATCTGCGAATGCAAAGCATACTGTCCCTACTGGCTTTTCTTCGCTCCCGCCTCCCGGCCCGGCAATACCACTGATCGACACGCCCATCGTCGCATTCGAGTGCTTAAGCGCTCCCTGGACCATTTCAATCACGACAGGTTCACTGACAGCGCCGTTCTCCTCAAGAGTCTGAGAAAGCACGCCAATCATTTCCATTTTCGCTTCGTTGCTGTAAGTCACAAATGCACGATCCAGCCAGCCTGAGCTGCCTGCGATATCTGTAATTGCCGCAGCCACACCACCACCAGTGCAAGATTCCGCCGTCACTAATACTTGCTGATGTTCAAGCAGTAACGCTCCCACTTGTTGGCTTAACTGTTCAAGTAAACTCATTGGTTTCCACCCTAACGTTTTTCAATCGTAACAACCGATACGCTAACTGATAGGCGACCAATTTCCAACATTCGCGTTTGTTGAAGATGGGCGCTATCGCAAAGACGGACAGCCCTAAAACAACAAAAGTGCCATCAGGCACTCTTGTATAGCGTAAATTAAATTTCGAACATCAAATTACCCGGAGCGAGGAATGGCCAACGCAATACCTCGGGTTCCTTGTTAGAATCATCAGCAAAGAAATACCCCACCTGAGGTGAGGCAAAGACCTGGTCACCACGCTTAAGAGGTTGTTCATTCATCGTACGGTGAGAAAGCTTCGCCTCCCACAGTTCATCGGTTTGCCAGCCAATCGGAGACAGCTCTACACGAACTTCTGCCCCAACAGGGTTGATCGACACCACTTCACAAGGCAAAGATGCTTGGCTATTTTTCTTAGTTAATAAGCTCAACTCATGGCTACGCACATAGAGCAAACCGTTCTTACGAGTTGAATCGTTAACAGGTGGTTGGACAAAGGCATCGCCATTAACCCACTGCTCCTGCTGCCAATGCGCTTTAAATTGGTTAACGTTGCCAAAGAAATCAAACACAAAACGGCTATTAGGATGTGCGTATAATTCAACCGGAGCATCCACCTGTTCTATTTTGCCATTACTCATTACAACAACGCGGTCAGAAAGCTCTAATGCTTCGTCCTGATCATGAGTGACGAATACGCTGGTGAAACCTAATTCATCATGTAAGCTTCTTAACCAACGACGCAAATCCTTACGGACTTTTGCATCCAAAGCACCAAACGGTTCGTCCAACAAAAGCACTTCGGGTTGAGTTGCTAATGCACGAGCCAAAGCAATACGCTGCTTTTGACCACCAGAGAGTTGTTCAGGATAACGAGCAGCCAAATGTCCCAGTTGAACAATTTCCAATAACTGCTTAACACGCTTATTGATTTCTGCCTGAGATGGTCGCTGAGAGCGGTCCATCACCTGTAAACCAAACGCAACATTATCTGCAACCGTCATATGACGGAAAAGTGCATAGTTCTGAAATACAAAACCAACACGACGATCACGCACGTGTACGTTCGTTACATCGCGATCACGGAAATGAATCGACCCTGTATTGGCATTTTCTAATCCGGCAATAATACGCAGCAACGTCGTTTTACCTGAACCAGAAGGCCCAAGCAGACCAATCATTTCACCATCTTCAATATTCAAGGATAGTGGTGAAAGAGCCTGAAAATTGCCGAAATTCTTCGAAATATTATCTAGACGAATACTCATAACGTACCTTGCTGATCTTGTTCAATAGCGTGATTTCGTTCTTGGCGCCATTCAACAAAGGCTTTCAAAATCAAAGTTAATAGTGCGATAAAGGCCAGAAGTGATGCACTGGCAAATGCGGCTTCAGATTGGTAATCCTCGTAAAGCAGCTGAACATGTAGAGGCAGTGTGTTGGTTTCACCACGGATATTGCCCGAAACAACCGCGACAGCACCAAACTCCCCAACCGCGCGAGCATTCGTCAGAATTACCCCGTAAATCAATGCCCATTTGATATTTGGCAACGTGACGCGACGAAATAATTGCCACCAAGATGCTCCGAGAATCACAGCGGCTTCCTCATCGGAACGACCTTGTTGTTGCATCAAGGGAATCAGTTCCCGAGCAACAAAAGGACACGTTACAAATACCGTCACTAACACAATACCAGGCCAAGCAAACATGATTTGTAAGTCATGCTCATACAACCACTCCCCTAGCCAACCACTGCTTCCATAAAGCAGCAGATAAAGTAGACCCGCGACAACTGGCGATACTGCAAAGGGAATATCAATCAGAGTGGTGAGAAATTTACGCCCAGGGAACTCAAAGCGGGTAACCGACCAGGCAAGCATGACACCAAACACCAAGTTAATCGGCACCGTCAGCAAAGCGACAAACAAAGTTAAACCAATTGCATGTAATGTATCTGGATCACTTAAGTTCGTAAGATAAGTATTCAATCCACTGGCAAATGCCTGCTGGAAAATACTTAACAAGGGAATAAGCAGCAGGATTGTGACAAAAAACAGAGCGATTGAGATTAAGCTCCATTTAACCCAAGGCTGCTCACCAACCCGTAACGGTCTACTGTTTTGATTAGACATAGTGAGCTCCTTAACGTCCGTGAAGACGACGTAAATACGCGCCTTGCCACAGGTTAATCACCAGCAACAATGACAACGAAGTTAGCAATACGACAGAAGCAATGGCACTTGCCGCCGGGAAGTCAAACTCCTGCAAGCGGACAAAGATCATCAATGAAGTAATCTCACTCACATAAGGCATATTACCTGCTATAAATATCACTGCGCCAAATTCACCCAAACTGCGAGTGAACGACAAAGCAACACCTACGAGTAACGCAGGTCGTAAAGAAGGCATAATGACACGCCAAAATACCGCACTGTCCGAGGCACCCAGTGTCATTCCTGCCTCTTCTTCCTCACGAGAGATCTCTTCAAGGACAGGCTGCACAGTCCGCACAACGAATGGAATACTGGTAAAAGCCATAGCAACGATGATACCCAGTGGCGTATAGGCGACCTTAATACCAGCACTTTCAAGCACACTGCCAATCCAGCCGTTGTTTGAATAGAGTGTGGCTAGCGTAATACCTGCTACTGCTGTTGGTAACGCAAATGGTAAATCGACTAAAGCATCAAGAATGCGTTTACCAGGAAAGCTATAACGCACTAATACCCAGGCCAGCAACAGACCAAAAGCGCCATTAAATAAAGAAGCGACAAACGCTGACATCACAGTCACTTTGTAACTTGCTACCACTCGAGGGTCAGCAATCACTTGCCAGTATTCGCTAAGAGACATTCCCTTAGTTTGCATCGCGAGTCCAGTTGCTGGCAGTAGGAGAACCAGACTGACAAACAGCAATGAAATACCTAAACTGATAGCAAAACCGGGAAGTACACGTTGTTGTTTTGGGCGAGAAGTCGCGAGAGATTCGCTCATATACCCTCAAAATAACCAGGAGAAAAACAAGAGTTACCGCCCCATAGGAGCGGCAACAAGTATTAACGACGTTGTAGTTGATCTAATTTAGCGCCGTTAGAGAATTGAGTTTCCATCGCTTGATCCCAGCCGCCAATGATTTGCTCTACAGTCAGCAGCTCAACTTCAGGGAAACGATCAGCAAATTCAGCTTTGACGGTTTCATCATGTACACGGTAGTTGAAGCCAGCAAGCATGCGCTGAGCTTCTTCACTGTATAGGTAAGAAAGATATTCTGTCGCCACTTCTGTCGTGCCGTTACGCTTTGCATTGCGTTCAACAACAGCAACCGGGAATTCAGCCAAAATTGAAGTTTTAGGCACAACCACTTCGTAGTTATCTTCACCGTATTGCTTACGGATATTGTTTACTTCTGATTCAAATGTGATCAGAACATCACCAATTTGACGTTCAACAAACGACGTTGTCGCTCCACGACCGCCTGTATCAAATACAGCAACATTCGCTAAGAATTGTTTAAGAAACTCATCTTGCTTCGCTTCGTTATCTTTACCAAACGTCTTTTGCGCATAGCCAAGCGCAGCTAAGTAAGTGTAACGAGCATTACCTGAAGTTTTAGGATTCGGGAATACTGACGCTACACCTTCACGAGCTAAATCACCCCAGTCTTTGATATTTTTTGGATTACCTTTGCGCACCAAAAATGCAGTAGTTGAATAGTAAGGAGAGCTTGCATTCGGTAATTTATCCTGCCAATCCGCTGGAATAAGTTTGCCTTTATCATGCAGAACCTGAACATCAGTGACTTGGTTAAACGTCACTACGTCTGCTGACAATCCTTGTAAAATCGAACGAGCTTGAGCCGATGAACCACCATGAGATTGCTTAATCTCAACCGTTTTGCCCGTCTTTTCTTCCCAGTGCTTGGCAAAAATTGGGTTATACGATGCGAACAACTCACGAGCGATGTCGTAAGAAGAGTTCAAAATGGTTTGATCTGCGGCGAAGGCGTTAAATGAGCCCGTGATCAGCAATGCTGCTAATGCTGTCTTTATTCTTTTCATTATATTCTTACTCCAAAATCACATTATCGAAACGGAATTCTTTGTGACTAGAGTATGTGTATAGAACAATTATAACAAAGGCTATAAATAGAATATTTTGGAATAATATCAAACAAGAAAATGTATGCTATCAGTGAATAGAAGCTTGTACTAAGGTGCGGAAGAATTAGACAATATTGTCTTAGTAAAGGATTACAAGCCCTATTAACGATTTAAGAATAAAAGGTAATCAAGTGTCTGACTTCCCAACGATTGAAGCTTATGTAGGCCAAACACCTCTCGTCAAACTGCAACGCCTCGCGGCGGATAGCCAAAGTACGGTACTGGTGAAACTGGAAGGTAATAACCCAGCTGGTTCGGTTAAAGATCGTCCGGCACTGAATATGATTATCCAGGCTGAAGCTCGCGGCACAATTAAGCCCGGCGATACCATCATTGAGGCAACCAGTGGTAATACGGGGATCGCATTAGCAATGGCAGCAGCGATTAAAGGCTACAAGATGATCCTTATTATGCCTGACAACTCCACTCAAGAACGCAAAGATTCTATGCAGGCTTATGGTGCAGAACTGATCTTAGTAAGCAAAGAACAAGGAATGGAAGGCGCGCGTGATTTAGCTTTGCAGATGCAAAGTGAAGGCAAAGGAAAAGTCTTGGATCAGTTCAATAACCCAGATAACCCTGATGCACATTTTCGCACCACAGGCCCAGAGATTTGGCAGCAAAGTCTGGGTAAAATTACCCACTTTGTTTCAAGTATGGGAACAACTGGCACCATTGTTGGTGTATCGCGTTACCTGAAAACTCAAAATCCAGAGATAAAAATCGTCGGCTTACAACCATCAGAAGGCAGTGCTATTCCGGGGATCCGACGTTGGCCGCAAGAATACCTACCGGGTATTTTCGATGCCTCTGCAGTAGACCAGGTGATCGATATCGATCAACAAAGCGCAGAAGATACCGCCCGTACTTTAGCACGTGAAGAAGGCATCAGTGCCGGCGTCAGTTCTGGTGGTGCTGTTTTTGCCGCGATTGAAATTGCAAAACAAAACCCTGGCTCTGTCGTTGTGGCTATCGTTTGTGATCGTGGCGATCGCTACCTTTCTTCCGGACTTTTCTCCTAAATTCATAACAAAAAATAGACCTGCAGCGAGAGTGCTGCAGGTGGCTAGTATCATCGGACAATTGCTCTGTACTGGCTAGGTTTGTTATCATCACTGACCGTTTTCAAGTGACCTAATGCGTTACTTTGCTCTCTGAAAAACTTTGGAGCAAAGGGATTGCAAACGATAATAACAAGTGATGTAACTCCATGAATAAATCGAGCGATTCTCTTTCGCACCATACCCCTATGATGCAGCAATACCTCAGGCTCAAAGCAGAGAACCCTGATATTTTGCTGTTCTATCGCATGGGCGATTTCTACGAGCTCTTTTATGATGATGCTAAGCGTGCGTCTCAGCTGCTCGATATCTCCCTGACCAAACGTGGTTCGTCTGCCGGTGAGCCGATACCGATGGCAGGTGTACCGTTTCATGCCGTTGAAGGGTATTTAGCCAAACTGGTTCAGCTTGGTGAGTCTGTCGCTATTTGTGAACAAATTGGTGATCCAGCTACCAGCAAAGGCCCAGTAGAGCGCAAAGTGGTACGCATTGTGACTCCGGGTACGGTAACCGATGAAGCGCTGCTTTCTGAGCGTATCGATAACTTAATCGCGGCGATTTATCATCACAATGGGAAGTTTGGCTACGCAACGCTTGATGTTACCTCAGGTCGCTTTCAATTAACGGAACCTGAGACGAAAGAAGCTATGGCGGCTGAACTGCAACGTACAGCGCCTCGTGAGTTACTGTTTCCTGAAGATTTTGAACCCGTTAACTTGATGTCGAACCGCAACGGCAACCGTCGTCGTCCGGTATGGGAATTTGAGTTAGATACCGCGAAACAACAGCTGAACCAGCAATTTGGTACCAAAGACTTAGTTGGCTTTGGCGTAGAACACGCAGCACTAGGCTTATGTGCTGCAGGTTGCTTGATCCAATACGTCAAAGACACACAGCGTACCGCACTACCACATATTCGCTCTTTAACCTTTGATCGTCAGGATCACTCCGTCATTCTGGATGCAGCAACGCGTCGAAATCTCGAAATCACCCAGAACCTTGCTGGCGGCACAGACAATACATTAGCGGCAGTACTCGATCACTGTGCGACACCAATGGGTAGTCGTATGCTCAAACGTTGGTTGCACCAGCCAATGCGCAATATCGACACACTGAACAACCGTCTGGATGCAATTGGAGAAATAAAAGATCAGGGTCTGTTTACCGATCTTCAGCCAACACTAAAACAGATCGGTGATATCGAACGTATCCTGGCTCGCCTTGCTTTGCGTTCAGCCCGTCCGCGCGATATGGCTCGTCTGCGTCACGCGATGCAGCAACTGCCTGAACTGGAGGGAATTACGGCCTCGTTAGCTCATCCATACCTTGTGAAGTTAGCGCAGTTTGCAGCCCCTATCGATGATGTCTGCGAGTTACTGGAACGTGCAATCAAGGAAAACCCACCTGTGGTTATCCGCGACGGTGGCGTTATCGCTGAAGGCTACAATGCGGAGCTGGATGAATGGCGCAAACTTGCCGATGGCGCGACGGAATATTTAGAAAAGCTCGAAGCGGATGAGCGCGAGCGTCACGGTATCGATACACTAAAAGTGGGTTACAACAACGTACATGGTTTCTATATTCAGGTCAGCCGTGGTCAAAGCCACTTAGTACCACCGCATTATGTACGCCGCCAGACGCTGAAAAATGCGGAGCGCTATATTATCCCAGAGCTGAAAGAGCACGAAGACAAAGTGCTAAACTCAAAATCCAAAGCGCTTGCGTTGGAAAAACAGCTATGGGAACAATTGTTTGATCTGCTGATGCCAAACCTAGAGAAACTGCAAAACTTAGCTTCTGCTCTTTCTCAGCTGGACGTGCTACAAAACCTGGCAGAGCGGGCAGACTCACTCGATTACTGCCGCCCGACACTGGTCAAGGAGCCGGGTGTCCAGATTCAATCAGGTCGTCACCCTGTCGTAGAGCAGGTTACCAGCGATCCATTTATCGCCAACCCGATCGATCTCAACCCAAGCAGAAAAATGTTGATCATCACTGGTCCAAACATGGGTGGTAAATCCACATACATGCGTCAAACCGCGTTGATCGCATTAATGGCTCACATCGGTTCCTATGTACCAGCAGAATCCGCTCAGATAGGCTCGTTAGATCGTATCTTTACTCGTATTGGTGCCTCCGATGACTTAGCCTCTGGCCGTTCCACCTTCATGGTCGAAATGACCGAAACAGCAAATATTCTGCACAACGCCACTAAGAACAGCTTAGTGTTAATGGATGAAATCGGCCGGGGCACCAGCACTTATGATGGTCTTTCTCTGGCATGGGCAAGCGCAGAGTGGCTGGCAACACAGATCGGTGCTTTGACTCTGTTTGCCACTCACTACTTTGAATTAACAGAGCTGCCAAGCCAGTTACCAAATCTGGCTAATGTTCATTTGGATGCCGTCGAACATGGGGACAGCATTGCATTTATGCACGCGGTTCAGGAAGGTGCAGCAAGCAAATCTTTCGGTCTCGCTGTTGCAGGACTGGCCGGGGTACCTAAAACCGTCATTAAAAATGCGCGTAACAAACTGTCTCAGCTTGAGCAGTTGAGCCATGGTAGTGACTCCCCTCGCCCAAGTACTGTGGATGTGGCAAATCAGCTAAGCCTGATCCCTGAACCAAGCGAAGTAGAACAAGCCTTGTCGAACATCGACCCCGATGACCTGACACCTCGCCAAGCACTCGAAGAACTGTATCGTCTAAAGAAAATGCTTTAGCCATTAAAGATCATCGGCTTAAAACGCAAAAAGGCTATGGTTACCCATAGCCTTTTGAATTTATACCAGATGCAGATTAATCATCTTCGACGTTAAACAAGTTTTCCATATTCAAACCTTGTTTAATCAATACTTCACGTAGACGACGCAAGCCTTCCACTTGGATTTGACGTACTCGTTCTCGAGTTAACCCAATTTCACGTCCAACCTCTTCCAGCGTTGATGGCTCATAACCAAGAAGCCCAAAACGACGAGCTAGTACTTCTTTCTGTTTTGGATTCAATTCTTCAAGCCAATGAATCAATGAAGATTTAATATCATCGTCTTGAGTTGAGACTTCAGGGTCTGAATTGTTTGCATCAGGGATAATGTCGAGCAGTGCTTTTTCACCATCGCCACCGATCGGAGTATCCACTGAGCTGATACGCTCATTCAGACGAAGCATCTTGCTAACGTCTTCCACTGGAATATCCAGCTGCGCTGCAATCTCTTCTGCCGTTGGTTCATGATCGAGCTTCTGGGAAAGTTCACGCGCAGTACGCAGATAAATGTTCAGCTCTTTCACTACATGAATCGGTAGACGGATTGTACGAGTTTGGTTCATCAACGCACGCTCAATCGTTTGTCGAATCCACCATGTTGCGTAGGTAGAAAAACGGAAACCACGCTCTGGATCGAACTTCTCAACCGCACGGATCAAACCTAAGTTACCTTCTTCGATAAGATCAAGCAGCGCCAAACCACGGTTACTGTAACGGCGAGAGATCTTCACAACCAAACGCAAGTTACTTTCGATCATACGCTTACGAGCAGCTTCGTCACCACGCAATGCACGGCGAGCATACAGCACTTCTTCTTCAGCGGTAAGTAGAGGTGAGAAGCCAATTTCGCCCAAATACAACTGCGTTGCATCTAAGCTTTTGCTGCTCGCATCAAACTCTTCACGCGCAGCGGTTTTGCCTTCTGTAGGTGATGATTTTTCGAGCTCTTCTTCGACTTCAACGGACTTCATTTCCTCTTCATCGAATTCAAACTCGTCAACTTTGGATACTGTGTTGCTGATACTCATAACGCCTCCCCCTGGCGAGTTAGCAAGACATGACAACTACTATGTCGCTAAATGGTTTCGCAAGTTGTTTTTCAAAGTTTTATGGCAAATAGCGTTTTGGATTCACTGATTTACCTTGGTAGCGAATTTCAAAGTGTAATTTAACGGACTTAGAGCCTGAACTACCCATAGTGGCTATTTTTTGTCCGCTTGAGACACTTTGTCCTTCAGATACCAGCAGTTTATCGTTGTGAGCGTATGCGCTTAAATAATTGTCGTTATGCTTCACTATAATTAGGTTGCCATAACCTCTTAGCGCATTACCGGAATACACAACAGTGCCGGCTGCGGTTGAAACGATAGGCTGACCACGTTGTCCTGCGATATCTATGCCTTTATTTCCCTGTTCTCCCGCTGAAAAGTTCTTGATTACTCTCCCTTTTGTTGGCCACAACCACTTAGATACATTCTCATTTTTCTCTGTCGTTGTCGGCGCAATTTTCTGCACATTTTGGTTATCTTTTGAACCAACATACTCCTTTGTTTTGGTTTGTTCAACTACCTTTGGAGGCGGTTGTTGTACTACTTTAGGGGTGGTAACCTGCACTTTTGGAGTAGAGCTTTTACTTGAATTTACCGGCGGTGACACTGTTGATGTTTTAATCACTGGAGGTGGGGTCTTCGCAACCACAGGAGCCACAACGGGTTCAACCTTCTGCCCATATTTAGGGGCAATATATTTCGGAGCCCAAAGTTTTAGGCGCTGACCGGGGTAGATGGTATAGGGTTGAGAAAGCGAATTGTAACGAACGAGATCATTTACATCCTTATCTGTGACGTAAGCTATGAAATAAAGCGTATCTCCTTTCTTTACTTCATAGTAACTCCCTCTATAGCTTCCTCTCTCAACATTTGAGTAATCTTTTTTTAAGCTAGAAACAGGTGCAGGTGAATGAGCCGCGCAACCCAAAAGTCCCGCAGCTAACATAGAGCTAATACCAATTCGACGTAATAACTTGCTCACCTATCCGTAACCCTTACGCTAAGTCACCTGCTACCAGAGGGACGAATCTAACCATTTCCACAACCGTAGAAATATACTCCTCACCTCGGCGTTCAATTTTTAATAGCTGTTGCTCTGCCTCACCAACAGGAATTACCATCTTACCGCCATCTTTCAACTGCGCCAGAAGTGCCTGGGGAATGACTTCGGCTGCGGCGGTAACGATGATGGCATCAAATGGGCCTTTGCTTTCCCAGCCTAACCACCCATCCCCGTGTTTGGTAGAGACATTGTAAATATCGAGTTGCTTCAGACGACGCTTCGCTTCCCATTGTAAAGATTTGATGCGTTCGACGGAGCAAACATGATCGACGATTTTCGCTAACACAGCGGTTTGATAACCTGAACCCGTTCCAATTTCCAACACATTGCTGGTACGTTCAAGTTCTAGCAACTCTGTCATACGAGCAACGATGTAAGGCTGAGAAATAGTTTGCCCCTGACCAATCGGTAACGCATTGTTATCGTAAGCTTGGTGCATCATTGCCTGAGAAACAAACCGCTCTCTAGGCAAATGGTGAATCGCATCCAAAACTCGTTGATCTTTGATGCCACTGGCACTCAAAAATCCAATCAACCGGTCAGCATGTGGGTTGCTCATTACTTCTCTTCCTTCAACCAACTGTCCATGGCACGTAGAGACTCATGGGCTGTGAGATCGACTTGCAGAGGGGTAATCGATACCAGACCATGCTCAATCGCATAAAAGTCGGTACCTTCACCTGCATCTTGCTCTTTTCCTGGAGGGCCTAACCAATAAATATCATGACCACGCGGATCTTTCTGCTTGATCATATTCTCGGCATGATGGCGCGCTCCCAAACGAGTCACTTCAATTTCACCCAGTTTTTCTAATGGTAGATCGGGTACGTTAACATTCAGTAAACGGTTGGTTGGAATAGGCATAGCTAAATGTTGTTGAACCAGCTTACGTGCAATTTTTGCTGCTGAGTCAAAATGGCGTTTTCCAACCAGAGAGAAAGCCACAGACTGAACACCAAGAAAGTGCCCTTCCATTGCCGCAGCGACCGTGCCCGAATACAGTACGTCGTCGCCCAAGTTTGCCCCGTGGTTGATACCAGTCAGAACCAAATCCGGCAGGTCATCTTTCATTAGCTCATTCAGAGCAAAGTGAACACAATCCGTTGGGGTGCCTTGTACCGAATAGGTATTTGGCGCAATTTCAGTCACGCGCAGTGGCTGCTCTAAAGTCAACGAGTTTGAGGCTCCAGAACGGTTTCTGTCTGGTGCGACAATCGTCACTTCAGCAATATCTCTCAATTCATCTGCAAGCGCATGAATTCCCTGAGCGTAAACACCATCGTCATTGCTTATAAGAATGCGCAGTGGCTTGGTGCTTGATGAACCTAGTTCCATTAGTATTCTCTTTCTACTTTTACCTCGTTGACTAACTCACGAACAATCGACGTAGCAAAAGAGCCAGCATCTAATGAGAAAGTCAGCGTAATATTGTTACCTTCAACGCTCCAAGCGAGGTCTTGTGGCTTTAACGCAATATTACGACGCTCGTGACGCATACGGTTACCGCGAATAAGTGCCATCAGATCAGGCTCTTCATCCAGAAATGGCTGCTCTAATGCGAGCGCGTCAGCTTGTGTCGGTAAGGCATTATCACCAGCTAATGCAGCGGTGATTGATGCCTTTCCATCTGTAAGCTGAGCCTGGATTTCTGCCATGTTATCAGCGTCGACCACAAGGTTACCCGAAGACGTTTGTGCAACATCACCTACGACAAACTTATCAAACACATCCTGTTCCAGACGCGCTGATACGATACGGTTAAATATCCAAGACCGTGCCGCAGACAGGTAAAGACTGCGCTTATTTTGATTACGAGTACGTACGTTTTCACGTCCCCAGCGGCGAGCTTCTTCCAGGTTATTACCATCGTTACCAAAACGCTGACTGCCAAAATAGTTTGGCACGCCGACTTGTTTAATTTTTTCAAGACGTTGTTCTACGTCTGCTACATCTGTTACTTCAGACAAAGTGACAACAAACTCGTTCCCAACCAAATCGCCAGGACGCAGTTTTTTGTTGTGACGATCTGTTGCCAGTATTTCAATACTCGGGTACTGGGCTAAAAAAGCACTGAAATCCGGTGTACCACCTTTAGGTAAATGAATGCTCAGCCACTGCTCTGTCACCGCATGGCGATCTTTTAAACCGGCCCAGCTCACATCCTTAGATTTCACACCACATGCTTTGGCTAACTCATTAGCAACGAAACTGGTGTTCTCACCTGTTTTACGAATACGCACCATCAAGTGCTCCCCTTCACCAGTGAAGGAAAAACCCAGATCTTCGCGAACCTGAAAATGTTGCGGTTGCGCTTTAATTTTTGCTGATGCTACCGGCTTACCAGCAAGGTAAGCCAATGAAGATAAAATGTCTGACATGATTTATTTCCGCTGTTCACACAGCATTAAAGAGAAATTATTGCTTGAATAGAAGCACAACAGCTTCTGTAGCAATACCTTCTTTGCGTCCAGTAAAACCGAGGCGCTCTGTCGTGGTTGCTTTAACGTTGATGTTGCTGATATCAGTTTCAAGATCTTGAGCGATTGTGGCACACATAGCTTCAATGTACGGAGCCATTTTTGGTGCCTGAGCAATGATAGTAATGTCTGCATTGCCTAGTCGATACCCTTGCTCTTTAACTCGGCGGTAGACATCTTTAAGTAACTCACGACTGTCAGCGCCTTTCCACTTATCGTCAGTATCAGGAAAATGACGGCCAATATCACCCGCAGCAATGGCACCAAGTAACGCATCACTTAGCGCATGCAGGGCAACATCACCATCTGAGTGCGCAATCAGTCCTTGTTCATAAGGAACAGAGACACCGCCGATAATAACCGGGCCTTCACCACCAAATTTATGCACGTCAAAACCGTGACCAATTCGAATCATTTCTTGTCCTTACTTACTCGCCGAGCTCAAGGCTTAGATAAAACTCAGCCAATGCGAGATCTTCTGGTTGAGTAATTTTTATATTGCTCGCATTGCCTTGTACCAAAGCAGGCGTTTCTCCCAACCACTCCAAAGCCGATGCTTCATCCGTGATAGGGATACCTTGCTGCAATGCATCATCCAAGGCCCGTTTTAGCTGCTGAGTTTTAAACATTTGTGGGGTTAGTGCATGCCACAATGCTTCTCTGTCGACCGTATGATCAATATCCTGTGCTGGATTCGCACGTTTCATCGTGTCTCTCACCGGCGAAGCAAGAATGCCACCCGTAGGATGAACGACACAAACATCAATCAGACGGTCAATATCCGTTAAAGATACACAAGGTCTTGCAGCATCGTGGACCAATACCCACTCACTGGAGAATTGTGCACTTACATAGTTTAGTCCTGAAAGCACAGAGTCTGCTCTTTCTTTGCCACCCGCAACTCGAATCACATCTGGATGATTTGCAATGGATAACTCAGGGTAATATGGGTCACCTTCCGTAATCGCCACCACCACTTTAGAGATTTTAGGATGTGAGAGAAGTTTCTCCACGGTATGCTCTAGCACCGCCTTGCCATTAATCAATAAATATTGCTTGGGACGATCGGCTTTCATTCGACTACCAACACCAGCAGCAGGAACAATAGCGATATGTGATAAAACAGTATCCAACATCTTACTGGTTTTCCTCACCAATAATTCGGTAGAAAGTCTCTCCATCTCGGACTAAGCCAAGTTCATGGCGTGCTCTTTCTTCAATCGCATCAATGCCTTGTTTTAAGTCGTCTATTTCAGCAAACATTTCATTATTACGAGCTTGTAGCTTGCTGTTCACTTGCTGCTGCACTTCAATTTCATCTTTTACTGCATAGTAATCAGACACTCCGTTCTTGCCGAACCAAAGAGTGTATTGAAGTAAGCCAAACAGTAAGGTTAGGGCTATAACAAAGATTCGCATATCGTTGCTAACATTCTGTACCGGAAGGAATTAGATAAGATGACATATATAGCATAAATGCTTGATTGCCTCTAGGGCAGAAAGGAAGACTCACAAACTCCTCACATGAAAGAGTGTAAAGAAACGCTATTTCAGCCCTGCGACATAAAAAAATACCCCGCCGAAGCGAGGTATTTACAAAGAGCGATTAAGCTAAGCTAATAATTAAGCTTGGCCTTTAACTTCTTTAAGACCGTTGAAAGGAGCGCGCTCACCTAGAGCTTCCTCGATACGGATAAGTTGGTTGTACTTAGCAACACGGTCAGAACGGCTCATAGAACCAGTCTTGATTTGACCTGCAGCTGTACCTACCGCTAGGTCAGCGATAGTTGCATCTTCAGTTTCGCCAGAACGGTGAGAGATTACTGCTGTGTAACCTGCGTCTTTAGCCATCTTGATTGCAGCTAGAGTCTCAGTTAGAGAACCGATTTGGTTGAACTTGATTAGGATAGAGTTAGCGATGCCTTTCTCGATACCTTCAGCTAGGATCTTAGTGTTTGTAACGAATAGATCGTCACCAACAAGTTGGATCTTGTCGCCTAGAAGTTGAGTTTGGTGTGCGAAACCAGCCCAATCAGACTCGTCTAGACCATCTTCGATAGATACGATTGGGAATTGCTCAACTAGACCAGCTAGGTAGTGGTTGAACTCTTCAGAAGTGAAAGTTTTACCTTCACCTTTCATGTTGTAGATGCCAGCGTCTTTGTCGAAGAACTCAGATGCAGCACAGTCCATAGCTAGAGTAACGTCTTTGCCTAGCTCGTAACCAGCAGCTGCAACCGCTTCTGCGATAACTTCTAGTGCTTCAGCGTTAGATTTTAGGTTAGGAGCGAAACCGCCTTCGTCACCAACAGCTGTGTTGTAGCCTTTAGACTTAAGTACTTTAGCTAGGTTGTGGAATACTTCAGCACCGATACGTAGAGCTTCTTTAAGAGTTTTCGCGCCAACTGGTTGGATCATGAACTCTTGGATGTCAACGTTGTTGTCTGCGTGCTCACCACCGTTGATGATGTTCATCATTGGTAGAGGCATAGAGAATTGACCAGGAGTGCCGTTTAGTTCAGCGATGTGCTCGTATAGAGGCATGCCTTTAGCTGCAGCTGCAGCTTTAGCGTTTGCTAGAGAAACAGCTAGGATAGCGTTAGCACCGAATTTAGATTTGTTTTCAGTACCATCTAGTTCGATCATTACTGCATCGATTGCAGCTTGGTCTTTAGCATCTTTGCCAACTAGAGCTTCAGCGATTGGGCCATTTACAGCTTCAATTGCTTTAAGAACACCTTTACCTAGGAAACGCGCTTTGTCACCGTCACGTAGCTCAAGAGCTTCGCGAGAACCTGTAGATGCACCAGATGGAGCTGCTGCCATACCTACGAAACCGCCTTCTAGGTGTACTTCAGCTTCTACAGTTGGGTTACCACGTGAGTCGATGATTTCACGACCTAGAACTTTAACGATCTTAGACATTAATGTTTCCTCTCGTTTCAAATATAAATGTCAATTTTAAAGGGTAGCAGCACAACCTTCGCAGCCACCCGTATCCCTTAAATTACTTCTCGAACTCGCCGCGTGAGAATTGACCCGCAGCCTTAACGAAGCCCGCAAACAATGGGTGACCATCGCGAGGCGTCGATGTAAATTCTGGATGGAACTGCGCTGCTACAAACCATGGGTGAGCAGGGTTCTCAATCACTTCAACCAATTTCTTGTCAGCAGATAAGCCTGAAACTTTTAGGCCAGCTTTTTCAATCTGCGGACGAAGATTGTTGTTTACTTCATAACGGTGGCGGTGACGTTCATGGATCGTCGCGCTACCGTATAGTTGGTAAGCTTTAGTACCTTTTTCCAGGTGGCATAGCTGAGAACCCAGGCGCATTGTACCGCCAAGATCAGAAGTCTCAGTACGCTCTTCTACGTTACCTTCACTATCTACCCATTCAGTGATCAAACCTACCACAGGGTACTTAGTGTTTTTGTTAAATTCTGTTGAATGTGCACCTTCCATGCCCGCAACGTTACGAGCATACTCGATAAGCGCTACTTGCATACCTAGACAAATACCCAGGTAAGGAACCTTGTTTTCACGTGCGTATTGAGCTGCACGGATCTTGCCTTCAACACCACGATCACCGAAACCACCTGGTACTAGGATAGCATCTAGACCTTCTAGAACTTCTACACCTTTGGTTTCAATATCTTGTGAATCTACGTACTTAATTGTTACGTTTAGACGGTTTTTCAAGCCAGCGTGCTTAAGCGCTTCGTTTACAGATTTGTAAGCGTCTGGTAGTTCGATGTATTTACCTACCATACCGATGGTTACATCACCAGTTGGGTTCGCTTCTTCGTAGATAACCTGTTCCCATTCAGAAAGGTCAGCTTCTGGCGCATTGATACCGAAACGAGCACAAACTAGGTCGTCTAGCCCTTGAGATTTTACTAGTTGAGGGATCTTGTAGATTGAATCTACGTCCTTCATTGAAATTACCGCTTTCTCAGGAACGTTACAGAATAGCGCAATCTTCTTACGCTCGTTCGCTGGAATCATACGATCGCTACGGCAAACTAGAATATCTGGTTGGATACCGATAGATAGTAGTTCTTTTACAGAGTGCTGAGTCGGTTTAGTTTTTACTTCACCTGCCGCAGCAAGGTAAGGAACTAGAGTCAGGTGCATGAACATCGCACGTTCACGGCCTACTTCGATTGCCAACTGACGAATCGCTTCCATGAATGGTAGAGATTCGATATCACCTACTGTGCCACCAACCTCAACGATAGCCACATCGTGACCTTCGGAGCCCGCGATTACACGGTCTTTGATTGCATTAGTGATATGAGGAATAACCTGAATCGTCGCACCTAGGTAATCACCACGACGCTCTTTACGAAGTACGTCAGCATAAACACGACCTGCAGTGAAGTTGTTACGCTTAGTCATCTTAGTGCGGATGAAACGCTCGTAGTGACCAAGGTCAAGGTCAGTCTCTGCGCCATCTTCCGTGACGAACACTTCACCGTGCTGAGTTGGGCTCATTGTGCCCGGATCAACGTTGATGTAAGGGTCAAGCTTCATCATAGTCACTTTAAGACCACGAGCTTCTAGAATAGCCGCAAGAGATGCTGCTGCAATACCTTTACCTAGAGAGGATACAACCCCGCCAGTAACAAAAATGTAATTTGTCGTCATGTTTAACCTGAAATTGGTTGAATGAGGGAAATGGAGTGCTTCTGGACGGGAGATAAATATACCAGAAGCTCCTTACCGCCACAACGTGAAATCTATCACACCGCAATTTTTTATTTTTTGCTTCAAATCAAAGTGGACAGAGAGAAACCAAACTGCACATTTATGTTCTGAGTCAATCTTGCCCCATAAATAGCATTCTCTACCCACTCAATCTTTATTCTTCCGTCTTCACTTCATCCCAAAACGTATCAAGTTCAGTTAAAGAGCAATCTTTGAGTCCCCTGCCAGATTGAGCCACTTTCACTTCCACCTGCTTAAAGCGTCTTGCAAACTTCAAGTTCGCTTTACCTAATGCAACCTCGGGATCCTTGCCTAGATGACGGGCCAGATTGACGGTAGCAAACAGCAAATCGCCCAACTCAAGCTCTACTTTTTCTTCATCTGGGTCAATTTGCAGCGCTTCATCCATGACTTCATCAACTTCTTCGCGAACCTTGTCTACCACAGGGCCAAGCGAATCCCAGTCAAAACCGTATTTGGCACATTTCTTCTGAATTTTTGTAGCACGAGAAAGCGCCGGCAAAGAGTTTGGTATTGAGTCTAGGATACTTTCTTCCGATTTGCCTACTTGTGCTTTTTCTTTCGCTTTTTCAGCTTCCCAGTTCGCCGTAATTTCCGCATCGGATTCAAACTCAACATCAGAAAAAACATGAGGATGACGACGAGTCAGTTTTTCATTGACCGTATCAACCACATCAGAAAATTCAAACAACCCCTGCTCTTTGGCCAACTGGCTGTAAAAAATCACCTGAAATAGCAAATCGCCCAGCTCTTCTTTGAGATTCGGCCAATCTCGATTTTGAATCGCATCAACGACTTCATAAGTTTCTTCTATCGTATGCGGCACAATGGTGTCGAAGCTCTGCTTCAGATCCCACGGACAACCACCCTCAGGATCGCGCAACTGCGCCATGATTGCTTCAAGCTGTTCAATTGGATGATTCATATACTTTTCCCTTAAACAAAGAGTTCCTTTAAACAAGGTCTTCCTATAAACAAAAAAGGTGAGCAGCATAACCACTCACCTTTTAAATTAATTCACTAGTGCGTTTTTACTAAACCGTTGGCTCTTTTAGCAAGGCAGCAAACTTATGAGCCTCCTGAGCATAGCCCGCTATGTGATGGAGCGAATAAGTGCAGCTAACGCAGATAAAAAGCTAAATGTGACGTAAAAACTAGCCGAGGCGTTTTACGGACATAACATCTTTTATTTGTTCAACACGTTTAGAAACGCGAGACAGCGCTTCCACATTGCTCACTTCGAGATCAAAGTCCATGATGGCCAGTTGGCGACGATAATCGAGGCGACTCTTCATGCTGGTGACTTTGATTTTTTCGTTCGCTAATAGGGTTGTGATGTCTTTAAGCAGACCACCACGCTCCATTGCTTCTACCCGTACGGTGAGAATGTAGGAGCCGACAAATCCGCTGCCCCAAACGGTATCAATGATTCGCTCTGGCGCATGGTGTCGTAACTCTTCTAGCTGCTCACAGTCACTACGGTGAACCGAAATACCACGACCTTGCGTTATGTAGCCACTGATCTCATCACCTGGAATTGGCTGACAACAACGAGCGAGGTGCGTCATCAGGTTATCTACACCTTCTACGACAACGGCATCTTTCTTAGGTCGGCTTTGAGCGGGTGCTTTTTGCTCTGCTTCCTGCAATTTCTCTAGTGCTTGCTGGTCTTCTTCTTCGGCGGTTGGCTTATTTACCAGGGCATTAATATGATTAATGATCTGGTTGATACGCAAATCTCCACTACCTACACCGACAAAGAGCTCATCGGGTGACTTGACGTTGAATCGCTTCAGCGCATAGCGCTCTGCATCTTTCAACGTCGCACCTATTTTAACCAGTTCATGCTCTAAGATTTCACGTCCGGCCTCTAAGTTTTTCTCACGACTTTGTTTACGGAACCAAGCGTTAATTTTAGCGCGGGCACGTCCGGAGTGAACGAAGCCCAGAGAAGGGTTCAACCAGTCACGTGATGGGTTTGGTTCTTTCGAAGTGATGATCTCTACCTGATCGCCCATATGAAGTTTATGGGTAAACGGCACAATGCGTCCTCCCACTTTGGCACCAATACAGCGGTGACCCACTTCAGAGTGAATATGGTAAGCAAAATCCAGTGGTGTTGCGCCCATCGGTAAATCAACCACATCACCTCGTGGCGTAAATGCGTATACTCGGTCATCAAAGACCTGACTGCGCAGCTCGTCCAGCATCTCACCAGAGTCGGACATCTCTTCTTGCCAATCCAGTAGTTTGCGTAGCCAGGTGATTTTCTCATCGTAGCCACTGCGAGCACTTGTGCCTTCTTTGTATTTCCAGTGAGCCGCGACACCCAGTTCCGATTCCTCATGCATTTGCTTGGTTCGGATCTGGATCTCGATGGTTTTGCCTTCTGGTCCAAGAATTACGGTGTGGATAGACTGGTAGCCATTGGGTTTTGGGTTCGCAACGTAGTCATCGAACTCGCTTGGCAGATGCTTGTACTTAGTGTGAACCACACCTAGAGCGGCATAGCAGTCTTGCAGTTTGTCAGCGATGATACGTACTGCTCGCACATCGAAAAGCTCATCAAACGCCAAGCTCTTCTTCTGCATTTTTCGCCAGATACTGTAGATGTGTTTTGGTCGACCGCTCACTTCAGCATTAATGCCAGAAGCTTTCATCTCTTGAGTGAGATCTTCGACAAAGTCTTTTATGTACTGCTCACGGACAATACGGCGCTCAGCTAACTGCTTTGCGATTTGTTTGTAGGTATCTGGCTGCTGGTAGCGGAAAGCGTAATCTTCAATTTCCCATTTAAGCTGACCGATGCCAAGTCGGTTAGCCAGCGGTGCATAGATGTTGGCACACTCTTTAGCGGCAGCACGTCGGACTTCATCCGGCGCTTTTTTCACTTCTATCAGGTTGCAGATGCGCTCTGCCAGTTTGATTACGACGCAACGAAAATCATCAACCATGGCAAGCAACATGCGACGAACGTTGTCTACCTGAGACGACGCAGCAGTGCTTTCCATAGTGACATTGAGTTGACCGATAGCGGCCATTTCTTCAACGCCATCAATCAGCTTTACAATTTCTTTGCTGTACTTCTCTTCAAACAATTCTCTTTTGAAAGCACCGCTTGAAACCAATGGGAACAGTTGAGCCGCAACCAGAGTCGCTTTATCCATAGACAAGGTGATCAGAATTTCGATCATCTCACGTCCACGCCACAGCAATAATTCCGCTTGTTCGTTATCCGCCAGAATAGACTGGCAGTCTTTATATACTTCGATTAAGCGTGATGCTGTGCTTTTCTCTTGCCCCAGACTAGCCACCCAGCGCTCGAGTTCAAACTGTTCATCTTGATTTAAATGCGCGCTTCTTACCGCAACCATCTCATCATCCTAATTATTATATTCGTGTGGTTTGACTAACACCGTTCAGATTAGTTCTTTTGCCAGCCTTAAGCGCTGACTTGTGGCCCTACCACAAGTAAAGGGCCTATGTCCTGATAACTAGGACTTTTCAAACAAGGCCATTGATTCTAAATGGCTGGTATGCGGGAACATATCCAACATACCTAACTTGGTTAATTTGTAGCCTTGTTCCAGTAAGCTCTGACTGTCCCTTGCAAGGGTAGCAGGATTACAAGAAACATAAACCACGCGCTGGGCACCAAGTGTGGAAACTTGATCGATGATCCCGCTCGCTCCGGCACGTGCTGGATCTAGCAGCACTTTATCAAACTTCTCTGCCGCCCATGCCTGACCTTCAAAGTCCAACTCAAGGTTAGCGTGATAAAATTGTGCGTTATTGATTTGGTTCAATGATGCATTATTTGTGGCTTTTTCCACCATTTCAGCCACCCCCTCAACACCCACAACGAGTTTCACTAACTTAGCAATTGGCAAGCTAAAATTACCAAGGCCGCAGAATAAATCTAACACTCGGTCGCTCTTTTGCGGGTCTAGCCACTCAACGGCCTGTTTCACCATTTTTTGGTTTACAGCTTGGTTGACCTGAATAAAGTTGTTCGGTGTAAATGGAACCTTCACACCAACTTCTTGATAAAAGGGTGTGTCACCCTCAACTAAGTCCAGCTGATCCGTTTGTGGCATCAGGTATAAGGTCGCGTTATGACGCTGCGCAAGCTCAGTTAAAGCCTCTGTTTCTGACTCAGCGAGCTTATTCAAATGTCTCAGTGTAATGCATGGTCCATTGTCGCCCAATACCAGTTCGACGTGACCAAGCTGCTCTGGCTTTTTAAAACTCTGTAGCAGGGTGTAAATTTCTGGCAATAACACATTAAGCTGCGGCGCTAAAACCGGACAATCAGTCACTTGGACAATCTGCTTGCTTTGCTTTTTACGGAATCCAAAATGGAGTTGATGCGTTTTTTTATCCACGAACAAACTCACTCGCGCACGGCGTCGGTAACCCAACTGTTCACCTAATACCGGTTCGTCCAGTTCGATATCATGACCAGCAAATTTTCGCATTAGCTGACGCAGAGTCTGCTGTTTGTGCGTCAATTGTTGGTCATAATCCAGATGCTGCAAATCACATCCGCCACACTCATAGTAATGCGGACAGAATGGTTCAACGCGTGTGTCACTCGGCTGCAAAATTTTGATCAACTTACCGCGGGCAAACTTACTTTTTTCTTCCACCAGTTGAGTAACGACCTCTTCACCAGGCAAAGCGCCTTCAATAAACAATGGCTTTTTATTCAGGTAGGCGATACCTGCGCCGTGGTGATCCAAACGCTCCACATGTACCGACTGATGACGAGTGTTGAGTTGGGTTTTCTTTTTAGGTTGGAAGATACGTGCCATGCTCTGTGCCTGATTTGTGTCTATTTGCTTTACGGCTTCACTATTATTGATTGCAGCCGTTGTGTGATTCGAATGACTTGATTATGCTTACCGTTTACCCGGTGACGTCACTTCTTTACTCAAGCTAGTATGACTACTCTTGAGAAATAATGCGTTATTTTCCCATATCCCGACTCCGATGTAATTAGATAATAGAAACATGACCAGATATGGCTTACGAGCACGTGTAATAACACTGACTCTCGCTCCCACTCTCATCATTGGCTTATTACTGAGCGGCTTTTTCTCATTTAACCGCTATCAGGATCTTGAAAAGCAAGTTATCACCACCGGCAATAGCATTATTGAGCCATTGGCGATTGCCAGTGAATCTCACTTACTGACAGAAAGCCGAGAAGCCGTTCGTCGCCTTATCAGCTACGCTCACCGCAAAAATTCGAAACTGGTCCGAAGCATTGCTGTCTTTGACTCTAACCACGAATTATTCGTCACTTCAAACTTTCATCCTAATTTCGAAGCCTTGATGTTTCCTAAAGATGAGCCAATCCCGTCATTGGGGAATTCGGAAATCTACGATAACTACCTGATACTGCGAGTGCCTATCTTATCTGAAGGCCATTATCTTGCAGATCTATCGAACAAAAGCCAAGCGACCAAAGCCATTGGTTATATTGCGGTGGAGCTCGACCTATCATCTTTACGACTTCAGCAATACCAGGAAGTTTTCTCTGCATTTTTAGTGCTTATTTTAGGCCTTGGTCTGGCCAGCGTGTTTGCATCCCGTTTAATGCATGATGTCACTCAACCGATCACTCACATGAAAAACGTCGTAGACCGTATTCGACGTGGACATTTGGACGTTCGTATTGAAGGTAAAATGCACGGTGAGCTTGATCAGTTGAAAAACGGTATCAACGCCATGGCGGTTTCTCTGTCGGAATACCATGTTGAGATGCAACACAGTATCGATCAGGCAACCTCTGACCTGCGTGAAACCTTAGAGCAGTTGGAAATTCAGAACGTTGAGTTAGACATCGCGAAGAAGCGTGCACAAGAAGCTGCACGAGTGAAGTCAGAATTCCTGGCCAACATGTCTCATGAGTTACGAACACCTCTGAACGGCGTGATTGGCTTTACGCGCCAGATGCTGAAAACTCAGTTATCAAACAGCCAGACAGATTACCTTCAGACCATTGAAAAATCAGCAAATAACCTGCTCAACATCATCAATGACATTCTCGATTTCTCCAAGTTAGAAGCAGGTAAACTGGCTCTGGAAAACATTCCGTTTGATTTCCGAGAGAGTCTGGAAGAAGTTATCAGCCTGCAAGCCACCAGCGCCCATGAGAAGGGGCTGGAAATCACGCTTAAAGTTGATCCTAAGATCCCACCTGGTTTAGTTGGTGACCCTTTGCGTATCCAGCAGGTTCTGACGAACCTGGTAGGTAACTCGATCAAATTTACTGAACGTGGAAACATCGATATCAGTGTTGAGATGCGATCTCAGTCCGGCGATTCCGTTGAACTGCAGTTTATGGTGCGCGATACAGGTATTGGTATTTCAGAACGTCAGCAAGCGCAGTTGTTCCAGGCATTTAGCCAAGCCGATGCAAGTATCTCTCGCCGCTATGGCGGAACAGGGCTGGGGCTGGTCATTACTCAGAAACTGGTTAGCCAGATGGGTGGCGAAATTAGCCTGACAAGTCGCCTGCACCAAGGTTCAACGTTCTGGTTTACCCTGCGCCTTCATTCGACAGAGATGCCAATGAGTGATCTGATTGAAGTTGAGCTTTTAACAGGTAAGCAATTGCTCCTGGTAGAGCCAAACATGCAGGCGGCCTCGGTGACACAACAGATTCTGAGCTTAGAAGGTATCATGGTGACCTACCGTTCAACTTTACCTGAAGTGGACGAGCATTATGATTATGTCTTACTGAATCTGGCTCCTAACCAGACTTACGATGAGCAATCCGTGGCAGCTTGGATTGAACAAGCAAAACGTATGGCACCAAGTGTGATCATGGGTACGCCAAGCACAGAACTTGCGCTTGCTGAACAAATCATGACTGAACATCATATTCAGTGCCTCACAAAACCTCTGTCGAGACGTCGATTACTGCAAAGCCTTATCAGCGAACATATTGAATCGCCGCTACCATCAATAACACCATTACCGACCGTACAAGAGGAACGTTTACCACTGCATGTGCTAGCCGTTGATGATAACCCAGCAAACTTGAAGCTGATTTCAGCTTTGCTTAAAGAGCGAGTTAAGACAGTGACCGCTTGCAGTAATGGCCAACAAGCGGTGAATCTGGCGACAGAGAAGAAATATGACATGGTGTTCATGGATATTCAGATGCCACATATGGATGGTGTAACCGCATGTAAACACATCAAGCAAATTGAACTCAATAAAGACACGCCAGTAATTGCGGTTACCGCCCATGCCATGGCAGGTGAAAGGGATCGACTGCTCGCTGCGGGTATGGATGACTACCTCACCAAACCGATAGAAGAGCATGTTCTGCAACAGGTTTTGGTTCACTGGAATCCAAATGCCTGTACCGACAACGTGGGAAAAGTCGCGCCTTCTTATGTTGATGAAGATGAAAATAACCAGCCAAACCCGGCAGAAACCGCTCATCAGGATGTCATTATCGATTGGCAGGCTGCGCTGAAGCAGAGCGCTAACAAAGAAGACTTAGCGAAAGATATGCTGCGTATGCTGGTCGAATTTATTCCAGAAGTAGATGGCATTGTCGCGAAAGCATTAGAGGAAGAGGATTTTTCACGAGACGATCTCATTCATGTGATCCACAAACTGCACGGCAGCAGTTCCTATTGCGGAGTTCCAAGGCTGAAATCCTTGTGTGCGACATTGGAGCAAGCTTTACGTTCTGGTTCCAGCATTGAAGATATTGAACCGGAAATGTTTGAACTTCAGGACGAGATGATTAAGGTGACAACAACCGCGAAACTCTATCTCGAGCAAGAGTAGCCATCATCGCGTTTAAAAAAGCCAGAGCATTGTGCTCTGGCTTTTGTGTATTTGGTTTCTGTACCCTTAGATCAGGACTCTAAAATCACAGTTGCTACCGCGTAGTGTCGTTCATCCGAAATAGACAGGTGAATATGCGTGACGCCCATGGTGTGAGCGATTTGTTTCGCCGTACCGGATAACGTTAATACAGGCTTGCCTAACTCATCATTACTTACGCAAAAATCATGAAAGGTTACCCCTTTGGCAATTCCCGTCCCTAACGCTTTAGAGGCCGCTTCTTTTACTGCAAAACGCTTCGCGAGATAGCGTCCTCTCTGCTTCAGTTGAGTAAACTTACTCATCTCTTCTTCACAAAGAATGCGCTGAGCAAATGATTCTCCCGTGCGAGCCAGCGCTTTTTCAATACGCTCAATCTCTGCAATGTCAGTACCTAAACCTAAAATAGCCATGCTTAATGTCGGATTACTTACGCGCTTCGATCATCAAAGCTTTCATATCAGCTACTGCCTTGTCCAGACCGTCGAATACGGCACGGCCAATGATTGAGTGACCAATATTCAACTCGTAAATCTCTGGCAGAGCCGCAATAGGAGCAACGTTGTGGTAAGTCAGACCGTGGCCCGCATTAACAATAATGCCCAAATCATCCGCGTAGCTTGCGCCTGCTGCGATTTTCTTCAGTTCAGCTTGTTGCTCTTCTTCAGTCTCCGCATCCGCATAGTGACCAGTATGCAGCTCAATGTATGGAGCACCACATTGTTTTGCCGCATCAATTTGCTTGCGGTCAGCGTCAATAAACAGAGAAACTTTGATGCCCACAGCTGTCAGCTTCTGCGTCGCCGCTTTTACTTTTTCAAGCTGGCCAACCACATCCAAACCACCCTCGGTCGTCAATTCTTCACGCTTCTCAGGAACCAGACAAACGAACTCAGGCATAGTTTTAAGAGCAATCTCAACCATTTCATCCGTTACTGCCATTTCCAGATTCATGCGTGTTTGGATAGTTTCACGCAAGATACGTACATCACGATCCAAAATATGGCGACGGTCTTCACGCAAGTGAATAGTGATACCATCCGCACCCGCTCGCTCTGCAATTTCGGCAGCATGAACTGGATCCGGGTACTTTGTACCGCGCGCATTGCGCAAAGTAGCAATATGGTCGATATTAACGCCTAAGTAGATTGAGCTCATTTTACATTACTCCGTGCTCTGAATGTCTGAATAAACAATTCACGACTTTTTAAAGGTTTGCCGCCAAGATACGGCTTTAAGGCTATACGTGTAAAGCGTTTTGCCGCTTTTAGCTGCTCTTTAGTGACGAAGCGCCGCTCACTGATGGCAACCAATTCATTACCCAAAAAAGTTAGGTTGTCACGCCTCACTGAAGCAATGAATCCCTTCTGCTCACGGTAACGATACGTCATATCAGGATCAACGGGCTCACCTGTCCCTGCACAGTGCATAAAGTCGACGCCGTAGCCCATAGAAGAAAGCAATGCCAACTCAAAACGACGCAGAGCTGGTTCTGGATTGTCACACTGAGCCAGCTCCGTTAGTGCATGCAGATAATCATGAAACAGCGCAGGCATTGGCACTTCCACCATCAGTACTCGTCCCACTAACTCATTCACATACATGGCGGAGTAGAGATTGATACCACTTAGCGGCAATCCAAGACTGATAGGTTCAGCCTGACGCAAGGTTTTCATTGAACCTTTGCCTGACCATTTGAGCAATAGAGGCGTAAACGGCTGCAGTGCACCTTTCAGGTTCGAGCGTTTGCTGCGTGCGCCTTTTGCCATTAACGTGACGCGGCCGTACTCCTCGCTGAAAATATCAAGGATTAAGCTCGATTCACTATATGGGCGTCGGTGCAATACAAAGCAGCGTTGAAAGCCTTCTGAGGACAGGTTGCTCATCTCAATCAGTATGCCTAAAAGTCTGAAATAAAAAATAAGGAGCCAAAAGGCTCCCTATTTGAATCAATGCTGGAGCGAAGTCTCTTCGCTTCAAGTTTAAAGGTCGTCTATGTAACCTAGTGAACGCAACGCACGTTCGTCGTCAGCCCAACCAGATTTCACTTTAACCCAAGTCTCGAGGTAAACCTTGCGACCAAACAGCTCTTCCATATCCAGACGAGCTTCACGACCAATCGTTTTGATCTTCTCACCGCCTTTACCAATCACCATTTTCTTCTGACCATTACGCTCAACAAGAATCAGGGCATTGATATGGAAGCCATCCGTTTCCGGGTTGTAATCAAAACGTTCAATCTCAACCGTCACTGAGTATGGCAACTCGTCACCCGTGAAGCGCATTAGCTTCTCACGCACGATTTCTGACGCCATGAAACGCTGAGAACGGTCTGTCACGTACTCTTCTGGGAAGTGGTGCGCTGCTTTAGGTAAGTGATCTCGCACATGCTTGCGCAATACATCAAGGTTCTTACCCTGTTTAGCTGAAATTGGTACCACGTCAACGAAGTTCATCTTCTTCGACATGTCCATCATGTGCAGCATCACGTCGTTGCGGTCTTGCACGTTGTCTACTTTGTTGACACAAAGCACCACAGGGAAGTTCGCCTTCTGTAGCTTGTTCAGCACCATTTCATCGTCGTTAGTCCAGTGCGTACCGTCAACCAGGAAGAAGACTAGGTTCACATCGCTTAACGATGAGTTTGCCGCGCGGTTCATCAAACGGTTGATTGCGCGTTTTTCTTCAATGTGAAGCCCTGGAGTATCGACGTAAATCGCCTGATAATCCCCATCCGTGTCCACACCCATAATACGGTGACGTGTGGTTTGCGGCTTACGAGAGGTAATCGAAATCTTCTGACCCAAAATTTTGTTCAGAAGTGTCGATTTACCCACGTTTGGTCGACCAACAATAGCAATGAAGCCACAATGCTGGTTTTCTGGTGAACTGACTTCACCGTGAGATGCAAAATATGCATCAATGTCGAATTCGTTATCAGCCATTAGTTAATTGCTCTAGTGCTGTTTCTGCTGCCGCCTGTTCTGCCTTGCGGCGGCTGGTGCCTTTACCGATTACAGGTTTATCCACACCTGCTACGTCACACTCAACCGTGAACTCTTGGTTGTGCGCTTCACCTTTAATATTAGTCACTGTGTAAACAGGCAGCGGTTTTCTTCTGCCTTGCAGGAACTCTTGTAGGCGAGTTTTTGGGTCTTTTTGTGATACACCAGGTTTAATGGCATCAAGACGAGACTGGTACCAACTCAGTACAATTCCTCGCACTTGTTCAATATCACTATCAAGGTAAATTGCACCAATAATGGCTTCTACCGCATCGGCGAGAATAGAGTCACGGCGGAAACCGCCACTCTTCAATTCACCTGGACCTAATTTTAAATAATCTCCTAGATCGAATTCACGACCCAGTTCCGCCAATGTATGCCCACGAACTAAGGTAGCGCGCATACGGCTCATGTCACCTTCGTTCACTTTCGGGAAACGATGGTACAGATCATCAGCGATGACAAAACTTAAAATTGAATCGCCCAGAAACTCAAGACGTTCGTTGTGTTTACTGTGAGCGCTGCGATGAGTCAGCGCCAGGTTGAGAAGCTCAGCATCTTTAAACTGATAGCCAAGCTTTGTCTCTAGTTTATCTATTGGAGAATTCATACTCTCTCGATATTAATGTTTATTTCTCTATATAGTTGAAGTTGCAGCTAGGCGACAAATAAATTCAGCCCTATGAACATAGATGTACTATGTGATTAGGGCGGCCGGCGAACCGGGGATTTATGCAGTCAACAACGCTGCGACTTCAAATATGACGAGAAGTTAGTGAATGCCACCGATACGGTTAAAACGCACACCAGTTGGAATCCATGAAGGTAGAACGCTATCTGCGCCACGCTCAAACTCGAAGCTGATCCAAATGGCGACAGCTTTGCCGACTAAGTTTGCTTCTGGGACGAAGCCCCAGTATCGGCTGTCTGCACTGTTGTCACGGTTATCGCCCATCACAAAGTACTGACCTTGTGGTACAACCCATTCTGTTGTGCCGCTGCGCGGAAAGTACTGCTCCACATGGTTGCGAACGATTGGGTTGACCAAAATATTGTGCTCAACGTTACCCAGTTTTTCATCCAATTGGATCATCGGGATACCATTTGAGCTAAATTGACTTTCTTTTACGTTACTTAAGTGTACAGGTTTACAATCAGAATCACCTTTCGTCTGAATACAAATCTGCTTATCCGTTGAATAACGCACAATATCACCCGGCATACCGACAACACGCTTGATGTAGTCAACGCTAGGCTGAGGCGGGTATTTAAACACCACAATATCGCCACGCTCTGGTTTACCTGTTTCTACCAGTTCAGTACGCCACACTGGGTCTTTCAAACCGTAGGCGTATTTTTCAACCAGAATAAAATCCCCAACCAGCAAAGTAGGCATCATTGAGCCAGATGGGATCTGAAACGGTTCATAAATAAAAGAACGTAAGACGAGTACAAACGCAATCACAGGGAAGATAGATACGCTGTTTTCAACCCACCAAGGCTGGCGCTCCACTTTTTGCAGCGTAACTGCATCCAGACCATTGGTTGTTTGTGCTTCTATCTCTGCGACTTTGGCCTGACGTTTTTTCGCAAACACCAGCTTCTCCAAAAGCCAGACTACACCAGTTACCAAGGTCACGATAACCAGAATCAGTGAGAATGTATTCGCCATTAAGTTCCCTTATCTAAAAATGCGAAAGTGAAAGAGCGTTAACTCTTTCACTTATTTTAAGTTCTAACGTCTTATGACCAACAAGAATGGAACAAAGTTCAAATCTAGTCTTTGCCTACGTGAAGAATCGCCAGGAACGCTTCTTGAGGCAGTTCTACGTTACCGATCTGCTTCATACGTTTCTTACCTTCTTTCTGCTTCTTCAGAAGTTTCTTCTTACGGCTCACGTCACCACCGTAACATTTCGCGATTACGTTCTTACGTAGCTGTTTAACGGTAGAGCGCGCGATAATGTGGTTACCGATGGCAGCCTGAATCGCGATATCAAACATCTGACGAGGGATGAATTCTTTCATCTTCTCAACCAACTGACGACCACGAGTCTGAGACTGATCTTTGTGCGTGATAAGCGCTAGTGCATCCACTTTGTCACCGTTTAGAAGTACGTCTACACGAACCATGTTCGACTCTTCAAAACGCTGGAAGTTGTAATCCAGAGACGCGTAACCGCGAGACGTTGACTTCAGACGATCGAAGAAGTCGAGAACCACCTCAGCCATTGGGATGTCGTAAGTCACTGCGACTTGGTTACCGTGGTAAACCATATCAACCTGAATACCACGCTTCTCCACACAAAGGGTGATAACGTTACCCAAGTAGTCAGCCGGTACCAGGATGTTACAACGTGCGATTGGTTCACGAATTTCAGCGATGTCGTTTATCGCAGGAAGTTTCGCCGGACTATCAACATAAAGAATATCGCCGTCTGTTTTCTTAACTTCGTAAACTACCGTTGGTGCTGTTGTGATCAGATCCAGATCGTATTCACGCTCAAGACGCTCTTGGATGATTTCCATGTGCAGCATACCAAGGAAACCACAACGGAAACCAAAGCCTAGTGCTGCCGAGTTTTCTGGCTCGTAGAACAATGATGCATCGTTTAGGCTAAGTTTGCCTAGTGCATCACGGAAGTTTTCGTAATCGTCAGACGCGACCGGGAACAGACCCGCGTATACCTGAGGTTTTACTTTCTTAAAGCCTGGTAGTGGTTTGTCACTGCCATTCTTAGCCGTCGTTAACGTATCACCGACTGGTGCACCCAGGATGTCTTTGATACCACAAACCACCCAGCCTACTTCACCAGTATTCAGAACATCAGTGTCCACTTGCTTCGGAGTAAAAATACCAAGACGGTCTACACCCCAAGCCTGGCCTGTACTCATCACTTTGATTTTTTCGTTTTTCTTCAGTGAACCATTTTTGATACGCACTAAAGACACTACGCCAAGGTAGTTATCAAACCATGAGTCGATGATCAGCGCTTGCAGTGGTCCATCTGGATCACCTTCCGGTGCCGGGATCGCTGATACAATGTTTTCCAGAACGTCATCAACACCCAGACCTGTTTTCGCAGAACAGCGGGTTGCGTCCATCGCGTCGATACCAACGATTTCTTCAATTTCTTCAGCAACACGATCTGGATCTGCTGCTGGTAGATCGATCTTGTTTAGGATTGGCACAACTTCCAGATCCATTTCGATCGCAGTGTAACAGTTAGCAAGTGTTTGCGCTTCTACACCCTGACCAGCATCAACCACCAATAGCGCGCCTTCACAAGCTGCCAGAGAACGTGATACTTCGTATGCAAAGTCTACGTGTCCCGGAGTATCGATGAAGTTCAGCTGATAGGTTTCACCGTCTTTAGCGGTGTAGTTTAGAGTCACACTCTGAGATTTGATGGTGATACCACGCTCACGTTCAAGATCCATAGAATCCAGAACCTGTGCGGCCATTTCACGATCGCTTAATCCTCCACAAACTTGGATTAAACGGTCTGACAGGGTCGACTTACCATGGTCGATGTGGGCGATAATCGAAAAGTTACGAATGTGCTTCATAGATTTAGGCTGACTAACTCTTTACAAATAAGGACAGTAAGAAAGCCATCACTGATGGCATTTCAATCAAGTTGGCCGATTCTACCGAATTTCGTTAACGGGCGCACGTAATTTAAGGTACATACCCAAATAACGTTGAGATGCGGAGGGCAAAGCTTAGTGGATGGGCTCGCCAAGTACTCTGATCAAAGTAACTTGACGCTGTGATTCATCTTCCAGCGGGCGTGAAATGCGTTTCGCTAACCACACGCCACCAGCGGCAAAAAGCACGGAAGATAAAATAATGATACCTTCTCCACCGGACATTAAAGGCGCAAACAATAGATGACCAAAGAGCGCGCCAAGTATCAAACCAAACAGCGGTAATAAGTACACGGCCATTGCAGATTTAATTAAGCTGGATTCAGGGAAGCCTATTTCAACTACCTGACCAATTTGCACTGATTTTTCTGTACGCAAATGCCATGACAAACTTTTATTTCCGATGGCCTTCGTCACCACACCAGTGCCGCAGCTTTTTTGTGAAGAACAGCTGCTGCAACTGGTTTGCTGCTCACAGCTCAAATCAATTTCATATTGCTTACCGTGACGCTGAACCCCTGTCACAGTCGCTAACGCTGTCATCATTGCACGTTACTCATGTTGCTCGTTACTGGTTACTGTTACTGGATACCTTAAATGTAACAGATTGAGCGATACGTTGCGCCGTTGCTGGTGGAATATCTCCGACAACAGAGATTTCATAATTACCACTGACGTAGCTATGCAGCGTTCTTCGTCCCTGACGAACCAGTTGACCTTTCAACGAGTGCTCATCTTTATTTGCTACATAGACAGAGAAACTAAATAAGCCATCTGAATACATTTGGCTCTCTACCATTTGGTCACTCACTGCCATACGGTATCGATTTAACTCGTTCGGCTGAAAACCATCGGGAGTCCAACCAACAACCCAATCACTGGTACTCATATCACCTTTCGGCATAGTGAGAACGGCAGGTAGTTGAACCTCTTCCAGTCCACTCATCAAGTCAGCAATTTTCGGATTAACCGTGTACGAGATGGTGCGGTATTGCTCCAAAACTTCACCATCACGATCGATAAGATCGGCGCGCAGTGGAAGCTTGCTCTTTTCGTCGATCCAAAGGATGTAGGAATAACGCAAACCATCTTTTGGTACGATACGTACAACCTGAGTCGCCACACCCGCTTCACGAGCTCGCCCAACTTGCACGTAATCGTAATAGAGGTTCAAGTCATCAATACTGGTGTTCAACATCGGAATAGTTGGAGCAACCATATTTCCCGACTCGATGGTAAACGGCTCCGATCCTGTTTCGATGTAGCTAACCTCATTACCACGACGAATGACTTCACGTACAGGTCCGCTTAAATAGACAAGATGCGCGTATTGAGCTTCACCATGAGTTGCATGGCGGTACAACAAAGGCTCAATGCTGTTCTTTTTGATAAGGATATAAGAGAGTTCGTAACTTAAATTCTTACTCGCCTCGCTCATTTGATGCAATAAAGCCTCCGCTGGCTCATCACCAGCAAAGGCTTGCGAAGACATCACACTGAACAGAGCGCAAGCGCTGATCAGAAATTTTTTCATTCAACATCCGAAGTCAGAGGTGCATCTTGCTGAGATACATCGCTGTTAATTCTTAATTGCAGTTCATAGTCTCGCAGCATAGCATGAACACGTTTACGTTGCTCCTGCATATTTGCTTCACCCATTGAACGCTCTACGGATTCACGAGTCAAGCTAACAGGTTCTGCACTGCCTGCAAACGGAATCGTCTGTAACACTGGAAGCTGTTCTGTTTGAGACGACGCAGGGTCACTGCCACCGTATTGCTGCACACCTAAAATGACGACTAGAGATACACATGCAGCAACAGCAACTTGCCCAAACTGAGTTAACCAACCTGGCAACTGACGTTTCGCTTTTTTCGGTTCTGGTTGCGACTCTCTAGGTGCGTCGGCAATTGAAATTACATTTGCACTGTGAGAATCAACAGAACGGTGCACTGGCTCGCTTTCTAACGCTAACGCCACGCTTTCAGCGATATTCCACTCAGGTTTTGCCGGCGCTTCGCCTCGCATCACATCCCCAATCAGGTGATAATTCTGCCAAGCTTCACGGCTCTCTTGATCTTGCCCTAATTCTTGAATTAAAGCCTTATCGATCAATTCTCCATCCATGAGAGCTGAAAGTTTTTCTTTGTCAGCCATTGTTTTCACCATAGTTATTACTTGTACTAGCGCTGTAAAAGAGGGTTGATTTTCTTTTCCACCGCTTCACGAGCACGGAAGATACGTGAGCGTACCGTTCCTACCGGGCAATCCATTACTTCAGCAATTTCCTCATAACTTAAGCCATCAAGCTCTCGTAATGTCATTGCTGTCTTTAAATCTTCAGGTAACGCATCTATTGCACTGAACACTACCCGTTGCAATTCTTTGGACAACGTTAAGTTCTCAGGGTTCGAAATTTCTTTAAGTGCATTACCTGTTTCGTAAAATTCAGCTTCTTCAGCATCAACATCGGTCGCTGGAGGTCTACGTCCTTGCGCCACAATGTGATTCTTCGCAGTATTCACCGCAATGCGATACAGCCACGTATAAAACGCACTTTCTCCACGAAAAGTGGGGATAGCTCGGTAAGCCTTAATAAATGCTTCTTGTGCTACATCTGGAACATCGCCAGGATTACTTACGTATCTGGAAATAAGATTGCATACCTTGTTCTGATACTTTATTACCAGCAGATTGAATGCTTGCTTATCGCCATTCTGAACTCGCTCAATCAATACTTGATCGGTCAGCTGCTCGTTCATTCGAGCGGATACTCCTATTTGTTATGCCCCTACTCTTCTCAGATATGGGTACTATTTATGCAAAACGTAGTATTGACACCACTGCTTACTTGAGCACTATTGTGACTGCAATGTGAAAGAGAAAGTTCCACAGGTTCTCAATTTTTTAGTCATTGTTTTTTCACAGTGTGATGTCATGCGCCAAATCCCATGTCTGCTTTACTTAAATCTAAGTTTGTCAGACGAGCATATTAAGGGGAAATGGGTATAATAAATGCCCCTCTGTACAAATTGTGCTGGGTAGAGCATGGAAAAGCAATGGCATTGAGAAACTATTACTTTTCATTTGCATGGCTGTTGGCTGTCTGAATAACGCGTTTTTAACTAAAACTCAGAGAATGTTCGTGTGTATCGGGGTACTTCGTCGACACATACCAAAAAGAAGAGTGGCTCAAGTCACCAGAGTAACTGCAATTTAGATGAACCTCCCAACCAGCCCTTAGTGACGGATGTCACGCTGATGAAAATGCACATGGTGTGCGAATAATATACAAGATAACGTTGTTGTCTTAGCTTGGGATTATGAAAGTAATATGAACACGAATCGTGAACATGAATGTGATGTGTTAGTGGTAGGGAGTGGCGCTGCAGGCTTGTCGTTAGCTTTACGTGTCGCGAACCACTGTAAAGTTATGGTACTGAGTAAAGGACCACGCAGCGAAGGGGCGACGTATTATGCGCAAGGCGGTATCGCAGCGGTGTTTGATGAATCGGATACAATCGAGTCACATGTCGAAGATACACAAATCGCAGGCGATGGTATTTGCGATGAAGAGACCGTAAGATTCATTGCAGAGCACTCTAAAGAGTGTGTTCAGTGGCTGATTGATGGCGGTGTGCCATTTGACCGCGAAGAAGACGACTCTGATGAAGAGCCTCGTTACCACCTGACTCGCGAAGGCGGCCACAGTTGTCGTCGTATTTTGCATGCTGCCGATGCAACCGGCATGGCCATGCAAACTTCCCTGCAAGATAACGCTCACAATCATCCCAACATTCATGTTCTTGAACGCCACAACGCGCTTGACCTTATCACTGAAGATAAAATTGGCGGTGATAAAAACAAAGTGATTGGCGCTTACATTTGGAACCGCAACGAGGAACACGTAGAAACGGTTCGTGCGAAGTTTGTGGTTCTTGCCACTGGTGGCGCTTCAAAAGTCTACCAATACACGTCAAACCCGGATGTGTCGTCTGGTGATGGTATTGCGATCGCGTGGCGTGCTGGCTGTCGTGTTGCCAACTTGGAATTCAATCAGTTCCACCCAACCTGTTTGTACCATCCTGAAGCGCGTAACTTCCTGCTTACAGAAGCACTGCGTGGTGAAGGTGCGTATTTACGTCGACCGGACGGTTCTCGTTTTATGCCAGACTTTGATGAGCGCAAAGAGTTAGCCCCGCGTGATGTTGTTGCTCGTGCGATCGACTTTGAAATGAAGCGTTTAGGTGCAGATTGCATGTACCTCGACATCAGCCATAAGCCTGCTGACTTCATCACTAAGCACTTCCCGACCATCTACTCACGTTTGATGGATTTGGGTATAGATATGACCAAAGAGCCAATCCCGATTGTTCCTGCGGCTCACTACACCTGTGGTGGCGTGATCGTAGACAGAAACGGCAGTACCGACCTTAAAAACTTATATGCGATTGGTGAAGTGAGCTATACCGGTCTGCATGGTGCAAACCGTATGGCATCAAACTCACTGTTAGAATGTGTGGTTTACGCCTGGTCTGCTGCAAAAGATATTCTTAAGCACCGCTCTGAAGTTGAGCTGGCTCCTCAATTACCTTGCTGGGACGAAAGTCAGGTCACCAATAGTGATGAAGAAGTGATTATTCAACATAACTGGCACGAACTGCGCCTGTTTATGTGGGACTACATGGGTATTGTACGCACAGATAAGCGTTTAGAGCGTGCATTGCGCCGTATCCAAATGCTGCAGCAAGAGACGCATGAATACTACAGTAACTTCCGTGTATCCAACAACTTGCTTGAGCTGCGTAACCTACTGCAAGTTGCAGAGCTAATGGTACGCTGTGCGATGCAACGTAAAGAGAGCCGTGGATTGCACTACACACTGGATTACCCAGACCAATTAGAAAATAGCGGCCCAACCATTCTCGTGCCTGCCAAGCAGGATAGCGAAAAATGACCCTTCAACAAGGAGCCTCGGCTCCTTGTTTCATTTTCCACTGCCGCAATACGATAACAAGTTGACGATATTGCTGATCAAAACAGCTGTCTCGCCACACGGTCACGCTATCACCAGATCCCAGTGTAAAAGACACTTTTAAAGGGAAAGCCGAAATGTCGGCGCTTCTTAGCTGTGTTTTCCCTGATTCACTTCTTACTGTCCCATCGCAATGAACGAACCACCGTCCTTGACTAGCAGGAATAACCGAGCCGTGTTCAAAGCACAGTTTGACAACCATTAATAACAAATAAATCGATAATACGATGGGGATGTCAGAGAAGGTGACGGCCCAAGTCATGAGGATGAGAAAAATGATATGAATGACTTGGGCAGCAATAGATGGGGAAAGTGTAAGATTAACGGACTTTGCTGAGGTTGTGGGCGACAATTTTATCCACCATCGAGGCATGACCTAGGTTTTCACTACGACCATGTCCCATAATCCAGGTAAACAGATCAGGATCGTCACACTCAAGCAGAGAAACAAAATCATGCTGCTCCTGTTCACTCAGCGCATCAAAGCACTCTTCAAAAAACGGCATAATCACCACATCAAGCTCAAGCATTCCACGACGGCAAGCCCATTTAATACGCGCTTTTTCTTCCGGAGTGTACATTCATTATTCCTTCATAGATGTCTTGTTGTTAGTGCGGAGTGTAACAAGGGATGTGCTACGCAACTAGTGTACCGGTCACAATACGCGAACCAAACACCTTGGGTTACTTGAGTATAATCAAAGCTGACAAATGCTTATTCTCGAATTAACATAGCTGAAAAACATCTTCAAAAGGCATTGTAATCATGGAATGGCAAACTCGCTTTTCAGCTCTATCTCTCTCAACTCAAGATACTTTACCCGAGCTATCTGTCTCATTACTAGACAACCTAGGTATGATCACCATGGTGGGTGATGATAAAAAATCATACTTACACGGACAGGTAACCTGCGATGTCGTTTCTCTAGAGAAAGACCAATCGACACTTGGGGCACATTGTGATGCCAAAGGCAAAGTGTGGAGTGTTTTCCGTTTATTCCATCACCACGATGGTTACGGCCTGATCCAGCCGAAATCCGCCATTGAAGTCGAGCTAAAAGAAATTAAAAAGTACGCCGTATTTTCTAAAGTGACCATCGAGGAATCAAACGACATCATCCTTGGTGTAGCAGGAAGCAACGCCGATGCTTTTATCGCTAGCCTAAGTGAGGCCACTGGGGACGTACGCGGAATTAACGGTGGCACGGCGGTCAAAGTCGCAGATAACCGCTGGTTACTCGTCCTGACTAGTGAAGCTGCTCAGTCATTGGCAGAAAACAGTCAGGCAACACTGACTACTCATGAACTTTGGAACCGTTTTGATATTGAAGCGGCACTGCCATTTGTACCAGCAGCCGCGCAAAACGAGCACATTCCACAAGCACTCAATGTACAAGCACTTGGTGGGATTAGCTTCACCAAAGGCTGCTACACCGGGCAAGAAACCGTAGCTCGAGCAAAATACCGTGGTATTAATAAGCGTGCGATGTACATCGTCAAAGGCGCAACTGAGTCGAACCTAAATAATGAACCAGTAGAATTAGAGCGTAGCGTTGGCGAGAACTGGCGTTCAGTCGGAGCTCTGCTGACGCATTACCAGTTTAATGACAATCAGGCGATCGGCTTAATTGTTCTGCCAAATAACTTAGATGACGATACTCGCTTACGCTTGGTTGCGCAGCCTGAGTGTGAATGGGTTATCGCCGAACTGCCTTACAGCCTTGAAGATGAGTAAGGCTATTCATACTCCTTTGATGCAGTTCCTTGCAGAAAGGAATATAACGTTCCGATTGCTACCGCATCAAACACCCGCAATAACCATTGAGGATGCCGCGCAACAACGCGGCATTCGCCCCTCCCAGATGGTGAAAGCAATTTTACTGCGCGACATGGGGAATCTTTATGCACTCGCCTGTGCGCCAGGTGACCGTAGTGTCGACCCCAAAAAAGTTCGTTCTCTTCTCCAATGTCGACGTATGACTTGCGTCGATCAAGCGGATGTTGAAAGCATTACTGGTTATAAAATTGGCACAGTCACACCACTTTTACTTAAACATCAAATACCTGTCGTATTTGACCGCAGCCTTTTTGATGAAAGGGAAGTAACGATCAGCAGCGGTGACAGAATGGCCGGACTCGCCTTATCAATCGACGATCTTGCCAGATTATGCCTACCAACCATAGCGGATATCTGCCGATAACTCAGCCCAACTATGTAACCGATTGCAAGCCCAAAAACCTACAGTGATCAAGATCACATTTTGTATCATCATTACAAGAATTTTTAATCATTTTTAAAACATAAATAGTCACCAACAAAAAACTCGTATATGATGCTCGCGTTGGTTAAGTTTTCAACAGGACTTAACCGACATAAAGTGGTTTCGCTGATATCCATGACAATATTTGTTCAATCAGCAGCCCACTTTTGTGTAATGCATCTGTGACTATTCGCCCGCTAAAGCGGGCATTTTTTTGTATGAACTTTTTCTACACCTTTTCATCTAACATTTTGTGACAGGGTATTAAAACGGAATGAGTGTTGAAAAAGAAACATTTACCAAACATTCATTTTGCTTCTATTCTTAATCCTGTAACAAAACTATTGCTTAATGCCACACGTAAGAAGGAGTACAGAACAAATTAATCTTCCTTCACAGGTGATATTTGAGTTAAACCTCACGTTATTTGAGATATACAACTGTCAATTTGTTTGTGGCAGCACAAATATCTAAATTGTTACATTTCATCTGTACTTAGTTGTATTGCCATCACAATAATTTCGCGTCAAAAACGTAGAATAACCTGAGCTAGGTAAGAGAAAAGGAAAGTAAATATGAGACTGTTTAAGCGCTATACTCCAGGTATGATTGCTAAACATATAAGTCGTCTTTTTAAAGGAAGAATTTATATTTACGGGGTCGGTAGGTTTGAGTTTGATAACGGGAAACTGATACTGCCTGAAAAAGCGGAACAGCGTCATTTCAGAGCAGTAAAAGAGATCAACCAGGAAATCATGAAACTCCGATGCGCATATGCTTAGCTAAACATCGATGATAAAAAGGCTGAATGATTCAGCCTTTTTTTGCACTGTGTACCCGTCCTAAATAAAATTATTTACTGGCGAGCCAGCTCAGGTAGATGTCCTTTCAAACCAAGAGCTCGCTTCATGATCTCATCTTTCGCCCCAGGCAGTTGACCCGCTAAACTCAAGCCAATACCACGAAATAACTTCTTAGCCGGGTTATCACCAGTGAACAAATCACGGAATCCTTGCATGGCGGCAATCATCTTGGCGGCTTCGGCTTTACGCCAGCGCTCGTATGCACGAAGGTTGCGCTTACTGCCAATATCCTGCCCCTGTTTCCACAGAGTTAAGACTTCCTGAGCTAGACTTGCCGCATCCAGAAGTCCAAGATTTACGCCCTGTCCAGCAAGTGGATGAATGGTATGGGCAGCATCGCCAACCAATGCTACACGTTCTACGACAAAGTCACGTGCGTAACGCATTTTCAGCGGAAACGCAGCTCGCTCACCCACTACTTCACATAAGCCGAGTCGCGCATCGAATTCACTGGTTAGCGCTTTATTGAATTCACGCTCACCCATAGCAAGCAGTTGTTCTGCCCTGTCTGGCTCTGTCGACCAAACAATAGAACACATATTAGGATGAGACATTGGCAACAGCGCCAATGGGCCGTGAGGTGTGAAAATTTGACGCGCAATATTGTTGTGAGGTTCTGCAGTTTTGACATTTGCGACCAGAGCGTTATGACCATAATTCCAATGAGTTAGCGGAATATCCATCTGATTACGCAACCAAGAGTTCGCACCATCCGCTCCGACTACCAACTTCGCCGTCATTGCTTGTCCGTTATCCAGCGTTAGCCAACTCTCCTGCTCACCAACCGCTAAGGTAGCGCAACGGGCGGGCATAAACAGCTTCACGTTGTCCTGTTGTTGAACTTGTTCCAGCAGTGCCAGTTGAATCACTCTGTTTTCAACAATATGACCCAAATCAGGCTGAGCCATACTTTGCGCATCAAACTCTATTTTGGCAAAACTGTCCTGTTCCCAAACCTCCATACCATAGTACGGAGAGGCTCTACGCTGTTCGATACCCTGCCAGGCTCCGAGCTTACGCAATATGGTTTCACTAGAGCGGCTCAATGCAGAAACGCGCACATCGGGTAGTTCATTAAGCTTATCGTCAGGTACGCTGCCTTCAATAACCGCGATACGCAGATCACTGTCTTTGAAAGCGGCAGCAAGCGCCAACCCAACCATCCCACCGCCGATGATGGCGATATCTACACTTTGCATCATTGCTTTTACTTACCTAATAACTGATTTTATCTAGGAGCTGATTGTACCTAACAACGGATTGTACCTAAGAACTGATAGCTATCTAATTCGTTGCAACCGATCATCTTTTCACTAAGCCGAGAGTATGACGTAGAAGTGGCTGCTTAAAAATAGAAAGGTTATCCATCGCTGCTAAAGCGGCATTACGTCCGATTCGCATCGCGGGTAAATCATTGGAAAAAATATGCACGAGCGAGCTCGTTAACCAGATGGTTTCGCTACGATCGGCTTCACGACGTTGACTAAAACGCATTAAGCCCTGATAACGCCCTGCATCATCACTCTGCTTGACCACTTCTTCAGCGAGAGACACGACATCACGAATTCCAAGGTTGAAACCTTGCCCCGCGATTGGATGAAGCGTTTGGGCTGCATTACCTACTATCGCAAAACGGTGCGAAATGTTCTGCTTGCGGTGACGCAGTAATAGAGGATAGCTTGCACGCTGCCCTACTTTCTTCAGGGAACCTAACCGCCAGCCAAAATCTTGCTGCAGACGTGCGAGAAAATCGCTATCTGAAAGCGCTAATACCGCTTGCGCTTCGTCTGGATGCAAACACCACACTAACGACATACGATTGTCGCTCATCGGCAGTAAGGCAACAGGACCATTCTCTGTAAAACGCTCAAACGCGTGGCCTTGATGGGGCTCCTGAGGCAAAATATTTGCAATCACAGCAACTTGCTCGAAGTCGTGCTCAGAAAGCTCTAAACCAATTTGCTGGCAACACTGAGAGACAGCCCCATCAGCGGCAACTAAAAGTTTCGCAACCAGTTTTTCACCGCTGCTTAGTTCAACACTGGTGTGATCTTGCTCTCGCTCGATATAGGTGACGGAATCTGGGCAGAAGAAATCTATTGAAGCACTCTTTGACAGCAGATTCTGGTACACACGGCCAACATCTGCTAATTCAACGACGTACCCGAGGGCTTCTACCCCAACTTCTTGCCTGGTGATGTCCGTCATCCCTGCATGAGAGCGATCGGAAACATGAATATGTTCAATTGGCGTCGCAAACGGCTCAATGCCTGACCACAGCTGTAAATGGCGTAACAGGTTAACCGTGCCATATGACAACGCTATCGAGCGTGAATCAAACCCCGGGTGAGCATCTGACTGAGCCTTAAATGGCTCAATGACAGCAATGCGTAGAGCCGCCTTGGATAAGTGTTCAATCGCCAGTGCCAACGTCGCCCCAGCCATAGCACCACCAGCAATGACCACATCATATTGCCTCATGCTTACCTCTGCTGAACATTTTATGATTAATGGATAGTTGGTTTGTTGTCGCTGCTTTCAGGGCGCGCACCAAACTCGGCATGGATAGTTAGTACACAAGCTTTTACGTGTTCGATCACTTGTTCAAGCAATTGTGCCTGTTCACCGAGGTCATCATCTTCATCAATGCCAAGCTTGGCAATTTCTTCTAAGTCAGCCAATGCTTCTTTCACATCGTCAGACGCTTTACCTAGCGTAATTCCAGCCAAGCCAAGACCAGAGATAAAATGGTTAACAAAATCGGATAAGCCATCGGCTAAAGCAAACAAACCTTCTTCGCCTGACTCATCTGGCAGTAATAGCGTCAACTCCATTGAAGAACCCGTGAGTTCATCAGCAGTTACCTTGAACACACTCTGTGCAAATGCCAGAGCCGTTGTTGGCCATCCCATGCCATCGTTGGTGTAGTCAAACAAAATTGGTTGCCAGGTTTGATCGTTAATCGCCAATCCACCACTTAGCATGCCGACAAGCAAACCGTGCAACTCAGCAGGAGTCACTGCGAGACTTGCAGATTGTAGTTCAGCAGCAATAGATTGGTATTCAGGAAGGGTGATTTCACTCATAGCTTGGCTCATTCTTGCGTAATTATGTATCGACATATCCTACCATCAAGCCTAGTCGTCCGAAACGACTATCAAAATCATTTTGGACACCATTTGTTCAATTTGCCGAATTCCTGTGTGATCACGTCATCATTTCTCTTTCTGTGATGGGAAATGCTTGAATCTTAAATGCGGTTTTCCTATAGTTTCCTCCTCGGTAGTTGTATAGAGCAACACCTTAGATAGCGCGAATATAGAGTTTATTCATCATGAGCAACCAAGCGATCGACGTTCAAATATTAGGCAAAGTAACACGAGTAAATTGTCCAGCAGGGCAAGAGGACTCTCTCGTTGCAGCGGCAAAAGATCTCGATCGCCGATTGAAAGAGATGAGCAATCGTACTAAGGTAACCAATGAAACTCAGCTACTGACATTTGCCGCATTAAACATTTGTTATGAATTGCAGACTAAATCATACGAATCGAGCGGCCAACAGCAAGAAATGACGGAGCGAATGGAAAAGCTCACAGCGTCTTTAGAAAGCGCACTAAGTAAAGTTACGCAAGGACAGCAGTAGATACAAAATTTACCCTGGGGTGTGCGTCAGCAGGATGTAAGTCCCCGAGCCGATAAGCAATACCTAAGGGTTAGTACTTGATGACTATTGAGCAAGCTTGGCATGTACCGAGAAGCCTACGGTTATCATTGCTGATCCGCCTTGAACTAGCTGGTTCAAGGGCCACAATCCTCAACGGCACCCTGGGGTATCCTCTATGTCTCAACTATCTCGACAAGATTTTCGCAAACTGATTCGTGAAAAACGTAACGCGCTGTGTAGCGATACGCAGTTCCAGGCTGCTCTCGATCTAGTCAATCAGTTCTCTCAACTTCCTGAAATTCAACGCTCGCAACATATCGCGATTTACCTCTCTGCGGATGGTGAACTGGATACCAAGCCACTTATCGAATGGTTATGGCAGCAAGGGAAGTCGATTTACCTGCCAGTTATCCACCCATTTTCCAAAGGTCAGCTGCTGTTTCATCAGTATGTTAGCGACGATCAACTGGTTTACAATAAGTATGGCATTCTTGAGCCTAGGCTCGATATCCGTCACCTGATGCCCGTTCGTCAGCTTGATCTTATCTGCACACCGTTAGTGGGCTTTGACAGTATTGGCCACCGCTTGGGCATGGGCGGTGGATATTACGATCGGACACTTTCTCGTTGGTTTGCGACCGGCGAAGGTGCGGTGCCTGTTGGTATTGCCCACGATTGCCAGCACGTCGATCGCCTGCCCATTGAAAGTTGGGATATTCCGCTGCCCAAGATCGTGACCCCAAGCCGAATCTGGCAATGGGAAAACTAACACTTACCCGCTATAATCACGCCGCAAATGTTAACGAACATCTATTCAGGAGATTGGCATGACTCAAGATGAAATGAAAAAAGCGGCTGGTTGGGCAGCATTAAAATATGTTGAAAAAGGCAGCATTGTCGGTGTAGGCACTGGCTCTACCGTGAATCACTTCATCGATGCACTAGGTACTATCAAAGACGATATCAAAGGTGCAGTCTCTAGCTCTGTTGCTTCTACTGAGCGTCTAAAAGAGCTTGGTATCGAAGTATTCGAGTGTAACGACGTAATTAAATTGGATGTTTATGTTGATGGCGCTGATGAAATCAATCCAACGCGCGACATGATTAAAGGTGGCGGTGCAGCACTGACTCGTGAAAAAATCGTCGCAGCCATCTCTGAAAAGTTCGTGTGCATTGTGGACGATACAAAAGCAGTTGATGTTCTTGGTCAATTCCCACTGCCAGTAGAAGTGATTCCAATGGCTCGTTCTTACGTAGCTCGCGAACTGGTTAAACTGGGTGGTGACCCGGCTTACCGTGAAGGTGTTGTGACAGATAATGGCAACGTGATACTAGATGTACACAACATGAAGATTACCAATCCAAAAGAGATGGAAGACAAAATTAACAGCATCGCTGGTGTGGTAACAAACGGTCTTTTTGCTCATCGTGGGGCTGATGTGGTTATCACTGGCACCCCTGAAGGCGCAAGAATCGAAGAGTAACCCCCTAGGAAAACACCTATCAGGTTCATTTTTCGGTTATTTCATTACATACGGTGCTGCAAAGCACCGTTTTTCATTCTTTATCCAAATAAATTTATTCCTTATTCCGTAATTTTCTTACCCAAAGTAATTTTTTTTTGTTACTTTATTGAACAGAAGACGCATAAGGAAACGTTTGCCTCCTACAAAACTATTCATTATCCCCTTTTTGATGGTTTTGACCAATGTGCGCCATATTAGCCCACCTTTCCATTTTAAGGACGAGAAAAAAATGGCCAAAGTTTCACTGGAAAAAGAAAAGATCAAGATCCTACTACTGGAAGGCTTACACCCTTCTACAGTTGAAGTTCTTGAAGCAGCTGGTTACACCAATATCGAATATCACAAAGGTTCACTTCCTGAAGATGAACTGATTGAAGCAGTTAAAGATGTTCACTTCATTGGTATCCGCTCGCGAACCAACATCACTGAAGAAGTACTTAACGCAGCAAACAAACTGGTTTCTATTGGCTGTTTTTGTATCGGTACCAACCAAGTAGATCTAGGTGCAGCCGCTAAACTTGGTATTCCTGTATTTAATGCTCCATTTTCAAATACTCGAAGCGTAGCTGAACTAGTTTTAGGACAAATTCTACTGCTTCTTCGCGGTATTCCTGAAAAGAACGCTCTAGCACATCGCGGCATCTGGAAAAAGAGCGCTGACAACTCATACGAAGCGCGTGGAAAACGTCTGGGTATTATCGGTTACGGCCATATCGGTACTCAGTTGGGTATCATCGCTGAAAACCTCGGTATGCGCGTTTACTACTACGACATCGAAAATAAACTGTCACTTGGTAACGCGACACAAGTTCATACAATGAGCGAGCTGCTGAATAAGTGTGATGTCATCTCATTGCATGTTCCTGAAACTCCGGGAACGAAAAACATGATGGGCGAAGCTGAATTTTCTCGCATGAAACCTGGCGCAATCTTTATTAACGCAGCTCGCGGTACGGTTGTAGATATTCCTGCACTTTGTAACAGCTTAGAATCAGGCCATCTTGCTGGTGCGGCTATCGACGTATTCCCTGTTGAACCAAAAACAAACGCTGACCCATTCGAATCACCGCTAATGAAGTTCGACAACGTTATCTTGACACCTCACGTCGGTGGTTCTACTCAAGAAGCTCAAGAAAACATCGGTGTAGAAGTTGCAGGTAAGCTTGCGAAATACTCTGATAATGGTTCAACGCTTTCAAGTGTTAACTTCCCAGAAGTTTCTCTGCCTGAGCACGGTGGTGAATGTTCGCGCTTGCTACACATCCACAAAAACCGTCCAGGTATCCTGACTCAGATCAACACCATTTTTGCTGAAGAAGGCATCAACATTGCGGCTCAGTACCTACAAACCGCAGCTGAGATTGGTTACGTGGTTATCGATGTGGAAACAGAGCGTTCACACGAAGCACTAGGCAAACTGAAAAGTATTGAAGGCACGATTCGTGCTCGTATTCTTCACTAAGAAGAACACAAACGACAAAGGCAGGGAGATTTCCCTGCCTTTTTTATTTTTCACGAGTCAGATTAGTATTATTTCAACTTATAAATGACGTCGACTTGATCTCGGATTACGATCGTAGAATCTTGATAACTGTTCGCGCTTTGCTTACTGTCCATTGCCATTGAGCGCATTAATACCGGCGCTGGATAATTATGGTTATAATTCACACGCCAGATATCACCGAGCTGCTTACCAAAACCAGATGCCAACGAAGCCGCACTTTCTTGAGCATCTTTTATCGCTGCCATACGTGCTTTCTGTTGATACTCTGCTTGATTGCTCACTTTAAGCTGGATATCGTCTACCTGATTAATACCCGTCTGTATCGCCATATCTAGATATTGGTTTAGATCTGCCAAATTCGTCACGGTGACATTTATGCTGCGAGAAGCACGGTAACCGACGAGCTCAGCTTTACCTGATTTCGGGTAATGATATTGTGGAGCAAGGTAGAGATTCGAGCTTGTGATGTTATCTTTTGACAAGCCAGCATCAGCCAGGTTTTGCAAAAAATCATCAACCGTCTTATCCACTGACTGCTTAGCTTGCTCTGCGGTCATCGTCGTATCCACAACCTTGACGGAGAAAGTGGCCATATCTGGCGTAGCAGTTACTTCGCCATAACCCGTGGTAGTAACGTGAGCAAATTCAGGTGTATTGGCAAGCACTGAAACACTAGCAAAGCTGAGCACGGAAGCCAGCAAACACGAATACAGTTTCATTCAACAGTTCCATCCATAATAAAAACAGTGGGCTACCCCAAATGCTAACAAGATTTAGTCATTAACGACCAATGTCGTGGGAATAGATGGGTTGATAATAGAAACTTTTGGCGATTATCCAACCACCTTAGTTCACTTCTAACACAACTTTGACTGTGTAATCTCAGTGTGATTTTTCATCAAAGCAACACTGTCGTGGACCTGATTAACCAGTAGATGACAAGCAAAATCGACTACGCCGCTATCGAGAGTTTTGCCCAGCAAGTAAGAGCGGTTATTAACTACGATGGTATTATCGTTTCTGCCCAAAATAAAAAGCGAGACCAAGAAGGCCTCGCTTTTCAAATACCTAATCGCGCAGATTAAGCTTCGACTTTGTTCAGATGAACATCCATTTGTGGGAATGGGATCTCGATACCATTCGCATCCAATGCTTCTTTAATGCCTTGCATTGCATCAAAGTAAACACCCCAGTAATCCGCAGTTTTAACCCAAGGGCGAACGACAAAATTCACAGAAGAGTCAGCCAGAGCCAGTACACCGATCGTAATGTCAGGATCTTTTAGGATACGAGAATCTTTCTCTAGCGTTTCACGGATAACTTTTTTAGTTAGCTGTAGATCCGCTTTGTAAGAAACACCAATCACTAGATCGACACGTCGAGTTGAGTGACGAGAATAGTTAGTAATTGCGCCACCGATAACAGAAGCATTAGGCACTATAACCATTTTGTTATCCGGGGTTTTCAGAACCGTTTGGAAGATTTGAATCGCTTCAACGCTACCAGCAACACCACCAATCTCTACATAGTCACCTGATTTAAACGGACGGAATGCGACAATCAGTACGCCTGCCGCAAAGTTTGATAGCGAACCTTGTAGAGCAAGACCAACTGCAAGACCTGCCGCACCAATCACAGCAACTACAGATGCCGTTTGAACACCTACGCGGCCAAGAGCAGCGATCAGTACGATAACGAAAAGTAGGTAACGAACAAGACCGTGAATAAATTCAACGACTGCCTTATCCATCTTTTTCTTTTCAAGTACTTTTGCCACGCTACCAGCGACTGCTTTAACGATAATATTACCGATAAATAGGATAATCAGCGCTGAAATAATGTTTACACCATACTGAACAAGTAGGTCTGAGTTATTTGAAAGCCACGTTTCAGCTTTAGTCAACCCGTCGGTTAACGTGGTATCGATACCCATCGATTCACCTGCCATAATTCTTATCCTCAAATAAAAATATAAAACCAATTGCCGTTTAGTTATGAACCTTGTCTTTTACAGGCTCTTATTGAAAACAATATTGCTATTGTCAAACTGACCAGAGTCAGATTTTTGGCACGATATATCAACCTTGACGTTTTACAAAGTCAGAATTTCGCAAATGCATGCAAAACAAGACATTATCAGAGTTTTCCTATATCGGCTTGTTACAGGTTACGCAATGCGCTGCCTTTTATCTACTTCTTAATGCCGAAACTCACCTATATTGAACACAAAATAGCCAAAACAAGCTCAAGATGAAGATATAAACCCAGATGCAACATCAAAACACTCTATCAAACCTCTTTAATAAACTGCGATGAATTAAGCCAACAATAAACTTTAGATATAAAAAAACCCGCTCAGTGAGCGGGTTTTAAAATAACTAAATTCAGACGAATTATAGCACGTCGATTGCGTTAAGGTCTGCAAAAGCTTGCTCAAGACGAGTAACCATTGAAGCTTGACCAGCACGTAGCCATACGCGTGGATCGTAGTACTTCTTGTTTGGCGCGTCTTCGCCAGTTGGGTTACCGATTTGACCTTGTAGGTAATCGTGGTTTTCAGCTTCGTACTGACGGATACCATCCCAAGTTGCCCACTGTGTATCAGTATCGATGTTCATTTTGATAACACCGTAGCCGATAGACTCTTGGATTTCTTCTTGAGAAGAACCAGAACCACCGTGGAATACGAAGTTTAGAGAGTTCGCTGGAAGACCGAATTTCTCAGAAACGTACGCTTGAGAGTCACGTAGGATAGTTGGAGTAAGAACAACGTTACCAGGCTTGTAAACACCGTGTACGTTACCGAAAGATGCTGCGATAGTGAAACGGTGGCTGATAGCGTTTAGTTTCTCGTATGCGTACGCAACGTCTTCTGGAGAAGTGTATAGCTCAGATGAATCCATGTCAGAGTTATCAACGCCGTCTTCTTCACCACCAGTACAACCTAGTTCGATCTCTAGAGTCATGTTCATCTTGGCCATACGCTCTAGGTATTTAGCACAGATTTCGATGTTCTCTTCTAGAGACTCTTCAGAAAGGTCGATCATGTGAGAAGAGAATAGAGGTTTACCAGTTTGAGCGAAGTACTCTTCACCTGCGTCTAGTAGACCGTCGATCCATGGTAGAAGTTTCTTAGCAGCGTGGTCAGTGTGTAGAATCACTGGAACACCGTAAGCTTCAGCTACAGCGTGTACGTATTTAGCGCCAGCAATCGCACCCAAGATTTGAGTACCTTGACCTTCAAGTTTTAGACCTTTACCAGCAAAGAAAGCAGCACCGCCGTTAGAGAACTGAACGATAACTGGAGCTTTAGCTTTTGCAGCTGCTTCAAGAACTGCGTTTACAGAGTCAGTACCAACACAGTTTACTGCTGGAAGTGCGAAGTTGTTTTCTTTTGCAACTTCAAATACTTTCTGAACGTCATCGCCAGAGATAACACCTGGTTTTACGAAGTCGAAGATCTTAGACATGGATTTAATCCTATTTATCTGTCGTTTTTAAACAAAAACTTGTTAAGTTGAAAATCTTGCAAACGTTTGCTCACAACTGAGGCTATTTTAGCAGAGTTCCTCTGACGTTGCAGCAAACAAGAAAGCGGGAGAGTAACTCCCCCGCTTTGCTTTAATTACTTAGCGCGTGCTTCTAGCATTTCTACTGCTGGAAGAACTTTACCTTCTACGAACTCAAGGAAAGCACCGCCGCCAGTAGAGATGTAAGATACGTCAGCTTTGATACCGAACTTGTCGATAGCAGCTAGCGTGTCACCACCACCTGCAACAGAGAAACCAGCAGATTTAGCGATAGCTTCTGAAATGCCTTTAGTACCCGCTTCAAAGTTCTTGAACTCGAATACACCTACAGGACCGTTCCAAAGGATAGTTTTTGCATTGCTGATGATTTCAGCAAGAGCCGCCGTTGAATCTGGACCCAGGTCGAAGATCATGTCGTCATCTTGAACATCTGCAACGTTCTTGATTTCAGCTTCTGCGTTTTCGTCAAATGCTTTCGCACATGCAACGTCAGTAGCAACTGGGATAGAACACTCTTTCATTAGTTTTTGAGCTGTTTCGATAAGGTCTGCTTCGTATAGAGACTTACCTACGTTGTGGCCAGCAGCTGCGATGAATGTGTTCGCGATACCACCACCAACAACAAGTTGGTCAGCAATTTTAGATAGAGATTCTAGAACGGTTAGTTTAGTAGAAACTTTAGAACCACCAACGATAGCAACTAGCGGACGCTCTGGGTTGTCCATTGCTTTGCCTAGTGCTTCTAGCTCAGCAGCAAGAAGAGGGCCAGCACAAGCAACTGCAGCGTGCATACCAACGCCGTGAGTTGACGCTTGAGCACGGTGAGCAGTACCGAATGCATCCATTACGAACACGTCACAAAGCGCAGCGTATTTCTTAGATAGCTCTTCTTCGTTTTTCTTCTCGCCTTTGTTGAAGCGAACGTTTTCTAGAACTACAAGTTCACCAGCGTTTAGCTCTAGGCCATCTAGGTAATCTTTTGCTAGTTTAACTTCGTAATCAAGTGCGTCGTTTAGGTAGTTAACAACAGGTTGTAGAGAGAACTCTTCAGCGTACTCACCTTCAGTTGGGCGGCCTAGGTGAGAAGTCACCATTACTTTAGCGCCAGCTGCAAGACAGTGCTTGATAGTTGGTAGTGAAGCCAGGATACGTGCATCAGAAGTCACTTTGCCATCTTTCACAGGTACGTTTAGGTCCGCACGGATAAATACACGTTTACCTGCAAGATCCAGGTCAGTCATCTTGATTACAGACATGTTGTGTCCTCTCAAATATTTAATAATTAAAGTTTTGAAAACTCGGCAACCCTGCCAAGCCTGTTAATTCGTCAAACTGGTTATAGAATATGGAGACTTACAATATTTATTTCAAGGATAAAAATAAATATTTTTCCATCTCTGCGCTGTGTCTTACTCCGCAGCTTGCATTGCTAAAGCGGTATCCAGCATCCGATTAGCAAAGCCCCATTCGTTATCACACCATACGAGCATTTTTACTAATTGCCCGTTGCTCACTCTGGTCTGAGTTCCATCCACGATCGCACTATGGGGGTCATGGTTAAAATCGATGGAAACGAGCGGCGATTCAGTATAGTCAACAATGTCACGTAATGTACACTGAGATGCCTTGACGATGGTTTGATTTACGTCATTAACTTTCACATTTGTACTAATTGTGACGCTTAAATCCATTGCAGTAACGTTAACTGTCGGAACTCGAACAGAAATCGCTTCAAATTTGTTAGAAAATTTCGGGAAGATTCTTTCAATCCCCTTATGCAATTTGGTGTCAACGGGGATAATAGATTGGCTTGCAGCACGTGTACGACGTAAATCGCTATGGTACGCATCAATGACCTGTTGATCATTCATGGATGAATGGATAGTCGTAATGGTGCCAGACTCAATCCCGAATGCTTCATCTAAAACTTTAATGATAGGAACGATACAGTTGGTAGTACAGGAACCATTAGAAACGACGACATGCTCGTCTTTTAATGTCTCATGGTTTACGCCGTAGATGATGGTGTTATCGATATCGGCAGAGCCTGGATGGGAAAATAGTACTTTTTTAGCACCAGCCGCGATATGGGCTAAACCATCAGCTTTGGAGCCGTAAACACCGGTACAATCCAATACAATATCAACGTCTAGGTCGTGCCAAGGGAGCAGCTCGATATCGGCAAGATGAAGTATTCGGATGGCATCATATTCGCCCATCTCTTGCTGACATGAACTGTGGTGAACATATAAATGCTCTTGGTCATGAGAGATCTTTTTGCCAAAACGGCCATGACTGGTGTCATATTGAAGTAAGTGCGCCATCGCTTCAGGCTGAGCCAGTTCGTTTACTGCAACAACCTTGATCTGCTGATGTTTGCCGCTTTCATATACAGCTCGCAGAACATTACGACCTATACGCCCAAATCCATTGATCGCAATCTTTAGCATTAACCCTTCGCCCTACCAGAAATTTCGTGTCACAGATAGTACCCGATTAGCCCCCGATAACAAACAAAAACGCATTAAGTCTGTGCCTTTAAATGGCACTATTTACAGAAAAACTCACTCAGAGAACATAAACATCCGGGCATGGCTGCTTACATTCTTTTTGATAATACATACAGCATATTGTCTTGTGGTGTATTTCACTGTATCCGTCAGCCTGCCGAAAATGTCACTTCTCGACTTATTTTCAAGTGGTCTAATTTCATTGCTATAACGGCGGGCGTAGACTTGCGCCGTGCATCAGTCATCATGTGCACAACTTTAAAAAAGGTTATTAATCAAATAATTGCCGACATAAATATAAAATACATCCCTCATAATTCTACGTTATATATCTGCTTTGTTTATCAGCAATTGCTGCAAATAACATCGCCAGTTACCACATACAAACACGGTAGCCAGGCCTGTGCTGCAAGCGCTTATTGGTAAACAAATAAGCAGGCACTGCTACGCTCATTATTACCGTATTTGAAACTATCCATATGCGAACGGCTTGCTCACAGGAAAATATTTATCAACTTAACCTTGTGAGTCCCCGGAATAGAAAGTTTCAACGGCACAAAATAGTTCAGCACTTCATCCTTATTATTCTAAAAAACATTTAAATGTTAGGAATCAATGGAAGCTATGAATAAAAAACCTCCTCACCTGAAGGCATCCGCTCAACAGATGTCACGCAGGAATATGCTTAAGGGGATGGCGTCAATTGGCATACTCACGCTTGTTGCTCCACTCTCCCTGAGCGTAATGGCGCAGGACTCGGCACCTGCTGACCCCATAACTCTCTTCACACTCATTTCAGAGCGTTTGACTCAACACCAAGGTCTCTCTCCTATCCTCTCTGAACGTTTCTTCCAAACATTGCTGGAGCACAACCCGAGGTTTGAGGCCAACCTACAGGTATTGGCTAAAGAGATGGCGCAAATAAAAACTCAGTTACTGGCGACCACTCTGACACCAGCATCGCAGCAAACGGCCAAAACCATCGTTTCAGCCTGGTATACCGGTATCGTAGGATCAGGCACTGAGGCGCAGGTTATTACCTACCGTCACGCACTGCAATTTCAAGCCGTCGATGATGTTCTGGAAATTCGTTCATATTGTCCCAACAAGCCTGGTTTCTGGGCTGAAAAACCGATTGAGAGGAAAGTATAATGACCACCACCCAACAAGCAGATGTCGTTGTTGTAGGCTCAGGCGTAGCGGGCGGATTGGTCGCGCATCAATTGGCTCTGGCTGGCAAATCTGTCATCATTCTGGAAGCTGGTCCGCGTTACTCCCGTGGGGAAATTGTCGAGCGCTTTCGCAACCAGCCGGACAAGATGGATTTTATGGCGCCTTATCCTTCAACTCCCTACGCGCCGCATCCGGAATTTAACCCAGATAATGGCTACCTGGTACAAAAAGGTGAACAGACCTATGACGCGCAGTATATTCGCGCCGTCGGTGGTACCACATGGCACTGGGCTGGTTCGGCCTGGCGTTATATCCCGTCGGATTTTAAACTCAAATCTCTTTACGGTGTTGGTCGCGACTGGCCACTGGAGTATAAAGATCTCGAGCTTTGGTATCAGCGCGCCGAAGAAGAACTTGGTGTTTGGGGACCAAGCGATGAAGAGCTTGGATCTCCGCGATCTAAACCGTATCCAATGGTGCCGCTGCCTATCTCATACAACGAGAAGGTCATCAAAGATCGCCTCAATGACAACGGCTTTTATGTCGTCACTGAACCTGTAGCCCGTAACAGCCGCCCGTACGACAACCGCCCGACTTGCTGCGGTAACAACAACTGTATGCCTATCTGTCCGATTGGTGCAATGTACAACGGCATCACTCACGTCGAAAAAGCAGAAGCCGCTGGTGCTAAGTTGATCGATAAAGCCGTGGTATACAAAATAGAAAAAGGGGCCGACAACCGTATCGTCGCAGTGCACTACAAAACCCCGGACGGTGAATCGGTGAAAGTGGAAGGCAAATACTTTGTCCTGGCCGCCAACGGCATCGAGACGCCAAAACTGATGCTGATGTCCGATGTGGGTAACAGCTCAGACATGGTCGGCCGTAACCTGATGGATCACCCAGGTACTGGCATCCGTTTCTTCGCTGATGAAAAACTGTGGCCAGGCCGCGGTGCGCAGGAAATGACCTCCATAATCGGCTGGCGAGATGGTGATTTCCGTTCTGAATACGCTGGTAAGAAAATTCACCTGTCGAACATGTCGCGTACCGACCAGATGACGAAAGAAATTCTGGCGCAGGATCGCCTGATCTTGGGTAACGCACTGGATAACGAAATTCGTGATAAAGCAGCTCGTTACGTCCAGTTTGACAGCTTCCATGAACTGCTGCCGCATCCGGAAAACCGGATTATTGCCAGCAGCTCGAAAGATCTAATGGGCATTGCCAAGCCAGAATTCTATTACGCGATAGATGATTACGTGAAACGCAGTGCGGTGCATACCCGTGAAGCCTACACCAAAATCGCTCAGTTGATGGGTGGAACCGAAATACAATACAGCGACGATTTCTCCAATAACCAGCACATCTGTGGCACTGCAATCATGGGTGACAACCCGAAAGACAGTGTGGTGGACAAAGACTGCCGTACCCACGATCACGATAACCTGTTTATTGCCAGCTCCGCTACTATGCCAACAGTCGGTACGGTCAACTGTACTCTGACCATCGCCGCACTGTCGCTGCGTATTGCTGCCACACTGAACAAGGAGGTGTAAGCCATGGCACTGAAACGGTTAATCCTGTCAGTGATTGCACTGGCTGTCATCGCCCTTGGCCTGATTGTCAGCGGAGTTTGGGGACCAAGCGGTCACAACCCTGCGCCTGATCAGCAGATACAGACCATGCAAATGCCGCAGGGCATGCAGCGCGGTGAGTATGTCGCCAGAATGTCCGACTGTACCGCCTGTCATACCACCGAGAAAGACAAACCTTTCGCTGGTGGTTTAGGCATGCCGCTGCCTATCGGCACTCTCTATTCAACCAACATCACACCGGATAAAGAGACTGGCATCGGTAACTACTCGCTCGACGATTTCAAACGCGTCCTACGCGAAGGCATTCGCAACGACGGCAGTTATCTGTACCCAGCCATGCCATATACCGAGTACACCAAGCTATCAGATAGCGATATTGAGGCGATGTATGACTACTTCATGAACTCAGTTCAACCAGTCACACAAGCCAATCGCCCGAATGATATCCCGGCACTGCTGTCAATGCGCTGGCCATTGGCTATCTGGAACTGGATGTTCCATGAGCAAGGCGCGTATCAGACCCGACAGGATCAAAGTGAGGAGTGGAACCGTGGCGCCTATCTGGTACAAGGTTCAACGCACTGTGGAACCTGTCATACCCCACGCGGTTTAGCCATGCAGACCACCGCCAATGATGAATCTCAACCGGGCTTTTTGTCCGGCGCGGATTTGGCTGGCTGGCATGCGTTTAATATCAGCAATGATGACGCTAATGGTTTGGGTAGCTGGAGTAATGAGGAAATCGTACAGTATCTGAAAACAGGCTCTGTGGCTGGGAAAGCTCAGGCAGCAGGCCCAATGGCCGAAGCTGTAGAAAACAGTTTCCGTCACCTGACTGACGATGACCTGAATGCAATTGCGGTTTATCTGCGCTCGGTTCCGGGAGTCTCAGAAAACGGCACATCACGTTATACTCAGGGCGAAGCTGTGCCGCAGGATCTACGACTACGCGGACTGCCGATAGAAACAGCACGCCAAAAAATGCCGGGTAAATACCTGTACATGGCGAACTGCAGTACCTGTCACGATGCAGATGGCAGCGGCTCACCGGATGGCTACTACCCTTCTGTTTACCACAACAGCGTGGTCGGCAGCGAGAAAACAGGTAACCTGATTCAGGTCGTACTGCACGGTGTGAAACGCCACACCAACGAGGGGGAAGTGTTTATGCCATCCTTCGGCCAGCATCTGTCTGATGATGAGGTTGCCACCTTGGTGAACTTCCTGACCGTTACCTATGGTCAGGGTGATGATAAAGTGCAGCCACAAGATGTCGCCAAGCTACGCGCCGCAGCAGAGTAAGTTTTTGGTAAAGTAAGTATTATTTAGCGCTTACGAGAAGGCCTTGTCGGATGACAAGGCCTTTTTCTTTCAGCTCGAACTTTGCATTGCGTAGTTACTTACGCTAATTGTTCTTTCTTATTAAGCTAGCAGTTCTTTCGCTGTGTTTACTACGTTTTCAGTAGTAAAACCAAACATCTTGAACAGTTCGCCTGCTGGTGCAGATTCACCAAAGGTAGTCATACCGATGATCTTGCCGCCGAAGCCAACGTACTTGTACCAGAAGTCTGCAATGCCCGCTTCGATAGCGATACGTGCGGTTACGTCTGCTGGCAGTACTGCTTCGCGGTAAGCGGCGTCTTGCTTGTCGAATGCATCTGTTGATGGCATTGAAACAACGCGTACTTTTTTACCTTCTGCAGTTAGCTGCGCTGCTGCTTCAACCGCTAGCTCAACTTCTGAACCTGTTGCGATAAGGATAAGCTCTGGCTTGCCTTCGCAATCTTTCAGGATGTAAGCACCTTTCGCGATGTCTGCAACTTGCTCTGCAGTACGCTCTTGTTGTGCCAGATTCTGACGAGAGAAGATAAGCGCAGTTGGCGCATCTTTACGTTCAATCGCTAGTTTCCAGGCCACTGCTGATTCAACCTGGTCACATGGACGCCATGTGCTCATATTCGGAGTCAGACGTAGAGAAGCCATTTGCTCAACTGGTTGGTGAGTCGGGCCATCTTCGCCAAGACCGATAGAGTCGTGAGTGTAAACCTGGATGTTCTGGATTTTCATCAGAGCAGCCATACGCATTGCGTTACGTGCGTATTCCATGAACATCAGGAAGGTTGCACCGTAAGGAACGAAACCACCGTGTAGCGCGATACCGTTCATGATCGCTGTCATACCGAACTCACGCACACCGTAGTGGATGTAGTTACCTGAGAAGTCTGTCGCTTCCAGAGACTTAGAGCCAGACCACATTGTCAGGTTAGAAGGCGCAAGGTCAGCAGAGCCGCCCATGAATTCTGGAAGCATTTGGCCAAATGCTTCTAGCGCATTTTGAGATGCTTTACGTGACGCAATGTTTGCTGGGTTAGCTTGCAGATCAGCAATGATTTGGTTCGCTTTCTCTTCCCACTGTGCAGGTAGTTCGCCATTGATACGACGCTTAAGCTCTGCCGCTTCTACTGGGTAAGCTGCAGCGTACGCTTCGAATTTCTCGTTCCATGCTGCTTCTTTTGCTGCACCCGCTTCTTTCGCATCCCACTCTGCGTATACGTCTGAAGGGATTTCAAATGGACCGAATTCCCAACCTAGGTATTCACGTGCAGCTTGCACTTCGTCTTGACCAAGTGGTGCACCGTGACAGTCGTGAGAACCAGACTTGTTAGGAGAACCAAAACCGATGATAGTCTTAGTACAGATTAGCGTAGGACGAGGGTCTGCTTTTGCCGCTTCAATTGCTGCATTAATTGCTTCAGAATTGTGGCCATCTACCGCTGGGATTACGTGCCAGCCGTACGCTTCAAAACGCTTAGGTGTATCGTCAGAGAACCAGCCTTCAACGTGACCATCGATAGAGATGCCGTTGTCATCCCAGAACGCGATCAGTTTGCCAAGGCCAAGCGTACCTGCTAGTGAACACGCTTCGTGAGAGATACCTTCCATCAGACAGCCATCACCTAAGAACACGTAAGTGAAGTGGTCAACGATGTCGTGGCCTTCTTTGTTGAACTGGGCTGCCAGTGCTTTTTCAGCCATCGCCATACCAACTGCGTTAGTAATGCCTTGACCCAGAGGACCCGTTGTCGTTTCGATACCTGGTGCGTAACCGTACTCTGGGTGACCTGGAGTCTTAGAGTGAAGCTGACGGAAGTTTTTCAGATCGTCGATAGATAGCTCGTAACCACTTAGGTGTAGTAGAGAGTAAATCAACATTGAGCCGTGGCCATTTGAAAGTACGAAACGGTCGCGGTCAGCCCATTCTGGGTTAGATGGATTGTGGTTTAGGTGAGAGCGCCAAAGAACTTCAGCGATATCAGCCATACCCATAGGTGCACCTGGGTGACCAGAGTTAGCTTGTTGAACACCATCCATGCTTAGAGCACGGATTGCATTGGCAAGATGTTTACGAGACGACATGTCTGCTCCTGAGTACGTTAAGCGAAACGAAAAAATTGGTCATAATTCTCTCAAAGCCCCTTAGGGAGCGCAAACGTTTTCAACCCCAAAAGCTCACAAATATTGCATCTGTGAATTTAATTTCCTCGAAACTCTCAAAATCTTAAATATCCCAGGCAAACGTTTGGCTGTGACAAAAATCAAAAAAGAGCTTGTAATTCGAGCAATCAAAATTAGAATAGCCGTCTAGATGTAGATACACCTGCATATATTAGTATTATTTTGCGCTGGAGCGTTTATCATGCTCCAGTTTTAAACCAGATATAGTGGAGCTAACATGGCTAAGCACCTGTTTACTTCTGAGTCAGTATCAGAAGGTCATCCAGATAAAATTGCAGACCAGATTTCTGATGCGGTTCTTGACGCGATTCTAGAGCAAGATCCAAAGGCTCGTGTTGCATGTGAGACTTACGTTAAAACCGGTATGGTAATGGTAGGTGGTGAAGTAACGACTTCAGCATGGGTTGACATTGAAGAGCTAACTCGTGAAACCGTTCGTGAAATCGGCTACGTACACTCAGATATGGGTTTTGATGCGAACTCTTGTGCGGTACTAAACACAATTGGTAAACAGTCACCGGATATCAACCAAGGTGTTGATAAAGCAGATCCAAAAGAGCAAGGCGCTGGTGACCAAGGCATCATGTTCGGTTACGCATGTAACGAAACTGAAGTTCTAATGCCAGCTCCGATCACTTACTCTCACCGTCTTGTTGAAAAACAAGCTGAAGTACGTAAAAACGGTACACTACCTTGGTTGCGTCCAGACGCGAAATCTCAGGTTACGTTCCAGTACGACCAGGGTAAGATCGTAGGTATCGATGCTGTTGTTCTTTCAACTCAGCACTGTGATTCAATCTCTACTCCAGACCTGCGTGAAGCAGTAATGGAAGAGATCATCAAGCCAGTTCTTCCTTCAGAATGGCTCAGCAAAGAGACGAAATTCTTCATTAACCCAACCGGCCGTTTCGTAATCGGTGGTCCAATGGGTGACTGTGGTCTGACTGGCCGTAAGATCATCGTAGATACCTACGGCGGCGCAGCTCGTCACGGTGGTGGTGCATTCTCTGGTAAAGATCCATCAAAAGTTGACCGCAGTGCAGCATACGCAGCGCGTTACGTAGCGAAAAACATCGTTGCAGCTGGTATGGCTGACCGTTGTGAAATCCAACTGTCTTACGCAATCGGTGTTGCTGATCCAACATCTATCATGGTGGAAACGTTCGGTACTGAGAAAGTATCTCACGACATCATCATCGAAGCGGTGCGTCAGTTCTTCGATCTACGTCCTTACGGTCTACAAGAAATGCTTAACCTTCTGCAGCCAATGTACAAGAAGACAGCAGCATACGGTCACTTCGGTCGTGAAGAGTTCCCATGGGAAGCGACTGATAAAGCAGACATTCTTCGCGATTTCGCTGGCATCAAGTAATCACGCCAGATTCGGAATCTACAAAGCCCTCGCCTCTTGGTGGGGGCTTTTTGTTTCGTCCTATCCCCTTCTTCCTTTATCCACCAGCCAAAATTGACCGAACAAATTTCGAGCAAATAGTTGTAAATTGTCCCAACTCTGCCAATAGTTAAAATATTGTTAAATGGCGTTTCAATAACAACCCGGATGTGAGCTAGTGTAACGACAGAAACCTTGGGAATACACGAGCCATACATCCTTATGACTAAAACCTACCAGGGGTTGGGTAAGTCATTATTGAGATAATTGCGTAGGAATAAACCAAGGAGGAGTTATGCCTCGAACCGTCAATCCATCCGACTTCCACGGCAAGCGAAAGGAAGTCCCAGATAACGAATACGCTAGAACGATTCCGTGCAACACGGTTAACCTCAGTGCCCCGTTCCATTGGCTCGCGCTGGGGTTGCATGATTTCGTACGAATGCCGCTGATCAGCGCGTTCTATGGACTCTGCTTTATGGCTGCAGCTATCGGTATCGTGCTGCTTATACAGTGGCAAGGAACACACCTTGTCGTCATGCCTAGCCTGATTGTTTATATGCTTATCGGCCCGTTTTTAGCGCTGGGCTTATACGATGCCAGTTGGGAAAGAGAACGTGGACATAAAGCTCGCCTGTTCCACTCAATGAAAGCCATTGGGCGTAATTCAAGCTCACAATGGGCCTTTGCGGTTCTACTAGCGGTTTGTATGATTTTCTGGATGCGTATTGCGGCACTTCTTCATGCCCTATACCCATCAGTACAAGGCGCCCCATTGACTGAGTATTTGCCATTTTTGGTGATTGGTTCGCTCATCGGTTTCATACTAGCCAGTGTCGTATTCAGTATTTCTGCATTTTCAATTCCATTGATGATGGAACGCCGCGTCGACATGATGACCGCAGTTTTCACCAGCTTCAACGCCGTGAAATCCAATATCCCGGCGATGATTGTTTGGGCCGCGATCATCTGTGGTGGCATATTAATTGGCTTTGCGACCTACGGTATCGGAATGCTGTTTACTATGCCGATTCTCGGCTACGGTACCTGGCATGCCTATCACGCAACCATTAAGAAAAAACACACACCATAAATCAGTGATGCTATGATCCAGCCCTCGCAACTGCGGGGGCTTTTTATTAAGCCTTTCTATTTAACTGAAGCGGAGTAAAGATGGACATTGAACTGAGCTACCAGGCAAAACAGGCAATGGCACATTACATTGCGATAGCTGAGCAAGCCTTCAAGCGCTCATTCCCTCTTCCAGGCATGACGTATAATGTGCGTGGCAAAGCTGCCGGAAAAGCCTATCTTCAGTTGAATGAGATTCGTCTTAACCCGATTCTGTTCAAAGAGAACAAACATGCCTTTTTACAAGAAGTCATCCCGCATGAAGTGGCCCATCTGATCACTTACCAGGTATACGGCCGAGTGCGCCCTCACGGCAAAGAGTGGCAAACCGTAATGGAATCGGTCTTTAACGTACCAGCGAAAACCACACACAGCTTCGAAGTCTCTTCTGTTCAAGGCAAAACCTTCGAGTATCGCTGCCACTGTACAACTTACCCGCTTTCCGTCCGTCGCCATAATAAAGTGCTCCGCAAACAGGCGGTGTACTCATGTCAGAAGTGTCGTCAGCATCTTAGCTTCACGGGTATTCAGCTTACCTAGAGCGTTACTAAAAATAACCAACAAGTTTCAACCTTATATTTTTCTTTTCTAATTATTAACTTGCTTATTACGAAAGCCAATATCTGAGTGATAGAATGGATAAAGTCATACTTTTTAAAGACTTTAACCATGAAATATCTGTTCTCTTTATTCATTCTCGCACTGTCCAGTGCAGCAGTAGCCGCGCCACCAAGCTCCTTTTCAGCCGCGAAACGCGAAGCTATAAAAATCTATAAGGATCATCCCACCAGCTTTTACTGTGGTTGTGATATTCAGTGGCAAGGCAAGAAAGGCTTACCCGACCTTTCCTCTTGTGGATACCAGATACGAAAGCAAGAAACACGCGCTTCTCGTATCGAGTGGGAACACGTCGTTCCAGCCTGGCAATTTGGACACCAGCTACAGTGCTGGCAAAACGGCGGCCGTAAAAACTGCTCGCGCAATGACAAAACATTCCGCTCAATGGAAGCGGATCTGCATAACCTGACCCCTGCGATTGGTGAAGTAAACGGTGACCGTTCTAACTTCAACTTCAGTCAGTGGAATGGCGTTGACGGCGTCAGTTATGGTCGTTGTGAGATGCAGGTAAACTTCAAACAGCGTAAAGTTATGCCACCAGACCGTGCACGCGGATCAATTGCTCGTACTTACCTTTATATGAGTAAAGAATACGGATTCAAACTCTCCAAACAACAAACTCAACTAATGAGCGCATGGAACAAAACCTACCCTGCTGATAAATGGGAATGTGAACGTGATAAGCGTATTGCCAAAGTTCAGGGCAATCACAACCCATTTGTTCAAGAAGCTTGTCACGCGCTGTAAAAACACAAACAGCGAGAGCAAATCCCCCTTTATTGCTGAGGCGTTTCATTGACCCGAAACGCCTCTTGCCCCTTGTTTTTTCGATGGAATGCATCCATGTTAGGAACTAAGTTTATTCTCTTGCTGGAAATCTCATGCGTATCCCTCGAATTTATCATCCGGAAACCATTCACCAACTTGGCACACTTGCATTAAGTGAAGACGCTGCAGGCCATATCGGCCGTGTACTTCGCATGAAGGAAGGTCAGGAAGTTCTACTATTTGACGGCAGTGGCGCTGAGTTCCCGGCAGTGATAAGCGAAGTCAGCAAAAAGAATGTCATGGTGGACCTCACTGAGCGTGTTGAAAGCAGCATTGAATCTCCATTAGATCTGCATCTTGGCCAGGTCATTTCACGTGGCGACAAGATGGAGTTCACAATCCAAAAATCGGTAGAACTTGGGGTTAATACCATTACCCCCCTTATTTCAGAACGTTGTGGCGTTAAACTCGATCATAAACGTTTTGAGAAAAAACTGGTTCAGTGGCAAAAAATCGCCATCAGTGCGTGTGAGCAATGCGGACGTAATGTCGTCCCGGAAATTCGACCAATCATGAGCTTGGAAGAATGGTGTAAAGAAGAGTACGATGGTCTGAAACTCAATCTTCACCCTCGTGCAAAATACTCGATCAACACCCTGCCAACACCTGTTGAAAAAGTTCGTCTGCTGATCGGCCCTGAAGGCGGTTTGTCGTCAGAAGAGATCGATATGACCCGCGAATACCAATTTGAAGAGACGCTCCTCGGCCCACGTGTTCTGCGTACCGAAACCGCGGCTCTTACCGCAATTACAGCCTTACAAGTTCGTTTCGGCGATCTTGGTTAAAACGGAGAAAAATAATGATCAAACTCGGTATTGTAATGGATCCAATTTCGTCCATTAACATCAAAAAAGACTCTAGCTTTGCCATGATGCTTGAAGCGCAACGCCGCGGCTATGAAATCCACTACATGGAAATGAATGATCTTCATCTCGACCAGGGTGTCGCGGTTGCCGACACGAAAGTGGTAGAGCTGAAAGAAGATCCAAATGGCTGGTACGAATTCAAATCAGAGCAAACCATCGAGTTATCTGATTTAGATGCAGTTCTGATGCGTAAAGATCCTCCGTTCGATACTGAATACATCTACGCGACTTACATTCTTGAGCGAGCAGAAGAAAAAGGCACACTGATCGTCAACAAGCCTCAAAGCCTTCGTGACTGCAATGAGAAGCTCTTTACTGCTTGGTTCCCGGAATTAACCCCAACTACCATCGTGACGCGTAAAGCTGAAAAGATTAAAGCCTTCCGCGAGCAACACGGTGACGTAATCCTTAAGCCGCTTGATGGCATGGGTGGCGCATCTATTTTCCGCGTTAAAGAGGGTGATCCGAATATATCGGTGATCATCGAAACGTTGACTAACCATGGTCAATACTACGCGATGGCACAGACCTTCGTGCCAGACATCAGCAATGGTGACAAGCGTATTCTCGTGGTTGATGGTGAACCAATGCCTTACTGTCTGGCGCGCATTCCAGCGAAAGGCGAAACGCGCGGTAACCTTGCTGCAGGTGGTACAGGTGAAGCTCGCCCACTTAGCGAAACGGATCTGCAAATTGCTCATGCCGTTGCTCCAACACTAAAAGAAAAAGGCCTTATCTTCGTAGGTCTTGATGTGATTGGCGATAAGCTGACTGAAATCAACGTTACTAGCCCAACGTGTATTCGCGAAATCGAAGCAGCGTTTGATATTTCAATCACGGGCAAACTGATGGATGCGATTGAACGCCGAGTTAAAGGCGAATAAATAGGGTCTGTTTATCTTACGTGGTTAATTTTTGTTCGAGATAAAAGCGTTTTAATCGCGGCGAGAGGTTTGTAGCCTAGTCATTCTAAGCAAAACACCTCTCAGCAAAGAGTAAAGCGCTTTTAGCCGAACCCTTCGGGCAGCGTTTGTGGCTACTTTCTACTGCGTTATCGGCTTATCAGGTAGGCCAACTACATTTCAAAGCCTCTGCCTTGTATAAAGAACCCACAAACAGCTGCAAAAATCAGCACGAAAGGTCAACAGACCCTAAATATATAGTAAAGTTATAAGAGAGAGCCAGATGTTAACTTAAGCAAATTCATGCATATAAATGAATCTGCTTAAGTTCATTTACGAGTCTGAAGGGTCGGTATGAGTATGAACCTCACAAACCATTTTTTAGTCGCCATGCCTGGAATGAAAGATCCCTATTTCCAGAATAGTGTTATCTACGTTTGCGAACATAACGAAGAAGGCGCAATGGGATTAATTATTAATGCTCCTGTCGACATCACTGTGGGTAACATGCTTAAGCAAGTCAAGGTGCAACCTGTGCATCCGCGCTTGTTTGAAGCAAGTCTGGACAGACCGGTGTATAACGGTGGACCGATTTCAGAAGACCGTGGCTTTATCCTGCATAAACCCAAAGATTATTACGAATCGAGTATTCAGATGACCGACGATCTTGCGGTCACTACCTCTCGCGACATTCTGTCGGTGCTGGGTACCGAAGCTGAGCCTAGTGACTATTTAGTCGCACTGGGCTATTCAGGCTGGAGTGCGGGCCAGTTAGAAAACGAGTTAGTTGAAAACTCTTGGCTGACCATTGAGGCTACACCCGAAATCATCTTTGATACCCCAATTACTGAGCGTTGGAAAAAAGCAGTAGAAAAACTGGGTATAGATCCGAGTCAGCTTTCTTCTGACGCAGGGCATGCCTAATAAGCCCAGATAATTTTGATTAAGATTTGAGACTCTTTATGTCACGTACAATTATGGCTTTTGACTTCGGTACGAAAAGCATCGGAAGCGCCATTGGCCAGGAAATAACGGGGACCGCCTCTCCTTTAAAAGCGTTTAAAGCCAACGATGGCATCCCAAACTGGGACGACATTGAAAAACAGATCAAAGAGTGGCAACCCGATCTGCTGGTTGTTGGTTTGCCGACAGATCTTCACGGTAAAGATCTGGAAACCATAACTCCCCGAGCAAAAAAGTTCGCTAATCGTTTACATGGTCGTTATGGTTTGCCCGTTGAGCTTCATGATGAACGTTTATCCACTGCAGAAGCACGTGCGGATCTGTTCGAAATGGGCGGTTATAAAGCGTTGTCGAAAGGTAATATAGACTGCCAATCTGCGGTTGTTATTCTGGAAAGCTGGTTCGAAAAGCTTTGGGGTGCGTAAACTCACTTAAAAATAAAAGGTTGGCGCTTGCCAAAATACTGTTCACTCAACAACTAGTAGAATATTCCAGTCCTCGGTCATCCTGGACAACGACAAAGGAGCGTGATTCAGGATCTTCTATCCGATCACTCTGATATCAAAGGTATTTCTCAATATTCTCAGCGCGCTGATATTAGATTCCTAGTCTCGCTAAGGCTCGCTGGAATGACCCTATAAGAGTCGTTAAGTGACTGGTATTATAGCTTCTGCCAACCTTTTTGATCCTCAGGAAAGATCTAGTCCATATCGATCTTAACGTTCGCCAAACTTCCCGTTGCCAATGGCTCACCACGCTGAGTTTTCAGCATCAAACGCAAGTCGTTAGCAGAATCCGCACTGTGTAGTGCATCCTCTTCACTGATTTTCCCTTGCATCACCAATTTGTACAGTGACTGGTCAAAGGTCAGCATCCCGAACTCGTTTGAGCGCGCCATGGTCGATTTCAGTTCATGCAAATCACCTCGTCGGATCAAATCTGAAATACGCGGGCTGTTAAGCAAGATCTCAAACACACCGTGACGTCCCTGCCCGCTTTTATCGCGGATCAACTGCTGACCAACCACTCCTTTCAAGTTCATCGAGAGATCAAACAAGAACTGCTCTTTTTGATCTATTGGCACTAAATGAAGGATGCGCTCCAAAGCTTGGTTGGCGTTGTTGGCATGCAAGGTCGCCATACACAAGTGACCTGTTTCAGCAAACGTCATTGCGTACTCCATTGTCTCCCGGCTGCGGATCTCCCCGATAAGGATCATATCAGGAGCCTGACGCAGAGAGTTTTTCAGTGCCACTTCATAGCTTTCCGTATCTAAGCCGACTTCACGCTGGGTGACAATACAACGCTTGTGTTCATGAACAAATTCGATCGGATCTTCTACCGTTAGGATATGCCCGGTTTTGTTGCTGTTCCGGTAGCCAGTCATCGCCGCCATTGTGGTCGACTTACCCGAACCTGTTGCACCAACCACCAGCACCAGACCTCGCTTTGCGATCGCTAAATCTTGTAGCACTAAAGGTAATTTAAGCTGTTCAAAAGTAGGAATGTCCGTTTCAATGCGACGAATAACCGCTCCTGGCAACTCACGTTGGAAAAAAGCACTGACACGGAAGCGGCCGAAATCCCGGACGATAGCGAAGTTAGATTCACGGCTTTGACGAAACTCCTGACGTCGCTCTGAATCCATTGCATTGTCCAACAACAGCGCCACATCGTTTTCGGTTAATTTGTTGCTTTGCGGGCGAAGCTCACCATCTACACGAAACAAGATAGGTGCGCCAACTGTGATGTAAAGATCCGACGCTTTAAGCGCCAACATACCTTCGAGAAATTTATTCAGATCCATCTTCCGTATCCACCGTTATTTCTATAAGCGTTACGAAAATTGCTGCACTTCAAGCCCAACTTTGCTGTCGGCCTCTTCGTGAGAAACAATACCTTGTGCAAGGAGCTGACGGGCATTTTGTTCCATCGTCTGCATCCCATGTGCCGCACCAGTCTGGATGATCGAATACATCTGAGCGACTTTGTCTTCGCGAATCAAGTTTCGAATTGCCGGTGTCGCCATCATGATTTCATGGCAAGCAACACGTCCACCACCATTACGTTTCAACAGTTTCTGGGCGATAACGGAACGCAAAGATTCGGATAACATCGAGCGAACCATGTCTTTATCGCTGCCGGGGAACACGTCAATAATACGGTCGATGGTTTTCGCAGCTGAACTCGTGTGCAACGTACCAAAAACTAAGTGACCAGTTTCAGCAGCGGTCAACGCCAGACTGATGGTTTCTTTGTCACGCATCTCACCAACAAGAATGACATCCGGGTCCTCACGCAATGCACTGCGCAAGGCGTTTTGAAAGCTATGAGTGTCACGGTGAACTTCACGCTGGTTGATCAAACATTTGTTATTGGTGTGAACAAATTCAATTGGATCTTCAATTGTGAGAATGTGCTTATTGTGATTACGGTTGATGTAGTCGACAATGGCAGCTAAAGTCGTCGATTTACCAGAGCCCGTTGGTCCAGTGACCAGTACCAGGCCTTTCTGCCCGTTAGCTATCTTGCGGAAGATATCTGGCGCATCGAGTTGTTCTAGTGTTGGAATATTACTCGGGATGGTACGAAACACCGCAGCGCAGCCGCGAGATTGGTGAAATGCGTTGACACGAAAACGTCCAACGTTTTGTAGTTCAAACGAGAAATCGACTTCGAGTTTTTCTTCGAACTCACTGCGTTGTGCATCGTTCATGATTTCGAAAACCAAGCGATGCACTTCTTGATGTGTAAACGCCGGAATGCCCAGCTTTCTCACGTCCCCATCAATTCTGATCATTGGTGGGACACCTGCAGAAAGATGTAGATCTGATGCATTATGTTTTACACTAAAATCCAGTAACTCAGTGATATCCATTTAAAATCCTTAAGTCTAAAGTACAGCTATGAGTAGTATTCAACAAAATATTGAACATATCACCTCTCAAATCCGAAACGACGAGCAAAAATGCGGCCGTTCTCCTGAGTCAGTGCAACTTTTAGCGGTAAGTAAAACTAAACCCGTTGAAGCCATTCTTGAAGCTTACCAAGCCGGTCAAACGGCATTTGGTGAAAACTATGTTCAGGAAGGCGTTAATAAAGTTCAGCACTTTGCAGAGCATTATCCAGAAAATCGCATAGAATGGCACTTCATCGGGCCTATTCAGTCCAATAAATCCCGTCTTGTCGCTGAACATTTCGATTGGGTTCACACCATTGATCGCGCTAAGATTGCCCAGCGCCTGAATGATCAACGTCCAGGTGAACTAAAACCACTGCAAGTGCTTATTCAAGTAAACACCAGTGGTGAAGATTCAAAGTCTGGCGTAACCGACGCAGAAGTATTCGATCTGGCTGAGTTGATTTCTCGCCTACCCAACCTCACTTTAAGAGGATTGATGTCTATCCCTGCTAACGTCTCAGACTATGATTCACAGCTTCATGAGTTCCAGAAACTGGCGAAATTGAAGCAAGATCTTGAACAGCAATACCCAGAAATAGACACATTATCCATGGGTATGAGTGGCGATATGACGGCGGCTATCGACGCAGGCAGCACCATGGTACGAATCGGAACTGCTATTTTTGGTGCTCGTGACTACAGTGCAAAAAGTGAATAGTCAGCAAGAGTAAATTAAGAACCGACTCAAAAACCGCTGCAGTTTAGCAGTAAAACGTATCATTTATCATGCAGTTAATTGCATTTTAAAGTAGCAAAGCATCACAACGGAAATCAGACAAATGGAACATAAAAAAATTGCCTTCATTGGTGCAGGTAACATGGTCAGAGCCATTATTTCTGGCTTAGTAGCGAATGGTTACCCAGCGCAAAATATAGTGGCAACCGCCCCTTCAGAGACACGTCGCTTGCCACTTGAAAAAGATTTTGGCATCCGTACCACCAGCGACAACATCCTTGCGGCTTCAGAAGCGGATGTGGTGGTTTTGTCTGTGAAACCACAAATGATGGCCGATGTATGTAAGCCTCTGCAATCTGTCGATTTCAGCAACAAATTGGTGATTTCTATCGCGGCGGGCATTAATTGTTCACGCTTAAATGAGATGCTAGCGACGAAGTTAAACCTTGTTCGTGTCATGCCAAATACGCCTTCTCAGTTAGGCTTGGGCATGAGTGGTCTTTTTGCGCCTGAGCATGTAACTGAGCAGGATAAAGACTTCGCTGCACAACTGATGCAGGCGGTAGGTGAAGTTTGCTGGGTGGAACGAGAAGCCGGCATCAATAGTGTGATTGCAGCTGCGGGAAGTGCTCCGGCTTATTTCTTCTTGTTTATGGAGGCGATGCAAGCAGAAGCGATCGCACAAGGTTTCGATAAAGAGACCGCTCGCCTGCTGGTTCAGCAATCGGCATTAGGTGCAGCCAGCATGGTAGTCAACAATCCGGATACCGAGCTATCTACACTGCGTGAAAATGTCACCTCTAAAGGTGGGACAACAGCGGAAGCTCTGCGAACGTTCAACGAACATCAGCTTTCTGATATCGTAGCCAAAGCAATGCAGGCAGCGGTTGCTCGCGCGGAAGAAATGGAAAAACTATTTTAATTACCTGGATGATTCTCGAGAAAAAGTCATCCATCACTTGTTAAGGGTACCTTATGAATTCAATGAGTTTTCTCATCTCAACCCTATTTGACCTGTATATCATGGTCGTTATATTGCGCATTTGGTTGCAAGCTGCACGTGCAGACTTCTACAATCCTTTCTCGCAATTTATTGTTAAAGCGACACAGCCAGTCATTGCTCCACTGCGTCGTTTTATCCCGTCTGTAGGTAGTATCGATCTGGCTACAATTTTATTTGCGTACCTACTGTGTGTACTTAAGTTTGTTGCTTTAATTCTTATCGCATCAAGCGGCTCGGTTTCTTTTAGTGTCGAGTTCCTGTTCTTAGGCTTACTGTCTCTGATTAAAGCTGCTGGCGGCCTGTTATTCTGGGTATTGCTGATCCGTGCAATCCTGAGCTGGGTTAGTCAGGGCCGCAGTCCGATTGAGTACGTATTCCACCAGCTGACTGAGCCAATGTGCGCGCCAATCCGTCGCATTCTTCCAGCGATGGGTGGCCTGGATCTTAGCGTTCTGGTGCTGTTTATCGGTCTGCAGTTCGCGAACTTCCTGATGGGCGATATTGTTGGCCCAATCTGGTTCCAGCTGTAGTGTCAGCCTCAGTTTGGCGCGATGGTGAGGATATTGTCCTTAAACTCTACATTCAACCGAAAGCAAGCCGCGATAAAGTCGTCGGCTTGCATGGGGAAGAACTCAAGATCGCGATTACCGCCCCACCCGTAGATGGCAAAGCCAATGCGCATCTAATCAAATTTCTGGCTAAGCAGTTTAAAGTTGCTAAGGGTTTGGTTCACATAGAAAAAGGCGAACTGGGACGGCACAAACAAATTCGGATAGAATCCCCAACTCAAATACCTGCTGACATTAAAGCCATCTTATGATGGCTTTTTATTTAACCTGAAAGCAGGTTATTTAAATTAAACTTAAATAGAAGTGTCTCTTTGAGGAATTCACGATGAACAAATGGATTACCGCAGTACTGATCAGCCTATTGTCTTTCCCGACTTTAGCCGAACAGTTCAAAACGATGAAAGACATCGAAGTACATTACGTAGCGTTTAACTCTACTTTTCTGACTCCGAAAGTAGCCAGCAGCTACAACATTAAACGTAATGGCTACCTCGCTGTAATAAATATTAGCGTGCTTGATAGTTCTTCCCTCGGAAAACCAGCTCTGGAAGCGAAGGTAGAGGGACATGCAAAGAACCTGATTGGTCAAACGCAACAGTTAACCTTCCGTGAAGTTAAAGAAGGTGACGCTATTTACTACTTGGCTGAACTACCGATCACGCATGAAGAAACTTTTACCTTCGATATTGATGTAAAATCTGGAAACAAAGGCTCAGGTAAGCTTCAATTCACCCAGAAGTTTTTTGTCGAAGAGTAATTGGGTCAGAATGATCTAAAAGCTTTTGGACACCAGTAGGCCAAAAGCCTTTTGAAGTTAAAAATAAAAAGACGAGGAGAACCACACGTTCTCCTTGTCACAATGAAAAGAGAACCCCATGAAAAAGATTGTGTTAGCAACAGGCAACCAAGGCAAAGTACGTGAGATGGCAGATTTGCTTTCAGATTTCGGTTTCGAAGTATTGGCACAAAGTGAATTCAACGTCTCTGAAGTTGCGGAAACGGGCACCACGTTTATTGAGAACGCAATTATCAAAGCTCGCCATGCAGCGCAAGAAACCGGCCTGCCTGCTATCGCTGATGATTCGGGTTTAGAAGTCGACTTCCTTAACGGTGCACCTGGCATCTATTCTGCCCGTTACGCTGGCGAAAACGCAACAGACCAGGAGAATCTGGAAAAGCTGTTAAAAGCAATGGAAGGTGTACCAGAGGCGGAGCGCACCGCACGTTTCCACTGCGTATTAGTTCTGATGCGTCATAAAGACGATCCAACGCCTGTCGTTTGTCACGGTATGTGGGAAGGTCGTATCCTGACAGAAGCACAGGGTGAGAATGGCTTTGGCTACGATCCAATTTTCTTCGTGCCAGAAGACGATTGTGCATCAGCAGAGCTAGAGCCTGCGCGCAAAAAGCAGCTGTCACACCGTGGTAAAGCGCTGAAATCTCTGTTCGCTCAGCTGTCTGCGCGAACAGCTTAGTAAGCACACGGCATAGTAATAATAAGCGAGTTTATTCATGTTAACTCCCCCAGCACTCAGTCTGTATGTGCACATCCCATGGTGTGTACAAAAGTGCCCATACTGCGACTTCAACTCGCATGCGCTCAAAGCGGAGATCCCAGAAGATGAGTACATCAACGCCCTTCTGGAAGATCTGGATACCGATATTGAAAAATACCGCCTGAACGACGCGCCGCGCCCTCTGCATTCTATTTTCATTGGTGGCGGTACGCCGAGCCTGATTTCAGCACAAGGTATCGAACGTCTGTTAAAAGGGATAGAAGCGCGTATTCCATTCAAGCCAGACATCGAAATTACCATGGAAGCTAACCCGGGAACGATCGAAGCTGAACGTTTTGCTGGCTACCGAAAAGCAGGGGTAACACGTATATCTATCGGAGTGCAGAGTTTTGAGCAAGAGAAGCTAGAACGCCTCGGACGCATCCATGGCAAGGATGAAGCCGTCAATGCGGCTAAGCTCGCCCATAAGATTGGATTAAATAGCTTTAATCTGGACTTAATGCACGGCTTGCCAGACCAAAGTATTGAGCAGGCTCTATCCGATTTGGATAAGGCTATTGAACTGGCTCCGCCACACCTGTCTTGGTATCAGCTCACCATTGAGCCTAACACTATGTTCTATTACAAGCCGCCGACGCTGCCTGACGACGATGACTTGTGGGATATCTTCGAGCAGGGACATAAAAAACTCTCAGCCGCCGGATACGTACAGTACGAAATTTCCGGTTACAGCAAGCCGGGGTATCAGTGTCAGCACAACCTTAACTACTGGCGCTTTGGAGATTATCTCGGCATCGGCTGCGGCTCACATGGCAAGCTGAGTTTCGCTGATGGGCGCATCATTCGCACCACTAAAGTGAAGCATCCACGTGGTTATCTGGCTGCGTACCAAAATATGGTGAAACCTTATTTGCATACCGAGCAGTTTGTGGAAGATGAAGACCGTCCGTTTGAGTTCTTTATGAACCGTTTTCGTTTAATGGAAGCGTGTCCGAAACAAGACTTTATCGACACTACAGGGTTACCGCTAAGTAGCATTCAAGACACCATCAACTGGGCGTTAGAGCTGGGGTATTTGAGTGAGACAGAATCACACTGGCAAATCACTGAAAAAGGTAAGCTTTTCCTGAACGACTTGCTCGAAGCGTTTATGGCAGAAGAAGACGAATAAGCGTATCTGATATCAAGCTATAAAAAATGCCTATCTGTTTGAGGAATGCCGTTCGTTTCACAGCGAACGGCATTTTTAAGTCTCCCGTCATCCTGAACAGCGACGAAGGAGCGTGATTCAGGATCTTCTATCCGAGTACTTTGTTATCAAAGAGTTTTCTATCTACTCTCAGCACGCTGATATTAGATTCCTAGTCTCGCTAGGGCTCGCTGGAATGACACGATGAGAGTCCTTAAGCGAAAGGTATTTTCTCTGTGTGAGAGGCATTTTTATTTATTCTGAGGAAAATGGCCAGCTCTAGAAAATGGAACGACCGATTCGCTCTGAAAGTAATTCTAAAGCTTTTGTTCCTGCCAGCGAGTTGCCAGCAGGGTCAAGCTCCGGAGACCAGACTGCAATGGTCATATCCCCCGGTACGACTGCGATAATGCCGCCGCCCACACCAGATTTGCCCGGCATACCGACACGGTAGGCAAACTCACCAGCACCGTCATAAAGCCCACACGTCGCAAGCAGCGCATTCAACTGCTTGGTTTGAGTCGGTGTTACAACAGCTTTACCTGTTTGCACAGAGGTGCCTTTATTAGCCAAGTAACTAAAGGTTTTCGCCAAATCAACACAGCTCATCTTCAATGCGCAGGCATGGAAGTAATTTTGCAGAACTGGTATGACTTCATTTTCGAAGTTACCAAACGAGCGCATCAGATAAGCGATCGCCGCGTTGCGATCGCCATGCATCATTTCTGAAGCCGCCACCACTTTGTCATACACAATGTGAGTATCACCCGATAGCTGGCGAACAAATTCAAGTAAGCGCTGACGCGGTGCAGACAAGCGACTTTGCAGCAGATCAGCAACCACTATCGCACCAGCGTTGATGAACGGGTTACGTGGAATGCCCTGCTCCATCTCTAACTGGATTAAAGAGTTAAAGGCCTGACCTGAGGGCTCTTTCCCTACTCGAGCCCAAATTTCCTCTTGCTTATACAAGCACATCGCCAGCGTCAGGCTCAGGGCTTTAGAAATAGACTGGATTGAGAACGGTTCATCGGCGTCTCCCGCCTTAATCACTTCGCCGTCATTGGTGTATACCGCAATACCTAACTTGTTGCTGGGCACTTTTGCCAGAGCTGGAATGTAGTCTGCTACTTTTCCCTGACCGATCAAAGGACGAACTTCGGTCAGAATATCTGTCAAAATTTCCACTGTAGGTTTCATTGTTCACCTTATTATCACTGATTTAATTCAGAGGTAAAAAAAGCCAACAGTGTGTTGGCTTTTCAAGTATTTGTTATCGAACAATCAATTATGGTTTCACTGCCACAATAATGTTGCGGTTGATAGATTGATCCACGCGGTGAAGATAACCGATGTAAGGCTCTTCTGAAAGCACCTTCCACCCCTGCTCTTCAAATAATGCCGCGACGTCTTTCCATTTCAGTGTGAACTCGTTGAAAGACAACACCACTGAACCTTGCTTTTTCAGTACCACTCTCCATGCAGGCAACGCTTCTTTTAAAAGCTCTAGTGGGCTGCGGTTCAGTTTACTGTCTTTGGCATTCTTACTGCCGTGCTGCACGCCGTAAGGCAAGTCAGACACCATGACATCCACCGAGTTCTTCTTCACAACTTGGTCAGCGATACGAGTATCCGCCGAGTACAGCTTCATCGTCTGAAGGTTACCTTGGTTGTAATCTTCTTTGTTCGCCGCGGCTTCAACCACGAAACCATCGGCCACTTTCTTACCAGCAGAAGTGCGCTTTTCTTTGCTCACTTTATGCTTAAAGCGACCGTTCTTCATAAACTTAACGACGAAGGTTTGGAGCTCTTGAACCCATTTCTGGTTGATCTCTACACCTACGACATTTAAGCCGTGGATCAAACCTTCAAACAGTGTTGTACCCTTACCACACATCGGATCCATCAACGTAAGCTGCGCGCTATCTGTGTTAGCGGCACTCACGCCCAGGTTTACCATCAAACGCGTAAACTGCTCGTTTGTTTTACCTGTATAACGCAGGATCTGGCTCATGCTCTCAGGGAAGGTGTTGAACGCAGGCGCCTGAATTGGTCTCAGCAAACCGTCTTCACGCACTTCAAACAGCGCATAATAGATAGAAGATGCGGCGATCTTACGCGACTGTTCTTCGTTGAGCGCTTCCTCGCACGAGAACACCAATGCCGCAGGTAAGCCTACATCTTTGCTGCCAATTTCAGTCACTTCAACACCTTCAGAAGCTAAGATTGCTTTTAGCTCTGAACATGCGATGGTCATTGCGCTATCAAAATAAATACGGTTGTGACCCGGATTCGCTAATATCGCATAGTGGTACATCAACTGTCTCCTTACGCAGTTCGTTTGAATTTGATGTCCCACACACCGTGACCAAGACGGTGACCGCGAGCTTCAAATTTAGTCAGTGGACGCTCTTCAGGACGAGGTACAAAATCGCCTTCTTCAGCAATGTTTTCATAACCTGGCGCTTGATTCATGATTTCAATCATGTGTTCTGCGTAGTTTTCCCAGTCCGTTGCCATGTGGAAGATTCCCTCATTAGGGATAAGCTTCTGGCGTACCATTTCAGCAAACTCAAGCTGTACGATACGACGCTTGTGGTGACGCTTCTTGTGCCATGGGTCTGGGAAGAACAGTTGCAGTGTCGTTAGACTGTCATTTGGAATCATGTGCTCGAACACTTCAACCGCATCGTGACACATTACGCGCAAGTTAGTCAGACCCGCTTCACGTGCATCAGACAGACAAGCACCAACACCCGGGCTGTGTACTTCAATACCGATGAAGTTTTTCTCAGGTGCGTTCTTTGCCATTTCAACCAGTGAAGCGCCCATACCAAAACCGATCTCAAGCACAACTGGATTGTCGTTACCAAATACCTCTTTCCAATCAAGAAGTTCAGCTTGGTAATCGATACCCATTGTTGGCCAGCACTCGTTCATCGCATTTTCCTGGCCCTTAGTTAAACGGCCTTCGCGACGTACGAAACTGCGGATTTTACGGATCAGCTTGCCGTCTTCGTTGTATTCGTTAGTGGTTACTTCACTCATTGATTTTGCCTGCACATTGATTAATCAAAGCGGGGATTATCCAAAGAATTTAATCGGGTGCAAGTTTTTGTTGAGCTCTCGGTCTATCACTACTCAAAAGCCATAATGCTCCCCGTAATATCCCCACTGATTACCAGTTGTACTTATCACCCATTCTGTGGTGCAATTTTGCCCCTAACCAATAATAGAATACAGAGCAAGTCGTGACCCCTTTCGCCAGTGCCATCTTAGAATGGTATGACGCCTACGGAAGAAAAGATCTTCCGTGGCAACAAAACAAAACCGCATACAGTGTCTGGTTGTCTGAAATTATGCTTCAGCAAACTCAGGTAACTACGGTTATTCCGTACTACCAACGTTTTCTGGAACGCTTTCCGACCGTGGTCGACCTTGCGAACGCAGAGCAAGATGAAGTGCTGCACCTCTGGACTGGCCTCGGTTACTACGCCCGAGCCCGTAACCTGCATAAAGCGGCCAAAGAGGTTGCCCAGAAATATAATGGTGAGTTCCCACTGAATATCGAGCAAATGAACGCTCTGCCGGGAATCGGCCGCTCGACTGCTGCAGCGGTATTGTCATCCGTATTTAAGCAGTCACATGCGATTCTCGATGGCAACGTCAAGCGAACACTTTCTCGCTGTTTTGCAGTTGAAGGATGGCCGGGGCAGAAAAAAGTAGAGAACCAGCTGTGGGAGATTGCCGAGGCACATACCCCGAAAACTGACGTCGACAAATACAATCAAGCTATGATGGACATGGGTGCCATGGTCTGCACACGCAGCAGACCTAAATGCACCTTGTGTCCTGTTGCCAATTTATGTGTGGCGAAAAAACAAGAAAATGTTCTCGACTATCCGGGGAAAAAACCGAAGAAAGATAAACCGGTGAAGCAAACCCGATTTGTTATGCTTCATCACCATAATGCAAATGGGCATGAAGTCTGGCTTGAACAGAGACCTCAAACCGGAATTTGGGGCGGGCTATTTTGCTTCCCGCAAACCGAACATGTGGATGTCGAAAGTGATATTGATATGCTGTTGGAACAACGTGGCATCCAGGCCAATGACATTAAAGAACAGCAAACACTGATCACTTTCCGCCACACATTTAGTCATTACCACTTAGATATCACACCAATTTTGATTGACCTGTCAAAGCAACCCGATGTGGTAATGGAAGGCAACAAAGGTCTTTGGTATAACTTATCTAAACCTGAAGAAGTGGGATTAGCCGCTCCAGTAAAACTGTTACTGGAAGCCCTACCTCATGAACTTCGTTAATTGAATACAAGGAGTCATTATGAGCCGCACTGTGATTTGTGCTCGACTAAACAAAGAGGCTGAAGGTCTAGACTTTCAACTGTACCCAGGTGAACTAGGCAAACGCATTTTCGATAACATCTCGAAAGAAGCTTGGGCTCAGTGGCAACACAAACAAACCATGTTGATCAACGAAAAGAAACTCAACATGATGGATCCGGAGCACCGTAAACTGCTCGAAACCGAAATGGTGAACTTCCTGTTTGAAGGTAAAGACGTCCACATTGACGGCTACACTCCACCTAGCGAATAAATTTTCGTAAAAACAATGACATCACAACACACATTGTGGTGTCATTATCTCACCAGATCCCACCTACTAATTACTTATGAAAAAAATTGTCTTTCTTGTTACGGCACTTTTAATGGCCGGTTGCAGCCGTGAGTTCGTCGAAAACGTCTATGATGTCGACTACGAGCCGACTAACCGTTTCGCCAATAATTTAGCGGAAATGCCGGGACAATTTGAAAAAGACACCGCTGCTTTCGATTCATTAATCGACAGCTTCTCTGGCGATATCCAAAAACGGTGGGGTAAACGAGAAATAAAGTACGCGGGAAAAAGCAACTACGTTAAGTATATCGACAACTACCTCAGTCGCGCTGAAGTCGATTTTCAAAAAGGTGTGATTACCATAGAAACGGTATCCCCAACCGAACCGCAAAAACACCTCAAGAATGCGATTATAACTACGCTACTGACACCTGAGGATCCCGAGAATGTCGATCTTTTCTCTTCCAAAGAGATCAAACTCGGAGGTCAGCCTTTTCTATATAAACAAGTGCTAGACCAAGATAAGCAACCGATTCAATGGACCTGGAGAGCCAATCGGTTTGCCGATTACCTCATCGCCAAGGAAATCAAAACGAAAGACGTCGACTTCAAAAAAGCATACTACGTAGAAATTCCAATGGCGGCAGATCACTTATTGCAGCGCAGTTATCAATACGCCGGCATAGTGCGTCGTGCGTCACAAAAATACGATATTCCTGAAGATTTGATTTACGCCATCATCAAAACTGAAAGCAGCTTTAACCCATATGCGGTCAGTTGGGCGAATGCATATGGTCTAATGCAGGTCGTGCCGAAAACCGCAGGCCGCGATGTGTTTTCTTTGGTTAAAAACCGCTCAGGACAGCCGAGCCCTGAATATTTATTTAACCCGGAAAACAATATTGATACCGGAACGGCTTACTTCTATATCTTGAAGAATCGTTATTTGAAAGAAGTCAGCCATCCCACTTCCCTCGAATACAGTATGATTTCTGCTTACAATGGCGGAACTGGAGGCGTATTGAGCACATTTGATAGCAGCGATCGTAAACGAGCTATGAGCGACCTGAATTCACTGCAACCCAATCAAGTTTACTGGGCATTAACCAAGAAACATCCCAACGCTGAAGCTCGTCGATATCTAGAAAAAGTTACAAATTTCAAAAAGGAATTTAACTCGGTGCAAACTTTTTAGCACCAGTTGAACAAAAAGCGTTCGAACAACCACTTTTTTGAAATTATTTAAAAAAAGTGGTTGACGGAAAGCAGGAAAATCCGTTTAATAGCGCTCCGTTGCCCGGATAGCTCAGTCGGTAGAGCAGAGGATTGAAAATCCTCGTGTCGGTGGTTCGATTCCGCCTCCGGGCACCACAATTTAATGTTGTTGGTGTCATACACGGACAACAAGTAAAGACTTTTTATAGCAAAGAGTTTTTACAGCAAAGAATAATAGTGTGCCGACTTAGCTCAGTAGGTAGAGCAACTGACTTGTAATCAGTAGGTCACCAGTTCGATTCCGGTAGTCGGCACCATTATTTTGCCTCGATAGCTCAGTCGGTAGAGCAGAGGATTGAAAATCCTCGTGTCGGTGGTTCGATTCCGCCTCGAGGCACCATATTTGGTGCACTTGCTTAATTTGAAATGATTGGCAAGACACAAACAACTTTTTGTTGTTAAAAGTACAATTCCTCCTTAGCTCAGTTGGTAGAGCGACGGACTGTTAATCCGCAGGTCGCTGGTTCGAGCCCAGCAGGAGGAGCCACTTTTAGAATTTCATTTAGTTGGGATTCTAAAAAAGAAGAGTTCATCTCTTCTAAAAAGAATAAAGCGTGCCGACTTAGCTCAGTAGGTAGAGCAACTGACTTGTAATCAGTAGGTCACCAGTTCGATTCCGGTAGTCGGCACCATTATTTTGCCTCGATAGCTCAGTCGGTAGAGCAGAGGATTGAAAATCCTCGTGTCGGTGGTTCGATTCCGCCTCGAGGCACCATATTTGGTGCACTTGCTTAATTTGAAATGATTGGCAAGACACAAACAACTTTTTGTTGTTAAAAGTACAATTCCTCCTTAGCTCAGTTGGTAGAGCGACGGACTGTTAATCCGCAGGTCGCTGGTTCGAGCCCAGCAGGAGGAGCCACTTTCAAAAAGCCGCATCATTTGATGCGGCTTTTTTTGTATTTAAACATCACCCTCCCTCCTCTACCGTATTTTCAATCCTTTTCAGCCCTCAATATATAAACTCCTTTTAGCGGCACCAGCGTAGGGCCAAATAAAGCCCCCACCCTTTCAGGTAACAGCGTAATGACAACTTCAGCTTTGCCTGGTAATCACTGAAAGCAATCTTACGCGCCTAATCATAGCCATACGTAGATATTGAGTGCATTAAAGGGGGAAGCCTAATGACGTGCACAAAGCCGTTCTAGGCGTAGCTTAGAGCAATATTCAGAGCAGAATGCGGAGGAAGTCAAAGGCAGTACCTATGACGCACTGCAGAATATAGGAACATCATTAAAGGTCGTTCACAGCAATTAGGACAAATATAGCGACGACTGCGACAAATCAGACATACGTTAACAAGCATGCATACCGAATTAAGCAATAACAAAGTTCCTATCGAGCACACAAAACAAGAATTATCTGGCACACAAAATGAAGACTTGATTAATAAGTTCTCAGCAAAGCACTAGTTTAAAGTCAATCGCTCAACCTAAAGCACATTTTTAAACGTGCTTTTTTGTTTTTGTTGCATTTATTTAGCATTCAAATACACAAACCTCCCTCCCCAAGAGCCTACAATAAGGAGGATTACTATTAAAAATGCATAAAAACAGCCCACTCCGAGCACAATTTCATCAAACGATATTTTATTTTAATTTTGTTGTTGACCTAAGAACCGAAAAACCGTTTAATACACCTCGTCGCCCGGATAGCTCAGTCGGTAGAGCAGAGGATTGAAAATCCTCGTGTCGGTGGTTCGATTCCGCCTCCGGGCACCACAATTTATTAATTGTTGGTGCTTAGCACGAACAATAATTTAAAGAATAAGGTGTGCCGACTTAGCTCAGTAGGTAGAGCAACTGACTTGTAATCAGTAGGTCACCAGTTCGATTCCGGTAGTCGGCAC
>NZ_JBSUGF010000005.1:0-334738 GCF_054064025.1 Vibrio limimangrovi
AGCGGTGAAAATCATGGTTCATAGAAGCTCCTTTTCTATGAACTATTAGATCATAAAATTAATGTAATTGGTATAATGCCACTCGTATAACAGCGAGTGGCATTTTTGTTTATAGCAATCATTCAGGATCGCGAGGCACGTGATTCAGAATTTACTCACCAAGCACTTTATTGCTATCGCAGCACTTCTTACCTCACAGCGCGCTTATAGTAGATTCCTAGTCTCGCTTTGGCTCGCTGGAATGACACAAAAATGTGTCGTTAATCGACTGTTAATATTCTATTTTTATCGTCATTCCGAGGAGCGTAGCGACATCAGGAATTTTCTCAAGCTAAGCACAATAGTCATTACGTACGCTGCGGCAAGCGGGATCGGCCACCAGTGCAATAAATTAACTGCTCAGCGCGCTGATAGTAGATTCCTAGTCTCGCTTTGGCTCGCTGGAATGACTAATTTAGACAGTTCTAAACTCGGTTTGAAAGTTAAGCCGTATTAAAAGTTAAGCGCGCAGGTATTGGGTCTGCTTTTCGTCGTGCTCAGTCACCCAGTTAATCACTTCATTAAGTGGCAGAGCTGGGCAAAATAAGTAGCCCTGGATGATGTCACAACCGCGATTGCGTAAGAAATGTAGTGTATCCATATCTTGTACACCTTCTGCTACCACGGAATAACCTAACCCGTGGGCGAGTGCGATGGTGTTTTCCACAATCGAGCGGGATCCCTCAGTACGATTCGCCGTTGATAAAAAAGATCGGTCGATTTTAATCTGATCAACCGGAAGGTCTCGCAATAACGATAAAGATGAGTAACCAGTACCAAAGTCATCCAGACTGATTTTTATCCCAAGCCCCTTAATTTCATTGATCAATGGGTTTAGTTCTTTGACCCTGTCTATCGCCATTGTTTCTGTGATCTCCAGACTGAGGAGTGAGGAGAATTCCGGATTTTGCTTTAATAACATTTCTAAGCGAGCCAGCAACAAGTTAGATGACAGGTCTTTCGCGGATAAGTTGACATGTATCGGAAGCTTAATGCCTTTGTCGATAAAGGTCTTCAGATCTTTTTCTACCTGGCCGAGAACCCACATCGTGATGTTGTTCACCTGATTACTACGCTCCGCGATAGGAATGAAATCATTAGGAGAAATATTGTTACCTTCCTTGTCTCGCCATCGAATAACCGCTTCGAAGCCAACCGCTAAACTGGTACGCGCATCAATTAATGGTTGGTAGAACAGGCGAAACTCATCTTGTTCAAGCGCAGATTGTATACGGGAAGAAATTTCTAACTGGTACTTAGCGCCGACGTTCATACTGTCGTTATAGAATGCAAAAAGGTAGCCGTTGCTTTTCGCGTGATACATTGCGACATCAGCGTGTTTGATTAACAACTCGTTGGATTCTGCGTCTTGGGGATACGTACTGATGCCAAACACCACCCCCGAAGAAACCTGAAATTCATCAAGATGGAAGCGTTCAGACAAAGCCGTATTCAATTTTTCTATCAGTTTCATTCCGGATGGTTTGGTCGCCGACGACGTCAGAATTACAAATTCATCACCACCGACCCGGAATATTTTGTCCCCTTCATCAAGCGTATTTTGCAGTCTTTGACCAATCTGAATCAGTAATTGGTCGCCACAAAAATGTCCCATGGCATCGTTAACTTGTTTGAAATTCACCACATCAAAAAGAATAACGGAAAAAGGCAGGCCAGATTCAATGCGCTCGTTAATCATCTCAAAGCAGTATTTTCGGTTGGGTAGACCAGTCAGAGCATCGTGAAAAGCATTGCGTTTTTCTCGTTTAGCGGCAGTGTGCAACTCGATGATGGAGTCGTTACTGAATTTGATCACGAATACGACAAAGAGGCTACCCGTGAATAAGAGTACAGAGATACTCGTTTCGAGCGTCGATACAGTGGGATTTTGTGCAACGGTGTACAGGAACGCCGCATAGGCAACGATGAAGTAGCTTATCAACACCAACAACCAAGTCCACCCAGCGACGTCTGTTTTCGAGCGGATGTTTTTTGCCATTAGCCAACCAAAGCAAAGCAAAAGTAAGCCTACACTGACAAGTAAAAGCGCTATTTTGGGCACGATAACCACCGACCTATATATATAGTTTGTTTATATGTTTCTAGTTTTATTTATCTAATAAATAACTTAGCTCATTGATTGTAAAATAGACAAGTCAGTGCCGTCACAGTTTTTTCTTATTTTCTCATTTTTTTTACGCATTAAATAAATTTGAAAACTGTCATAGATCAACAAAAATTGTTCAATCAGAAGATAAGAACTAAAAGATAGTTGAAAGATTCAAAAATTATTGAATAATAGAAACACAAACAAGATGTACAAGTTCGCAGCGCGGAAGCGCAATACACTCTCTGCTCCACAACAGGATAACTATTTCATGTCTAATTCGTTTGTACTGGTGATCAACTCAGGTAGCTCATCACTAAAATTCGCGGTCATCGACTCGGCTTCAGGTGACGCAGTACTCAGTGGTCTGGGCGAATGCTTTGGCCTTCCTGACTCTCGTATGAGCTGGAAATTCAACGGCGAGAAAAGCGAAGTTTCTATCGAAGGTGAAGAGAGTCATCATAAAATCGCCATCGGAAAACTGGTTGGGTTAACAGAAGAGTTGGGCCTGGCTAAAGATATCGTAGCGGTTGGTCACCGTATCGTTCACGGTGGTGAAAAATTCACGAAAACCGTTCGTATTACAGACGAAGTAACCCAAGAAATAGAACAACTTTCAGACTTAGCGCCACTACACAACCCAGCAGGGGCAATCGGCATTCGAGCCGCAATTGAAGCATTCCCGAGCCTTCCTCAATTCGCTGTTTTTGACACTGCTTTCCACCAAACCATGCCTCAAAAAGCCTTCACTGGCGCTATTTCTCATGAGCTGTACGAGCAATATGGTATTCGTCGTTACGGCTTCCACGGTACAAGTCATTACTTTGTCAGCCGTGAAGCCGCAAAAATGCTTAACAAGCCAGTAGAAGAATCAAGCTTTATTACCGTTCACCTTGGTAACGGTGCGTCGGTTTGTGCGATTAAAGATGGCCAGTCAGTTGATACCTCAATGGGCTTTACTCCGCTAGCGGGTTTGATGATGGGTACACGTTCTGGTGATTTGGACCCAGGTATCATCGAATTCCTGATGAAGAAAGGTTGGACTCAAGAGCAAGTCTTCGAAACGCTAAACAAGAAATCTGGCTTCTTAGGTGTATCTGGTGTGACATCGGACGCTCGTGGCATTCTGCAAGCGATGGAAGAAGGTCATGAAGGCGCTAAATTAGCGTTCGAGGTATTTACTTACCGCGTGGCGAAATACATTGGTTCTTACCTGATTCCTTTAGACCACTTAGACGCGATTATCTTTACTGGTGGCATCGGTGAAAACTCTTTGGATATTCGCCGTGAAGTACTGAAGAACCTAAGTCTACTGGGCTTTGTTGAAGATGTTAAAGGCAACGAAGCGGCAAGATTTGGTCACTCTGGGGAGATTGGTAAATCAGAGCTACTTGGTGCGAAAGTACTGGTAATTCCTACCAATGAAGAATGGGTGATAGCTCAGCAATCGGTAGAACTGCTGTAAAGCGGTAAATTTTGGGAACTCATTCAAAAACCCTTTCCAGTTTGGAAAGGGTTTTTTTATGTGTTTAGCACGCATTAGCCCATTTCTAAAAACGTGGCGATGCGTTCGTTAATCAAACTTCACATATTGATAATAAATAATTCATTAATCATTCAATATAATGTGACACACATCAAATGTTAAGTATACTGCCGTTTGGAAAGTAATACATCGCACGAGCAACAACATAAATATAAGTTATTGATTAGTAAAATATCGATCGGTGGGGAAGTCATGTTTTTTAATAAGTCGCTTCAAAAAGAGAACCAGCAATTGAGATTGGAGTTACTCCGTCTTGAGCAGCTGCAGAAAAGTTGGGATAAAGAAATGCTTAGGCTAATGCTTGACCCCAATGGAAAAATCACATCGGTAAATGATAAGTTCGCACAGCAGCTGGGATTTGCAGATAAAGACATTTTAGCAAAGCAAATTTCTGAGTTGGTACCGATAAAAGCCAGAAATACTGATCACTTCCGCCAAATGACACGGTCAATCACCACAAAATCATTTTGGAATGGAGCCATGCAAATTATCAAAGGTAATGGTGAAGAAGCATGGATACGTTCCGTCATTCAGCCTAATTTTGATACTAATAAAAAATTGACAGGTTTTACCTTTTTTGGTGTTGAACTGACTCGTACGATCAAAAACTCCCGAGAGCAAGAAGATATGCTCAACGCTTTGAATCGTTCCATGGCGGTCATCGAATTTAACCTCGATGGTAAGGTTCTAAAAGCCAACGATAATTTTCTTATCACTATGGGCTATTCCCTAGATCAAATCATTGGGCAGCATCATCGAATCTTCTGTGAGCAAGATGAAGCGAGTTCTCAAGCATATAAAGAATTTTGGTGCAGATTGTCTGCTGGCCGTTTTGCTTCCGAACGTTTTAAAAGGTTAAACCGCCATGGTGAAACGGTATGGCTTGAAGCCTCTTACAACCCGATACATAACGATAGGGGAGAGTTATATAAAGTCGTGAAGTTTGCCACGGATATCACCGAGCAGGTAATTCAAGAACAGTCTATGGCACAAGCGGCGCATTTGGCGAATGACGTCTCTAAAGAAACCGGTACTCAAACCGTGCTGGGCCAGCAAGTTATAGGGTCGACGGTCGAAAATATGAAAAAGCTCTCCCAACAAATGCAACAAGCCAATGAGGCTATTGAAGAGCTGAAAGCTCATTCTGCCAAAATTAGCGAATTAGTGAAGAATATCAGCGGTATTGCAGACCAAACTAATTTACTTGCTCTAAACGCTGCGATTGAAGCGGCACGAGCGGGCGAGCATGGCAAAGGGTTCGCTGTGGTTGCCGATGAAGTAAGACAGCTTTCTTTTCGCACCAATACGACCACCCATGAAATTGTCTCGATGGTGGAAGAAAATCTTAAGCGAACCAACAGTGCGGTTGAATTAATCGCTCAGTGCCAGAAAGACGCACTTAATACCCTTGAGCTTTCTGAACAAGCTGGCAATGTTATGAACGACATTCAGGATGGTGCCAGTCGCGTTGTCGATGCCGTTGCACACTTTAATCGCACGTTATAAACAGTTATCGAACGGATATTACCAAGTATTATTGGGATGCTTGGTATGCTTTCTTCCCGTAAAGGATAACTCACCTGACCAGATAAATAAGCAAGGTTATCGCTTCTGAAAAATGCTCGTCCATGTATAATACCGTGGTTTCGCAAAGGCTAACATTTCCCTTTCACCATTCATTTCTTGTCAGCATCTGCGATTTAAAAACAAAAACTTCAATACATGTATTCGATTCTAAACGTCAGTCTGATGATCATCTCATCGGGAAATTTGTGAGTAATTATGCACAACTCAGAACGCAAAGCGACGATCATTCTCGTGATTACGACAATGATCGCAGCACTCGGCTGGATATTTTCAAAAGAAACCATACAGGGGCTTCCTCCATTCGGTTTTATCGGTTCGCGATTCACTATCGCGTCTCTCTGTTTGTTACCTCTATGCTACCGACCACTTTTTAAAGCGAATTTGCGTGACGTATTATCCGCCAGTGTTGTTGGTTTACTGCTGGGCGGTGCGGTGATGACATGGATTTATGCGATCTCAATCAGTGACACCTTAGGCGAGGGCGCATTTATCATGAGCCTGTCGATGCTATTTGTCCCTATTGTTGCTTGGGGCATGTTTCGCCAGAAGCCGCAGCGGGTCTTTTGGTTATCATTGCCAATTGCGGTTATCGGTCTGGCGTGTCTTTCCCTTGCGGATGGCTGGAAACAATCGGCGAGCCAGTTGTGGTTTCTTATCGCGGCTCTCATGCTGGCGTTACACTTTAATGTAAACAGCAAGTACTCGCAGAAGCTGCCCGTGTTATTGCTCACTTGTATTCAGCTGTTTTGGGCGGGATGCCTCGGGTTAATTGTCTCTTATTTTACGGAAACTTTTCCAAGCGAAGTGGATGCGTCGATTTGGTGGTGGTTTGCGTTAAGTACCTTACTGGCAACCAGTCTGCGCTATGTGATGCAAACAATGGGGCAGAAGTTTGTCCAAGCAGGTAATGCTGCGCTGATTATGATTTTAGAGCCGGTATGGACGGTTGTGCTGAGTATTCTTTGGTATGGCGAAGTGCTGACCACTAACAAATTCATTGGCTGTTTGCTTATTCTGCTTTCACTTGTGATTTATCGCACTGGTGGACGATTCCGTTTCCCAAAGCGTATTTAACAACAGAGCTAATTCAAGATAGTAATTTCTCATGGCAGATACCGATTATAAAGAAACATTGGATATTTTAGATAAGCTGAGTGTTTGTTTGTATCGCGCAGGTATCAGCCTATTCGCATTGTCGTTAATTGGCTTTTCTGTGTTGGCGTTCGGATGGTTTAGTGGACTGGATGAGCACTACCACAGTGTACTGGTCATGATTGGCGTATCGGCGGCTTTTTCGGCCGCTAATATTCATATCTATAGCAAATCAGTCAGGTTAATGATCAGTTGGTCGAGTTGGGTTGGCTTACTGAATATGCTGAGTGATTTAGATTTCAGCCGAGTTTGGCTGTCACTTGGGCTTATCTTTGTCACGTTCTCAGGCATCGCGCTTAAAGAGTCTTATTGTTTCAAAGTTCCAGGTTTAAAGCTTGTCCCGGTGCTCCTTATTATTTCTACCTTCGCGCTTTGTTTCGACCTGTTAATTATCGCTGCTATCGCAATGTTGTTAGCCGGTATGATCATGGGGTATCTATCGATCGCTAAGTGGAGAATGCCACTGCATTTTGATATCGGCATTAAAGCCAAATACGAAGTGTAGCTTGAGCTCGGAGTCTGAAATGGCGGACTATTTATTACTCATAACGATGACGCAATGCCAGTGACACTTTAGATGTCGGTTGGCGATGTAACTCTTCGCTGATCATCCAGCCTGCTTTGGCTAGCAGCTCCAAATCTACGCCGGTTTCGATACCTAATCCCTGACAGAGATAAAGTACATCTTCCGTTGCGACGTTGCCTGAAGCGCCATGAGCATAAGGGCAACCGCCAAGTCCAGCTACACTGCTGTCAATGGTATTAATGCCCATCGTTAATGCCTGATAGATATTGGCGAGCGCTTGACCCCAGGTATCATGAAAGTGAACCGCTAGCTGGTGGCTTGGCACGTGTGTCATCACAGCTTCCAGCAACGCTCTGACACGGTTTGGCGTACCAGTGCCAATAGTGTCACCGAGTGATACCTCATAACAGCCCATATTGACGAGACTTGCGGCTATATCCGCCACTAACTTGGGCTTGGTAAAACCATCATAAGGACAGTCGATAACGCACGACAAATAACCTCGTACAGGGACACCATATTTAGCTGCCAGAGCGAACACTGGCTTGAATCGAGTCAGGCTTTCTGATATTGAGCAATTAATGTTGCGCTGACAGAATCCTTCCGAAGCTGAAGTGAAAACCGCCACTTGATTGGCTCCGGATTCCATAGCCTGCTCAAAGCCCCGTAAATTTGGAGTAAGCGCTGAGTAGATGACATTGCTCCGTCGCGTAATTGCCTGCATCACCTCTTTAGAGTCGGCCATCTGTGGCACCCATTTCGGCGAAACAAAAGATCCAGCTTCGATATGAGCTAACCCAGTATCCGACAGCAAGTTAATCAGTCTGATTTTGGTTTGCGTCGAGACCGGTAACTCGTTTTGTAATCCGTCTCGCGCACCCACTTCAACAATATTCACCTTCGAAGGCAGTGTCATTTTTCCTCCGGCTCAACGCTATGTATCCAACTAGGGGGACGTTTTTCAAGAAATGCCTGTAAACCGTCCTGCCCTTGAGGTGAAACACGGATGTCGGCAATGACCCTGCTGGTGTATTGAATGAGATGTGAATCAATCGGGTTTTGGTGGCATTGGTGACACATAATTTTGGCCTTGCGCATAGCATCAGGGCTGTTCAGAAGGAGGGAGTTGATCAACTGGCTAAGGGTCAATTCAATTTCGCTGGCGTCTTTAACTTCATGAACGATACCAAACCGTTGCGCATCATCGGCGGCAATTACTTCACCACTTAATATGTAACGCCGAGCCTGACGATTCCCCATTGCTCGCATGACATAGGGTGCAATCGTCGCCGGAACCAATCCTAGCTTTACTTCACTTAAACAAAAATTTGCGCTTGTGCTCGCGATGGCAATATCGCTGCAGCAAATTAACCCCAAGGCACCGCCAAACGCTGAACCATGAACAACGGCAATCGTTGGCTGAGGAAAAGAGTCAAGCGTTTCCATCAAACGGGCGAGATTTTGCGCATCAACAAGATTCTCTTTACGCGTACTATTTGCCATGGATTTCATCCAGTTTAAGTCGGCACCAGAAGAAAAATGCTCGCCATTACTGCGCAAAATCAGGCACCGTACATCGTTTCTCAATGCAAGATAGTCCAGCCGATGTATGAGCAGGTCAATCATACAGGCATCAAATGCGTTATGCTTCTTGGGCCTATTGATGGTAATGGTAGCGACTCCATAGTCATCGACGTGCCAAAGCACCTCATCTTGCCTTTTGGCGTTGGGAATAATGCTCGGTTGTATTTCCTGCATGATGCCTTCCTTTATTAACGATTAGCGTTGCTTACAATCAGCTTTTTACATCCTACTTTTTACGCACTGCTTTTTTACATTCTGCTTTGTTTACATTCTAAAGACGCCAAATTCGCTGTCATGAATGGGCGCATTAAGTGCAGCATTGAGTGCCTGTGCCAATATCTGGCGAGTGTCTTTGGGGTCGATGATGCCGTCGTCCCATAATCTGGCGCTGGCGTAATACGGATGTCCCTGCGTCTCATACAAGTCTATGATCGATTTTCGAAATGTGTGTTCTTCTTGTTCTGACCAGCTTTCTCCCTGACGCTCTTTGATGTCTTTACGAACTTGCGTCAATACGCCTGCCGCTTGCTCGCCGCCCATGACGGAAATTCGCGCATTTGGCCACATCCACATCATGGTCGGATCATAAGCTCGACCGCACATGCCGTAGTTTCCGGCACCGTAGGAACCGCCAATGATGACGGTAAACTTAGGTACTTCTGCGCATGCGACTGCCATGACAAGCTTCGCACCGTGTTTGGCTATGCCTTCTTCTTCGGCTTTTTTACCGACCATAAAACCAGTGATGTTTTGCAGAAAGAGAAGGGGAGTTTTACGTTTGGTGCACAGTTCAATAAAGTGTGCGCCTTTCTGGGAAGAGTCAGAGAAAAGGATTCCGTTGTTCGCGACAATACCGATCAAATGACCGTGGATCCGGGCAAAGCCGCAAACCAGTGTTTTGCCATACAGTGCCTTGAATTCATCGAAGTCCGAATCATCAACAATACGCGCAATGATTTCCCGAATATCAAACGATAATCGCAGGTTAGCGTTGACGATACCGTACATTTCTTCAGCGTTGTAACGCGGAGGGAGAATGGTGTGTTCGCTTTTGCTGATTTTGGGTTGATTGGCGTTGGCAATCGCTTCGCGCGCGAGTATCAGAGCGTGCTCATCATTTTCGGCATAGTAATCAGCGACGCCAGATTTTCGGCAATGGACATCTGCGCCACCAAGCTCTTCACCTGTCACGATTTCGCCTGTCGCGGCTTTTACTAAAGGTGGTCCGGCGAGAAATATGGTGCCTTGTTGTTTGACCATAATGGAGACATCCGCCATCGCCGGTACGTATGCGCCGCCTGCCGTGCAAAGCCCCATGACCACGGCAATTTGAGGAATGCCTTTGGCTGACATTCTGGCTTGATTGAAGAAGATACGCCCAAAATGATCTTTATCGGGGAAAACCTCGGCCTGATGCGGTAGGTTGGCACCACCAGAATCGACCAGATAGACGCAGGGTAATCGACAACGCTGGGCAATCTCTTGCGCTCGCAGATGTTTCTTTACGGTCAGAGGGTAGTAAGTGCCGCCTTTAACCGAAGGATCATTGGCGATGATCATGCACTGAACGCCTTTAATCGTTCCAATACCTGCGACAACGCCAGCACAGGGTATGGATTCGTCATACACTTGCCATGCAGCAAATTGGCTGATTTCAAGAAATTCACTTTCATCGTCGAGTAATTTCGTTATGCGCTCGCGTACAGGCAGCTTTCCTTTACTTTTTTGATGCAAAATGGCTTTCTCACCGCCGCCTTGTTTGATTCCTTCAATGTCGGTGCGGAGTTTATTCACCAGTTTTTCCATTGCCGCTTTGTTGGAAAGAAACAGCTCTTCAGTTGGCTTGGTTTTGCTTTTAATAATTGCCATAGAGACATCCTTTTCAGGGCATTTGATATTGTGACTAGCGTGATTCCTCGAACAGTTCTCGCCCTATTAACATGCGACGAATTTCAGAAGTTCCCGCCCCAATTTCATAAAGCTTGGCATCGCGCAGTAGCCGCCCGGTTGCGTACTCATTAACGTAACCATTACCTCCCAGAAGTTGTATGGCGTCTAGCGACATTTGTGTGGCAAGCTCCGCGCTGTATAGGATGACGCCTGCCGCATCTTTACGTGTGCATTCACCACGGTCACAGGCAGATGCCACGGTGTAGACATAGGCTTTTGCCGCATTCATTCGTGAATACATATCGGCAAGTTTGCCTTGAACTAACTGAAACTCACCAATTGACTTGCCAAACTGCTTACGCTCGTGAACGTAAGGCACCACAATATCCATACAAGCCTGCATTATCCCTAGAGGACCGCCAGCGAGAATCACTCGTTCATAGTCAAGACCACTCATTAACACTTCCACCCCACGGTTTATTTCACCGAGGATATTGGCTTTGGGCACGACACAATTGTTAAAAACTAGCTCACAAGTGTTGGAGCCGCGCATACCCAATTTATCGAGCTTCTGCGCATCACTAAAACCTGCAAATCCTCGCTCAATAATAAATGCGGTAATCCCTCTAGAACCCGCGCTGGGATCGGTTTTCGCGTAAACCACCAATACATCGGCATCAGGTCCATTGGTGACCCACATTTTATTGCCGTTTAACTCAAAATGGTCTCCTCTGTTTTCTGCCTTAAGTTGCATACTGACGACATCAGAACCCGCGTTTGGTTCGCTCATCGCCAGTGCACCGATATAAGAGCCATTAATTAAGTTAGGTAGATACTTTTCCCGTTGTGCTTGCGTACCATTTCGAAAGATTTGATTAACACAAAGGTTGGAATGGGCACCGTAACTAAGCCCTACAGAGGCCGAAGCACGACTGACTTCTTCCATGGCGATGACGTGAGCGAGATAACCCATTCCCGCACCACCGTAGTGTTCGTCTACCGTGACACCCAGTAACCCCATCTCGCCAAACAGCGGCCACAAATAGTCGGGAAACTGATTGTTATGATCGATATGTGCAGCAATCGGCGCGATATGCTCCGTAGCAAAGGCATTGACATGGTCCCGGAGCATGTCAATGGTTTCTCCGAGGCCAAAATTAAGTGGGGTGTAAGCGGATTTCATAACATTTCCCCTGTAACAGGATTAAAGTCAGGGATACGTGGATATTTTATTGTGCTTCTGCAACGTCTGTACGCAGCGTTCCTTGGCGGCGTTTAATTCACCCATCACAACGTTGATGTCATTCATCTGTTGTTGGAGTAACGCTTGTTTTTCTTCAATGATAGTGAGCATTTTAAGCAGTTGCTCGTCTGTTTGTTGAAGATCGTACAGGTCAAAAAGTTCACGAATTTCTGCGAGTGAAAAGCCGAGCCGTTTACCTCGAAGAATGAGTTTCAAACGGATTTTGTCTCTGCGTTGATAAACGCGCATATTGCCTTGTCGTTCAGGCTCAATCAGCCCCACATCTTCATAAAACCGGATGCTGCGCGTCGTAATATCAAACTCTTTAGCAAGATCGCTAATTTTGTATTTTTCCATCACACACTTACCTCAAATTACTTATCTCAACTTACTTACTTGAAATAACAAACAAGAAACAAGCTTCTCGAAGTCGGACCTCTGTGGTGAAAGGTCGGAGGAAATTTATGCTTTTATCAATTTGATTCTTTACCTCACAGTAAAGGCTAGTGCTATGCTTACGTAAACGTCAAGAAATCACAGTGCGAAAGATTCATCGTTTGATTTGAAACTTTACTTGTTATAAAGGGTTTTGAGAGCGATTGTGATGGGCAAATTCGTGCGCTGTGATACACCTTGTAAGGATGTGGAATCATGGGAAATGACATCTGGATTGTCAGTGCGAAAAGAACACCGATCGGGCGCTTTCAGGGGCTATTGCAAACCTTCACTGCTCCGTCATTAGGGGCGATTGCGATTAAGAGCGCACTCAAACAAGTGGATATCACTTCAGTAGATGAAGTCTTTATGGGCTGCGTTTTGCCGGCGGGGTGTGGTCAGGCACCAGCGCGGCAGGCAGCACTTGAGGCTGAGCTGCCAATTTCTACAGGTTGTACCACAATCAACAAGGTATGTGGCTCGGGAATGAAGAGCGTGATGCTGGCGCATGATTTAATTAAAGCGGGCACCATTCATACCGCAGTCGCAGGGGGGATGGAGAGTATGACCAACGCCCCGTATCTGATGAAAGATGCTCGAAGTGGCATGCGGATGGGACATCAATCCGTATATGATCATATGTTCCTCGATGGCTTAGAAGACGCGTACGAAGGTTTGTTGATGGGGGTGTATGCTCAGCAAATCGCAGACAGGCTCAAATTTAGCCGCAAAAAAATGGATGAATGGGCGGCGATGTCTGCGACACGAGCAATAGAAGCTCAGGAACAAAGGCTGTTTGATGATGAAATGTCGCCAGTTGAAATTCGCACTAAAGCGTCTTCCATGGTTGTGGATTATGATGAACATCCGCGTTCGATTGACTTCGAAAAAATCGCCCAACTTAAACCCGCCTTTGATATCCACGGTACCGTGACTGCCGCAAATTCAAGCGCGATTTCAGACGGTGCAGCCGCACTTGTTCTGATGGATGAAGAAACTGCTCACCATCACCAACTTTCTCCTTTGGCCGTTATACGAGGTCATGCGACACACGCCAGAGAACCCGCAGAATTTACCCTTGCGCCCGTTTTCGCTATTGAGCAATTGCTGTCGCAACTTGACTGGCCGATTGATGAAATTGACCTTTGGGAGATTAATGAAGCCTTTGCTGTGGTAACGCAAATTGCCATTGCTGAATTGGGTCTCGATCCGGGCAAAGTAAATATCAAGGGCGGGGCATGTGCGCTAGGACATCCTATCGGAGCGAGCGGTGCACGTATTCTGGTTACCTTGATTCACAGTTTGCGTCAGTTACAGGCACTAGGGGTAGACGGCGATTCAGGCAATAAAAAGGTCGTAAGAGGTATCGCTGCAATTTGTATCGGCGGTGGAGAAGCGACAGCTATCGGTATCGAAGTTCCGCTTTAACCCCTGCAATGGCAGTAAAGGAGTAGTAGATAATGACTCGTTTGGTTCCTTTATTTATTGACGGTGAATTTCTTGAATCTCAAACCACAGATTGGATAGAAGTCACCAATCCAGCGACTAACGATGTGATAGCGTACGTTCCGTGTTCAACGAATGAAGAGATGCATGCGGCAATCGACAGCGCGAAATCGACGTTTCAAACCTGGAAAAATGTGGCGGTCTCAGAGCGTGCACGATTGATGCTCCGCTATCAACATTTGCTGAAAGAACATCATGATGAACTTGCGGTCTTGCTCTCACACGAAACGGGTAAGATTTTAGCCGATGCGAAAGGGGACGTGTGGCGTGGGATTGAGGTGGTTGAGCAAGCAGCGAATATTGCCAGCAATTTGATGGGTGAAACGGTTGAAAACGTCGCGACCGATATTGACACTTACTCTCTCGTTCAACCTTTGGGTGTGTGCTGCGGCATTACCCCATTTAATTTTCCGGCGATGATCCCTCTTTGGATGTTTCCAATCGCCATTGCCAGCGGCAACACTTTTATTCTCAAACCTTCCGAACAGGTGCCTTTGACTTCGGTTCGCCTTGCGGAGCTATTTGAACAAGCTGGCGCACCAAAAGGTGTGTTACAGATCGTTCATGGCCGCAAGGAGCAGGTTGATTTTCTGCTCGCACATCATGACATTCGAGCGGTTTCCTTCGTTGGTTCTGTTCCGGTTGCTCAACATATTTACACGACAGGTACTCAACACTTTAAGCGTGTTCAGGCCTTTGCTGGTGCTAAAAATCATATGGTGATCATGCCGGATGCCAACAAAGAGCACGTAATAAACAACTTGGTCGGCTCTTCGGTTGGTGCCGCTGGTCAGCGCTGTATGGCTATCTCAGTTGCGGTATTTGTTGGTGACTCGAGAGCATGGATTCATGATCTCAAACAGGCGATGGAGAAGATTCATCCGGGAGCTTGGGATGATGAAGAGGCCGCTTATGGTCCATTGATCAGCGAACAGGCCAAACAACGTGTGTTAGGTTTGATTGAGTTGGGTAAACAACAAGGTGCGGTGTGCGTACTCGATGGCAGCCAATGTGAAGTAGAAGGATTTCCTGATGGGAACTGGGTAGGACCGACGTTGTTCAGATGCGTTTCGACAGATATGTTCATATATACTCAGGAGATCTTTGGCCCAGTATTGGTTTGTATCGAAGTGGACTCCCTGCAAGAAGCGATTGAACTGGTGAATCGCAATCCTTATGGCAACGGCACGTCGATTTTTACCGCCAATGGTGCTGCAGCGCGAAAATTCCAGCACGAGATACAAGTGGGTCAGGTTGGTATTAATGTACCGATTCCAGTGCCATTACCGTTTTTCTCATTTACTGGCTGGCGCGGCAGTTTTTACGGCGATCTTCATGCGTATGGTAAACAGGCCGTCCGATTCTATACCGAAACTAAAACCGTTACTTCGCGTTGGTTCGATGATGATATTCCAAGCGGGCCAAATCTCACAATCCAGCTACGTTGAGTGGTAACAGGGAGGTTTTATGGACTTTGAACTTAATGAAGATCAACGTGCGTTTTCCGATACAGCTCAGCAGTTTGCCGAGGAGCGTTTAGCGCCAATGGCTGCGGAATGGGATGAAAAACAGATCTTTCCCAAAGACGTATTGCGAGAAGCGGGTGAGTTAGGATTTTTAAGTCTTTATACGCCGGAAGAGCAAGGTGGATTGGGCCTCAGCCGATTAGATTCCTCAATCATTTTTGAACAATTATCCATGGGCTGCACGTCGACAACGGCGTTTATGACCATTCACAATATGGTGAGCTGGATGATAGCCAGTTTTGCCAGTGACGAAATTAAAACGCAATTTTGTCCTAAATTGGTCACTGGTGAATGGTTGGGCTCTTACTGTCTGACTGAGCCAAATGCAGGTTCTGATGCTGCGTCACTGACCACTTCTGCCACTAAAAAAGGTGACCTGTATATTCTCAACGGCAGTAAGACGTTTATTTCTGGCGCTGGGGATACTGATGTATTAGTCGTGATGGCGCGAACCGGAGAATCAGGTGCCAAAGGTGTATCAGCCTTTGTGGTTGAGGCAAATGCGAAAGGTATAAGCTACGGACGTAAGGAGCCCAAAATGGGCTGGAACAGCCAGCCGACGCGTGCCGTCACTTTCGAAAACGTTGCCGTCCCTGCTCATCATTTATTGGGCGAAGAAGGGCAAGGTTTCATCTTTGCAATGAAAGGGCTCGACGGTGGACGCATTAACATCGCAACTTGTTCAGTCGGAACCGCGCAACAGGCACTCAATCATGCTACTCAGTACATGCAGGAACGCAAACAGTTCGGCAAATCATTAGCTCAGTTTCAGGCGCTGCAATTTAAATTAGCCGATATGGCAACAGAGCTGGTTGCAGCAAGGCAATTGGTACGTTACGCCGCGAGTAAGCTCGATAAAGGTGACTCTGATGCAACCGCGTATTGTGCGATGGCAAAACGGTTTGCTACCGATGTCGGGTTTCAAGTCTGTGACCAGGCGCTGCAGCTATATGGCGGTTACGGCTACATCAGAGAATACCCGATGGAGCGCTATTTTCGTGACGTTCGGGTACACCAAATACTGGAAGGCACCAATGAAATCATGCGGTTGATTATTGCACGTCGTTTGCTCTCGGATGCGTCGACATTGCTGTAATTCTGTTTTCAAACATGTTTATTTGCAAAGGATTCGGGATATGCCATCAACCCAACAATCAATTCAACACCACGTAAGCAATCATGTCGCTGTGATTACGATGAACAACCCGCCTGCAAATACCTGGACAGCAGAGAGTCTTAGTTCGCTGAAATCACTCATACTGGATCTTAATCAGAATCGAGAGGTTTACGCACTGGTGATCACGGGAAGTGGGGAAAAGTTCTTCTCGGCGGGAGCGGATCTTAAACTGTTTGCGGATGGAGACAAAGCGGTTGCATTAGAGATGGCACGATCGTTTGGCGAAGCTTTTGAAACACTCTCCGATTTTAGGGGAGTTTCAATTGCCGCGATTAACGGCTATGCCATGGGTGGTGGATTAGAAGTCGCTTTGGCGTGTGATATTCGCGTGGTCGAAGAACAAGCCGTACTGGCATTACCAGAAGCTAAGGTAGGTTTACTCCCTTGTGCTGGTGGCACACAAAATCTTACCGCGATAATTGGGGAAGGTTGGGCTAAACGCATGATTCTTTGTGGTGAACAACTCAGCGCACATCAGGCAAAAGAACTAGGCTTAGCAGAGGAGCTTGTGCCAAAAGGGCAATCGTTGAGTAAAGCAATGGAAATGGCAGAGTCAGTATCAAACCAGTCTCCGTCTTCTGTCGCTGCTTGCAAAATCCTGATTCAGAACATGCGTTCAGCTCCTCGAAAGCATGGATTAATCAAAGAGCGGGAGTTATTCCTCAATCTCTTTGATACCGAAGACCAGAGGGAAGGCGTTCGTGCCTTTCTGGAAAAGCGTCAACCGAACTGGAAAAACCAATAGGAGGCCAAATGGCTGGGATGGTAACGATCACTGAATTGGAGTGTTTAGACGGTATACATCGTATAGGAGTTGCGACCTTAGATAATGTGCCATCTCTGAATGCACTGACCTATGACATGTTGGCCCAACTCCATGATCAGTTACTGAAATGGAAATACGATCCTCATTTGGTCTGCGTGGTGTTATCTGGTGCTGGTGAAAAAGCGTTTTGTGCGGGTGGGGACGTCAGGTCTATTTATCATGTCATGCACAACGAAAATAAAGACGCGATTGCCGAGTTTTGTACGCGCTATTTCACATTAGAGTATGAGTGCGACTATCTCATCCATACCTATAACAAACCAATCATCGGCTGGGGTGAGGGAATTGTCATGGGCGGTGGTATGGGACTGTTTATGGGAACGAGCCATAAAGTGGTTACCCCCAAATCACGACTGGCCATGCCCGAAGTCAATATTGGTCTTTATCCCGATGTTGGTGGGACGTGGTTTTTGAGCCAGATTGATCCTGATGTGGGACTGTTCCTTGGCTTGACTGGTGCGACAGTTAATTCGAGTGACGCTGTCACAATTGGCTTTGCCGACTGGCTGCTGTTAGAAGAGCATTACCCGACACTGCTCAATGAACTGCAACGTCTTCCTTGGGGAACTGAGAGTGCGCAAGTGCTCGTGGATGCGTTGTTGGCATTGTTGGAGGACGAGATCATCGATAACAAACCCACGACACAAATTTGTCCGTGTCTGGAACAAATCAGAGAAGCGTGCAAAGGCCTCGATTTAAACCTGATTGGGCAGAGAATCATGGCGATGGAGAGCACCAATCAGTGGCTAGAGAATGCTAAACAGTCCTTTGCTGCCGGAAGTCCAATTACGGCCCATATCTGCTTCAGGCAAGTCAAAGAGTTCCACAGCTTACCGCTGGCAGATTGCTTTCGGTTAGAGCTTACCCTATCAGTTCGCGGTGCGTTACTAGGCGAGTTTAAAGAAGGCGTCCGAGCGAGACTGATCGACCGAGATGGCGAACCAAATTGGATGTTTAAAAGTGTCTCGGAGGTTGATGAAGATTTGATTGATACGCTATTTACCTCACTTTGGGCAAAAGATGAGCATCCACTTGCTGAGTTAGGAAATGAAGGAGAATCACTATGAGTACCATCGCTTTTATCGGATTAGGCAAAATGGGAACCCCGATGGCGCAGAATTTACTGGCGTCGGGATTTAATGTGCAAGTGTTTGATTTGGACACCGAGGCAGCCAGAAAGCTCGAGCCATTTGGCGCGGTTGTCGCAAGTTCATTGGAAGAAGTGGTTGATGGAGCTGGTACTGTCATCACCATGCTGCAAACTGCTTCACAGGTGAGAAGCACTTACCTCGGTGACTTGTATGGGAAGGTCGGGGTACTCAATCTTGTTGCTCCGAATACGTTATTGATTGATTGTTCCACCGTCGATCCGGATTCGGCACGATTAGTCGCCAATGAAGCCGCAAATAAGAAATTGTTATTTGTCGATGCTCCTGTCTCTGGCGGGGTAACTGGGGCGATAGCGGCAACATTGACGTTTATCGTTGGTGGCTCGGACGAGGCATTTTCCAAAGCCAATGCGATTTTGCAATACATGGGTAAAAATGTGTTCCATGCGGGCAAAGCTGGTGATGGTCAGATGGCGAAGATCTGCAATAACCTGATGCTCGGCATTTTGATGTCTGGGACGTGTGAAGCACTCAATCTTGGTATTGATCATGGTCTCGACCCTAAAGTTCTGTCGAATATCATGCTGCAAAGCTCGGGACGAAATTGGGCGCTGGAACTTTATAACCCGTGTCCGGGTGTGATGGACAGCTCTCCGGCAAGTCATCAATATCAGGCAGGCTTTATGAGTAAGTTAATGCTGAAAGACCTAGGTTTAGGTCTGGATGCAGCATTGCAAACCCATTCTTCTGTTCCGATGGGATCGCTAGCGCGCAACCTTTACGCATTCCATAACTCAAGTGGTTACGGCGAGCTCGACTTTACAAGCTTGTTTGAGTTTTATAAGAACCAAAAATGAGGTGGAGATGAGGAATGAAAGTGATTCCCTGTCACATTCGTTCCTCACGTCCGCACGTGTCGATATCAAGCGTTGGAGTGTAGGTATGGTAATAAAAGATAGCGTCATTGCAATCACGGGAGCAGGTCAGGGACTTGGGCAGATGATGGCCATTACCCTCGCTCAAGCTGGGGCTGACTTAGCTTTGCTTGATATCAACGAAAACGGTTTGCGGGAGACTCAACAACAATGCCAGATGCTGAGTGCCAAGGCTTTCATCTACCCACTGGATATCACCGACGAAAAGCAAGTGGAAATGACTTTTGACGCCATCATTCAAGACTTTGGTCAGCTAAACGGGCTCATTAACAACGCAGGGCTGTTAAGAGATGGTTTGCTGGTTAAAGTAAAAGAGGGGGTGGTCAGTAAGATGCCGCTGGAACAGTTTAATATGGTGATGAATGTAAACGTGACTGGCACCTTTTTGTGTGGTCGTGAGGCGGCAGTGAAAATGATCGAAAATGGTTCGCGGGGGGCGATCATCAACATATCCAGCGTTGCGCGCGCTGGGAACATAGGACAAACCAACTATTCCGCTTCAAAAGCAGCCGTTGCGACCATGGCAACCACTTGGGCTCGCGAGTTAGCGAAATATGGGATACGCGCTGCTGCCATTGCACCGGGCGTTGTCCATACACCGATGGCCGAGAACATGAAACCTGAAGTGATTGAACGTCTGGAAAAAATGATTCCGATTGGAAGAATGGCGCAGGCGAATGAAATCGCACACGCAGTAAAATACATCCTTGAAAATGAATACTTTACCGGTAGAGTGTTAGAAGTGGATGGAGGTTTGAGGATGTAAGTCATTAAATTGCAATGTTTTGATTATAAATTATTAATTTCATGATGTTTTTATCAAAGATCTTTCTGCTTTGAGTGAGTTTCAAATTAGCTATTTATATTGTGAATATCTCAGCTTATTGCTGGTTTTCATCTAAATACCATGTAAAAAATGTGTGAAATCGTTAAATTGATATAGATCACATTTTATTGGTTCGAGTTTTATCCAGATTGCTGGTTCGTTTTGAATGAGTAAATCGTCAATAGTCACGCTTCACTTTTCCCCTTTAACCCCTGTTATCTCTGGTTTAAGAGCTTTTTATGGCTGTCTGAAAACGTCAACATATCGTGTCATTTTTTATTTTAGTTAAATATAAATGAAATGTTAGTTTGCAGATATGGCTCGTGAGCTTTCACTTCTAAATCCTCATAATGCGGCCGAATGTAACATTGTATTTCAAAGTGTAACAACAAACTCACACTGTTAGTGTGGTTTTAATTGCGTTTTGACGTCCAATGTCGCATACGCTCAACACATAAACATTCTAATGACTATAACAACTGGTTCTAAGCGTTTGCTCTGCAACCAGACAACCATCGAGAAAGTTAATGGAAGCCTCAAGATATAAACGCATCTTATCGAGGGGGAGTCTGGCGTCCGTCATACTTTTGCTCTCAGGATGTAACTCAGCTTTGCTTGACCCAAAAGGTGCTATTGGTGTTCAGGAAAAAGAGTTGATCATTACTGCTCTTTTGCTGATGTTAATCGTTGTAATCCCCGTGATTCTAATGACGATTTACTTCGCCTACCGCTACAGAGCAAGCAACACTCATGAAGAGTACGCCCCTGAATGGTCGCACTCGACCAAAATCGAAGTGGTGGTATGGACTATTCCAATCATCATCGTTGCGATTCTAGCCGCTATCACTTGGCGTTCTACTCACGAACTGGAGCCGTCTAAGCCTCTGGTAAGTGACGTGAAACCAATGACGATAGAGGTGGTTGCGCTAGATTGGAAATGGCTGTTCATCTATCCGGAAGAAAACATTGCGACGGTTAACTACGTAGCATTTCCCAAAGATGTTCCTGTCCAGTTCAAGCTAACGTCCGACAACATCATGAACGCGTTCTTTATCCCTCGTCTGGGTACTCAGATTTACGCAATGCCAGGAATGGTAACCAAGCTGAATCTGATTGCTAACCACGAAGGGGATTACAAGGGCTTTGCTTCGAACTTCAGCGGAGAAGGTTTCTCACAAATGAAGTTTACTGCGTCAGCGATGCCTGACCGCGCTGCATTCCTGAATTGGGTGCAGAAAGTAAAAGCAAGTCCAGACCGTATCGAAGATTGGGTACAGTACAGCACGTTAGCTGAACCTAGTATTTCTGAGCCGGTGACTTTGTTCTCAAGTGTGCCTCCGTTCCTGTTCAGTAATGTCGTGACTCAGCATCCTGGTTCTATGAACTGTATGCCTGAAAACCAAGGATAATCGCAATGTTTGGAAGATTAACTCTGGATTCAATTCCATTCCACGAACCCATTATCGTCATCACCTTAGCGGTCGTGGCTTTAGCTGGGTTAGGTGTGGCTTACGCGGTAACGAAAGCGGGTAAGTGGCAGTATTTGTGGAATGAATGGTTTACTTCGGTAGACCACAAAAAACTTGGCTTTATGTACATCGCAGTTGCGATGGTAATGCTAATTCGTGGTTTCGCTGATGCGGTTATGATGCGTAGTCAGCAACTGCTATCATCTGCGGGTGAAGCGGGTTACCTGCCACCTGAACACTATGACCAAATCTTTACGGCTCACGGCGTGATCATGATTTTCTTCGTTGCGATGCCATTGGTTATTGGTCTGATGAACATCATCGTTCCGCTACAAATCGGCGCGCGTGACGTGGCATTCCCGTACCTGAACAACCTAAGCTTCTGGCTGTTTATCGTTGGTGTTATCCTGACGAACATGTCGCTTGGTCTTGGTGAGTTTGGCCGTACTGGTTGGTTGGCTTATCCACCATTGTCAGGTATCGACGCAAGTCCTGGCGTTGGTGTTGACTACTGGATTTGGGCGCTACAGATATCGGGTGTGGGTACAACGCTAACAGGTGTGAACTTCTTCGCAACTATCCTGCGCATGCGTACGCCTTCAATGCCAATGATGAAAATGCCTGTTTTCACTTGGGCATCTCTGTGTGCAAACATCTTGATCATTATTTCTTTCCCAATTCTGACGGTAACCATCGCGCTATTGACGCTGGATCGATACCTGGGTATGCACTTCTTTACCAATGATCTTGGCGGCAACGTAATGATGTACGTCAACCTGATTTGGGCATGGGGTCACCCGGAAGTTTACATTCTGATCCTGCCGATTTTCGGTGTGTTCTCAGAAGTAACCGCGACTTTCTCTCGCAAGAAGCTGTTTGGTTACACCTCGCTTGTATGGGCAACGGTTGTAATTACGGTTCTGGCGTTTGTTGTTTGGCTACATCACTTCTTCACAATGGGTTCTGGTGCGAACGTAAACGCCTTCTTTGGTATCGCCACGATGATCATTTCTATCCCAACCGGGGTTAAGATCTTCAACTGGCTGTTTACCATGTACAAAGGCCGTATTCGTTTTACCACTCCGATGCTATGGACAGTTGGCTTCCTGATCACCTTTACCGTTGGTGGTATGACAGGTGTATTGATGGCGGTACCGGGTGCGGACTTCGTTCTGCATAACTCAGTATTCCTGATCGCACACTTCCACAACGTAATTATCGGTGGTGTGGTATTCGGTTGTTTCGCTGCAATCACTTACTGGTTCCCGAAAGCTACAGGTTTCACCATGAACGAAACTTGGGGCAAACGTGCATTCTATCTTTGGATTATTGGCTTCTTGATGGCATTCCTACCGCTTTACGCGTTGGGCTTTATGGGTATGACCCGTCGTCTGAGCCAGGAAATCAACCCAGAATTCTTCCCACTATTAGCGGTTGCTGCTGCTGGTACGGGTGTGATTGCACTGGGCGTATTGTCACAATTTATCCAGATCTACGTAAGTATCCGTGACCGCGAGCAAAACCGCGATCTGACTGGTGACCCGTGGGGCGGCCGTACTCTTGAGTGGGCAACGTCTTCACCACCACCGTTCTACAACTTTGCACACCTTCCAAAAGGTGATGTGCTGGATGCATTCTGGTACCAAAAACAAAGTGGTGAGTTTGATCCGACTAAGGAAGTGGAATACGAGCGTATTCACATGCCTAAGAACACTGCAACTGGTATCTACGTATCAGCATGGTCACTGCTATTCGGCTTTGGCATGATTTGGTACATCTGGTGGCTGGCTGGTTTGAGTTTTGTTGCCATCATCGTGACTTGTATCAAACACAGTTACAACGACGACGTGGATTACTACGTTGAAGTTGAAGAAATCAAAGCCATTGAAGCAGCACGACGTGCTCAGCTTGAAGAAGCGAAAAAAGGTTCAGTGAAAGACAACGAAAACAAAGATGATCTGGAGGTGACGTATGCAAACTAATGTCGCTGCTCATCATGACCATGATCACCACCATGATACTAACGGCAATAAGCTGTTTGGTTTCTGGGTTTACCTGATGAGTGACTGTGTACTGTTCGCGACTCTGTTTGCGACATACGCGGTACTTTCAAGCAACTCGATTGCTGGTCCAACAGGTAAAGATATTTTCGAACTGCCTTTCGTGTTTGTTGAAACCATGCTGCTGCTATTCAGTAGTATCACGTTTGGTTTTGGCATGATCGCGATGAAACGCAAAGATGTTGCTGGCCTTAAACGCTGGCTGCAAATTACTTTTGCACTGGGTCTTGGCTTCATCTGTATGGAAGTTTACGAGTTCCATCATTTGATCGCTAAAGGTTACGGCCCTCAGGCAAGTGCGTTTCTTTCTGCGTTCTTTACTCTGGTAGGTACGCACGGCTTGCACGTGTCATTTGGTCTGATTTGGTTGGCGATCGCGTATCACCAACTGTCGACTAAAGGTCTGAACGATAACATGGCGATGCGTTTTAACTGCTTGAGCCTGTTCTGGCACTTCCTGGATATTGTCTGGATCTGTGTCTTTACCATCGTTTACTTACTGGGGGTAATGTAATGGGACAACATATTGAAACAAGTGCGTCTGATTACGTTAAAGGCTTTGTTGCATCACTATTCTTAACAGTGATTCCATTCTACTTTGTTTGGGCGCAAACTTTGCCAGAGACCACAACATACGCGGTTCTGTTTGGCTGTGCACTGGTTCAGATCTTTGTGCACTTCAAATACTTCCTGCATATGGAAGCGAAGACCTCTGATGGTCGCTGGAATCTGGTTTCACTGATGTTTACCGCCATTGTTGTGCTTATTCTGATCGCAGGTTCGGTCTGGATTATCTACAACATGAACGTCAACATGAAGTTGTAGGCCAAGGTATGCTGAAAAGTTATTTGTCTATCACCAAACCGGGCATTATTTTCGGCAACCTGATTTCTGTTGCGGCGGGGTTCTTCCTCGCCGCAAAAACAGAACCTGCTAGCCTGACGTTGTTTCTGACAACGTTGGCTGGTGTGGCGCTAGTTATTGCTTCAGGTTGTGTGGTGAACAATATTTTTGACCGCGATATCGATCAAAAGATGGCGCGTACTCAGAACCGAGAGTTGGCTAAAGGTAACATCAATATTGATGTCGCGTTTGTCTATGCTTTGGTTCTGCTTTTGGTTGGAACGGGGTTACTGTTTCAACTTGTTAATCCGCTTTCTGCGGTGGTTGTTCTGCTTGGTTATGTGTACTACGTTTTCTTTTACACCATGTGGTACAAGCGTAATTCGGTATATGGAACCTTAGTCGGCAGTATTTCTGGCGCTGTTCCACCATTAGTTGGCTATCTGGCAGTGACAAACTTCATTAGCTTAGAAGCTATTTTACTGTTCACCATGTTCTGCCTGTGGCAAATGCCGCATTCGTACGCGATTGCTATGTTCCGCATGCAAGACTACCGTGAAGCAGGTATTCCGGTTCTGCCTGTGACAGCGGGCATCCATAAAGCGCATCGTCATATGAAAGCTTACGTGGTCGCCTTTGGCGCAGTGTCACTGGGATTATTTTTGCTCGGCGAAGCGGGGTATGAATATCTGGCTGTCGCAGCCGCTGTTTGCTTTATGTGGACAAAAGTCACTTTCAAAAGCATCGACGAGGATAACTATGTCGCATGGTCGAAGTCGGTGTTTAAAGTCTCTTTGCTGGTGGTAATGGGCATTAGTGGTGTGCTGGGAGTAGAGCTACTTCCGTTAGCGATATAACTGCTATAAAACAGCGACTAACGACGAATGTTAATCGCTGAACCACCGGATATATTTATTAATGTGCACGATGTTCATGCTGGTGTGTCATTCCGAGGAGCCTAAGCGACATCAGGAATCTAATCACTGCAAACTCGTAGTTCAAGCTAACACTTTTAACACAAAGACTTTCGGTTAGTAGATCCTGAATCACGCTCCTTCGTCGCTGTTCAGGAAGACTGGATAGCGTGAATGTTCTGAATATGCCGTTCGCTGTCATACGAGCGGCACTACTCACTTAAATTAGCAAAGGGTACTAAACCAGTGTTTCCAACATTGCTGCGTCATATTCAACAAGTTCTTGATTTTGCTGAACTCGGCTGATGTAGTCTGGGTTCGCGATAAATGGACGACCAATTGCAATCAAATCGAATTTATTCTCCTTAATCGCTTCTGCTCCTGTTTCGGCGGTATAACCACCCACACCCATCAATGTCTTTGAATAAGTCTCTCGCATGTATTGCGATACGCGACCACCAAGGAAATCAAACTCCATGCTGTCATCAAACATGCCTTCATGAAGGTAAGCAAGATTGCGCTTTTCAACTTCAGGGAGGAAATAGTCGAACACCTGACGATCACGAACATCGGTTTCCATGTGAGCATAACCAGCAGGGGATACACGTAAACCGGTAAGGTCTGCACCGATACGTTCAACTACCGCATCAATCACTTCGAGTGGGAAGCGAGACATGTTTTCTGGCGTTTCACCGTATTCGTCAGTACGACGGTTTGTATCGTGATGTAAGAACTGATCGATCAGGTAACCATTTGCTGCATGGATTTCTACGCCATCAAATCCAGCGTCGATGGCGTTTTGTGCCGCCTGTGCGTAGTCTTCAACCAGCTGAGTAATCTCTTCGTGAGTTGCGGCTTTTGGTACGGTGTAAACGAGCTCTCGCATACGAGGAACAGTGCCATCAAATGCAACTGCAGATGGTGCTAATACGTACTCTCCACCGAAGAAAGTAGGATGGGCAACACGGCCTGTATGCCAAAGTTGGGCAAAGATCTTCCCGCCGTTCGCGTGCACTGCATCGGTAACTTTTTTCCAACCTGTAATCTGTGCCTGAGTAAATAGCCCCGGAGTATTCGGGTAACCCTGACCATCCGGGCGAATAATCGTTGCCTCAGAGATGATCAAACCTGCGTCAGCACGTTTCGCGTAGTATTCCACCATCGCGTCCGTAGGAACCAAATCAGCATCTGCCATACAGCGGGTTAGTGGCGCCATCGCAATTTTGTTTTTTAGTGTAATTTTGTCGTTGAGTTTATACGCTTCGAATAATGTTGTTGTCATGAGCATGCTCCTAATGAACGCTAGGGTCATATGCTAACTCTTTTTTGAATGCTCATTCAAGATGTTTTTTGAACGTTCATTCAAATTGCTTGTAGAACCGTGTTAACCTCAGTAAACTTGGGGTGTTTGAAAGTGACAGAGCCCAGCTAGTTGAGAAATGCCAGATGAGAAATGCCGAATTCGACCGAGAATATGTTTTAAGTTCAGCGATGAATGAGTTCATCGCCAAAGGCTACAATAAAACCAGCATGCAGGATTTAAAGCGTGCGACTGGGCTCCATCCGGGTTCCATTTACTGTGCTTTTGAGAACAAAAGAGGTCTATTGCTCGCTGCGCTGGATCATTATGCGACGACAAAGTCCATGTCTTTTGAACAGTTCTTTGATGATCCTAAACATATCTTATCCGGCTTTGAGTGCTATCTTCATGACATTATCGAATTCAGTGAATGTGAAAACGGTAAAGGTTGTCTGTTACAAAAGTCTTTAAGCGAACTTGACCAGCAAGATGAAGAGGTTGAGCAAATTATCCGTAATATGCTCGATCAGTGGAAACGTAATATCCAATTGAAACTGGAGCAGGCAAAAGCCAACCTTGAGATTGATTCCCGTACTGATTGCGAGTTATTGAGTGACTATCTGGTTATGAATATTTATGGCTTGCGTTCGTTTGCCAGTACAAAACCATCTGAAGCGCGTCTGGCGCAGCTCGTAGACAAAATCATGCATAGCTTGAAGAATAGTTGCGTTGAGGATGGCGTAATTGGATAAGCACTGCGAACCCACATACGTGAAAGGATGGCAGGGTAGCCATCCTTTTTAATTGCGCTTTTAAGTACGTTTACGCAGTTGCGAGTTGGCGATGTTGACGTCGACTGTAGAGATATAGCGCAATGCCTGGGATATATAGAATCGCTGACAGCAATAATGTATCGACGCCTGCCGCATAGACCAGCCAAAGACCATAAATACTTGCTCCAAAACCAATGAATTTTAAGTGAAATTTGGCTTTGGTTTGTATGGATAACTTAAGCAGATATGCACCAACCAGGAAGTAGGGTATCAAAATCATTGACGTCGAAATCAACACCAGTGAGTTATAACCCTCGCCAGTGAACATAACGAGTAGTAAACAGAATTGTACGGTTAAACTGGTCAGTAGCAGCGAGTTTTTTGGGGTGTCATTGCCATTCAATTTGGCAAAAAATTTCGGAAACGCACCGTACTTAGCTGCTGTGTAAGGTACTTCCGCAGAATACAAAATCCAACTTAAGTAAGAAGCCAAAACCGACACAATTAAACCAATACTGATCACGGCTTTACCCCATGTGCCAGTCATCATTGCCATCAGCCCAGCCATGGATGGATTGGTTATCGTGGCGATCTCAGTACGTGAAGCGATGCCAAGCGACATAAGGGAAATCAATACGTACAAAATTAATGCAGCAATGACGCCAAGGTAGGTAGCGCGGCCAATATCTTTGCGGTTTTTTGCTCGGCTGGATAAAATCACCGCACCTTCAATCCCGGTAAATACCCATAGCGTAATCAGCATGGTGCCTTTCACTTGTTCGATAAAAGGTTGCTGGAGTGACGTTCCTTGTGCATCGATATGAAAGGTATCTACATCAAAAAAGTGGTATGCGGCGAACACAAAGACGATTAACGGTACGCTCTTTGCCAACGTAGCCAGTAAATTAATGAACGCAGCTTGCGTGACGCCTCTTAGAATTAAGCTATGAACGGCCCACAATACAAGGGATTCGCAGATGAAAGCATAGATGGTGGTACCGTCACCAAATAATGTGAATTCAGTCGTATCTACGAATGCGCCAAGAGCAGCAAACGCCACGACGAGATAGCCTACGACGCCAATAGTCGCGCACAACCAATATCCCCATGCAGAAAGGAAACCAGCCAGATCACCAAACCCTTCTCTCGCATAGGCATAAATACCACCGTCTAAATCTGGTTTAAGGCGTGATAGATGAAGAAAGCAGCCAGCCAGTAGCAAAATACCCACACCAGTGATCGTCCAACCGACAATCATAGCGTTAAGCCCAGCCACCTCTGCCATGTTTTGCGGCAAACTAAAGATACCAGCGCCAACCATTGAACTGAATACTAACGCGGTTAATCCGGCTAAGCTGATTTTTTTACTTCGAATCATAACGGGTACTTAATCCTTGAAATAGTGACTTAATTTAGCAATGTGTTCAGGCCCGATGCCACTAACCAGGATCGACATTGGTTTATTTTTCATTTAATACCTTTTGGATTTCCAGCCGTTTAGATGGCTAAATCTAAATGAGAACGTTACCAAGTTCAACTGTTAATTGTCGTTCAGTCAGTGAATGCGCTTTTGATGTACAAAGTGATTGGGAATTGAGCAGCAGTTCAGTCCAAGCGATAAAATTGTCATATTGGCGTCATAACAATTAAGTAAATTCTTCACAAAAATGAAGGAACGCCATTGTTATGAACCACTTGACTACAAGAATGTGGAATCACAGCCATTCTCCCGGAGTATTTAGGGCATTTTGTGTGTTATTGATCACTACAACTTTGCTCGCTATCCAATTTCCTCTTGCAGCGTTGCCGCCGGTTTCCTCATTCAACCAGCTATCTTGCACTGAACTCAGCCAGAATAAGCAATCGTCAGCGGACAAAACCCGCTTAGATATTCTAATTCCAGCGCATACGATGGCTTTGCCATTGTTGTCCAAGCTCTGTGAAAACGGTCGATTATCTCAGCAGTATTCGGATATCGCGGTTCATTGGCTTCCCAGGCAGCACGTTACACCGCAAACCATCTACAGCCAAAAGTTTGATGTGATGTGGGCGAGAGACTATCAACTTGCAGGATTGAGTCCGGATTACGCTAAGTATTACGACAAGCTGCTTAATCTTCCTGGCTATGATGTGTTGTGGTTTGCGAATCAGGCCATTGATGACGAATTTCTAAAGACACATCGAATCGGACTTTTGAACGACACATTTAGCCGTTCTGGTTATCAGCTTCCCATGCAGCATCTAAAGCAGTTAGCCGTTGATGCAACTTCCGCTCAGATCTCCATGTATCAAACACGCAAAGAGCTGCTGGATGGCTTCACAAACGGTGAGGTAGACGTGATTGCTGGTACGAACTACAGCGCTTTAAATCAGCCTGAACAAAAGGTTCACAAGGCAGTTATCGCAAGTGGTGTCTCTGCTGGTGGCTGGTACATATCTCGTTCACTGGAGCGCTTATCCGATGAGGTTTCACAACGTCATTTAACGCAGGCGTTGGGAGCAATTCTATAATGGGTCTGAAATCGATATCGCTTACGAAATGGAAAGTTTTTACAGGGCTGACACTCTTCTATCTGGTGGTTTCGTTAGTTGGTGGAGTGTATTTCACCCAATCCCGCTATCAAAAATATTTAGACGACGATCTTAGTCAGGCGAGGAGTCAAATATGGCTTGATGGGGCTGAAACAGGGGAGCAGAATCAAACACAAACTATCTTCAAGCTGAAAAGCCAACGAGCGCTAGAGCAAATCAACTGGAGCAACCCGATACACATTTTTAATCAGTGCCAAATAGCGGAACCTTCACAACAGAAAGTTTCGTTTGGTTTTCCCTACCAATTCTCTCTCGATTTATCGTCCACTCAATCCGGCGATTTTCTTGAAATAGAGTGCTATATGCAAAGTGGCACCTGGTTAGTGAGTTCTCTTTTACTGTCGGTCTTCTCGATATTTTTATTTTCATTTCAACCACGTCCCTTAAACAGTACAGACCTGAAATTACTCAAACAATTACAGTCATTTGATGAGGCCAGCCCCGATCTGAAACTGTGGAAACGAGCGATTCAACAATTTCGCTTAACGAATCCAGAAGGCAAGATCAATGAAGACTACCTTTACAGGTTACTCAAAGCACAAGTCGAAAACATGAGCGCTGTTGAGGACAAAGTTTCACTACTTAAAAAGGCATCGAAGCCACTCCGTTTATCTTTTTCGGTTAACAATGGGAATGTGAGTGTCGCCGTTAACGATGTCGTGATTCCTGTATCAGTGACCCCAGCGATCTACTGGTTGTGGTATGCGAAAAAGCGCGTTAATGAACGTGAAGAAGGCTGGGTACTTAACCCGCCAAGTAACCGACCTTCGCAGCAACTGGCTTCGGAATTAATTACTTTAATGGAGAATTACGGTGGTCACGGCAGAGCGATCAGTGAGTTAAAACTGCATGGGTTAAAGGCAAAGACGCTCGACCAAAATCGCAATAAAATTAAAGATGCCGTGTTCAATGTCTTAGGAGAAAGCTTTGTCGAACAACTGGGCTTTGAAAGCGATAAGCAAGGTGATAACGCTCAGTCGATTTACCGTTTGAAGATATCTCCAAATGCAATTTTAATAAATGGATAGAAATTTAAGTTTATGATTCTAAATATAAAAAACTTAGAGATATCTCTAAGTACGGTAGAGTGGAATCTGTAACGAAAGCGTCATCTTATTTCGCCAAAGTAGCTGCCAACACGTTAAGACAAGGCGTCTGAACGGAAACTAAAAGCAGTGAAATAAACGGAAATATTATGAACAAACTATCAAAACTTTGCCTCGCTATGGCAGTGAGCTCTGCATGTGTAATGTCATCAAATGCATTCGCGTTAAATATCGTTTTAACCAACGACGACAGCTGGGAAACGACCAATATTAATGTGTTGAAATCGGCGTTAGAAGAAGCAGGGCATGACGTCATTATGTCAGCGCCTTGTACCGGGCAAAGTGGCAAAGGTGGGGCGATGAGCCATTTCAGACCAGTGTCCATTGATGAATCACAAGCGGCATCTCAGGAATACTGTGTAGGTGATACCGATACCAGCGTTGCTTTTAAAGATTATGTCGAAGGCACGCCTGTGATGGCTGCGATTTATGGTATCGACATTGCGGCGAAGAATGTGTGGGGTCAAAACCCAGACTTGGTTATCTCCGGACCGAACGAAGGCAACAACTTGGGTTTCATGAACAATAACTCTGGTACTTTAGGAGCAACGATGGCGGCGCTAAGTCGCGGCATCCCAGCGCTTGCAATCAGTGCTCATCACAATACTTCGAGCGATGCAGAACAGTCCCAGCTTGTTGCTGATGTTGTCGTCGACATTGTGGCTCAACTTGTTGCGAATCAGCCATCGGGTGCTCCGTTATTACCTGCCTATACAGGTTTAAACGTCAATACACCTGAAGATATGAAGAACCATTTAGGCTACAAATTCACCGATGTAGGCTGGAATGGTGGTGGTGCAGAATTCGCCTTTAGTGAAGATCTTTCTCAAAACAGCACCGCAATCTACTACATGATGAGTAGTCTGATGGAGGAGGGGATGGATTCAACTGAGGCACAAGTTCAAGCTGTGGCTTTACTAAAGGATCAAAAAGGATTGTCTTTCAATTTGGGTGACGCTGGTGACACCAATGAAAACTCAGAAGGCGTAGCGGTAAACCAAGGTTATATCACCATTAGTACTATTGACGGAAATATCCAGGCGGCGCGTGGCAAAGTGGCACTGGTAGAACAACGTCTTGTTGGCCTGGAATAGGAGCAACAAGAATGAAACAACAGAATATTCTGATTGTCACTTTACTATCGGTTTCCGCTCTATGGGGGTGTGACAGCGATAGCGATGAGACCAATCCAGTGCAAAATGGTGTTTATGAAGGCGTTATCTGGGGAAGCGATGTCTCACCAGACGCTGCGCAGATCACTTTACAGGATGGTGTGCAACCACTGCTTACGCTTTGGGATTCAAGAGATCACCAAGTTTCGTATCTGGGTACGCAAAACGATGAGAAAATTACTTTTGCTGCGGCTTTAGTCAGTTGTGAAATAAATGGTAATGGCCTCTCATGCAGCAATGCTAATGGCTCTTCGGTTTTATCATCGGTGAGCTTGGAAAGTGCAGATCTTGGCAGTTTCGCGGGTACGTATCAGGCCAGATACTCTGACGCTCTGTATCAGATGTCGGTCGATCAATCGGGAACATTGTCGTTAACCGGTTCTTCCTGTCAAAGCGAAGGTTCACTTACCATTTCTACTGACCCAGAAAATTTGGTAACGATGGAATTGTTTGATGAGCAATGCATTCAAGCAGGCAATGTCAACATCGCAACAATTGAAGTGGATAATGACACTTTGGTTAGTATCAATGTCCAGACAGACAGTGATCAGTTCCCACAGGTATGGGTTAAGCTATAAAAATTTACACTGTAAACAAAAAGCCGCTTAACAATAAGCGGCTTTTAAATATATATGCATCAAGGTGAGTGTTAGTTAAAATTAAACCAGTACTTAAACCAAATCAAATCGATCTGCATTCATCACTTTTGTCCAAGCCGAGACGAAGTCTTTCACGAACTTCTCTTGGTTGTCATCTTGAGCGTACACTTCAGCGTACGAGCGCAAGATAGAGTTTGAACCAAAGACTAAATCAACGCGTGTTGCTGCCCACTTCGCTTCACCTGTCTTACGGTCACAGATATCGTAAGAGTTGCGGCCGGTTGGTTTCCAGGTGTATGACATGTCTGTTAAGTTAACAAAGAAGTCATTGGTCAGTGCACCGACGCGGTCAGTAAATACGCCATGCTGACTAGCGCCATGGTTGGTTCCCAGTACACGCATACCACCGAGTAATACGGTCATTTCCGGGCCAGTCAGACCAAGAAGGTGAGCGCGATCGAGGAGCATCTCTTCTGGTTTCACAGCGTAATGCTGTTTCTGCCAGTTACGGAACCCGTCAGCCAAAGGCTCAAGCACTTCGAATGACTCCACATCAGTTTGTTCTGCATTGGCATCACCTCGGCCAGGCGCAAATGGCACCGTAACATCAAAACCAGCAGCCTTAATCGCTTTTTCAAGACCAACGTTACCCGCTAGCACGATGGTATCGGCAACACTAATGCCTGATTCGTCGGCAATCTTAGTTAATACATCAAGCACTTTTGTAAGACGCTCTGGCTCGTTACCTTCCCAGGCGTTTTGAGGATCAAGACGAATTCGAGCACCGTTTGCACCGCCACGAAGATCTGAATTACGGAATGTACGTGCACTGTCCCAAGCGGTTGAAACCAATTCAGAAACACTTAAATCGGTAGCAGCGATTTTCGCTTTGACGGCATCCACATCGTAATTGGTTACACCTGCAGGAATCGGGTCTTGCCAGATAAGATCTTCTGCTGGCACATCTGGGCCAACGTAACGGGTTTTAGGACCCAAATCACGGTGAGTAAGCTTAAACCAAGCGCGCGCAAAAACATCGTTAAAGTACTCTTGATCTTGATAGAAACGCTCAGAAATCTTGCGGTATTCAGGATCAACCTTCAGTGCCATGTCAGCGTCCGTCATCATTGGGTTGTAACGGATTGATGGATTTTCCACATCCTCTGGCTTGTCTTCCTCTGCAATATCGACAGGCTCGTATTGCCATGCGCCTGCTGGACTCTTGGTCAGTTGCCAGTCATGTTCAAGCAGCATTTTGAAATAGCCATTGTCCCACTGAGTCGGATGAGTTGTCCATGCACCTTCGATTCCACTTGTTACCGTGTCACGACCAATGCCGCGAGATTTATGGTTTATCCAACCAAGGCCTTGCTCTTCAACGTCAGCGCCTTCTGGATCTGGACCTAAGTTTGCTGCATCACCATTACCGTGAGCTTTGCCAACCGTGTGCCCACCTGCGGTTAGGGCGACGGTTTCTTCATCATTCATTGCCATGCGAGCAAAAGTGACACGCATGTCAGCCGCGGTTTTCAGTGGATCTGGATTGCCATCTACACCTTCTGGGTTTACGTAAATCAAGCCCATCATTACTGCCGCAAGCGGGTTTTCAAGGTCACGTTCGCCGGAATAGCGGGAACCTTCACCACCACTCGGAGCCAACCATTCTTTTTCCGAACCCCAGTAAGTGTCTTTTTCTGGATGCCAGATATCTTCACGACCAAACGCAAAGCCAAAGGTTTTAAAGCCCATTGATTCATACGCCATGTTGCCCGCAAGAATCATCAAATCTGCCCAGCTGATTTTGTTGCCGTATTTTCTTTTAATTGGCCACAACAGGCGGCGAGCTTTGTCCAGGTTGCCGTTATCCGGCCAAGAGTTAAGTGGAGCGAAACGTTGGTTACCTGTTGAACCGCCCCCGCGACCATCCGCAGTTCGGTAACTACCCGCAGAGTGCCATGCCAGACGGATCATTAAACCGCCGTAGTGTCCCCAGTCTGCAGGCCACCATTCCTGACTGTCTGTCATCAGTGCTTTCAAATCATTTTTTAACGCTTCTACATCAAGCGTTTTTAGTGCTTCACGGTAATTGAAGTCTTCACCAAGAGGGTTAGTTTTTTTATCGTGTTGATGAAGAATGTCTAAATTTAGAGCGTTCGGCCACCATTCCATCACGGTCGAACCTGTGGAAGTCATGCCACCGTGCATTACCGGGCATTTTCCTGCTGAGCTATTATCGCTGTTATTCATAGGGTGTCCTTTGTAGCAGTGAAATATTATTTTATCTTTAAACAGACAACTTAATGCTTTTTACATTAAGTCATTCATCGAGAAGTTAATGTCGATACATCTCAGTAACTTGAATATGATAATAGTAAGGTTTTTCATAGTTATCACATTCATTTGACCGATTAATTTAATAAGAGAATCCTATCAATCACGGCTGTTGTTTTTTCAGTAAAAGCACTAAACAAAAAATTGATGGAGAAAGAGACTGGTTTATTACACGAAAAAAGAAATGCAACGGAGAGTAGCGAGGGCCATTTAAAACATTTACGACTTACGTTTAGGAATTTAAATAATCCGATTTAGAAAACTCGTCTTTTTAAGGTGGTCAAAAAATATTGTGGTTTCTTTTAAAAAGACGAGTGACTTATTTATGGATGCTTGATCATCAGTTAAAGCATGGTGTTAGTTTGGCGTACCATTTATATATGATTTCAACCAATCATAGGCATTAGAACCAATTGGATCCCCGATGGATTGTCCAGATGGAATGGAATCGTAAAAATGGACTCCCGCCCACAAACGACTCAATCCGCAGGTTTCCGAGAATTCATCCCAAGTACTCCAACCCAAAACGGTGTGTGATTGTGGTGTTACCAGCGGTTCTACTAAAGACGATCCTGGTTGTTTATCTAAAACCTCAAACTGGGGAGGCAAAAATGCAGGTTGCCAGAAACTCAGGTCGTTAGCGGCTTCATATGAAAGACCCAGTTCTTCTTGTAGATAGCGCTTGGTCGAAGTGGCATGAGCCCGGCAAAAACTGGCACTTGCAGAAGGGTATTCCGGATGATTCGCCGATTGTAGATATGGACGCCATTCACTACCTTTGAGGTCTGTTACTGTTCCCATTCCTGGGCCACCCCATGCTGCGATATCATCGTTTTTATAGAGATACCTAATAGCGCTAAACGGTCTTACTGCGTCATATTTGCGCTTGTTATGCCAAACTGTAATGCCAGCATCGAATGCTGCGACGTTAACCAAATAATCAAGCTGAACAAATTGTTCCAGTGATAAGTGATGATAAAACGTCGCCGCTAACGTTGAATAACCCAAGCTTATAATTTTATTGTCATAAAACTCGGCAAACAGTTTCTCTTTATCGGTTAAATTTACCTGAGCATCTAATACTTCATTGGCCTGTTCGATATATTCAGGAAATGCTTTGCCACTTGGGGTTATGGCGTAAGATCGCGTTGGTTTAGGGACTATTATTGTCGGCTTGTCGTAACTAAAAGGTTGAGTGCTTCCTAATTGAGGGGTAACAAATTGTTGGGAGTAGAATATACCGCTACCAGAGGTCAGTGTATCTGGCTGCCACCGTCGAGGATTAGTCAATTTTTCTGCGGTGTTAATTGGTCGATAACCTGTACAATCGGCATAGGGTTTTGGATAGTACTGGTTACAGTCGGTACCTAACTGATTCATACCGTCATATTCTCGAGCTGCGACAACGGCATTCCCAGCTAGATTACCGATGCCCACTGGCGTGTTTTCATCAAGGCTTTCATCAGGAACAAGCCCTGCATTTGCGAGCATCTGATCCCAGTCTGAAGCAAACTGGGGCATTAAGCTATTAAGAACTTTGTAACTCGCGTACATAATCGCAATGTTTCTTGCTGAATCACCACTGCCTGGGTCAAGCCGGCCTAAGTCGGAATACACGCCAACTGCAGTTTCACTGTAAGGTGCAATAGCATCAAACCAAGCCGCCGTAATCAGTGTGGTGGTTCTTAATATCAGCGGAGCATCGCCTGGAGATACCGTGGATAGCAGTTTTGGCACCGCCGCTTCAATGACAGTTGCAGGTGCACATATATTGGGTGCTCCTATCGGACATTCAAACGCATAAGACATTCCAGGCAATGTTAGCAATAGCGTACTGGTGGCTAGCTTTGAAGAAATGGGGTTAATTTTCATGTGATATATCCTATAAAATTCAAGTATTAAATTTATCAATTACCGAATTAATACTGAGAACTAAAATCCATTCACTATTTTTTATTAATATAAATTAGAATTACTGCCCTAATTCACATGCTGTTTAATCCTCCAGTTGGATAATATAAATTACGTTAAGTGCCGAATAATGAAACAATTAAATATTAATGTTTATAAATTATCATCGTGTGTTTAATTTTATTTATGGGAGGATTGTCACCAATCTTTAACAGCGTTCTGGCTCTTTCTGTGGAATCGGTTAATGCGGGTTAATAGTAGCAGGTCAACTAAATATCTAAACATTTGGCTTGTGTAAGTTATTGTAATTATAGTGTATATAATTTTAAATGATTTACTTATCAATAGTGAGACGATTTTTCATCACCATAACGCGGGATTCTTCTATACTTTAGGCGTTTTAAAATTGGTTGGCCTGAATTTTCTGTTGGAACTCAGGTCTGAATGTAGACGAGTGAATTAGAATATTAACTCCAGAAATAGTGAACGAATAACACTGGAAGATCTGACCTGTTTATCTTGCCTACGTTATATAACGGACGATCTACTTTTAACAAAATATTGAGATGTAAGAAGCAGATTATTGTAACAGCTTCACAGCTACTCTAAACAAACGTTTAACTATGAGGGGCTTGGACGTAGTTTTAAATTTCATTATTCAAATGTTCGCAAGTGCTCATGTAAAACGTGAAAGGCAACTTGTATGAAAAATATTGAAAACTCTAAGGTCGAAGATTTTAAAAAACATTTTGGTGGCGATGTCATTTTACCTGACGATCCTACTTATAATGAGGTTCGACAGATTTGGAACGGCATGATAGATCGCAAGCCGGGCATGATCGCGCGTTGTAAGTCTGCTGATGATGTTGTGCAATCGGTAAATTTTGCTCGTGAAAATGAATTGCTTGTATCCATTCGTGGTGGGGGGCATAACATTGCAGGTAACGCCATATGCGATGACGGCTTGATGATTGATCTCTCTCTGCTGAAAGAAGTAGCGGTGGATGCGGATTCAAGAAGAGCGCTAGTTGGGCCTGGCTGTACACTTGCTGATGTTGATGGTGCGACACAAAAGTATGGTCTGGCTACACCCGTTGGTATCAACTCTACGACGGGTATTGCCGGTTTAACCCTCGGTGGTGGCTTTGGTTGGTTAAGCCGAAAATATGGTATGACGATAGATAATCTGGTTTCAGCGCATGTTGTGACTGCAGATGGTCGTCAATTGCTCGCGAGTGAAACAGAGAATGAAGACCTGTTCTGGGCACTTCGGGGAGGCGGTGGTAACTTCGGTATCGTCACTCAGTTTGAGTTTCAGCTTCACCCAGTAGGCCCTGATGTTCTGAGCGGCCTGATCGTATTCCCATTCAGCCAAGCGCAATCTGTCATAAGCCAATTCGCCAAATTTACCCAAACAGCACCAGAAGATCTTAGTGTCTGGATGGTGACCCGAAAAGCACCGCCTTTGCCATTCTTACCAGAAAGTGTGCATGGTAAAGAGGTCGTCGTTCTTGCAATTTGTTATGCCGGAGATCCAACTGAGGGTGAAAAACTGATTATGCCACTTCGATCCTTTGGTGATGCACATGGGGAGCATATTGGCGTGCAACCGTTTGCGGCTTGGCAGCAAGCATTTGATCCTCTGTTAACGTCAGGTGCGCGTAATTACTGGAAATCTCATAACTTTACGGATCTTAGCGAGGGCGTGATTGATGCTGCTATCGAATACGCAGGTCAGTTACCATCACCACACTGCGAAATTTTTATTGCCTCACTTGGCTGTGCCACTTCGCGCCCTGAACCGGATGCCATGGCTTATTCTAGCCGCGACGCAGCTTACGTTCTTAATGTTCATGGTCGTTGGGAATCCGAATCTGAAGACCAACAATGTATTGCGTGGGCGAGAGAGTTCTTTGATAAAACCAAGCCGTTTGCCAGTGGCGGCGCGTACATTAACTTTTTAACACAGGATGAAGCCGAACGTACAGAATCGGCCTATGGACCGACGTATGCACGTTTACAATCGATTAAGAAGAAATATGATCCAACCAACCTATTCAGAATGAATCAAAACATCACACCAGAGTGATGAGTTTTGAATAAAGATGACGTCGATTTGTTTTGTCGATGTTAACACGTTGGATAGCGATAGTTTTCCCCACAGCTCTAATCAATATCGTGGAGTTGTGGGGGCATTCATCCAGTTCAGGTTTTTACACAGTGGGTGAGCTATTTGTGTTCGCTAATTGCCTCAATTTTACTCTGTTTGTCCCATCATTATATGAATGATGGCTTCGTTTTATCTCTCTGCCTCTCTCAACAAATTTAGTTAAAACTATTACTCATCAAACCAGTCATATACTCTGTTATGATGCCAGTTTCTCATACAATAATTTAACAAGGCATATTTTTATACATATATATTGCATAAAAAAGACTTGTTGGTAAAATTAATGCCCAGTAACAATTAATGCGGTATGACAGCATGAGTATTCAGGTTCGCGGGATCAACAAATCCTACGGTGACACACAAGTTCTTCACGATGTCAGTTTTAATTGTGAAAGCGGTGAAACGCTGGTGTTATTAGGTCCAAGTGGGGCAGGGAAAAGCTCTCTGCTTCGTGTTCTAAACCTTTTAGAAGGTGCAGATAATGGCAAGTTAAACATCGCAAATGACGCTTTCGACTTTTCAACTGAAATCAAAGAGAAGCAAGGTTTAGCACTTCGCCGTAAAGTGGGTATGGTGTTTCAGCAGTACAATCTTTGGCCACATATGACCGTTATGGAGAACTTGATTGAAGCTCCAGTCAAAATCTCTGGTATGGCGAAAGACGAAGCAAAACAGCAGGCGATGCACGTTTTGGCGACGTTGCATTTAGCGGATAAAGCAGACGCTTGGCCAATGCAATTGTCTGGTGGTCAGCAACAGCGTGTAGCCATCGCTCGTGCATTGATGATGAAACCTGAAGTGCTTCTTTTTGATGAACCTACCGCAGCACTTGATCCTGAGATCACAAACCAAGTGGTTAAGATCATTAAGGATTTGAGTGAAACTGGCATTACTCAGGTTGTGGTGACACACGAAGTGGATTTTGCCAAGAAGATCGCAAGCCATGTTTTGTACCTTGAGAAAGGACATATTGTTGAGCATGGTACAAACGACGCATTTATTAATCCTCAAACGACTCAGTTTGCGGATTACTTAAAGCACTAAAACAAAACAGTAATAAACAATCACAGATGATCGGCTGTCATTGCGAGTGTCAGCCAAAGACGTACACACGGAGTATTGCAATGAAAAAGATTTTACTAGCTTCACTAATTGGCCTTATTTCTGCGAACGTAGCAGCGCAAGAAGAAATTAAATTTGCGATGGAAGCCACTTACGCCCCTTTCGAATACATTGATGAGAATAACCAAATTCAAGGGTTCGATGTGGATCTTGCTAACGCACTTTGTAAAGAAATGGCAGCAAAATGTAGCTTCCATAACCAAGCTTTTGACAGCCTGATCCCAGCATTGAAGTTCAAACGTTACGATGCGGCTATCTCTGCTATGGACATTACTGATGCACGTTTGGAGCAAGTAAACTTTTCTGATTCTTACTATGACAACTCAGCGGCGTTTGTTTCTGTGAAAGGCAAAGTTGCAGATAAAACTCAGCTGGAAGGCAAGCGTGTTGGTGTTCAAAATGGTTCAACTCACCAAACTTACCTTCTTGAGCAACTTCCTGGCGTGACTGCAGTACCATACTCAAGCTACCAAGATGCCTTCATTGACATGAAAAATGGCCGTATTGACTCAGTTTTCGGTGATACAGCGGTTGTGGCTGAATGGTTTAAGAAAGAAGACAACCTAACGTACGTAGGTGAGCGTGTGACTAACGCAAAATACTTTGGTAACGGCTTTGGTATTGCAGTAAACAAAGATAACCAAGCACTGACAGAGAAGCTAAACGCCGCGCTCAATACAGTAAAAGCGAACGGCGAATACGACGTAATCTTCAATAAGTACTTCGGTAACTAATATGGCGTTAACGGGTTACTCTCTATCACTTGTACAAGCGAGCTGGATGACCGTTCAGCTAGCTTTTGCCAGCTTATTAGTCGGTTTGATTCTGGCAGTGGTCTTCGCCAGTGGTGAAATGTCTCGTCGAGTATTTGTTAAATGGCCAACGACAGCCATCGTAACAGTGATACGCGGCTTGCCAGAACTGCTTGTTGTACTGTTCATTTATTTTGGTTCAACGCAGGTTCTGTTTTTGATCACCGGAGACTTTATTGAGGTTAGCCCGTTTTTGTCTGGTGTGATTGCACTTTCACTGATTTTTGCCTCTTACGCTTCTCAGACTCTTCGTGGTGCGTTGAAAGCGGTTGGTAAAGGGCAGAGAGAAGCAGCAAGTGCATTAGGAATTGGTCAAGCCCATACATTCGTGCGTATTGTCTTGCCTCAAGCAGTAAGGCACGCACTTCCGGGCCTCACTAACCAATGGTTAGTTTTGCTGAAAGATACTGCGTTGGTTTCTCTGATTGGCGTGACTGATCTTCTCAAACAGGCGCAGCTTACGTCAGCCGCAACGCATGAAGCCTTTACTTGGTACGCGACAGCCGCCGCTGTTTATTTGGTGATTACCCTGGTAACACAACGAGCGGTGAAAGTGATCGATAAGAAGTTTTCTGTTCAAGGAATGAGCATGGGACAGGAGGCAACCGCATGAACGAACAACAGGTTTGGCAATTGGTTGAAGGTCTTGGTACCAGTATTCAACTGACCGTCGCTTCTTTGGTTGTCGGTTGTATTCTGGCTTTGTTGATGACTTTAACCCTAATACTGCGGACACCGGGTCTGCATTGGTTGAGTCGTAGCATCATCACTCTATTCACTGGTACGCCATTATTGGTTCAGATTTTCTTGGTCTACTATGGTCCGGGGCAGTTTGACGCCATTAGAGAAAGCTTCTTATGGACCTGGTTGAGCCAACCTTGGTTCTGTGCCATGGTCGCACTGGCTTTCAATACCGCGTCGTACAGTACTCAGCTATTTAAAGGCGCATTCAACGCCATTCCTTCAGGCCAGTGGCAGGCTTGCCGTGCACTGGGGATGGACAAATCGTCAACGTTGAAAGTCTTGCTTCCGTATGCCATCCGCCGCGCAATTCCGGCCTATTCAAATGAGGTGATCTTGGTATTCAAAGGGACATCTCTGGCAAGTACGATCACCATTATGGACCTCATGGGCTACGCGCAGCGAATTAACGCGCAAACATACGATACCCTCACCGTGTTTGGTGTTGCAGGTGCTTTCTACCTAACGGTAAACGGTATTCTTACGCTTATTTTCCGTCAGGTTGAGAAGAAAGCTCTAGCATTCGAAGCCGCATAAAACCAAGACAATCAGAACACAAAAATGCCTCTATTCAAGATTTTTGAGTAGAGGCATTTTTATTCGTAAAGCTGCGATTTTCTGGATTTACAGACCTAAGATATAGATACGTTCTAACTGTCTTTAAATGTTTGGCGTTGGTTTAGATGACCAGTTACAAAACCTTTTTAAACTGAGCTACAAGTTGCTCTGATGAATCATTGTTGGTTAGACAGAGATGACACAACCTTCGTCATCATGTTCTATGAGGATAATCTTTATTCCTCTACTCAGATTCCGTGACTATCATTGTAGATACATGATGTTTTATCGAAAAATAAAAGCTCCATTCCGATTATCATGAATAGTAACAATAATTCAAAAGTGATCTTATTTATCAGCTAAATAAGTTTTAAATCGATAGCCTATCGTTATATTTAGGAGGAATGATGCAAATTCTTGAATCCTTTTTCGGCGTAATTGGAGACCTCACATGGGGCTGGGCACTTGTGCCTTTCCTAGTGATCTTCGGGGTTTTCTTCACAATCGTAACTGATTTTGTTCAATTCAGATTCTTCAAACGCATGTTCAGCGTATTGCTGACAAAAAACCAGACGGCTGATGCAAAAGCAATCTCTGGCCGTGAAGCGCTTTTACTCTCCATTGGTGGCCGTGTCGGTGGTGGTAACATCGCTGGTGTGGCTGTTGCTATTACATTAGGCGGTCCGGGGGCGGTATTCTGGATGTGGGCTATAGCTCTCGTTGGTATGGCAACCAGTCTTGTTGAATGTTCTCTTGCACAGCTGTACAAACGAAAAGAAGGGAATGATTTCCGTGGTGGTGCTGCCCGAACCATTATTCATGGTCTTGGTGAAGATTACCGCTGGTTAGCCTATGTTTATGCCGTATGTTTGATTGCCTCTTTCGCGATTGGATTTAACGCGTTTCAGGGCAACACAGTGGCAGGCGCTGCGGCCGACAGCCTGGGAATTGACCGTTTGTACACCGGAGTATTTCTCTCTGTGGTTGTCGGTTTTATCATTTATGGTGGTATTCACCGTATCGCAAAAACTGCCGATGTCGTCGTTCCGATTATGGCGGTTGCCTATGTTGCCTTAGCGCTTTTGGTTATCGTAATGAACATCACTGAGATTCCTGGCGTTATAGCAACTATTGTTAAAAGCGCTTTTGGTATTGAGGAAGTAGTCAGTGGTGGTATGGGGGCTGCGTTAGCGAATGGTCTCCGTCGTGGTCTGTTCTCCAACGAGGCAGGCTTGGGTTCTGCGCCAAACGTTGCAGCAACAGCGGATGTCTCGCACCCAATCAGTCAGGGTATTACACAGTCCCTTTCTGTGTTTATCGATACCATCGTTGTATGTAGCTGTACGGCTTTTGTCATTTTACTCGGTGACGTATATGTTCCTGGGGCAGAGGGGGTGGACGGTGTTGTTCTGACGCAACAATCTTTGGTTTCCCACCTTGGTCAATGGTCACAGTACTATTTAACTGGTGCCATTTTGTTGTTCTCGTTCAGCTCTGTTATCTACAACTACTATTTGGGCGAGAACGCACTCACGTTTATGTCTCAGAGTAAGATGTCATTGCACATTTTACGCATCGCTGTGATTGCTATCGTATTTATCGGCGCAGTTGCACCGGGAGCGACTTCGGTATTCTTCTTCTCCGATCCAATGATGGGGATTCTTGCCATTGTCAACTTGCTGGCATTAATTATGTTGTTCCCAACAGCGATGCGCTTGTTGAAAGATTACAGGACAAAGCTTGCTGCCGGTGCGGAACATCCGGAATTTAACCCAGATGAGTTCCCGGATTTGGATATTGACCGTACTGCTTGGTTACCTAAAAAATAACTGAGGTATCTAAATAATAGCTCCTTTTCTTATTCACTTGAGCTACAGCCAAGTTATTTAGGGAAGGGGCTTTACTCAGGCTCCTACTTTCGGTTGTTTTCCCTATATGGAGAAACTGTCCGTGGATACCAATTCTAGCCAAACCGAGAAGCTCCATTTACAGGATGCTCATCAGGTTGATATCAATGTATTGTTAGATGATCTTTCTTCAAGTGAAGAAGGACTACCTTCCTCTGAAGCGATAAAACGCCTTGAAATCTACGGTGCCAATAATTTACAAGCTAAGGAAAAAACGTCCGAGCTTATTAAGTTCTTGCGCTTATTTCTTAATTACTTTGCTGTGTTGTTAATAATGGGTGGCCTGTTGGCCCTGGTTGCTGAACGTCTTGAGCCCGGTCAGGGTAACTTGTACATTGCCTATGCGCTATTTGCGGTCGTGCTGCTCAACGTTATTTTTACTTATATTCAAGAGCATCAGACGGAGCGGATCATGGAAAGCTTCGGTAAGCTGTTACCACAAATGGTGACGGTGTTACGTGATGGTCAGGCAACAAGCATACGAGCAGATACCGTCGTGCCGGGCGATGTCATGCTGTTATCTGAAGGCGATCGCATCTGTGCTGATGGACGACTGCTCGAGCACGCCCAGTTAAAAATCGATCTCAGCAGTTTGACCGGAGAAAGTGAACCACAATTACGTCATCTCGAATCAACCAGTCCGAACCTACTTGAAAGCCGCAATATGGTGTTTTCCGGAACACTGGTTCAAAGCGGTGATGGTAAGGCCATTGTTTACAGTACGGGGATGAATACTCAGTTTGGCCATGTGGTAAAACTTACCAAAGAAACCGACGAAGTTGAAACGCCTATACGCAAGGAGCTACGACGCTTTACCCGCATAATTGGATTTATTGCCATTGTATTAGGCGTGCTCTTTTTTGCCATTAGTGTTGCTATCGGTAAAGGACAAATCGACAGCCTTATTTTTGCCATTGGTATTATTGTCGCGAATGTACCAGAAGGTTTGTTGCCAACCGTAACGCTTGCTTTAACGATGGCAAATAGACGAATGGCGAAGAGAAAAGCCTTAGTCAAAAATCTGGAAAGTATCGAAACTCTGGGCAGCACAACGGTCATTTGCACCGATAAGACAGGCACGCTAACGCAGAATCTCATCAGTGTCAGAACAGTGATTCTGAACCAAAGGGAATTTGTGGTGTGGGACCGTTCTATCATGCAACAACAGGGGGTGGATAAGCTACTGGATGCCATGGTGCTTTGCAACAACGCTTATTTGCGTCAGGAAAGTTTTACTGGTGATCCGACTGAGGGGGCTTTATTGGTTTACGCGAATGGGTTGAGCGATGTCGATAATACAAAACAGAGATTTCATGAGTTCCCATTTGATTCTATGACCCGGCGGATGATCACTATTAATAGTAGTGATGCCATTGATAACGGCAGTTACGTCGCGTGGTTAAAAGGCGCTCCGGAAGTGGTATTACACAAATGCGATTCTTATCTGCTCGATGGTGAGCAACAAGAAATGAACGACGCAGCCCGGCAGCATTTCTTTGATGATTTTCAGCGTTTAGCTAAACGAGGGCAACGAGTTTTAGCGATAGCTTTTCGTCCTCTCAATAAGCCATCACTGGATAGTGAAAACGGATTTTCTCTGATTGGGTTGATCGGTATGCAAGATCCCCCTCGGCCTGAGGTTCCCGATGCACTTCGTCGTTGTCGTCGGGCGGGGATTAAGGTCATTATGATCACGGGAGATTATGCCATTACAGCAGAGACGATTGCTCGCCAGGTTGGATTGGTCAAGGGGGAGGGTACGGTCATTGGGGGTGATGAACTCACGCGTATGTCTGACTCGGAGTTACAAGCCCGACTAACAGAGCCGGAGATCATATTTACACGAACCAATCCCGATCAAAAATTACGAATTGTCCGTACCTTACAATCGCTGGGAGAAGTCGTCTCTGTTACTGGTGACGGAGTTAATGATGCTCCCGCACTTAAAAATGCAGATATGGGCGTCGCTATGGGCGTAATGGGAACCGATGTCGCCAAAGAGGCCAGTAATATGGTCTTAATGGATGACAACTTTGCCACGATCGTTGCCGCCGTCGAAGAAGGGCGTGCGATATTTGAAAATATTAAAAAATTCATTGCTTATATCCTGACGAGTAACGTACCGGAAATCTTGCCATTTATCGCCTATGTCTTATTAGATATACCATTGCCGCTGACCGTGGTGATGATTCTCGCAATCGACTTGGGGACCGATATTTTACCTGCGCTTGGTTTGGGTTCAGAAAAACCTGAATCCGATGTTATGCAGCAGCCGCCACGTCCCCGAGAGGAAAGGTTGTTCACCATGAACCTGCTTTTCAGAAGCTATGGCGTCGTTGGTATTATTGAAGCCAGCGCTGGTTTTTTCTGCTTCTTCATGGTGCTGTTTGAAGGCGGATGGCAATGGGGTTCAACATTGCCAGTCAATGACCCCTTGTATCAAACTGCCGTCACAGCATTTTTCGCATCTATCATTATTTGCCAGATCGCTAATGTTCTAATCTGCCGCACACGTCGACAAAGTCTGTTTAGTATGGGAATTCTAAGCAATCGGTTAGTCATATTTGGTATCTCTATCGAGTTGCTTCTACTTGGTCTGATCAGTTATGTCCCTATTTGTAATACGTTTTTCGGTACCGCTCCGCTGCAAGCCTGGCACATACTACTAAGTGTTCCTTTTGCGTTACTGATTATTCTTGGTGATGAACTGCGCCGTATGTACATTCGCAAAGAAAATGCTTTTGTATTGAAATGGCTTAATTGGTAAGTCGCTGCGCTACTATGCATCTTAGATGCATTTATCTTGGGGAAGGGAATCCACGCTACTCTTTATGCCGCAATAGTCTACCGAACATATATAAAGTACAGTATTACACCTACTATAAGTGTTGAAAGTAGAGTACTTACTAGGTTGTAGTGTAGTTGTTTGTACAAGGTCTGGTTTTTTCTATGGTTACTTATGACGACAATAGATGCCATTATTGGTAGTAATATAAGCGGCTTGCTGAGTGCAATATCTAAGAATATCGAATTCATAATGTAGGTAGTTTCGCCAAATAACTCGTGGCTGATCGTCTCAAAGTGCTCTCGAGATAATATTAAAAAGCAATAACCCCCGAAAATGAATATAGTTGTAAATAGCAGCAGCTTATTCGTGAGTTTTAACATTTTGTTTTTTATTATATTTAAATATTGCACCATCATAAAGTCTCTATTTAGAGCTCTCTGTTTTAGTTGCTCTGATCTGACCTCTTATCTTTGTTGAAGATAGCTGATAAGCATCGATTTTTATATTAAACTTATCTATTGCAGATTTGGCGTTTCCAATTTTATCGATGATCTTTAAGGTCACATCGCCTTTACTAGAACCAAAGGAAGTCCCTTTTATTTCCACATCAACTTGGCTGCCAATAAAATTTTCATACTGTAAAAGCTTCTGAGCCGATTCATTTTCTACAGTCATCCATTCTGTTTGTGCGTGTCCAAACAGTAAAGTGCTTGACTCACCACCTACAGATAAGTAGTCAACAATACCATACAGACGCGCGGGAGCTTTGCCATCGTTAGGTTTTGTCTCTATGTAGCAGCCAGATATTAAATTTACACCGATTGGCAGTTTGGGTATACCAGCACCTAACCCACTGATAGTAATTCTAACTTTCATTAACATTTTTCCTATATTTTGTTCTTCAAGTTGAGCTTTGTAGCATATAGGATTGTTTGATCGTTTATTTGTTCATAACCAATCGATTAGGCTCTCAAATTTAGAGTCAATGTAGTGCAATAAAGGATGTTGAATAGTCTGGAAGCGCCCGATTTCAGCCTAACACATTTGAGCCAACTACCTATCAATAGACAACAACGTTCCTGTGGCTGCGTCTGCAGCCAATCCTTCTCGAACAACAAAGTTATCTACTTCTCTTTGTCATTTCGGTCATTTAGCATTACTCACGACAGTGACTCGCATTTCATGTGCTTGCGTTACAGTTTTAATCGCTTAACTTTGTATAGCCCCCCCAAAACCATGAACTCTTGCTCTCCCTGTAAACTATGGGGTAGTAGCGATTCAAAACACGCGATTTTGGCAAGAGGAACCTCAACGGCATAAACTTTTGAACCGAAGCGGAGGGCACTCTCTGCATCAGCTGTAAACGAACTCAAATTATTGAACAGTTTTACTGCCTGCCCATCAATAGTGTGTTCGGGTAACTCAGTACAGCCGCGATATAAGGTCACATGTTCACTGCCCTTATATCGTAAACGTAACTCATGCTGACAAAAGCAATAAAGCAAATCTAACTGTGCATACAGTTCGTTAGTATTGTATGTCGCTCGGGTACAAGCCTGCCTGAATCTAAGGTATTCAGGGGTATCAGGGCCATGTAGCGACTCTCGATGGAAACAGGTTAATAAACCAAAACGTGACTCAACCCAGCTACGCCATGCCGCTCCTTGCTCATTATCAGAATCAAACAACCACCCCAATAACAAACGCCGATAATTCACCTTTGGTCTGGGTGGTGGATCCGCGTTCTCTTGCGCGTTGTAATCATGTTTCGACAAATGAAAAAGCTGAGTCATGAAGTTCTTAAAATGTTCCGCCCGAGTTTCATAACTATCCATGTTTTTAAGGTTATTAAACAATTTGGGATACCAAATATGAATACCGTCTATTTCCAAAGGAATCGGATTGACCTGATAGGCGATGCTCGCGAGGAGCCAGGAAGGAACATTGCAATGATTAAGAGGCAAGCATATTTGCTGGAGTACTTCATTTTCTTCCAGAGAACATAAATAGTGAGTAGTTTGCAACATAGCCAACTCCGTCATTCACGTTCCTCCGTCGTTTTCCCCTTATGAATTTGCTGGGAAAGTGTGAAAAGTTCATCTCCCAATTCAAAAATATCATCATGCATGTAAAGTACATCCAACCAGTCAGAGCGTATCCCACTATGTCCGTAGTACGCACCGGCTAACTGCCCGGCGATCGCTGCTGTTGTATCAGCATCATTGCCAAGGTTAGCGGCAGCCAGAACACACGATTCAAACGACTCGGTATTAATAAAACACCACAAGGCTGACTCTAAACTCTCAATGACATACCCACTTCCTGTTAGCTTGGAATACGTCTTATTGGCGAAAGCGCCCGATTTTATATGCTGAACTTCTTCTGTTTGTGGTTGGTACTGAAGCTCAAAACAACCGTGCTTTTCTCCACCATTGATAAGATGAACTAATATGGAAGACAGCAAACGGCAGGCATCAAGACACAATTCAGAACCGTGTGTCGTGCGGGAGCTTTCTGCTGCAAATTCCATCGCATCAGAGGGTGATCGCTGATAAAAAATGGGAACAGGAGCAAGGCGCATAATAGAACCATTTCCTGAGCTCCACCTTGCTTTTGACCCCGCGTACGGGTCACCTGTCTTTTGAAAACGACGTAATGCCGATGACACCCCAACACCAACATCAAAACAAACGCCAATACTGCTCATATAACCGTTATTCATCCAATCACAGTACTTGTTCATTTGGTCTCGAGCATCAAAACCTGCGCATTCAACCAGACTATGGCCCAAACACAACGCCATAGAGGTATCATCCGTCCAGTAGCCTTTTTTTAAACAGAAGTGTCCTCCACCAACAATATCAGTCAGTGGTTTAAAGGTTCCTGGTGGTTGAAATTCTAATGTAGTACCCAGTGCATCACCGACCGCTAATCCTATCAAGCATCCTCTTGACCTATCCTGATTAGCCGTAATGGGTAGTATTTGCTCTGAAGAAAAAGACATAACAACTCCATTGTATGTGTTTTGCTCAATTCGATTAGATTGCCACAGATTTTGGCATGAAAAATCCACACACTTCTCATGGTTAAATCTTTACGTCGTTATTATGTTTGAAAAAATGGTTGTTTATCTATGTCGAGGGCCGAAATTTGCAAACTGATGTAATTTACCAATTGCACATGGTGAACTCCTTCGAGCGAATGAGAACCTGTCAAAACTTTATATACGAACGTTTTTATAATTCTCTCAAACGTTCTGAATGTATGGGAGATTGTGTATGACAACGTGCGATATTAGCTCTGATGAGTTTTTCAAAAATTTTAATGCCAATATGAAAGCTCTGGGGCTTCCGGTTCCAACGACACTGTTTGACTCGGCAACGGCGGCAATAAGTAACGCCGGGATAATGATAGAAGTATTGAAGACGTTAGGTCGAGAGGCAACCGTTGCCGAATTGATAAAGGCAACCACAGGGTTAGAAAAACTAAAAGTTGCAGGAGCTTTACTTGCGTCTTTTTATGTGGGTGCAGTTGTGGGTAGTATAGCAGTAGCAAGCACAAAGAGTTTGACGTGCGGGCTAAATCAAAGTGACTTTTTCACCTTTCAAAAAAAGCATGGGTTAACGTATCCCAACAGCCATCAATTTTATGCCGCAAACCGAGAAATATTAGCGCAAAAGGTTAAAAAGCATGCCAGTTATTGGAGTAAAGCGCTTGCGAACGAAGGGTTATGATATTGAAAAACGGAATATTACTGATACTTTCAGGCTTGATAATTGCTCTTGTCGCTTGGTTGTTTTTTAACTCATTTCAAAACTATAGTTTTTACATTCTGTTTTTGATTTTGGTTATAGCTATTTTAGGTCGATCATTCACTAAAAAGGATTAGACTACGAATATGAGTTTAAATAAATTGCTTCAAGAGCTTCTGCAATATTGGTAGTAATGATTAGCGTGATTGCCTATCAGACTCATTCCAATGCTAAGAGTGCTCTAAAAGAGCTACTTCGCAGAGGAATGCTAAAGATGGATGATTTGTGATGTTGATTATTCTTCTAGTAATCTGTTTTACAGTGAGTTACAAATGGTTGCTGAAGGGCGGAAATATAGCACGTATGAGTATTGCGTTGACTGACGGGAATTTGTCGCTGAGGAACAATAAACTTCATGGATTGATAAGTACTTTTACGAACGGTGTGAGTTGATAAGTCACGTTTTATTTTAGGTGGCTAATATCGATGGCGTTATATTTTGGGCTCGGGATAACCGCAAATGTTTTTGAAGCCACCACTGTGAATCGTCCCCCAAGTGGTGGCTATCTCGTTTTATTGGCTAACTTTCGCCAATTTTTTGCCTATCTCAATCGCTGCCGTAAGCTCTTCGCGAGCCTGTGTTTCGCTGATTTTTTCTTCACGCGGCTCAACCTTCATCAGCAGAAATGAGGTCTTATTGTTCTTGTTATCCTGAACACCTTTCTCAACGACTTCCAGCTCGGTATAAACGGTATCAAGTACACAAGCACCGATAGCTGCCGTTCCAATCGGTAGTTCACGATCGGCAACGAGTCTTGCCGCCGCCGCTGTTCCCTCAGGGATCTCCATCTCTTTTGGCTGGAAACCAGCCTTCCAGCCGTTGATTTGTTTCAGGGCAGCAGGATGGGAAGCTATCATGGTGATGGCGGTATTATTGGCAACATCCTGGCGGTTCATTAATACACACATTTCTATTGGCGTCGTGATAAAGGCTTTGGCATCGACCAGTCGGTACTGCTGAAAAGCTTCCACCGTGGCCTGCACTAGACGGCCGTCAATCGTGCTGTTCTCGACCGCACTGAAGGCAAGGGCACTGTTATCGATAGATTGTCTGAAGGTATTACTTGGCGTACCCGCAAACGTCACTGGCGCACTTAGCGATGGCTGTTGCTCAAAAAGTTTGGTAATAGCAGCATCGTTGAAACTTCCTTTAGACGCCTGTGCAAAAATTGGCTCACTGGCAACCGAAAGAGTTGAAAACAGCAAAGTGGAAGCGACTATAGTGAACCGTAACGGTTTTAACATCCTTATTTCCTTATTATGTGGAGTATGAACGGCTTAGTATGGTTATTTCACTTTTGATAAATATCCATATGAAATTTATGTAAATATAGATAAAACAACCTATTTAATGAAGACTTATTTTTGGCCAACTACCATATAAAATGAAGTACTTTTTTTCATTGTGAATTTGGTCGTACCAGTTTTAAATCACCGTTGTGAAGATCTAATAAAACAGGTTGTTACATTAAGCTTGAAGTTTAAACGCTCCATAGTGCTTTACAAAATGTTACTTTTGAGACGTTTTTCCGTAAAAATATCCTTATCTCAACTCGCGGACGTTAATAAGTAATAAATAATCGTGCTGTGTGGCGGTGTTTACATTTGTACGCTAACACTTCTAATTTGAACAAGCGTATCATTGCGTCAGCTAGCCCTTAGCTGACTCGTTTGTTTTTGGGTACGAGCTTATGTATTGGTCTGCTATACAAGTAATTATTCAGATATGTGCGTAGTGCGAAGGAGGTGCAGAAATCACTAAGCCCCGTTAACCAATAGAGTTACCAATAAGATACGGACAGTTAAGATTTAAAGGTGACAGCGTATCTTGCAGGGTTGCGGATGAGGAGTGATGCTGAACAACAATACGCAAGATATTGCCAGTAAGGCAGGCACTTATCTTCATCACCATCCTCATGGATTTAGTTAAACAATAACCTTAGTCATTATTGTCTACCACTCAATATTCTATGGATAGGCTAGATGCCAAACACCGCTTAAACCATCACCAGTTTTGTCACCGGGCTTTTGATCCTTGACCCAATAATAAAGAGGTTTACCCTTATACGCCCATTGTTTACTTCCGTCATCACGACTGATGATACTGAAATCCCCGCTAGCTGCGGCTTCAGAAGAAGCTGAGAGCGGTGGCCAGTTCATTGCGCAGGAACCGTTACACATACTTTTTCCACTGTTGGTGGCATCTTTATCGAAAGTATAAAGTGCCATTCCATTATCACCGACCAGTCTACCATCTGTGGTTTGTACCGGGATTTCAGAAGCTAGCAGGCTGTTGGCTGTGGCTAATAGGGGCACCAAGACAAGTAACATTTTACGTTTCATATCGTTCTCCGTGGTAAAAGGTAAATTGAGTACGGCACTAAATGTACGAATGTGAACCACAAATATTCCAGTTTGGTTGATGAACTATCGGCAAGTATATTTTCAACTCTTTGAGTTTAGTTCAGCTTCTGTCTCAGTTCAGCCCATCATAACCCCTTACAGAATCCCGGCTTCTTATATCCACTATTTCATTTCGATGATGCTAATCAGCTCGGAAAGCTCAATTGCAACAAAGGATACAAATTTTTATTGGCGTATAGGTCTAAAGCTCGCTTCTTAGTTCGTTAGCGTTTACCAGTAATCTGCAAATCAATTCAGTCGTTTCTGCTGGTTGATTTATTTTTCGACAATACTCTATCACCGGACCGCAGATTTCGTTTACTTCCAAGCTACGGCCTCGTTCCATATCCACCTGCATGGAAGTTTTGATATCACCAAAGTTGCTGATCAATTCGAACATCTCTTCCACATCAACGTCTGATAGATTTACACCAGCGGCATTTGCGGCTCTTGCTGTTTCTTTCATCATCGTATGGACGGTTCGGCTTAAAATCGGATCTTTGGTTATCATCCCGGTTTTTTGGTCAGTCAATGCCGTCAGGGGATTAACACCATTATTCAAAACAAGTTTACGCCATAGCGCATAGCGGACATCATCATAAAGACGAGTATGTATGCCTGCATCGGTGAAAACCGCCTCTAATGTGTTACAAAGTTCAGCCATGGTCGGATTGCTTTTCGTATTGGGCCAAGCTCCAAAGTCAATTTGTCCTGCGCCTTGTACTTTAATATGTCCCGGATTCACAATATGACCGCTGATGTAAATGCCCAGACCACCGATTGTCCGCTCCCGGCCAACGCATTGCTCAATGAACTCCTCATTGGTTACACCATTCTGAATGGACAGAACAGGGACATTTCCTTGCGCTAGCCAAGACTTCATTTCGTCAAGTATTGATTCGGTTGCTCCGCTCTTTGCGCCAAGGATGAGTAAATCAAAACTATTACAATCATATTCCCGGCATAAACCAGCAATGTCGGTCGCTTCAACTGGGGCATTAAAGTTAAAATCAGGGTGATCAAGCTTCAGGCCATCTTTTTGTAATGAATTTAAGTGCTCACCCCTTGCGACTAATACGCATTCATGACCGGCATCAATAAGTCGAGCTGCAAAATAACAACCGATGCCTCCTGCACCTAACACTGCAAATTTCATTGTATTTCCTTATTTTTCTTGATGTTTCTACTCTCGTAACTTCAGCTTATTTGTTAAACGCGAATTCATGGAGAGCGTTTGCCAACAAATGCTTAGATTCTGTCTACTATGTCTAATCCTAAATTGAAACGGTGACATTTAAAACTAAAACGGCAATATCAAATGCTGACTAATCGTCCAGTTGTTGTGTATGAATACCGAACTGATACCAATACAACCGCGATAAAGTGGAAAATCTCTCAGTGTTCACCACAATTAAAGCAGTCAATAAATTGGGTGACATCATGGAAAGACGACACTTTTTAGCTTTGTGGATGTTGCTGTTTGCACCTTCGTTAAAAGCAGCTAATCCGAAAAATCCAACGCCTGCACAAACGGAAGGACCGTTTTATCCGGTCGTGGATATACCACTTCGTGACAACTTAATTTTGCACACGGAGGGGCTGGTAGGTGAGCCAATTATACTGCATGGTAGAGTTGTCGATACGCAAGGGAACCCTGTTTCTGGTGTCAAAGTGGAGATCTGGCAGTGTGATGGGCAGGGAATCTATGATCATCCGAATCAATCAAGCAATGACAGGTTTGACCCTAATTTTGCTGGCTTTGGCGCCGCTGTTACGGGAATTGACGGGCGCTATCTATTCCGGACTTTGTATCCAGTGCCGTATAGCTCTCGTCCTCCCCATATCCATGTCAAATTGTGGCGTGGTGAGCGAGAACTGTTAACCACACAGCTCTACTTAAAAGGCCAGACGGGTAATGAGTGGTGGGGCGGGAAATCACGCGACTACCTACAATTTGAGCCAATAGAAGTTGACGGGCAATTGACCGGGGAATTTACGTTCGTGATTACTTAGACATTGAGGCTTTTCTTGGTCTTGATTTGTTTAAGTAATACTTTTCCAGCTCAACTAAAAAGAGCACGGAAGATGCGACCACGATAATCCGTAGCCATACATCAAATGTCAGTCCTGTTGTTCCAAATAATACCTGCATGAAAGGCAGATAAGTGAAGCAGACTTGAAAGACAAAGAGTACCGCGATAGCAATTAACACATAGAGGTTGCCAATTAATCCTTGACGGCAAAAAACAGATTCGAGGATAAATCGGGTATTAAACAAATAAAATATTTCAAACATCACCAATGTGTTTACCGCGATGGTACGGGCTTTGGCGATATTTTCTTGCTGCCCCATCTCCCAAACAAACATACCTAAAGTGCCAAACATTAATATGAGAGACACAAAGATCACGCGCCAAATTAGGTGAGTAGTCAAAAGAGGCGTATTCGGATTACGCGGCTTGCGTTGCATTAGGTTAGGTTCTTTAGGCTCGAATGCTAAAGCTAACGCGAGTGTAACAGCGGTGATCATATTGACCCAAAGGATTTGAATAGGCGTGAGGGGCAGGTCTTTAAACCCCCAGACTACGGCTGCCAGAATGACCAGCGCTTCACCGCCGTTAGTCGGGAGAATAAAAAGAATCGCTTTTTTCAGGTTATCGTAGACGGCTCGGCCTTCTTCAACCGCAGCGGTAATAGACGCAAAATTATCGTCGGTGAGGACCATTTCTGCCGCTTCTTTGGCAGAGTCGGTGCCAGTAATTCCCATCGCAGTACCAATGTCTGAACGTTTGAGTGCGGGTGCGTCATTGACGCCATCTCCGGTCATCGCAACGATTTGTTGATGCTTTTGGAGTGTGTTTACCAGACGCATTTTATGTTCGGGGCTAACACGGGCATAGACATCCACTTCTTTAGCGACAGCAAATAGCTCCACATCCGTCAGTGCATCAATTTGTTGGCCAGTAAGCGTTTCGTGAGGATTGAACAGGCCAATCTGTCCGGCAATGGCTTGTGCTGTCAATGCATGGTCGCCAGTCATCATTTTTACGCGTATGCCAGCGTTCTTACATACATCTATCGCATCGATAGCTTCTTGTCTTGGTGGATCGATCAGGCCAAACAGTCCCAGCATAATGAGGTTGTCACTGACGTCATCAAAGCTGAGTTCGAGTTGAGTATAATTGGTTGGTCGATAAGCAATGGCTAAAACCCGCATCCCTTGTTTAGCCATCATTTCTATTTGTTCGTGCCAATACGTTCGGTTAATTTCAGTGGCTGTGTTATCGGCATTTTTATCGACATGTTGTCGGTTGCAGATGTCGAGAACCTGTTCTGGTGCGCCTTTGATGAATATGAATGCTTCACCCTCATGATTGTGATGTAGCGTTGCCATAAAGCGGTGTTCGGACTCAAATGGGATAAGGTCGGTTCGGGGAAAGCTTTTTGTTTCCGTTTCAGCGTCAATGCCTGTTTTCATACCGGCGATAAGCAGAGCACCTTCCATCGGGTCACCTTGTATCTGCCATTTTTCATTACGCAAACTGATGGTAGCATCATTGCACAACACGGCCGCCCGAATTGCCTGGATAAGGAATGGATGCTGCTCTGGATAAATGGATTTTTGATCAACGGTCACCTCACCATGAGGATCGAACCCCGTACCACCGATCTCAAACTGAGTATGAGAGGTAATGATTTTTTGCACTGTCATTTCATTTCGGGTTAGGGTGCCGGTCTTATCGGTACAAATAACCGTGACGGCCCCCAGAGTTTCAACTGCAGGTAGACGGCGAATGATGGCATTTCGCTTTGCCATTCTCTCCACGCCAATGGCTAGCGTGATGGTCATAATTGCGGGTAATCCTTCCGGAATGGCAGCGACGGCTAAGCTGACCGCAGCAAGAAACATCTCGGTAATGGGGTAGCCTTGGATCAATAAGCCGTAAGCAAAGGTCGTGAATGCGACGATTAATATGCCAGTGGTTAGCCATCTACTGAACTGCGCAATCTGTTTAAGTAGTGGAGTGGTGGCGGGTTTTACACGAGAAACCAGAGAGCTGATTTTTCCTAGTTCGGTGTGTACTCCCGTTGCGACGACAACACCTGATCCCTGTCCATGAGTAATCATGGTTCCCGAATAGGCCATACAATAACGGTCAGCTAATTCGCTGTCGGAACCGACAGGGAGAGTGTTTTTTTCTATTGTCATTGACTCTCCAGTTAATACCGCTTCAGCGACTTGCAAGCCTTTGCTACGAAACAATCGAAGGTCAGCAGGGACGCGGTCACCTGATTGAAGGATAACGACATCACCAATTACCAATTCTTCTGCATCGATATTAATTTGATGACCTTCGCGTAAAACCAAGGCACTAGGGGCAAGCATGGCTTGAATCGCATTCAGTGCGTTTTCTGCTTTGCCTTCCTGAAGAAAGCCAATGATGGCATTAATTATCACCACGCCCCCGATAACAGCTGCATCCACCCAGTGGCCAAGAACAGCAGTGACGACCATAACGATTAGCAACACATGAATCAGCACATTGTTAAACTGACTAAGCAAGCGTTGAAATACTGAACGTCCATGATTGGTCGGGAGTTTATTTGCACCAAACTGAGAGAGACGTAGCGCCGCTTCTTGAGGAGTCAGTCCATCTGGCAGGCTGGAAAGCTTAGAAAACGTATCTTCGACGGATTTGTTGTGCCAAAGGTCACTTGTCTCTTCCATGTGTAAGCCTCCTGATGGTGGCACGCGGGCATATGCTCATCGATTGATAATTATAGCCCCAAATAATCTTTTGAAGCGTGATGCGCTTCTTTACTTTTCTGAAACTTGTAAGCGTGACAACGATCTGAATCCTGCGGCTAAAAATGAGTTAGTCGTGCAATATCTACTAGTTTATAAGGAGGAACTCGAAAGGAGGTGCGCTCGTGGCTGACATTTATGGTTTTGACTCTTTTTCGCCACAGCAAATCGCTGAAAAAGTTGACTCGATTGGTGTGACAAAAGCGCGATTACCTTTGCTGACAATGATTATGCTCGGAATATTAGCCGGAGCTTTTATTGGTCTGGGCGGATTGTATTTTACTATCGTCAAATCGGATGCAGCGCTTAGTTTTGCTACCCAGCAAGTGCTTGGTGGGGTGACGTTCTCTCTGGGCTTGATCTTGGTGATCATCGCCGGAGCAGAGCTATTTACAGGTAATAACTTATTGGCGATGGCCTGGGCCGACGACAAAATCACGACGGCTGAATTGCTAAAAAACTGGGTCGTTGTCTGTTTATCAAACTTTGTTGGTGCGGTTGGGGTGGCTGCTTTGGTTTTTTTCTCCGGGCATCCTGAAATGAATCAGGGAGCCATTGCAATGACGTATGCAAAGATAGCAGCAGCAAAGTGCGATATGCCTTTTTGGAGTGCATTTTTCCGCGGAGTACTGTGTAACATATTGGTATGTATGGCGGTTTGGATGGCATTAGCGGGTAGAACGGTTGTAGATAAAGTTGTGGCGATAATTTTTCCTATCTCCGCATTTGTTGCGGCTGGTTTTGAGCATAGTATCGCGAATATGTACTTTATTTCTTTGGCGATGATGCTGCAAAGTTATGGCTCGGTAGAGGTCTCTAGCTCAGTGGGCCTGGCGGGCTTTCTTAGTAACTTGGTTCCTGTGATCTTAGGTAATCTTGTAGGAGGCAGTGTATTCGTCGGCTTGGTTTATCACATAATCTATCAGCGTGGCCACTCCGAAGATGCACAATAAGTTGCCAACTGAAAGCAATAGATCGAAACCACTTCTCGCGCTAAGAGCCTAACGAGTAACTGAGGACTGCTATAATTTATGTAGGTTTACGTAGCAAGGTTAAGGTTATGAGCTCTCAGCGAAAAAACTCACCAAAAGCACCTGATCTTCTTTCATCGGGTGACTTAAAAGCAGAACCTTCGCCTCCACTGCTTAATCATATTGCTATTCGACCTAAACCCACTAAAACGGTGTGCCCATTTTGTGGTGTTGGCTGTGGGATGCTGCTTTCTTGTGATGAACATGGTCAGGTTTGTGGGATCAGCCCCTTGAAAGAGCATCCAATTAGTCAAGGTCAGCTCTGTGAAAAAGGGTGGAACAGCCTCTACGCCATTTCGCCAGAAAATCGAATTACTCAACCTTTGAAGCGCTGTAAAGATCAATTCATTCCAATAAGTTGGGATGAAGCACTTGAAGAAATCAGCTCAACACTTTTAGAGATTATTGAAGAGTTTGGCTCTGACGCGACAGGGGTGATAAGCAGCGCCCGAGCAACCAACGAAGACAATTATGCCGCACAGAAATTCGCTCGCGCAGTTTTAGGTACCAACAATATCGACCATTGTGCTCGAATTTGTCATAGCCCGACGGTGGCAGGTTTGAAGCAAGTGCTTGGTTCTGGTGCGATGACCAACAGTGCCAAGGACCTGTTTGAAGCGGACGTTATTGTGGTTGTTGGGGCTGATCCGACAGAAAATCACAGTGTCCTTGGTGGGCAGGTGATACGTGCCAAACTGGCAGGTGCGAAGTTAATTGTTATCGACCCCAGAGTAACCCGTTTAGCTAAGTTAGCGGATTTACATTTGCAACTGACTCCGGGATCCAACATAGCGCTGATCAATGCCATGATTCATGTGATTTTGAGTAATCACTGGCATGATGAGGATTTCATTTCAAATCGATGCGAGGGCTTTGATGAACTCTCAGAGCACGTAGAGCGTATTACACCGGAGTCGGTAGAACGTATTACTGGTGTCGAAGCAAACCTGATTCGACGGGCAGCTCAATATTATAGTCAAGCCGACCGAGCTATGATTCTGTATGGGATGGGCATTACCCAATTTGTTAGCGGTACCTCCAATGTTATTGCGCTGGCTGATTTGGCGTTGGTTTGCGGACACATTGGGAAACCGGGAACGGGTATTAACCCATTACGTGGACAAAACAATGTTCAAGGTGCCTGTGATATGGGTTGTCTGCCTAACGTCTACCCCGGATACCAATCTGTGGACGATAGCGATATCCAGCTGCGGTTCGCTGACTACTGGGGCTGTGATATTGCATCGACACCGGGTTTAACATCATTAGGTATGACCAAAACCGCAATGGAAGGACACTTTCGAGCACAAATCCTGTTTGGTGAGGATCCGGTGGTTACGGATCCTGATCAAAACCATGTTCGACTCGCTTACCGGTCACTGGATTTGCTGGTGGTCGCGGAACTGACGATGACAGAGACCGCTAAGCTGGCTGACTATATTCTTCCTGCTGCTTCCTTTGCGGAAAAGTTGGGCACCTTTACGAATTGTGAACGCCGGGTCCAGCTAATCAATCCTGCGATGTCTCCACTCGGTGAATCGATGGCCGATTGGCAGTGGTTGCAAGCACTCGCCAAAAAAATGGGCAGTGAGGCCCTGAATTGGCAAAGCAGTGAAGAAGTGTTCGATGAAATGGCTGCCATTACGCCAGAGTACCAAGGGATGACTTACTCGAAGTTGGATAAGCATCATGGTTTGCAGTGGCCTTGTAACGATTCTGCTCCTGAAGGAACACCAGTTCTCCACGAGAAGGAGTTTCCGATCGGGCGTGCTCGTTTAACGCCAGTACGGTACGTTCCGATAGATGAGTCTCCGGATTCTGACTTTCCATTACTGTTAACCACCAATCGACTGCACTTCCATTATGGGTGTGGTTCGATGACACGCAAATCGCCCTTATTGGAGCGGGAAAACCCACCGGGCATTCTGTTTATTAACCCTAAAGATGCTGACCTATTGGGAATTTCTTTATATAGCCCGGTCAGCGTTCGATCAAGACGCGGCTACATCGAAACGCGGGCAATCATCACAGATGATGTGCCAGTTGGCGTGGTTAGTATGCCTTATCACTTTAAAGAGGCTCCATCTAACCAGCTCACTAATACTGCGCAAGATCCGGTTACCAAAATGCCCGAATTAAAAGCCTGCGCAGTGGAGGTTGAACTGCTGCCAGCAGGGCATAAACCGCTCGCTGCTTGGGAAAGACCGGGAGAGTTAAAATGACTAAGACGTACTTATTAGACTCATTGGATGCTCTCAGATTGCACTTATTGCAAAGTCGGGCGCTTTATCAGGTTGTAGCCAATAGCGAGCAGGGAGCGGAGGATTACTATTGGCAGCGTGTGCTTGCGCATAACTTGCAGCCCATTGTGAATCAAAAGCCTACCCATTCGGCAAAGGGATTCTTCTTTACTGAACACGAGCCTCTGTATGTATTCGATGGCAAAATGTTTAAAGAGACGTTACCAAACGTTGAGCCGTTTGTTTTGTTCGGCGTCCAAAGCTGTGATTTGGTGGCGATTCACTATCAGGATCAGTTCTTTGAACAAGATCCGTACTACCAGACTCGACGAAAACAAGCCTTACTCATCGGAATGGATTGCACGATGCCTTGTGAGAATGGCTTCTGTCCGACGGTAAATGCTGGCCCGAGTGTTCGCGACGAGACGGCAGATTTAACGCTTCACCCTCTCGATGAAGATCATTGGCTATTAGTGGTCCTGACAAAGCTAGGAGAAGAGTCGCTTCAAGGGTTAGATCTTAAGGTGGCCTCGACTCACCATCGGAGTAAACGTTGGGAGAACATCGCGCATTGTGAGCAGGCTTTTCCTGATGATCGTTATCTCATCGAAGGGATCGAAAAAGTCAGTGAGGGCAGAGTGCCAGAGGCGTTTTGGCAACAAGTCGGGATTCAGTGTTTAGGATGTTCCGGATGCACAACGCTTTGTCCGACATGCTCTTGCTATGGTACCTGCTCAATCACAAAGAGCAGTATCACTGAGGACAAGAACCCTGAAGACGCCAATGTTTCCCGAGACGACACTGTTTCTCAGGTAAGGTTTTGGGATTCCTGTTTATACGAAGGATTTCAACGCGTAGCCAGTTTTCATAATCCTTCTAAGGAAGCTGGAAAAAGGGTCGAGCGTTTTTGGTATCACAAGTTCAGTATTGATTTTGTACCTGAATTTGGACGTTATGGTTGTGTGGGTTGCGGTCGTTGTGAACAGACGTGTCCCGGAGTTATTGGCGTACATTCATTAATGAAAAGGATTGTCGATGATGTTTAGTTTAACTCCAGACAGCATTGAAATTATCGATTATTACGATGATGGGGAAGATACCCGTCATTACAATTTTCGCTTACTAGAGCAAAACCCGAAATGGACAAAAGCCACCAGTGGTCAGTTTTTCATGCTTTGTGTGCCCGGAGTGGGCGAAGCGCCATTTACCTTTACGAAGTTACCTGACGAGTTTGGTCACTTTCGGGCCTTAGTTCGTAAAGTGGGCGCAGTTACTGAGTCTCTGTTTACTAAATATCGAGGCGAAATCATTGGCGCCCGAGGTCCATTTGGCCACGGTTGGCAAACCGACAATTTGGTAGACAAAAAGATTCTTGTTATCGGTGGAGGATGCGGCCTTGCCCCTCTGGTGAGCGTTGTTGAACAACTTATCGACCAGCAAAATTTTACTCAGCTAGAGGTCGTGTATGCAGCACGCAGTAAGCAAACCTTGTTGCTAACACCAGAACGAGAACACTGGAAACACTGTGTTCCTATATTCAATGTGGTTGAAGATATTACGGGACTGGATGAGCAAGATTACTATCCCGGTACGGCAATAGGTGTTTTACCGAAAGTCTTACAATCGTTTGGAGAACAGCCAGACTGTGTATTGGTTGCCGGACCAGAGGCCATGATGAGTGTGGTAAGTGAATATTTGGTTTCCTATGGCATTGACGCAAAAGACATCTATCTTTCTGTCGAGAGAAGAATGCATTGCGCGGTGGGATTATGCGGACATTGCTATCTGAAAAACCATTATATTTGCACTCATGGCCCAACATTACGTTGGGCCGAAGTAAGTGAATTTCTGACTGTATAGTGCTGGTTAGCTTTGCGTTAAATCTAATTCCGTTAAAGCTTATTGCTTTGCGAAATTTCTTGTTCCGCTTTGGCGACCACGGTGCAACCTTTAGCAAAGGAGTCAGGGTTGAGTGATATCGAATCGATGCCACAAGTGACAAGAAATTCGGCAAACTCAGGGTGATCCGAAGGTGCCTGACCACAGATACCGACTTTGCATCCTTTGCTGTGTGCGACACGGATTACTTGCTCAATGAGGCTTTTAACTGCATCATCCCGAGCATCGAACATTGGTTTGAGTTCAGCAGAGTCACGGTCAATCCCTAGCACCAATTGAGTTAAGTCATTACTGCCGATCGAGAAACCGTCAAACCTCTCAGCGAATCGGTCGGCAAGGATAACATTCGACGGAATTTCGCACATCACATAGACTTGCAACCCATCTTCGCCACGTTTGAGTCCTGCTTCTGCCATCACTTCTAGCACTTTGTCGGCTTCACTGACGGTACGGCAGAATGGAATCATAACGATGATGTTATCAAAGCCAATCTCTTCTCTGGCTTTCAAGATTGCTTTGCATTCTAGTTGAAACGCTTCTTTATAACGAGGGTGGTAATAGCGAGATGCACCACGTAAACCCAGCATCGGGTTCTCTTCATGCAACTCAAAGAAGTCTCCGCCAAGTAAACCGCAATATTCATTCGATTTGAAATCAGACATGCGCACAATAACCGGTTTAGGATATTGGCTTGCAGCGATTTTACTGACGCCAAGTGCAAGGTTATCCACGAAATAATCCGCCAGTGTGGCAAATCCCTGGCAACGGGTGCGGATTTCGTTTTCTACCTCTGGGTCGGTGATTTGTTCTGGGTGTAACAGGGCCATCGGGTGAAGCCCAATATGGCTGGAAATGATAAATTCGATACGGGTTAAACCAATCCCGGCAGTAGGCAGTTGCCACCAGTGGAAAATACCGTCAGGCATCGCTGCGTTGATCATGATTTTCGTTTTGGTTGAAGGCAGAGCTTTGAGATCAATCTCTTGAGTGGTGTAGTTGACCTCGCCATCATACACCTGACCAACAGCACCCTGAGCGCAGCTGAGTGTCACGACTTGTCCTGATTGGAGTTTGTGTGTGGCGTGTTCAGTACCGACAATCGCGGGCACTTTAAGCTCACGACTGACAATTGCCGCATGGCTGGTTGGTCCGCCTGAGTCAGTAATGATACCTGCCGCTTTGCGCATTAACGGTACCCAGTCCGGATCTGTGCGTTCAGTGACCAGAATCGCACCTTCAGGGAATGAGTCTATGTCATCGGGTGACAACACGGTATAGGTTTGGCCGATTGCAACTGCACCACCAACACTGGCACCTTCGAGTAGCACGGGGGCATTGGTTTTTTCCAGTTTGTAGTTGACCAACAGAGCCGCATCGCGGTGTGATTCCACCGTTTCTGGCCTTGCCTGAACCATGAACAATTGCTGAGTTTGGCTGTCTTTTGCCCATTCCATATCCATAGGGCAGCCATAATGGCGTTCGATGATCACTGCCCAGTTACTCAATTGCAGTATTTCATCGTCGCTCAGTACAAGCTGACTGCGCTCTTCGCGTGTGGTTGGCAAGGTTATGGTCGGCTGTTCTACTTTTCCTGGGTCATTAAACAGCATTTTTTCCAGTTTGTTACCGAGCTGCTTTTCAATGATCGGGCGTTTGTCAGGCTGTTCAAGCATTGGTTTATAAACCATAAATCGATCGGGTGTGACCGAGCCTTTAACGATGGTTTCACCCAGTCCCCAACTGCCGTTAATCATTACCACATCCGGAAAACCATTTTCGGTGTCCAGACTGAACATTACCCCCGCACATTGCGATTCGATCATCTGTTGCACACCGACAGATAAAGCGACTTGTTGATGTTCGAATCCTTGCTCTTGACGGTAAACAATGGCGCGGTCGGTATAAAGAGAAGCGAAACATTGCTTACAGGCTTCAAGCACCTGTTGGTCACCACGGATATTCAGATAGCTCTCTTGCTGGCCAGCAAAACTGGCTTCTGGCAGGTCTTCAGCGGTGGCGGAACTTCGAACTGCGACTGAAGCTAAAGGCAACCCAATTTGTTCGCATAGCGCGTGGTACGCATCCAAAATAGCGTTCTCTTGTTCTGGGGTAAAGCTCGCCTGACTGATGAGTGTACGTATATTTCGTCCGGCTTCAGCAAGGCTTATCTCTTCGCGATCCATTCGGTTGAGAAATCCCGCAATAGGGTCGTTAAGCTCATTTTGCTTTAAAAAATCCCGGAAAAACTGCGCACTGGTGGCAAAGCCATCTGGCACACGAATACCACTTTCACTAAGCTGGCTGAGCATTTCACCTAAACTGGCATTTTTGCCTCCGACGAGGCTGACATCTGTAGCATGAAGTTGTTGATAGCGATATATCAACGGTTGCGCATTTTGTGTAGACATGGTCAGCGTCCTTTATTCTGTTGTAAGGTTCTGTCTGCCGTCATAGACGCGAAATTGCAGCGCTTACTGACATCGTTCCTGCAGATAGTTTTTCAGTTGGTTATAACTGCGGACCTTGGTGTAGTCTCCTTCCGGAATACTGACACCGGTAGTCTTTTTCAGAGACGAAAGGAGGTTAAGAAAGTCCATCGAATCGAGATCGCACTCTTCGCGCAAATCTTCATCCAGATCGATTTCGTCCATTTCAATTTCAGGCGCGATATGTTTTATCGCTTCGGCAATCGTGGCTGGTATATTGATATTGTTCATAAAGCCTCCGGATGTTGCAGTTGCTTCGCCAGAGCCTGCAGAAAACGCGCTCCAGTGACGCCGTCACTTACGCGATGATCTGCGGCCAGTGTGACTGTCATGATCTCGCCGATTTCTATTTGGTTGTCTTTTACTACCGGGGCCTGACGCTGGCGGCCGAGTCCTATGATAGCTACCTGAGGTGGGTAAATGACACCGGTAATACTGTCGGCTCCCCGTTCCCCGATACTGGTTACCGTTATGGTGGTCTGGCTAATCTCGGAGCTGCGAAGTCGTCCGCGTCGGCTGCGCTGCGCTAAATCACGTAATGCATCCATCGTTTGATCGACGGTTAGCTGGTCAGCGTTAAGAATGCTCGGAATAACCAAACCGCCTTCACGCAGACTGATCGTATTGCCGATGTTCACTTCTGTAGAAGGAGTGAAGTGTCCATCTTGATAAAAGCCGTTGAGATCGGGGAATTTGACGAGCTGACGAGCAATGGCGTTAAGAATAACTGCGGGAAGTAGCAACCGATTTTCTGGCTCGCGTTGTTGATTTTGTTCGGCCAACCATATTTGTACCTTAGTCAGGTCTATGTCTAATGAGAGATAATAGTGCGGAATCTCTTTTTTCGAGCGACTCATAGCATCACTGATGGCTTGCCGCATTGGTGACATCTCTTGTCTTTCAGATGCGCTTTTAACCACAGGTGGTGGAGTTGGAGAATAGGCATCTTTAGGCAAATCACGCAAGAGAATGGCGCCGTATGGACCACTGCCAGTCAGTGTTGAAAGTTCAATTCCAGATAAATGTGCGGTTTTTCGCGCGACGGGTGATGCGTACTGACGTTGCTGATTGTCAGCAGCATTGGCGGTCACGTCGATGTGCTTTAATAGTTCTGACTTAGTTACAATGTCACGGTTTAGGAGGGTTTCACGTCTCGAACCGGGTTCAAAGTTAGCTGCTCTATCTGTTTTAGGAGCTATGTTTGGAGGTAAGTAGGGAGGTAACTCTTCATCGGTTGCACCAGTTAAAGGTTCAGATGAGTCCTGCGATATTGCGGACGACTTAATGTCTGCAACAGGGGAAACGGGTGTGTCGCTTTCCATTCGAGCGATAACGCTGCCGACAGGCAGTTTGATGTCCGGCTTTATCAGAAGCTCGGTAATTGTGCCCGAATGATAAGACTCCATGTCTATCGCACCTTTGCTGGTTTCAATCACTGCAATGATGTCGCCTTTCTCTACTCGATCTCCTGGCTTTACTAGCCATTCCATCAGCGTACCATCCCGCATGTCGGCACCTAGCGCAGGCATGGTGATATCAATTAAGGAGTCATCGTGCTTATTATTTCCCATGAGCTGATTCTCCTTATTTTTCCTGCCAATCAGGCGCTATTAGTGCCGCTTTTGCGGCTCGGACAATTTTGTCCACTTGAGGAATGGCGGCTTGCTCTAAATGGTGGGGATAAGGTATCGGCACTTCTTGCGTACAAACTCTGCCGACAGGAGCATCCAGTTGCCAAAACGCGTTTTCCATGATGATCGAACTGACCTCTCCAGCCAGACTTCCGGTGTACCAACCCTCATCAATGATAACGGCACGGTGAGTCTTCGAAACACTGGTAATGATGGTGTTGGCATCCAGCGGTCTGAGTGATCTCAGGTCAATTACTTCGGCGTCAATGCCCTCTGTTTCCAGCTGATACGCGGCTTGTAAAGTTTTTCCAAGGCTGCCTCCGTAGGTGATCAGGGTAATGTCTTTACCGTCACGACGAACCAATGCTTTGTCCACTGGCGCATCAGGTACTTCGGTGATTTGGCCTTCTTCATTGAGCAGCATGACATGTTCAAAAATGATGACCGGGTCGGGATCTTGGATCGCCTGACTGAGCATATAGCAGGCATCATTGTGGGTTGCTGGGCTCAATACTTTTAGTCCGGGAACGTGAGCGTAGAAGTTCTCCCAGCTGTGTGAGTGTTGAGCTGCGAGCTGTTTACCTGCGCCGCAAGCCATACGAATAACGATTGGAACATTAAACTGTCCCCCAGACATATGGAGAAGAGTCGCAGCGGTATTAATGATTTGATCCATCGCGAGTAAGCTAAAGTTTACGGTCATGACTTCAATAATAGGGCGCATACCACCAAGTGCAGCTCCCACGCCTACGCCGACAAAACCTGACTCGCAAAGCGGTGTGTCAATGATTCGCTCCGGGCCAAATTGTTCAAGCAATCCTTTACTGACGGCATAGCAACCGCCGTAACGTCCGACATCTTCTCCCATAAGAAAAGACCTTGGATCATTATTCAGTACGTCGATGATCCCTGCCCGGAGTGCTTCTCGATAGGTCACTTTGTCGGGGGCTTGACTACAGGGATAATGTTCCGGTTGTGACTGGTTTCCGGGGCTATGCACAAAGCGGGTGAGTTGTTCGACTGGCTCCAATTCGCCATTTTCTGAAAAAGTAATCGCTTCGCTTATTTCATCGGCAATGTTAGCTTCGATGTCCGAGAGTTCTTGATCCTGAAAATGGCTGTTTTTTTGCAGCCAATGGATAAGCTGTTTAACGGGGCCTTTCTCTTCCCAAAGTGCGACCTCACTTTTATCTCGGTATAGTTGAGTATCGAAACTAGAGTGACCACGGAAGCGGTAGGTTTGACACTCGATAAAATAGGGCTTTTTCTGCTCGCGGACAAAATCAACGGCTTCAAGAGCAGCGGCTTCCACATCAACCACATTCATGCCATCGACTTGAGTCGATTCAATACCGTAACTTCGGGCTTTTTGTGAAATATTGGTGTTGGATTCAGATAGCGCGAGCGCCGTTCCCATCGCGTAACGATTGTTTTCACAGATGAACAGGACCGGAAGCTCCCACAGGGCAGCGAGATTAAGGCTTTCGTGAAATTCACCTTCGGCAACCGCGCCTTCGCCAAAAAAGCATACCGCGATGGCATCGCGCTGCATTTTTTTATTCGCAAGCGCAAGGCCAGTAGCAAGTGGCAGGCCTCCGCCAACAATGGCATTGCCGCCGTAGAAGTTCAGGTTCTTGTCAAACAGATGCATCGAACCACCGCGGCCATGACTACAGCCATTAGTACGGCCGTACATTTCAGCCAATACGCTCCCCATGCTCATGCCGCGGGCAAGTGCGTGACCGTGTTCGCGATAGGTCGCCACGACTTGGTCATCTTTATTGAGTGCAGACATTACGCCAACGGCTATGGCTTCTTCACCGATATAGAGATGCAGGAAGCCACGAATTTTTTCTAACGCATAAAGCTCAGCGCATTTTTCCTCAAAACGACGAATACGCAGCATCTGTTCTAACTGCCTGAGTAAATGTTCGCGATTGATATGGAGTCTTTTGTTCATTGTTCATCACTCTCCAATGTCGAAATATCCCCTTCAGGTAAGCCCAGTTCACGTGCTTTAAGCAAGCGGCGCATGATCTTGCCACTGCGTGTTTTTGGCAGGTTGCTACGAAAGACGATTTCTTTCGGCGCTACCGCAGCACCGAGACGCTTACGAGCTAAACCAAGCAAAGATTGCAGAAGTTCTTCGTCTGCTTTGACATCCGGCTTAAGTGCAACAAAGGCCTTAACGGTCTGTCCTGCGACGGGGTCGGGTACGCCAATAACACCAGCTTCTGCCACCGCAGGGTGTTCCATTAACGCACTTTCAACCTCAAATGGGCCAATCAAGTGGCCGGACGATTTAATAAGGTCATCCTTACGACCGACGAACCAGAAATAGCCCTCTTCATCTTTCATCGCCAAATCGCCACTGAGATACCATTCACCATTAAAGCAGGACTGGTATTTTTCTTCTTGATTCAGGTAACCGCGAAACATGGAAGGCCAACCGGATTTGAGTGCAAGCTCTCCGACTTGCATGGGTTCGGTCTCCTCACGTGAAGAGCCATCATCGTTTTGATTGACAATGCCAGCTTCAATACCGGGAAGGGGTTTACCCATCGAACCTGGTTTGACGGGCATTGAAGGAACATTCGCAATCATGATGCCGCCAGTTTCGGTTTGCCACCAGTTGTCATGAAATGGCATGCCAAAGACTTTTTCACCCCATTCAACCGCCTCAGGATTAAGTGGTTCGCCAACACTGGCCATAAAACGCAAGTGTGACAAATCGAATTGCTTAGGCAGGGCATCACCGATTTTCATGAGCATACGTATCGCGGTAGGCGCGGTATACCAAACGGTGACCTGCTGATCCTGCAAGATCTGATACCAACGCTCGGCATCAAATTCGGCTTCATCAATAATCATGGTGACCCCAAGACAAAGCGGGGCGATGATGCCGTAGGTTGTCCCTGTTACCCAGCCCGGATCGGCAGTGCACCAATAGATGTCATCAGGCTTAAGATCCAACGCGTAAAAGGCAGAGTGGATATGATGTTGTACGGCCTGATGAACATGGATAACGCCTTTAGGTTTACCCGTTGTGCCGCTGGTAAAGTGCAGTAGCGCCATGTCTTCAGGTTGCGTCGGCTCACAGGAATGGGCTGGGTTAGTATCAGCCATTAGCTTGTGATAGTCATAGCATCCAGGCTCGTCATCCGGGCTGCCATCGATGAGTAATATAGCTTTAATATGCGGTAATTCCCGCCACCAACTTTTGAGTTTTTTACGATATAGACTCCAAGTGGTGATGACCACATTTGCCGAACCGATTTCCATTCGGGAGCGAATAGGCTCCGGACCGAAGGCAGAAAATAGTGGGGTAAAGACACAGCCCGCTTTGAGTGTCCCCATTGCGGCTACGTAAAGTTCCGGTCTGCGCCCTGCAAGGCTGTAAACGCGGCTACCTCGTGGTAAATCCAGTTTTGATAAGAGGTCTGCAAAACGGTTGGTTTGCTCGCTGAGATCTCGATAGCTGAAATCAACGACGTCATTCTCTTTGCTGATCCAACGCAGAGCCAGTTTGTCTTGACTGGGTTGGTTAAGGTGTCGGTCTAATGCCTCGTACCCAATATTCAAGCCGCCAGAGCTCAATCCTTTAATGGAAGGAGGGGAGAGTGTTGCTTTGTGTGGTTCTAATTGCAGGTTGGCATTGTCCGCCAGCGTTTGGTGAAAAATTGTTTTAACCATAATTTGGCATCCCGCACAAAAGTGAACGATTTCCAGAATAGGAAATAGACCTGCTAAAAGTATGGTTTATCGCAGTAAGTTTGCCACCGAGTAATTAAGTTTTTACTAATGTTTTGAGCTAGCCCAATTCTCTGCGTAATAGGTGCATAAAACTGGGCCAGTTGGCATGCCAATTCCAAATTTAATCTATACTGTGAGGATTCATAAATAACAAAAATGTCATTAACGATTCATGAATTCATGACGCTATCCATCATTCCAATGATTTTTGCTTCCTCACCTTTTTATTAAAGGATTCGGATTATGAAAATGTTCACAAGAAAGCTGCTGGTTACTGCGTGTGTATTACCATCATTAATGTTCGGTTCTAATGCGCTAGCTTGCAGCGGCGATGGCAACCAACTCCTTGGCAGTATGTGTGTATTCGCAGGAAACTTTGCTCCACGCGGATATACCTTAGCCCATGGTCAGCTTTTGTCGATATCACAATATACTGCGTTATTCTCTATTTTGGGAACGACGTATGGCGGAGATGGCCGCACAACGTTTGGTTTGCCTGACACTCGCGGACGTGCCGTCATAGGATGGGGAAATGGACCCGGTCTGAGTAATTATCAGATAGGCGCGCGTGGTGGTTCTGAGACGGTGACCCTTTCGGAGTTACAGTTGCCATCTCACTCTCATTTGGCATCTACGATAATATCTGGTGACATAGATATTGACGGAGTGATTAATCTTCACGCATTTAATGATAAGTCAAATACAAGAAGTCCAGCTGGCAGCTCGCTTGCCGAGTCGAAATACTCTACTGAAGCGCCGAATATTATGATGAGCCCTGATTCGGTTTCTTTTAGTTTAGTGGCGGCAAACAACCTTAATGCTTCGACAACAGTATCTAGTGCTGGTGGTAGTCAGTCTCATGAAAATCGTATGCCATATATTGCAATAAGCTGGGTGATTGCGCTTCAGGGTATTTATCCATCGAGAAATTAACTGAATGTATAACAGTTTTAATTGGGGCCAGTTACGACTTGTTTTGATCATCTGTAGTCTGGGTTACCCATCTGAAAATTTTGCAGAAAATGAAAACAATTCGCTGGCGAAGGGGTATGAAGCTCTCGCGAGTGGGGACTATTCTCAGTCGTTTGAGATATTTACTCGATTAGCTAAACAAAGCTCTCCTGAGGCTAACTTTGCGTCAGCGTTATTCTATAAACACGGTTGGGGAAAGGTAGAGCAAGACATCGGTAAAGCATGTGACTTATTTTTGTATGCCGCTGAAAATGGGATACCAGTCGCCCAGCAGGAGTACGGCTACTGTATCATGCAAATCAAGTCACCTGATTCAAATGAGCATCCGAGCGATTGGTTCAAGTTAGCGTACGAGGGTGGGGTCTACGAGGCTGCCTGTGATATTGGTCGTTTATACCTGGGTACTAACTGGCAAGAACGAAATTTGTCGCTTGCAATACAGTGGTGTCAGCAAGCCGCCGAGATAAGTGCAGTCAAAGCTCAGGTCACACTTGGAGACATCTATATATCAAACTCAGAAGTATTCGATTTAGAGCAAGTGGAGTTTTGGTATACACAGGCCATAAACAATGGCTCTGGGGAGGCTGCTTATAAGCTTGCAAGCCTTTACCTTAGAGTTGTCGGTGAGAAAAGTGGAGATGAATACGCCAATAATAAAGCGCTTTATTTAATGGAACTCGCCTCATCTCGTCATATTGAAAAGGCATATGGACCAACGGCGAAGATGTATTGGAAGAAGTTGCAAAATAGCTCTATTGATAGATCTGAACTGCTGGCTAAAAGCTATGTGTGGGCAAAAGCGGCACATCAAGTTAATCCAACGGCTGACACGGCCCGTTTCTTGGGCAAAATTGAAAAGGAGTTACCAAGACAATGGAAGGAGGAGTTAGATTTTCAAGTTGAACAGTTTAATGAAAATGTTCCGTAATTTAAGTAGAAACGGCGAAGAGCCGGCGACGTTATGTCACCGACTATTTAACCAATCGAACCATCACGATCTTTATGGCTGATAATGATCTAAATGCGCTCTCAGTACTTCAATCACCATGTTGTGGTCTTCTTCTGACGGCAATCCAGACACAGTGATCACACCAACAAGTCCACTTCCTTTAATGCGAATAGGAAATGCGCCACCATGAGCGCAGTATTCATTGGCATCGATATGAGGCTGACTTTCAAAGTCACGTTGTTTAGAAGCATTGTAGTGACCAAGATAATGAGAGCTGTGGCCAAAGCGCAGAACGGATTGACGCTTGCGTCTGGCCCAGTCTTGTTTGTCCTTACTGCTGCCTTCCATTGCGTAACTAAACAGTACTTGCTCGAATGCATACACTTCTATCATTACCGATGCAGACCGTTCCTCCGCTGCCGATTTTAGTGCACAGCCCAGTTCCCACGCGGTTCCATGATTAAAATGATTTAGCTGTAATTCCGCTTCTTGCTCTAATAGCTCTGATAAAATGTCTTTGCTCATTTATAGGCCCTCACACATTCTTTACGGGCAATTTTTGACCTAAGCGGCTGCTTTCCATCGCCAGTTCGATGAGTTTGATGTTCCACAGAGCATCTTCAGCTTTAACTGGTGGTGCGGTGTTATTACGAATCGCTTCAGCCATTTTAAGGAAATAATGCTGATAGCCACCTCTCTCTGTGGCAATGATTTCGCTCGAATCCGCGCTATAAAAACGACCATAGTTATCCGGTGTTTCATCTGCCCAGCTCGGTTCGGTCGGATGAATACCCTCAATTAAACGTGGTTCCTGAGAATCCAGCCCACACTTTTCGTAGGTGCCTTTTGTGCCCTTGAGAGTAAAACGTTTATTAGGACCAGCACTAAATAGATCACCATGTACAATTGCTAAGTGATTAGGGTAATGCAGAACCACGTCGAAATAGTCAACATTGGTTGAGCCTTCACGCATCATCTTACATTCTGCGCTGATAGCGTCAGGAAGACCAAATAGTTCGAGTACTTGATCAATTAAGTGGGAGCCTAAATCAAATAAAATGCCACCACCATCTGTCGCTTGTTCACGCCAGCGCTGACGTACTTCTGGTCTAAAGCGATCAAAGTGAGATTCGAAATGTTTTAGCTCACCGAGACGTTTTTCTTCAATTAGTTTTTTCGCTGTTAAGAAGTCTCCATCCCAACGACGATTATGGTAAACACTCAGTATGCGGTTTTTTTCTTCCGCCAGTGCGATAAGCGCTTCACCATCCGCAACATTGGTGACAAAAGGCTTCTCGATAATGACGTGTTTGCCGTTTTCAATCGCTTGCTTCGCCAGTTCAAAGTGCACGTCATTAGGTGCAGTGATGATGACCAGTTCAGCGTCAGATTCGTTAAGCAGATCACTCGCTGCTGTATAATGCTGGGCAGTCGGCCAATCTTGCGCGACTGCCTCTCCATTGCTGGTGCTAATGGCGACAAGCTCGAATTCATCTAGTGCACTGACAAAAGGAATATGGAAGGTTTTTGCGGAAAACCCGTAACCGATAACAGCGGTTTTTATTGGTGAAAAAGTCATAACGTCCAACTCTCAGTTAGTGGGCACAAAAGGATTCATCCCTTTGATTTGGAATCATCTCGTTCGGATGAATAGCGATTCAGCATCAGTGTTTGGTTTTAAAAATCACTTATGCACCGCGCATTAATGCTTATTTTTACGTATCAATACGTAATTAAAAGCCAAATATTGCACATTTACTTACGTATTTTCAAGCAAAAAGAGGCATTCTTTGTCTACAAATCGAATATAAACACGTATAATTATAAGTGAATTTACGCGTATTCAAGTGTTTAACTTAAGGGGAATACGTTACACTGAAACAAAACTAAGCAGGGTGTGGTGTTTAATGACCCAAGAAGAACGCTTGATTGAGATAGAAGCTCATATAAAAAGCCATGGAAAGATAACAATAGAAGATATTTGTCAACAGTTCGACATTTCTTACGACTCTGCACGGCGTGATTTGGTTAAGTTAGCTAACCATCCCGGTATATTACGGATACGTGGTGGCGCTATCCTAGACGATAAAAGAGTGACGCTTTCTTATAATCAGCGAGCCAAGTCGAACCCGATTAAACAAAAGCTTGCTGCCTTTGGGGCTTCGCTCGTGAAAGAACATGACATCGTGTTTCTTGATGCGGGAACCACATGTGCCGCGCTTGCTCACCACCTTGATGTGTCCTCTAGCGTGATAACAAACTCTCTTGAAGGGCTAAGTGAACTGCGTGATAAAGCGAACATCAAAAAATGTGTGTTGGGCGGAACATTCGATGATTTCTCTCACGCCATACTCGGTGATATGACCACACAGCAGATAAGAAGGTATCAGGCCAACAAAGCCTTCATTGGGGTCAGTGCGTTATCTGAAGCGGGTATAACTACCGATTTAGAATCTGATGCTAACCTAAAGCTGGCGATGGCGAAGCAATCTACTCAGGTTATTTGCATTGTGGAAGACAGCAAGTTTAATAGTCAGCTGATGTTTCAATCCTGCTTATGGTCAGATATCGATTTCATTGTCACAAATCGTCGACCGCCAGAAAATATTGCGAAGCAGATGGAAGTGCATGGCGTCGAATTGATTGTGGTGAACACAGAACAGTAATTTGCTTCGCGTTGAAAATTCGCTCGACCATCTAGGTTAATAATCACCGTCTGTAAAGGACAGAGTAGAACGATTAATGCGCCCTAAAGTGTGACATTGTCACAAGGGCGCGCCAAACGTGAGCTTTCCATCAGCTTTCAAATGAAAGTTTATTGCCAAATACTTCTTTCCAGTCTTTTTCGAACTGATCCACCGCAGGCTGAACCGCTGGGTGAGCGAACATTTGCGCTGCAACATCTACTGGTAATGTAATCGCTTCAATACCGAGTTTCATCACTTCCATTGCTTGCTGAGTATTCTTGAAACTTGCTGCCAATATTTTGGCTGGAAGCTGGTTTTGATCGAGCAGCAATTGTAGGTCAGCAACAACTTCCACTCCGTTACCGTTCATCGCGTCAATACGGTTTACATATGGCGCTAAATAATCTGCGCCACACAGTGCTGCGAGGAAGCCTTGCTGCGCAGAGTAAATTGCGGTAGCGAGTACAGGAATTCCTTCTTCTTTCATTATCTTAATAGCTGATAAGCCCGTTTCTGTGGCTGGCACTTTTACTACCATATCGTAAGGCAATTCATTGATTTGGCGTGCTTCCTCAACCATTCCTTCGACCGTTGTACTGACGACTTGGGCGTGAAAGCGAGGAGCACCACCCAATACTTCTTGCATACCTTGTAAAGTTTCATTCAGTCCTTGTTTTGACTTCGCCAAAATGCTTGGGTTTGTGGTTACGCCTTTTAGTGGTAGGCATTGGTTGAAGCGTTTCACTTCTTCTACATCTGCAGTATCTAAATAGAGTTCAATCATGGTGTTTACCTTAAACAACGTATTTGTTTTGACGATGGTGACACTATAGATCTGACAATCGATTCAGATCTTGATTTTGATCAAATCAAATTTCATTTGAAAGTATAATAATTTCATTAAACGAAAATTTAGTTCGAAAGTGCAAGTTTAAATGAAGCACAAAAGTGGCATAAACCAAGAGGCCAACAGCGATGTATTTCAATATTCAGAGATTCTCGACTCACGATGGAGATGGCATTCGCACCATCCTGTTTTTGAAAGGATGCAGTCTGTCTTGCCCTTGGTGCCAGAATCCGGAAAGCCGCAGTGAAAAACGTTCACTGCTATTTGATGAACGCATCTGTCTGGAAGACTGCCAACTCTGTGTCTCTGCATACGATGAGATGGTTTCTCAAGGCATTCTCGATAAAGAAAGGGTATGCGACGGAATCAAACGTGTAGACAACCAAATCACTATCAACCGGAAAGCCATTAATGAGGATCAGTTGATTGCGATGCAGAACGTTTGTCCGACTCAGGCTCTGACCGTATGCGGGCAAGAAGCGAAATCCGATCTGCTGTTTGAAGAACTTATGAAGGATAAGCCTTTCTATCAACAGAGCGAAGGTGGCGTCACTTTTTCTGGTGGTGAGCCTTTGATGCAAGCTGACTTAGTCGCTGAACTTGCAGAGAGACTACAACAAAATCAAGTTACTACGGCGATGGAAACGTGTATGCATGCGCCGTGGAAAAGTGTAGAAAAAGTGGCACCACATATTGATTGCTGGCTTGCTGATCTCAAACACACCGACGAAGAGAAGTTTCTAAGTTGGGCGAAAGGCTCACTAAAACGCATCAAAGACAACTTGCGTAAATTAGCTCCGATAGCAAAACGTATTGTCATTCGTGTTCCTGTGGTTCCGGGCTTTAATGACACTATCGAAGAGCTTAAAGAGATTATTGATTTTGCCGCTTCATTAGAAAGCTGCCAAGAACTTCACTTGTTGCCGTACCACACCCTCGGCATCAACAAATACCGTTTGCTCGATATGCCTTACGAGTGTTCTGACAAGCCCCTGAATAATCCAGAGCTGCTCGAAAGCGCAACGCAATACGCAAGCAAACATACCAAACTCAATGTGATTGTAAGAGGTTAACCATGAACCTGAACACCCTTCCTGAGCGTATCAAAGCGCATAAATCGGCACTGGTAAACATCGTTACTCCACCAGTCTGTACCGAACGTGCAGAGGCGTACACTCGTGCATATCAGGCGAACGAAGACAAGCCTGTAATTGTTCAGCGTGCGTTGGCACTACAAGAGCATTTGCGTACCCGTACTATTTGGATAAAGCACGATGAGCTCATTATTGGCAACCAGGCAAGCAAAGTACGTGCAGCGCCGATTTTTCCTGAGTACACGGTACGCTGGATTGAAGCCGAAATTGATGATCTGGCAGACCGACCGGGAGCGGGCTTTGCCGTAACTGAAGAAGATAAAGAGAGCATTCATTCAATCACACCATATTGGCGAGGCAAAACAGTACAAGATCGCTGTTATGGTCTGTTTACTGATGAGCAGCAGGAGATCTTAGCCAGTACCATCATCAAAGCCGAAGGTAATATGACCTCTGGCGATGCACACTTAGCCGTCGATAACGAAAAAATTCTTAAGATCGGCATGAATGGCTTGCTGGACGAAGTTCGCCAGCATCGAGCCAACAATGATGTGTCTACCTTTGAGGGTCTGAAGAAAGAGCAGTTCTATAAATCGGTGGAAATCGTCTTAATCGCGATTCAGGACCATATAGTGAGTTACGCGGATCTTGCTCTTGAAATGGCACAGGAAGAAACGCGTCCAGAGCGTAAAGCTGAACTTGAGGCGATTGCTGATAACTGTCGTCATGTTGCTTTCCACGCACCGACTAACTTTTGGCAAGCGCTGCAGTTGAGCTACTTTGTTCAGTTGATGCTGCAAATTGAGTCCAACGGCCACTCGGTGTCATTTGGTCGAATGGACCAATTCCTCAATGAGTACTACGTGCGTGACATCGAAAATGGAGTGATGAACAAAGAGTTTGCGCTAGAACTGCTGCAAAGTTGCTGGTTGAAGTTGCTGGAAGTAAACAAAATCCGCTCTGGCGCGCACTCAAAAGCGTCGGCGGGATCTCCTCTGTACCAAAACGTCTGTATCGGTGGTCAAAAGCTAAATAAAAATGGCGAACCAGAAGATGCGGTGAATCCACTGTCGTGGGCGATTCTTGAGTCTTGCGGTCAGCTTCGTTCTACACAACCTAACTTAAGTGTGCGTTATCACGAAGGTTTGAACCAAGAATTCTTGATGGGCTGTATCGAAGTGATTAAATGCGGTTTTGGTATGCCAGCATTCAACAACGATGAAATTGTGATTCCTGAGTTCATTAAGTTAGGGGTAGAGAAAGAAGACGCTTACAACTACGCATCTATTGGCTGTATTGAAACCGCAGTCCCAGGCAAATGGGGCTACCGTTGTACAGGTATGAGTTTCATTAACTTTGCGCGCATCTTGCTTGCTGCACTAAACGAAGGTGTGGATGCGACAACAGGTAAAGCCTTCCTTCCACATGCTAAGTCTTTAGCGAAAGGTAATTTTACTCGCTTCGAAGAGATAACCGCGTCGTGGGCGGATCAGATCCGCTACTACACTCGAAAATCGATAGAGATTGATTGTGTTGTTGACAGCGTACTCGAACATCAAGCGCACGATGTTTTCTGTTCTGCACTGGTGGATGATTGTTTGGCTCGTGGTAAAACGGTCAAAGAGGGCGGTGCGAAATACGATTGGGTATCGGGCCTGCAAGTGGGTATCGCCAATTTAGGTAATAGCTTAGCGGCAATTAAACATTTGGTTTTTGAAGATGCACAGATCACCCAACCTGAGTTGGCAAAAGCATTGGCGGAAGATTTCGAAGGTATTGAGAACGAGCAACTTCGCCAACGTTTAATTAACTTCGCGCCGAAATACGGTAACGATGATGATTATGTCGATCTACTACTGGCCGATGCTTACCAAGTGTACATCGATGAGCTAGCGCAGTTTGTCAATACCCGCCATGGTCGTGGTCCTATCGGCGGTGGTTACTACGCGGGCACATCAAGTATCTCTGCGAACGTGCCATTTGGTGCTTCAACCATGGCGACGCCTGACGGCCGTAAAGCGAAAACACCACTGGCAGAAGGTGCGAGTCCGGCGTCTGGTTCAGACCGACTAGGGCCAACGGCAGTGTACAACTCAGTAGGTAAAATCCAGGCCAATAAAATCTTGGGTGGCGTGCTGCTTAATCAGAAGTTAAGCCCAGCAGCAGTCGCTTCGGAAGGAGATAAGCTAAAGCTTTCGATGTTGATTCGTACCTTCTTTAACCACCACAAAGGTTGGCATGTACAATACAACATTGTTTCCCGAGAAACCTTGCTGGCTGCTAAGAAGAACCCGGAACAGTATCGTGACCTTGTGGTTCGAGTAGCGGGTTACTCAGCCTTCTTTACCGCGTTGTCCCCAGATGCACAGGATGACATCATTGCACGCACAGAGCATGAGTTGTGATTAATCTTTCACTTTAGTTTCAAATGAAAGGAAGAGGCATTATAATTGTGCCTCTTTTCTTTTTTGAAGATGGACTTATGAATCCTAGACAAAATGAAATTCTACAACTCGTCAATGACCGGAAGCGAGTTCAGGTTACTGAGTTATCGGAAGCCATAGGTGTTTCCGGGGTGACGATACGACAAGATCTCAATTTTCTCGAAAAAGAGGGCTATCTAAAGCGCGTTCATGGGGCGGCGATGGCTTTGCAAAGTGATGATATCGATAACCGGTTGGAAGTGCGTTTCGATATCAAACAAGCGCTCGCGAATAAAGCGGCTGACTTAGTCGCGCCAAATGAAACGGTGTTAATTGAAGGTGGGAGTGCCAATGCGTTACTGGCAAGAACATTAGCCGAACGAGGCGATGTGACTATCATTACGCCGTCTGCCTATATTGCGCACCTGATACGTAACACTGCAGCAAACATCATTCTGCTCGGTGGTGTGTATCAACATCAAGGTGAAAGCTTAGTGGGTCCGCTGACGAAACTCTGTATTGAAAATATTCACTTTAGTACCGCTTTTCTTGGTATTGATGGGTTTCAACCGGATACAGGATTTACCAGCCGCGATATGATGCGTGCTGAGATTGCGGCAACCATTTTATCTAAGAATCGTCGAAACATTGTGCTGACTGACTCGAGTAAATTCGGACAGATCTTTCCTTCAACGATAGGGCGCATTGATCAGATTTCTGTTGTGCTTACCGACAGCTCGGCTCCGGAAGCAGATATTGATTTCCTAAAGAATAATGGGATAACCGTTTATTTTGGCTGAAGTCTCACTGTATCGAGTTATGCGACATATCAGGCTCACCGCAATGGCTAAGGATTTCTGCTCTTGATTGTTCCCGGAGTTCTAGCGCCGCATTCCAGTCATTGCCTTGAGGACTGAGCGGCTGACTAATGGTCACACTAATATCGCCACGGCGTGGGAACAGAGAATCACCTCTGAGTTTTGAGCGGGTGCCACACAGGGTTACAGGGATGATGGGTACCCCAGAATTTGCGGCGGTAATAAATGCGCCCATATGAAATGGATGCAGACCAGCCATTCTGTATAACGTCCCTTCAGGGAAAACAACCAGCGGCTGGCAATCATTGGCATCAACAGCAAGCTTTTTCGCGTCCACAACGCTTTTCTCTACGTCAAAACGTTCAACGAACTCTGTGCCGAGTTTAGTTAAGAAAATTCGGGTAAACGGGTTATTCAAAAGTTCACTTTTTGCTACAAAGCGACACGGTAAGCCTGTCACTGCCACAATCACCAGGCCATCGAGATAACTGCAGTGATTCGCGACTAAAATGGAGGGAGAGTTCTGTCTCGGTAGGTGTTCCTTTCCCTGCACAGTGCACTTTGTACCTGTCAGTTTGATTAACGCTTTCGCGCCCCACTGGGTAACTTTCCAGCGCATCACCTTGTTAGGAAGTATAGCGACAAGTGTCCAGACGATAGCAGATAGTAATCCCAGAACTAACCAAGCATAAGCGGCGTATCCTACATCTAATAGAGTGCGCGTGTATTTACGTAATTGTGGCATGATCCCCGCAGCGGCTAAACTCAAGGTTTGTTGCCATAACGCTCTATGTCGCTTTGAAAATGACCCTCTCTCATACAGCTCTTTACATGCACTACGACGAATTTTACCGCTGGAGGTTTTAGGAATGGCGTGAGGAGGCCCAATCACAATATCGTCTACTGGGTTGCCAAGTAAGCGCAGTGAAAGTTTGTTAATTTTCTTTTTGAGCTGTTTTATTTTTCCTTTATCGGTCTCTCGACTTTCCGCAAGGACAACTAATTTTTCAGTGCCTGAACGACAGTCGTGACAGCCAAATGCAGCGACACAACCTTTACGTATTCCATCAATGCTGCCTACCGCTTGTTCCAGTTCATGGGGGTAGATATTGCGTCCTGCTTTGATAATGATGTCTTTGCTGCGTCCGGTGATAAACAGTTCACCACCGAGTGTGAAGGCACGATCACCCGTCACCAGCCAGTCGTCATGATAGAGCGTTTTAGTTTGGTCTGGATTACGATAATAGCCTTGGGTTGCCGATGGACCCTGAAATTCAAGTGAACCTTCTTCGCCTTCTGGCAGTTCCTTACCAAGGTCATCAACAATACGAATTTGATGTTCGGGCAGCGGATATCCTAGACCTATAAAAGGGATCGCATCACTATCTTCTTCCTTTGCAAGTACAGCTCGTCCAAACTGACTTAATGTCTCTCTCTCGAAATATTCAACACGAGGTTCTCTGACTTTTATAGGAAAGGTCAGTCCTACAGAGGATTCAGCCAATCCATAAACCGGGGACATAGTTTCTGGCTTAAAACCATACTTGGCGTATTTTTCAGTGAAGTTCTTTATTGATTTCGGGCTTACTGGTTCAGCACCGTTCCACGACAGTCGCCAGCTGCTGAGATCCAATCCCTCCAGATCGCTTTCTTTCACCCTAGCAACGCAGAGTTCATACGCAAAATTCGGAGCAGGAGAGAGCGTTCCCCGATGTCGATGAATCGCCCACAGCCAACGTTGAGGTTTGGTTAAAAAGAGCAGCGGTGACATGATCACCAAAGGAATCGCATGGTAAAGACTTCCAAGCCATGCACCGATTAGCCCCATATCGTGATAGACAGGCAACCAACTGACAAACACATCGTCAGACTTTGCGTTGATGACTTTTCCCATTGCTCTGATATTGGCCAGTAAATTCGAATGAGTGAGTGTCACGCCCTTTGGTACGCCGGTACTGCCTGATGTGTATTGTAAAAAAGCGATGTCATCACTGTTTGCCACACCAACATCGGGAGCCGTTGATGCGTTCTCAAGATCGTGAGCGGTCACAACCGCATTGATGGAAGGAACTTGTAATTTGAGTAAGTGAGCTAGGGGTTTCGCTTCTGGAACGGTGATTAATAACTTCGCTTGCGCGTTATTTAAGATACTGGCATGGCGGTTTAAATGATCATCAATTAGTTGAATTCTCGCTGGTGGATAGATGGGTACGGGGATAGCTCTAGTATAGAGTATGCCGAAGAAACTGTAAAAGTAATCAGTGCTTGTTGGCAGCATGATCGCGACACAATCGCCGGGTTCTATGCCCGCTCTGATAAGTCCTGCGGAAACTTGCAGAGCCTGATCTTTCAGTTTCTGATAGCTAACCTCGACCACTTCATCTGCATTCTGATAGACATAAAGGTGTGGCCGATCAGGGTGAGTTTCCACGTGCCAGTCAAGTAGAGCCTGCAGCGTATTGACTTCTGTTGGCAGGTGATTGACTGAATCGAGTTTAATTTCACTCGTTGACATACCAAGCAGAGCGGCTTTATCTGCAGGAACCGCTTGTAAGACCGCGTGGACAATATCTTGGGGCGATGAGATGGTCGATAGTGCTTTTTCGGGAAGTGAAACGTCAAACCGGTTTTCGATACGGGTCAGTAGTTCGGCACGAGTGAGACTGTCAAAACACAGGTCACGATCAAGGTCGCTCTTTATGTTTACAGAAACGGATGAGAGGGCTTCAGGATCCATTTCAAGCGCTAAACCCCGAACAATCTCCAAAACAGTCCGTGTAACATTCTCAGAATCTTTACTTGTTCTGCCATTAATGTCAGACATGCTGAAGCTTCCTGATCAAAGAAAAGTTTCGACTCGATTTATTCAGTCATAAACGTTTACCGTGATTAAAGCTTAGACTACTAATGACATATTAAGACGTTACATATTTTGATAGTTCGGGCCACCACCGCCTTCAGGTGCTTTCCAGGTAATATTCTGCGATGGATCCTTAATATCGCAGGTTTTACAGTGCACGCAATTCGACGCATTAATCTGAAACTTTGTCTTTCCTGCCACCTCAATCACTTCATACACCCCCGCAGGACAATAGCGTTGGCTAGGCTCATCAAACAACTTCAGGTTGACCTCTATCGGAATATGAGGGAAGGCTAGTACAAGATGACATGGTTGATTTTCTTCATGTTGTGTACCTGACAGAAAAACTGAAGAAGGCTTATCGAAACTGATTTCACCATCTGGCTTAGGGTACTCAATTGGCTGACATTCACTAATCGGTTTGATCTGCTCATCATCATGTGAATTGTCATCAATTTTCCAAGGGAGCGGCTTGTGAAACAGTGGCCGCCAAACGTTATGCTCAAAGGTGGAAAGCGCACCACCAAACAGACTGCCAAACTTATGAAAATTGGGACCAAAATTACGTGTTTCCGTTAATTCCTCATACAGCCAGGATTCCTCAAACAGTGATTGATAATCTGGCTCTGATGAATAATGCGACAGCGCATGGGTGATCGCTTCGGCAGCCAATAGACCGGATTTCATTGCAGTGTGATTGCCTTTGATTTTCGCCACGTTTAGTGTGCCTGCATCGCAACCAATTAACAGACCACCGGGAAATTGCTGTTTGGGCAGAGAGTTCAATCCACCTTTTGCAATGGCTCTGGCACCGTACGCGACACGTTGTGCGCCTGTGAGCTGTTTTTTGATGGCAGGGTGATGTTTAAAACGCTGGAATTCGTCGAATGGACTCAAATATGGGTTGTCGTAGTTGAGATCAATGATTAACCCCACGGCAATCTGCTTATCTTCCATATGGTAAAGAAAGCCGCCCCCCGTCGTTTTTGTCTCGCTCAATGGCCAGCCTGCTGTGTGAATTACAGTTCCGGCCAGCTCGTCTGTACTGTCTTCCTTCTGCCAAATCTCTTTAATTCCCAACGCGTAATGCTGTGGCTGTTTTGCTGCATCTAAGTCGAATCTTTGAATTAGCTCTTTGCCTAAATGGCCACGGCACCCTTCGGAAAATACTGTGTATTTCGCTTTCAGCTCGATGCCTGCTTCAAAATTGGGTTTCGCTTGCCCGTTTTTATCCAGACCCATATCGCCGGTGTTGATGCCAGTGACAGCACCGGATTGATCAAAATTGATACTGGCCGCTGCAAAGCCAGGAAAAATTTCTACGCCAAGTTCTTCTGCTTGCTTAGCCAGCCAGCGGCATAGGTTTGCAAGGCTAATGACGTAGTTGCTTTCATCGTTGTGCATTGGTTTCGGAGTAAGGGCATGGGGAATTTGAACATGATTGAGTGGTGTTGTCAGATAGAGAAATGCATCGCTCTGAACACACGCGGATATTGGTGCGTCCATCGTTTTCCAGTCAGGAAAAAGCTCATCCAAAGCTCGGGTTTCAAATACGGCACCAGAAAGAATATGAGAGCCGACTTCGGAGCCTTTTTCAACCACGCAAATAGACAGAGGGTCGTGTTGGCGTTGCTGATTGAGTTGAGCTAACCGACAAGCGGTGCTTAAACCTGCTGGGCCAGCACCTACGATCACGACGTCAAACTCCATGCGTTCTCTTTCCATGTGTCTGTTTCCTTTCTATCAAGTTCATCTATGTTACTGTCATATAAAGAACTATAGCTCAGTTAACGTAAACGTGAGCCAAAGGCAAAAGATATTCAGGCTGGATAACGGTGGTTGTAGTAATTTTGGGTTACATTGTCACTTTTCTATAGGGGCTTTACAATCGATATCCCTTATATCAGGGCTTATTGGGCGTACAAATAAAAAGGCTCCCATACTGGAAGCCTCTGAACTTGGTTAAAAGTTATTTAGTACTTGCTCTCTGTAGATGCTCAGCCAGCGCTTTGGTAAACCTTGCAGCTTCGCCTCCGGTACACGCTCGGTGATCGAAAGTAATTGATAGAGGCATCACTTTGACCGCGACTGCTTTTCCGTTTCGTATCACCACTCGTTCTATAATGCGACCAGCACCGACAATGGCGACTTGAGGAGGAGAAACAACGGGCGTTGCAAATATACCGCCGATTGCGCCGAAGTTAGACAGTGTAATGGTTGCGTGCTGTAAATCTTCTCGATTGACCTTCCTTTCGCGAATACCTTCCACGGTTTGATCTAGCCATCGACGAACATCATTGGGTTCATACTCGTCGGCGTGACGCAGAACCGGAACATACAAACCATGACGACTATCGACCGCGACACCGAGGTTAACCGTAGTATGAACACAACGCGTCATGGTTTCAGCATCAAACCACGCATTTAATGCAGGCTCTTCCTGGCAAGCATGGACGATGGCCTGAACCAAACGAATACTGATGTCTTCCGTTGGTCCCCAGGTTTCAAGCAATGCTTCTTCGGTGATGGTCACCGCAGCAACGTTGTGGTGAGACTCCGCCATGGCAGAAACCATAGTGCGACGTGCCCCTTTAAGTACCTCAGTCCCCGGACGTTGCTTACCTGCCTCATCATAGATGTCGGAATCGATGATCAAACCCTTTGGCCCGCTACCAGCTAAGGCATTTAAATCCACACCGAGTTTCTTCGCGAGCAAGCGAGCAGAAGGGAGAGCAGTGATCAGGTTGTTGTTCAATGTACCGTCGGTGCTTCCAACCCAAAAGTCGTCAACGTTTACGTTTTGTGCTTTTTGCGACACGTTACCTACAACCGTTGCAGCGTCTGCAGTCTGTCTTTGCTCAACCTTTTTCTTCTCAGAGGATGGCTGATGTTCCGCGCCGCTCTCGTCGATTTCCAGAAGTAGGGCACCAATGTTGACGATGTCACCTTCTTCACCATGGCGACTGACGACTCTGCCAGCGTAAGGTGCAGGAACGTCTACGGTCGCTTTCGCTGTCTCGACGGTCAGGATGACTTGATCCACCTCGACCGTGTCGCCCACATTTATGTGCCATTTTACAATTTCTGACTCAGCGAGACCTTCGCCGAGGTCGGGTAAGTTAAACGTCTTCATTTCCAATCCTCCACGAGTTCGCGTGCTGCGTTCACAATATCTTCTTCCTGAACTAAGAAATAATCTTCGTTACGATAGTAAGGCATGATGGTATCCATTCCGGTTACTCGTTTAGGTGGCGCTTTCAATAAACACATCGCGTGTTCAGCGGTACGTGCTAAAAGCTCAGAACCGACACCGCATGTTTTACTCGCTTCGTGAACGACAAGCAGGCGTCCGGTTTTTTCCAGTGAACGGAAGATGGTAGTGGTATCTATTGGTTTGATACTGGCGAGATCAAGAACTTCTACTTCAATGCCCTGTTTTGACAATGTCTGAGCCGCTTGTAAGGACTCGACGACACAAGCCCCCCAGGTAACCAATGTGATGTCGCGGCCTTTACGTAGAGTAAAACAAGTATCCAGAGGTAAGGCTTCACCGTTATCGATCACTTCAGATTTCACAGTGCGGTAGATTCTTTTTGGCTCAAAGAACATGACTGGATCATTACTGCGAATCGCGGCCAGAAGCAGTCCATATGCACGTTGAGGCGACGAAGGGACAACGACTTTGAGCCCCGGCGTATGCGCGAAAAGGGCTTCCACACTTTCTGAGTGATGCTCTGGCGCGTGAATACCACCACCGAATGGCGCACGAAATACGGCCGGGCAGCTAAGACGGCCGCGAGTGCGGTTTCTCATTCGCGCTGCATGGCACATTAAATGTTCCATTGCTGGGAAGACGAAGCCTTGGAACTGGAATTCTGCAACCGGACGTAACCCCTGAGTTGCCATTCCAACAGCTACACCACCAATTAGGGCTTCTGCCAATGGTGTATCAATGACCCGCTTCAATCCATATTTCTGTTTAAGCCCTACTGTGGCGCGGAATACACCGCCGTTTTCGCCAACGTCCTCGCCAAGAATGACAACATTTGGGTCGTGTTCCATTTCGTGATGCAGTGCGAGGTTTACTGCTTCAACTAACGTGAGTTCAGCCATGTTTGCCTCCCTGCATTCGCATTGCCTTGTTGATGAGTTCATCTCTTTGTGAATGCAATTCATGAGGAAGAGACTCATAAAGATAATCAAAGCCAGACTCCGGAGCCTGATCTGGCATGTTCAAGTAACGTTTTACGGCTAACTCGACTTGTTCCTTGCATTCAGCAAGTAACTGTTGTTCTTGCTCATCACTCCAGGCACCTTGGTTGATCAAGAAGGCTTTAAGTCGGCTAACAGGTTCAAACTGCCATGCGGTCTGAACCTCGTCTGCATTACGGTAACGTGTCGCATCATCAGCCGTCGTGTGGTCACTCAGACGGTAACTGACGGCTTCTATCAGTGTCGCACCTTTACCTTTTCTCGCTCTTTCAAGCGCTTTCATGGTGACGTCAAAAACAGCTACAACGTCATTGCCATCGACGGTAATACCCGGAATACCAGCGCCTTTTGCTTTTTCAGATAAAAACTCAGCGGCACATTGCAGGCTACGAGGGACAGAAATCGCCCACTGGTTGTTGTTAACAACAAATACGAGAGGGATATTCCACGCACCTGCGCAGTTAATGGATTCCAGGAAGTCTCCTTTAGAGGTACCACCGTCGCCACACATGACCAAAGCTGCTTCGTGGTTGCCTTGGATCTTCAGTGCGGCAGCAACACCCACCGCGTGGGTACATTGAGTCGCTATAGGTACACAAAATGGCAGGTCTCGACTTGGAATAGGGCTCCCTTCTGGTGCGAAATCGCTACCGCGCTCATCACCCCCCCAGTATTGAAGATTCTTTTCCATACCAATGCCACGACACCACATAGCAGGCATGTCGCGGTAATAAGGTACGAATACATCGTCGGCTTTAAGTGCGCGGCCGACTGCGATCCCAATAGCTTCAGAGCCAAGATGAGAAGGATAGGTTCCTAATTTACCTGTGCGTTGCAGAGCAACGGCTTTGTTATCATAGGTACGAGTTAATACCATGTCTCGGTAAAACCCGACCAATGTTTCTATGTCAGCCCAGTTGGGTAGTTGGCCGACTAGGTTCCCATGATGGTCGATAAACCGGTGCATGGGTAATGCCTGAACGTTCATCTCAAGCTCCTTTTGACGCCGCGGGTCTTTTGGACTGCAGCTGTTCATTATCAAACCAAAGTTTGTATGGGTACTCAAACTTTGGCATCAGCGTAAAAGGTTATGCCTCAGGTTGCGTTTGTTAATGACCGTTATCATCCTTTCAGTCATTTATTCCTTTAACAACGCTGTGTTTAGTTGAAACACAAAGCGCTAGAGATACTGCTACTGAGCGCCTAACCTTTTGATTCAATCTTGGTATAACCAGACATAGTAAGTGTAAACAAAATGTTAAATTATGCTTTAATTTGACTTTTATCCAACAGTAAAGTTTTGCGTACACTGAGGTTTTATAGAGTTATATGCTGGTTTTTTGAGGTCGGAATTTTGATTTCTGAAGGGAATCACTAAATATTGGTGACTATTTGTAACAAAATTAGGCTGTAAAATTTAACAAACTGGACCATTATTACTGAAACCTAATCGTTGAGGATACAGGGAACAGGTAATGTCTTCCCTCTGGAGAGGAATCGAGGTAGTGTTGCGGCTCAGTAAATTAGTTTTATTCCAACAACTTGCGTTAGCAAAAGAATGGATTGTTTAGATTGTTATGCTCAAGAATCTTACGGTAACAGGGAGTTTTTTGGGTGTAGACAGAGTGCATTATGGAGAAGTTATGTATCGCGCCCACGTTTATTTCCCGTTGCGACAGCAAGATAAAGCTCAAGCGTTAAACGAGATCATCCGTCAGGAACGTCAGGATGTTCTGCGTGTTTGTCCTTTAGTCGGTCAGTTGCAAGGTCCTCACAAAATGCCGATGTTTGAGATACATCTTGAATCGCTTAGCGAAGAATTTATCGCTTGGCTAGATATCATTCGCGGTGATTTTTCAGTGCTTATTCGTCCGGTGAGTGAACAAGAGCGGCTTGATTATACGCAGCATGCTATCTGGCTTGGGCGAGAACTTGGCGTTTTTGAAGACAAATTGGGGAAGTAGTGTCTGTTTAGCCGATGACTTAGCTTATTGGTAACTAAGCGGAGGAAGGGTATGTTGACAATACTCCTGATCGTACTTTCACTGTATATTTTTTGGTTACTCTTTCGTAATGGCCCCGCGTTCGAAGAACCAGCGCGGGACAAAATGCGTCATTGGGTTGGCCCGACAGACGATCAGGCAGAGTGGCAAGATTACCGTTTTAAGGTCTTTCAGCCGTTCAGTTCCCAGACCTCTTTTTATGCTATTGCATACTTCGCTAATTTCGTTTCGGCCGCGAATGCGATTTCATGGTCAACGGTTTACGAAGGTGAATATCACTTCATTATTAGCCGGTTTGGCAGCTACTTTGAAATCAATACCTATGATGCCATGCTGCTGGCTGGCTTCGTAGCCTTAGCATTCTTTGTGATTAATTGGCAACTAGCGATGCACTGTGCAGGTATTCTTAGCCAGTATCTGGTTCGTATTTTAATCATTAATCGAGCACGATTTGCCGCTATCAGTTTAGTGTTCTGTAGTTACTTTGCGCATTTACTCACGGTCGGTATTTTCTGGTTGTTCCATGATAGTTATTCCATCTGGCAAGGGCTAAAACTCACGCCGGTTTTTGTGATTTTGGCTTTGCTGGTCGTTTTCGCGCTACCGTCGAGGAAAAAGGAGACCGAAGGAAAAGAATAAAGCCCAGTACAGTAGCAATTCATACATTGTTGAGTTAGCATTGCCGACCTTTTTTCGTCAGTGGGAGGATCCATGTATATCGGCTTTGACTATGGCACTGCAAACTGTTCAGTGGCAAAAATGGAATCAGGTGAGCCAGTCTTGCTCAAGCTTGAAGAGAGTAACCCTTACATTCCCTCCACACTTGCGGCTCCGACGCGTGAGTCGGTGTCTGAGCATCTATTTCGTCATCGGGATATCAAACCGTCAGATCAGGTGGGCGAACAAGTTCTTCGCCGCGCGATTAATTTAAACCGCGAAGAGAGTATCGAACTGGAGCCTGAAGACATCGATTTCGGTCAGGCTGCGCTTAATCGTTATTTAGAAGATCCTTGCGATATATATTATGTGAAATCACCGAAGTCATTTTTGGGAGCATCTGGCTTGCGTGATGTCCAAATCGCTTTCTTTGAGGATTTGGTCTGCGCCATGATGGATAACATCAAGTCACAGGCAGAAAATGATGCACAGCAGACGATTACCGATGCAGTGATAGGTCGCCCAATTAACTTCCATGGCCGCGGAGGCGATAAAGCCAATATTCAGGCGGAAGGTATCCTTTTGAAAGCGGCCAAGCGGGCTGGTTTCAAAAATGTCGAGTTCCAGTTTGAACCTGTGGCTGCTGGCTTAGAATATGAAGCGACACTGACGGAAGACAAAACGATTCTGGTGGTCGATATCGGTGGTGGTACAACGGACTGTTCATTGATTCAGATGGGACCATCCTGGGCCGGTAAAGCGGACAGAACGGCGAGTTTGCTTGCACACAGTGGTCAGCGTATTGGCGGAAATGATTTGGATATTGCTCTGGCCTTTAAACAACTGATGTTTCCGTTTGGCATGGAAAGCAAAATGGATTCGGGTATTGTTATGCCAACAACGCAGTTCTGGAATCCCATTGCGATTAATAATGTAGAAGCTCAAAGTGACTTCTATTCTCGTGAAAACCTGGCAGCATTAAAACTGCTGTATAAACAGGCGCAAGAACCAAACAAGCTTGCACGCCTGCTTGAGGTTTATCATGAGTCGTTGGGGTACAACATCGTTCGACGCGCTGAAGAGGCGAAAGTCGCGCTCTCGGATCAAGCTTCGTACCGAGCTGGTATTAACTTACTTTCGGAATTAATCGAAGTGGATGTCCAGCGTAACGATATGATAGAAGCTATTCAGTCGCCGAAAAATAAGATGACGGCGTTAGTCACCGAAGCGGTAGAGCAGGCGGGTGTGAAACCAGACGCGATCTTTATGACGGGCGGCTCGGCTCGCTCACCAATTCTGCGCGATGCGGTACAGAAAGTGCTGCCGAATATTCCTGTGGTCAGTGGTAACTATTTTGGCTCCGTTACCGCAGGGTTAGCTCGTTGGGCTGAGGTGTGTTTTAAGTAATCCATAACACTAGTTAAAAAAATAGCCCGGCAAAATGGTCGGGCTATCTTTATCATCAATCAACCGAGCGATTAATGGCTCATGTGTTTTTCCATGTGATCTTTGCTTTCTACCGCCATTTCTACGTCCACTTTACCTGCGTGTTTAAACGTAAGTGTCACTGGGAAACGATCACCTTTTTTCGGGGTCTGTGTCGGGTTAAACATCATCAAGTGAAAGCTTCCCGGCTCCAGTGCCACAGTTCCGTTTGCTGGGACAGTAATTTCATCAACCTTAACCATCTTCATCACACCGTCTTCCATAATGTGATTGTGCAGTTCAATGCGTCCTGCAACCGGGCTTTCTGCTGCAATCAATGCGTCTTCTATATCACTGTTGTTTTTAAGCTGTAAGAAGCCGCCAATAACAGGTGCATTCGGTGGCGCTTCACGGCTCCATGGGTGCGCTATGTGGATCTTGCCAGCCTCATATTCGTGAGCAAGGCTCATTGGGCTCGCAATTAAAGCAACTAATGTGATAGCAAGGGTTTTGAACTGTTTAAGCATACGTGTTTTCCTTTTGAAAATATTGGGTTCCCCATATCCAGGATTGGCTCGGGGTTATTGTTATTTTTAAACCTGATTGTTCAATATGAACTCAGGCAGGAAAGGTACACGGAGGTGATTGCTTTGGTGCGACATACTTGTAAACCAGCTTACCGGATTGAGTAAACTGATACAAAACCAGCGATTGTTTGAACCGTCGTAACCAATGTATCTTACCCAGATAGAAGCCAATAGCTATCAGCAGGAAGAACTGCACTGATTGGAGCAGAGGACACTCAAACTGGAAACCATCATGTAAATGAAGGCTTTTAATAAACTCTGAAGAAGTTTCTTGGTTGGCGGCAATCAATGTATTCACGTTGACCCACCTAAAACCGTCGGCGGTACACAGCAACACTTGTTCGTTCTGAATTTCATTGAGCCAGTTTTTGCTGTGGACTTGAGTTGGGTTAATTACCGCAGAGGACGCAAGATACAGCTGAAACAACACCGCGAGAATAATCGCCAGAGCTGTTGTTCGTTGAATTCGATGCTGTTGATGAATGGTTTCCATGCGGTTTGAGGGCTGGTTGACGACGGGGCAGAATACTAACAAATAACCTTGTATATGTAACGGTTAGATTTATATAAAGTGATACAAGTGTAGTTGGTTTGTATTATTTTTCAGCGTTACATTTGAGAGTAAGCCCAATGATCGACCAAAGCTAGTGCTCCATTCGTTGTAGGCTTTGGTTTCAGGAAAAAGCGCTGATGAATTTGCGTGCTAGATTTGCAGGATATTAATTCAAACTGAACATCTCTTCCGCACTTGTTTTCCATTAACGGAATTATGACAGTAATTTAATAAAGGATACGGTATTCTCTTACGCCTTTATATGCCTGAGCGTCTCCTTATTTGAACGTAGGGGGCGCATTCTAAAGAAATTCTGCAATGAAATACGAACAACAGATCGAATTTCGATACCCTAAAGGCCGCTTTGCCATGGTGAGTGTTTATGCATTCACTGGCGCGGCTATTTTAGCGTCGACCATTTTTTCACTCTTGCTTTTTTTATCGATTGACGAAGACCCAATGATGCAGACCTTGTTTGGTGGTCTGGCAATCATTTTTGAAGCGGGGAAATTCTATGCGTGGTATGAGTACGGTGAGCGCCGTGCCCACAAAAACTATATGGGTGCAATTACCGCGTTAGTGTTTTATTCCGTGCTTGCTGCGATCTCTATCGGTGGTAGTGTTGGTGGCATAAACAGTGCGACTAACAGTGCCCAAAGCCATATCTCAGTTGAGCAAGCGAAAGTAGAGGCGTTCAATCGTCAGATCGCATCCATCGATCAGCAAATTGAACTCAATAATATTGCTGCTCAGAAATACATCGAGATGGAGCGTATCGCCACAGGGGTAACCCGTATCCAAGAGCAGAATAATACGCTACGTGAAGAGCAACAACGTTTGGCGATGGAACGTGACAGTCTACCTCCAGTCACTCAGGGTTCAGTGATAGGATTGATTGATAGCTTAGCGAATGCATTCGGGACGACTTCTCAGCAGGCTCAGCTTGGATTAGTGGTGTTTTTATCGATTTTACTTGATTTCTTTGCTGCCTTTTTTGTTGGCTTGATTGGTGAAGAGCAACGTTTCCGCTATTTCCATCGTCGTTACGACGGGGTTAGGTTAGAACGAATTCGCGATATAGAACCAGAACCTGCGGGTTATCTTCCACACATTTCAGAAGAGCCAGAGCAAGTGGTGCAAGCGCAGCAAGTTGAAGAGGCTAAAGAGCCCGAAGAACCTAAACCTCTTATGGTACAAGTGAGTGATGCCCTGAGTACGCGTCAGGTAACCTGTACTAAAAAAGCGGTAGCGAAGCAGTTTAGATTGTCAGCCGAAGAGGTTGATAAGGTATTTGAAACGCTTGCTGAGGAAGGATTGGTTGGGAAGAAAGCAAACCACCATTACCACTGGATCGGTGAAAAAGAAGCGGCTTAACATTAAATGTTTTGAGTAATCTCGTATATTAAAGAGCGTCGGTTGACGCTCTTTTGCCATCTATAGACTTGGAATTTCTGGTGAGTGTTCGACAGGTTAATTACTCAATTTTTTAGTGACATCTTTCACCGTTTTCTTTTCTTTATCCGGAGTGACAGCATCTACGGCTTTACCTGCTATCCCGTCGTCCGGAATCTTATCAGCAGCGGTATCTTTTAGTGCTTCTTTAGGTGTACAGCGTCCGCCAACACCAACCACTGCTTTGGTTGCAGCGGCTTTGGCGGCTTTTTCTGCATCACAATCTGGATCCAAGACCCCAGCAAAAGCTGCTGTTGAGCCAAAAAGAAGTAGAAGTAGAGCTAAGTTACGTTTTTTCATTGCTGTTCCCCGATGGGCTGAAAATATAGATAAAGTGTAATTGAGTTATGGGAATTTGTTAGGCAATAACGTTGTTTTGCTATTCAGCTTAGTGGCGTGCCAGTGATAGAGCGTGATTCTAAAAACAAAGTTGTTCCTAACCTCCAGTGAAACAAGAAAAAATAGGAATTTGCAGTAGACTGAATATAGCGAAAGGGAAATTCAAGGAGAGAATATGCTTGCTTATATGGTCAGCCGAAGTATTGAAATCGAAAAGTCTCAAAAGGAGATCATCGACTATCTTAAGGATTTTAAAAACTGGCCAGTCTGGTCACCGTGGGTCATTCTCGAGCCGGGTTGTGAACTCGATTATCTCGGAGAACAAGGGCATGTCGGAGCGGCTTATGAATGGGACGGTAAACGCATAGGTGCGGGCTCTGTTGTATTAGAAAGTACTCAAGAACATCGATTGGATATGGAGCTCCATTTTTTTCGCCCGATGAAAAGCAACGGTAAAGTGACGTTTATAGTGACTCCGTCACAAAATGGCTGTTTGGTCGAGTGGCAAATGCATTCATCTGTGCCTTGGTATCAGTTTTTTGCTAAGAGCGTATCTAAGTCGAACATCGAGATGGACTTTGAACGTGGGTTAAAAATGCTCAAAAGACAATTAGAAACAGGGCAAGTTCTGTCAGAGCTAGTGGAGATATCTAATCGCAAGCAACCAACTATCCATTATGTCGGTATCAGAGGCTCTGGCATTATTCCCCAACTGGGCTCTATCTTGAACGAACATATGGAGCGATTGAGAGAGTTAGCCGCTAGTGAAAACTTGCCCGTGAACGGCGAACTGTTTTGTTACTATCAGTCAATCGATGTGAATACAGGTCAGTTCGAATTTATCACTTGTCTGCCATTAGAGAGGGAGGTTATTGCACCAGAAGGGTTTGTTGCAGGCACTATTGGTGAATGTGATACGTTTGTGGTCGAACATCGAGGAGAGTACCAACTGCTGGGAAACGCTTGGGCACTGGCAATGAACTTAACCCGGTATAGTGGCATTAAGGTGAAGACTTCACCGCTTGGAATTGAGCGCTATTTAAATAGCTCAGAACAGACGGAGCAGGCAGAACTTCGTACTGAGGTCATTCTTTTCCAAAAGTAACTTAAGTCCGTCCGAGTTGCTGTATGACTAGTCGTTAATGAGTATGTTCAAAAATACTATTTATTCTTTCAATAACAATTAAGTGTGATGCGTGTCACTTTAATCGATTCAATATTTAAATGTACAACTAATTGTCATAAATATTTAATCTTACTATGTATTGCCAAGAAACTTTATATTGGACATAGTGTTATTAAGCCGAAAAAAGCGGCTTTAGACAGGGAATAGGAGATTACATATGCATAATGAAATGATTCAACCTTCGCACTTCGGCATCATTAGTCGTACTTGTATCGCATCATTGCTAATGATGGCGGGTGTTTTCACTCTTCTTTAACAGAGTTGTAGAGCATCAGTCTCTACATTGAAAACGAGGCAATATTCAGGGAATTACCTTAAGTTTATATAAGGTATTCCCCTGAAAGTAACGCAAATTCAAAGCATATTAGCTTAACAGGCTAAAAACCAAAGCACTCACTGCAACAACACCCGTCATTAGTACAAAGTAAGTGGATAGTTTTCCACGATATTGCTTCAGAGCTTCTATTTTGTATACCGCAATCATCGGCATGATAAACAAGATAAGAGCGATTACTGGCCCCGAAAGTGCTTCCATCATACCTAGAATGCTTGGGTTCAGAATGGCCGCAATCCAGATCGACAAAAACAGCACGACAACGGTTATCATATCAACACGTCGTTGAGACAAGTTTGAGTTCTTAGTCAGCAAACCATTCAGACTTTCTCTTGCGCCCAGAAAGTGGCCTAGGAAAGATGAAGTAATTGCCACAAATGCGACTAAAGGCCCCAAAGTGGCAATGAATGGGTTATCTGTAGCATTCGCTAAATAGGTCAAGACAGATACGTTTTGCGCTTTAGCTTCGGCTAGTTGCTGTGGCGAAAGTGCCAAAACACATGAGAAGACAAACAGCAGGACAAACGCAATCAGCATAATACTTGTGCGATGCAGAATGCGCTCAGCTTTGACATCTGCATCCTCCCCGTAATGACGACGCTGTACGTTAGCAAAACTGGAAATGGCTGCAGCGTGACTAAAAGAAAAAATGACAACAGGTATTGCGAACCACATGGTGTTCGCAAAAGATGCGGCTTCAGGCGCGTTTAACACTGGTACAGTCCAGTTCGGTATCAAATAAAACGATAGCACAGCAAGGATAGCGACCAATGGGTAAACCATAAGGGCAAATGCACGCAGCATCACTTTCTCTCCGGCCATCATAATGGCAATCAAGCCAAAAACCAGCACGCCTGATAATAGTGGTCGAAGTAGTGGTTCCAGTCCTGCCTGATTGATCATAAAGCTATCAACCGTGTTAGTAATACCCACACCGTAGATCAAAAGGATTGGGAAAATGGAAAGAAAATAAAGTAATGAAATTGAACGTCCAGCTTTCGGACCAAAATGCTCTTCTACCACATCCGTAAAATCGGCATTTTTAATTTTTGAAGAAAGGACAAATCTTGCTAAGCCTCGGTGTGCCAGATATGTCATCGGAAAAGCGAGGATAGCCATTGTCACTAAAGGCCAAAAACCACCAATACCGAGATTAATTGGCAGGAATAAAATGCCAGCACCAACAGCAGTGCCAAATAAACTCAGTACCCAATGCGTATCATGTTTTGACCAGGTCGCTGTGCTTAACTCGCTAGAACTTAAGGGTTTTTGAGACTCTTTCACTTAAGAATTGCCTTTGTATAATAAATAATTTTGCAGATGGTACATTTATTAGTGATTTTGATCACATGAGTAAGGTGGTGATTCATACTGACTAAAAGGCAATATCGTAACGTATCAAACCATGAATATTTTAAAAAACTAGTTAATTACATCTGAATAATGTTTTATATTTGAAACTATTATCTTATTTATAGCGTTAAAATGGTTTTTGATTTTTGTGATTAAACTTTAAACAAAGTAGAATTTGCTACACCCCTAACTTATATCCGGGATTTACAGATCTATTTTTTGAAGTTGATGGTGAGAACGATTTTGCGGCTATTATCGGGTTCACTTATGATACCGGACCAGTTATTTTGCACGAAAATGAATGTAATTTGCACGCCATTGGTGCGAGTTGAAATGTTGTAAAAATGGCGGGTTTTTATAAGTCATTGTTAATAAAGAAGTATAAAAGTTGGCATCGTGTTTGCAATAATGTAATTGTTCATCGTTAACTCGATGCACCGCTCTCCTTAGCAGGCGGAGATGCGGGATAGGGTATTACTTTTTTGTTATATATGTACTAACAGCGTTTATGGCAGTGCAGCCTCTCTCGATTCGGGAGAGGTTTTTTTTTGCCTGTTTTCTGGAAGCCTGAATGCAGTAGGGCACGAGCCTGTTTAATAATCTGGCAACTAAACGAAAAGGAATCAGCTCAGCATTGATTGTTATAGGATAAGTGGTAAAACTAGAGGCAGTTATTGTTAAAAACCGTAGAGTCAGTCGCGGGAAACGAGGGAATATGAGCAGCATTCAGGAATGTATAAGAACGGTAGGTCGCGGAGAGCGGGGTAGAAAGCCACTTAACTTTGAACAAGCTTATCGAGTTATGGATGAATATCTAAATGATGAGTTTGAGGACGACCAAATGGCAATGCTGCTGATGCTCATTCGTGTACAGAATGAAACGCAGCAAGAAATCGCCGGATTTGTTAAAGCATTCCAGTCACGTATGCCCGCTATCGGCGCTGATATTGACTGGCCTTGTTATGCTGGAAAGCGCAAAGCAGCGGGGGAGCCATGGCATCTTCTTGCAGCAAAAATTCTGTCTGATAACGGGTATAAGGTGTTATTGCATGGCTACCATGATCGTCAGTCAGGGCGTTGTCATGCGGAGGACTATCTGGACAAATTTGGCATTGTAAAAGCGCAGTCAACAGAAGAAGCGAAGCGCGTAATGGAAACTCAGAATATTGTTTATCTGCCGCTAAGTGTATTTGCTCCTCAGGCTGAAAAGATGATTGGCTGGAAAAACCGTTATGGTCTAAGAACACCAATTAATACGGTTGTCCGTGCGCTGAATCCCGGGCAAGCGGAAATAGGCATTCGTGGCAGTTTTCATCCAGGGTTCCAGCAACTCCATGCTGAAGTGGAACATGAGATTGGTCAGACTCGTCATGCCGTCGTCTCATTCAAAGGTCAGTCTGGTGAGTCTGAATACAACCCTAAAGTGAGCCAAACCGTGTGGTTAAGTCAAACCAGTGGTGTCACATCGCATTACTGGACAGAGCAAATGCTTTCGGAGGTGCCGATGCCGAAATCGTGTCCTTTTGAGACTACAGAAGATGACTTAATACAGATGGCCAATACGGTGCTCGCAACCATAACCGTTGTGCTATTTGCCGAGATGCAAGATCGAGAAAAAGCCTACGAACGTGCGTTTTCTTTCTGGGAGGCTTATGTACGGGGTGAGTGACCATTTTAACGACTTTCATCGGTAATCTTTTGTATTTAAATTGTTAAATCTGAATCCCTTATCTATTGTTTGTTTAGAGTGATGGGTAGCTTGTTGTCTACTCATCACATCAGATTTCCCCATGACGGATGCGTTTCCCCCCATTGCGGCGTAAAACGTCTTCAAGGGTATTAATCGGCTTTCAAAACGAGACAGAGGACAAGGATAATGGTTCAAAAGCAAGCAACTTCCGTTGAAACGGTTTCGCATCCTATCCCCCAGGAAGCATTTGACTGGTATGATGAATACGCTCACGGCAAGATATCGCGCAGAGAGTTTATTAATCGAATAGGTGGTCTGGCCGTTTTAGGTTTTAGTGTGACAGCATTACTGGACGCATTAACCCCTAACTACGCTTTAGCGGAACAAGTGTCTTTCAACGACCCCGACATCAAAGCAACTTATCAAACCTTTCCTTCCCCGACTGGACACGGTGAGGGAAGTGGTTATCTGGTGATGCCTAATAAGAAAACAATCAAGTCTCCAACGGTTTTGGTCATTCATGAAAATAGAGGGTTAAACCCTTACATCAAAGATGTCGCAAGACGTTTGGCAAAAGATGGCTTTATCGCTTTTGCCCCTGATGCTTTATATCCACTTGGTGGCTATCCCGGTAATGATGATGATGGCCGGGAGATGCAGAAAAATATGGACAGAGCCAAGATTGAGCAGGATTTTATTGCGGCGGCCAACTTCCTTAAGCAGCATGAACACGGTACCGGCAAGCTTGGTGCGGTAGGATTCTGCTTTGGTGGTTACATCACTAACATGCTTGCTGCGGTTATGCCTGACAAACTTGATGCGGGCGTACCTTTTTATGGAACACCAGCAGAAGAGTCGATTCGTAAAAACGTTAAAGGTCCTTTAATGCTGCATTTTGCCGGACTAGATCAACGTGTTAATGACACCTGGCCTGCTTATGAGCAAGAGCTTAAAGCGAATAGTGCAAATTACACTGCGTTTATGTATGAGAACGTTAATCACGGATTCCATAATGACTCAACTGGTCGCTATGCCCCTGAAGAAGCTGCGTTAGCCTGGGAGCGTACAGTTACATTCTTTCGAGAACACTTGGCCTGATTTACGTCTAAACATCTAACAGCGTGTGTTGTGACGGTTTAACGAAAAAACAAAGGCCAGCGTAAAACTGGCCTTTGTTACCTAGACAAGAATTAAGTCTGGCTCAAATCTACATGCTTTCTACATTGTAAATATCGTAAGGGAAGTACTTGCTTGCAATGGCTTTATGCTTACCGTTTTCAATAAGCGCTTCCAGACCTTTATTCAACAGATCTTTCAACTCTTTGTCTTGCTTGCGTATCGCGATGCCTACACCTTTACCAAACCACTTTGGTTCCGTGTAAGAGGGACCGGTAAAGTGAAAATCCTGGCCTTGCTCTGTGTCCAGAAAACCGCTGCGTAGGCCAATCGCGCCCCCGAAAACAGTGTCTAGTCGACCATTAATTAAATCTGTAAAAGCTTCGTCGAATGTACTGTAGCGGCGAAGTTCGATATTTGGGTATGCATTACTCAGATAGAGATCACCAACAGTCGCGCGTTGTACGCCAACGACTACCCCGTTCATGCCTTGTTCTGTGGCGTCGACTTCACGGTCTTTATGCATAACGAATCGCTGTGGGACGAGTGCATATGGTGCGGTAAAAGCGACTTTTTTCTCTCTCGCTTCTGTTATGGTCATGGCCGCAATTATTGCGTCACTCTTTCTTGCAAGGAGTGCAGGGATAATTCCGTCCCAATCCTGTTTACGAATAACGCATTTAACTTGAAGCTCTTCACATAGAGCGTTAGCCAAATCAACATCAAAACCGACGAGTTCACCATCTTCTGTTGTCCAGTTGAAAGGAGGGTACGCCCCTTCCACCATGAAGCGGATCGTGTTCCACTCCTTTGCTACCGCATTACTTGATATTCCAAAACAGACAATTAGCGCAAACAATACTTTTTTCATTTTAGGATCCGTTTAATCTAGTGTTCTTCCCTGATTAGGATTTTGACCTATTCAACCAAACGAATAGGCTAGAGTAAGTGCAACGACCATTCAATAGCTTGGATACACATTTTTAACAAAAACACGCTAAGGATATAAAGAATTGTTTGAGGAGAGGGAGCACAATTTTGTGTTTTTCGCTCAATAAAAAGAGACAGTCGTTTGCCTGGAGAAAAAGCACTGTTGCGTGCATTCTGGCTCGATACTGTCTCTCATTGTATGCCAATGTATGGCGGTTTATGACTGGTTGTCTAAGAGGGTATTACTTGTATCCGATTAACAGTTTGTTATCTTAGTCAGTCAGATATCGTAGTTAGTCAGATATCTTCGTTAGCCAGTTGTGTGTATCAGGCGCTTTACCCCACTGAATATCGTTCAGTGCTTGACGTAGTTTTTGTGCAACTGGGCCCATTTCACCAGAACCAACCTTAAACTCCTGACCGTTGTGAATCAACGTACCCACAGAGGTCAATACCGCCGCAGTTCCAGAAAGCATCGCTTCTACACCCGGTTTAGCTGCTCGCTCCAGTAACTCTTCAACCGATACTTCGCGTTCTGATACTGTCATACCCAGATCTTTTGCAAGAGTCAGGATACTTGCGCGTGTCACACCGTGCAGGAAGCTTGAGTCCAGTGCTTTAGTGATGATTTCATTGCCGTCGACTAGCAGGAAGTTTGCCGCACCCGTTTCAGTAATGTAACCATTTGGACAGAACAGCACTTGGTCTGCCTGATATTTTTGTTTTGCTTCCAGTGTTGGAGATAAAGCGCTGGCATAGTTACCACCACTTTTGATCATACCCATATGTGGTGCGCAACGTTGGCCAGTTTCATCCAGCAGTAAGCGCAATGCATGAGCACCACCAGCGAAGTAATCACCAACTGGTGAAAGCAAAATATAGAGCATTGATGATAGCGATGGCGCTGCTGCCTTACCTACCGCTGCTTCCGTACCAATGTGAGTCGGACGAATGTACATTGAGCCAGGAGGTGCAGGTACCTCTGATGCGAATTCAGAAACGATATCAACGATCATTTTTGATACTTGTTCTTTGTCAATCTCAGGCAAAGAAAGTAGCTGACTGCTTTGAGCAAAGCGCGCTACGTTTTGATCCATTCGAAAAACGTGTACGCTGCCATCTTCATGGCGAAATGCTTTTAAGCCTTCAAAGCAAGTGCTGGAGTAATGTAATACGTGAGCGCCGGGATGTAGCGAAATACTATCGCTTGAAACGATCTGTGTATCAGTCCATTGATTATTTTCAAATGTTGCTAATGCCATCCGAGGCATAAACACTGTACCAAAAGCCGCCATTATGACTCCCTTCTTAGAAAATTATGAAGCAGATAGGTCTGCCATGTGTGATATGCAAGTCTGCATTGTATGTTCTTTACCAGTGTCACGTTAATCACCAGGTAACAATTGTGTTCGATCAAGAGCGGTTAGAATGACCGTCGATCGGCAGAAAATCAGTATAAAGATTTTTCAATCAGAGTGTTATCAGTGTCACGCAAAAGTGTTGGGTCAGAGCGTTTCTTCTTTTTAAGCTATTTGTAGCCTACTCTCAAGCAATTTTATCGAGTGACCTATAGTTAAGTCGCTTTGCCTAAAAAACGAGTCGGAAAACTTAGGGGGGCATTGCTCATTATTAACGCAATGGAATGGGTTGCTTAGCTTGGCTACTGGGGTTGATAGCTTCTGTTCTGTGTTGTTGTTACCGAAGATGACAATGCAAAAGCTGTCGGTCAAAATGAACGCTCTCAATCCTGAGTCTGAAGTCGCTTGGGTGTGCATAGAGTATGGCTTTGTGAGGGCTTCTACGACCAATTAGTTGGCTTAAACTTTATATGAAGTACTTTTGGGGTTCAGATTAAATATATAGATAACACTGTATATTATTAAATCTTTAATTTTCATAGGATTGGTATTATTAGTTTGTTTTTCACGATGAAATACGAACAGTGGTTTATTATTCATTTTCAAATAAAATTAATAGGTTAATTGAATTAAATGTCAATATTTGTATAAAGTTAGTGCACTATTCAACTAGTAGACTAAAATTATACGTACTATTTATATTATCAATTAAATATAAGTTCTGCAGTTGGTTGAATTGTATATAAATTTCTAATTTGGTATTAGAGGGTTATCACAATGAAAATCGCGGAGTTAGTTTCTATACAAGGTCCATTACCTATCAGTGAACTCACTGAAAAACAAGTTGAAGAGTTGCAGAAGGTTTTATGTATTCTTGGTTATCCAGTAGGAACCGTTGATGGCTTAATTGGTCCCAAAACACGAAATGCTTGGGCAGAATTTAAAACTGATGAACTGCCTGGTAATCCTGATTTGATCGGTAAAGAGTCTGTTGAACGCTTGCAGGTGAAATTAGCAAATATCACAGTGAATGATTCAGATGACTTTACGAGTAAAGATGGCGTCATAGAAGCTATTAAGCATGAATGTATGATGCAGGGGTTAGCTTTAGATACACAGAAAGCCTATGTATTAGCGACCACTCAGTGGGAGACCAATCAAACCTTTATGCCCGTTAGGGAAGCCTATTGGCTCAGTGAGAACTGGCGCAAAAAAAATCTCAGATATTTCCCATTTTATGGGCGGGGATTTGTACAACTTACTTGGAAGAATAACTACGAGACATATTCTCAATTACTTGATGTAGATATGGTGGCGCAACCCGATATAGCAATGCAGCCAAATATCGCGTTATTTATTTTGATTCATGGATTTAAAACAGGGACTTTCACGGGACGAAAAATAGCAGATTACATTAATGAAACCAAAACAGACTTTATTGGGGCAAGACGGTGTATCAATGGTAGTGATAAAGCTCATGAAATTGCAGAAATTGCAAAAGTATTTCTAAGGAAATTATAAGCAATTAGGCGCGAGTTTCATATGTGATTTTTCGCTTAATTTTATATAAATATGAAATGGATTAGAGTGTTTACTTATTTTAATATAAAAGTACAGGATAAATTTCGGATGTTAATCATTGCTATATCTATATGAGTTTTATCATTTTAAAATAACGTGACTGTAGATGTTTCATCTTGAACAATTATGTTTGTACTATGCTGTAACTATATAGGGATAAAGAAGGATAGCGTCATGTTTAGCACTGACAAGTTTATCGAAAATTGTATAAAAGCAGTCGCCGAGGGGAAAGATGCGGTTCGTGAAGTTGTCTCAGAAGCAGTGTCCGACAAAGAGAAGATTATCTCTGTACTTGGGAACCAAGAACATGCAGGTATACATCTGCTGCACCGATCGCCTACTCTCACGATCATTAACTTTGCGTGGGCTCCGTACATGAACTTAATGCCACATAACCACCAGATGTTTTCGGTTGTGGGTATTTATACAGGAAGAGAAGACAATATTTTCTGGCAAAAAACTTCGACAGGAATTCAAGCTTCCGGAGCAAAATCCCTTGGGGCAGGTGACCTATGCGTACTTGACGAAACCGCTATCCATTCCGTTCTTAATCCAATAGGCAAAATGACTGGCGCTATTCATGTCTACGGTGGGGACTTTTTTGCCCCGACAGAGCCAAGAAGTGAATGGGATCATGAAACGTTGGTAGAACGCCCTTGGGATGTAGATCATGTTAAAACCATTTTCCGAGAAGCGGAAGAGAGGTTTAACTCCACCAAACACTAAACATCATTCAGATTCATTTACGACGAGTTCTGTGTAACCTGTCTCGTCATCCATCTCACGGCTAAAACTTAGTTTAGGATAGCTATGGATGATCAGCTCTGCGGTAGTATCAATAAGGGTTCCTTCCATCAAATGGCCACCCCAAACGTGACCTTGTTTGTCAGCAACGGAAATGTGTATGTGCTGATGATCAGGGGTTAGAGTACCCATTACAGAGACAATCTCAAACGCCTCATTTTTGTATAGCGTACTTTCAGCGCCAGCAAGTCGAAGCTTGAGTGTTGATATACATCCTACACAGGAAGCAATGGTGCCCGCTTTGACGTTATGATCTTGCACGATCTTCGCAAGGCAGTGTTTGAGGTCCATGCCTTTGGTGAGCCGAATTGCAATTACGTTTAATGACATATTACTTCCTGATTAATACCAGCAGACACGACAGTGCAGTGTCTAAATCGTTATATCGCTTGGCCTTACCGAGAACCCTCATACCTTGCATGTTATTGAGAATAAAACACGCCAGTTGTGCTGGTTTAAGCGTTTTAGGAATCAACGTTTCCTTTTGGGCGTTTACTATTGCTTCAGCCAGAATGTCGAGTAGATGGTCAAACAAGAAATGCCCCATACGCAGAACATCGTGATCTTCACCAGCGTGTTCGACCAAGGCATTCTGAATAAAACAGCCACAACTGTTTTTGTGTTGCAGTGCGGCAAAGGAAGTCAAAAAAGCGTCGATTTCCCGTAATGAAGCACCGTCTTTTTGCAAATTTGTCAGTGAGGGTAACGATACCTTTTTAAGGTATGCATCAAGCGCCTCATAATAGAGCTGCTGCTTGTCACCATAGGTATTGTACAGACTGAATCGGTTGATGTTCAATTCATCAGTTAGATCGGAGATGGACGTATTTGCAAAACCCTTGCGCCAAAACACATCCATAGCGACTAGGAGCTTTTCATCTCTATCAAAGTTAGCTTTTCTTGCCATATTAGGTACCCACCACAATCTTTGCCTTAAAACGTCTTCCAATCTTATGAACTGACTCGTAATTATAATTCTTGACTGATCGTTTATAAACTGGCTACAGTATAACCTAACCGAACAGTTAGATAAAGGAGTAGGGTGTAACATGAAATTGTATGAAACCGCAATGACACCAAGTTGTAAGCGAGTTAACATTTTTCTTAAAGAAATCGGTGGCGACGTAGAGCGAGTTGCTTTAAACGTACGTGACGGTGAAAACCTCACCGATTCTTTCCAACAAAAAAGCGTGAACGGCAAGGTACCAGTTTTAGAATTGGATGACGGAACTACAATTTGTGAAAGTGTTGCGATTTGTCGTTATTTCGATGAGGAGTTTAGTAACGACCTGAACTTATTTGGAGATAGTCAACGAGAGCGTGCCCAAGTTGAAATGTGGCATCGTATTGTCGAGTTTCAAGGCTTGTATGCAGCGTTTCAGGCATTTCGAAACATCACCGCGATTTACAAGGACCGTGAGAACTGTGTTAAAGAGTGGGGTGAGGAATCTAAGTCTCGCGTACTAGCGTTTTTACCGGTTCTGGAGAAACGTTTAGGGGAAAGCGAATTCATCGCAGCCGATCGTTACACCATCGTTGATATTACAGGCTTTATATTCGTTGGCTTTGCAATCAATGCTCTTGAGATCGATGTGCTTTCTAGCGCGCCAAATATTGCGCGTTGGTTCGAACAAGTTTCAGCTCGCGAAGCATTCCAAAGCTAATTAACAATAATATTTGTACCGGATATTAAGAGCAGTAAGCGTTTGTCTCGTTTGCTGCTTTTTGTTTTGGAATCAAACACACGCAATTTGTTGGATTTTCTATTCTTTTTCCATCTCTAATCTATACTTATATCGATAGAAATTGGCTTTCTGTGTATCGCAAAGCCTCTTGTTTTTGGTCTGTAGACGTTGTTTTCGATACGCGAAGTACAATAAAGGAGAGGGTTATGAATATTCAAGTGAAAACCATCAATAACGTACTAATTGCAATGTTGATGATGTCTGTTTTTGCATTAATTGCTTTGTATCACAGTAACAGCCAACAAAATCAGGAAATTGAGCAGTTACGTGAGCAGTTGATAGAAAAAGAAAACCAAATAGTCGTATCTAATGAAGCCCTATCCTATACACGATACCAACATCAATTACTGGCAGAAGATTACAATCGCTTCAGAGATGAGCAATCGATGAACAACGTGTTACGTCAGTAATCAGACAGGGCCATTAGCCAGATTTAGCAAAGTAGCCTTGTTTTGGTGTGAGGTGGGGAGTGGTTAACGAAGCCTTTTGTGTTTTGGGTATATCACGTTTTCTTAGTATCACAACAAAAAGGTATCTAAAAACCAAGCAAAGCGTTATCGCTTTACCTGGTTCCTAATACAACTGACGGCTTTTATTATTTTGGTTCGGCAGTTTGTGTTGGCGACAGTAACGCCTCCAACTCTTCTTGAGTGAGAAGTTCTTCTGTTCTGAACATTCCGTATTCATCATCCAGCGACATTTTTGTGCGGCTAATCAGGTATCTTTTCTGAGTTGGCGTTAAATCCTTGAGTGAGTCGATAAGATCTCTAAAGTTGCTGTTGTTCATTGCCATATATCCCCCCGTTTAAACCTATACAGACTTGCTATTCATGTTGTCTAAGTAAGCAAAAATCTGCTGATTGATCGTTAACAGTTCCCTATTAACTATAGTGATATCTGACGCATCCGGTGCAATATTGTTGCGCGTATCTTGTTCAATTTCTTGCAATGCCGTGACCGCGGTATCTTCTCCGAAACTTTCTAATGCTCCTTTTAAACTATGTGCTAGCAAGTGTAGTTCTGGCCAGTTTTCATTGGCATACAGCTCATTTATACGCTCTAAACCATTAACGTGCTCCTCTAAATATGTAGACAGCACGGTGATAATTATCTCTACATCGTTATCCATATATTTGTTTAACAAGGTGAAATTGATCATCTCTTAATCCCTATATAGCAAATGATAGTTAAAAGGTGCAGGCAGTCGGGTTAGGTAAAAACCAGAAAGATAGTCTTTCAACCAGAGAGACCAATTTGAAGGTGACGAACTTTGTAAGAGGTATGTGATTACAAGGCGAAGAGTAGTGGATAAACAAGAGCCATAAGACCGTGTAGCCTTAGTCTGCGACCAATGCGCATATATCAGGCAAACGATCTTAGTCGTCTTTGAGTCTAATGAAATCGCTTGGTGATTTCTCGTCATTACAGACGTCGGAGAGTCACCAACGACTAAAGTGTTTGTATCACCAGCATCCAATCTATCTTCATTCAATGTTCTTCTTCCTTGCAGAGCATTACTTTTAAGCTAGTAACCTGACTGCATAATAGCAAGGCGTTAGTAAGGAAAAGGGGACTTTAGCCACATTTTATAAGCAGTCGTATGGTTAAGTTTGGTAGCGTATTTAGGATCGATTGGGCGTGAATACTCAACTGAGTAGTGAAGTCAGTCGTATCTAGTAAATGCATTATATTTTCCACACATTATATTTTCCGCACTACAACATACTTTTGGACATTTCTGAGTTACCCCTTTACATAAATTAGCACTTCATGAATTACCAATGGTATTACAAAATATCTATTCTAGTGACCAAATTAACTATGCCACTATACTGGTGCAGATCAAAACAAGACAGGTGATTACAGGAGACATAGGGGGCTATATCTCCTGTTCAAACATTTATTTATTTTCTTCGTTTTTTCAGGTTAGTAAAGTACTCATCAAGGTCTGCTACATCTTTTTCCAATTCATCAATATCTGGAAATGCACCAGCAACTTCCTCTGCCATATCATGTCCGTGCATATATGTACTGCACTTGCTCATAGCAGTATTAATGGTTTCAACATCTAGGTCAGTAATATCAGTTAGGTATCTGCAACTCTGGGTTTTTACTTCCCTATTGAAACGCTCAACAACACCACGAATCAGCCATTCTTCGACAAGCCTTTCCCAAGTTTCTCGCATTTTCCCATAGATAAAGCCTGCTTGATGCTGATAGTCTTCTATGGATTCGTTGGCTGCTTTTCTAGCTCTGACTAACCTATCTTTGAGAAAACCTATTCTGCTTTGTGTTTTTAAAGCGTCCCAAGGTGGAGCATCGAGAGGAATGCCTGTAACATTCTTATTTCTAGTAACAGCTCTAATAGTTACATCGTCAGCAGTCTCTTGAATCATTTTCATGAAAGGTAAGTCATGAGTAAATACGATTACTTGTCTTGATTTTGCTTCCTCAACGATTCTTGTTGCGAATCTCAGCCTCCATATGTGATCAAGAGAATTTACGGGATCATCAAAGATGATTGCAGACTTTCTGCTATCGGTAGCTAACTCCGCGAAGAAGCTAGCTAAAGATATACACTTTTGCTCTCCTTCACTTGCAATATCGATAATGTTTGTATTGTTCCCTGAAAGCTGAATACTGAAGTTTTGGTTCCCTTTAGCACCTTTCGTGAGGGCATTAATTTTGAAGTGGTTAAAACCTAATTTTTCTAGCTCACTATTGAAAAACTCTTGCATCCGTCCTATCGAACCAGAGCTACATATCTCGTTATTTAACCTCGTGATAGCAGTTGTAGAAGTGGAGCGCTTAACCTTATCATAGGCGTCTCTTTGCTTAGCTTTCGCAATTTCAGCTTTAATTTGCTCTTTGACCGCTAAGATTTTCTCTTTGTCTTCAATCTCAAAGATTCTCTGCTGTTTAACCTTAATTGCAGCAGCTTTTGCTTCGTCATTCAGTACCGCTTTCTCTGCTTCCTCCAATTTAGTTATGTAGGAGTTTAACCGTGTCAGCGCTACTGAATTTATTTCCTCTTGTTTAAATACAGGGATGTCTTGTAACAAGCTATCAGATCTAGTTTTAAGTGTTAGAATCAGCGTATCAAACTGCGTACCTAACTCTGCATCCTTCTCTTTGATTTCATTGAGAATGGCGTCATATGGAATAGTAGAAAAACTTAAATCCTTAATTTTCTTAAGTTCTGTATTCCAATTATTCAATGCAGCATCTGCTTCTTTTTGCAACTCACTGCGAAGGTAAGTATCGAAAGAAGCTAACCGAGATGCAGTTGTATTATCAATTTCCTGTAGGCATGTTGGGCAGTGGTCACCTTCCTGTAGAGGAAATGTCTTCTTTTGTTCTGCATTTTCAATGAATAGTTTGACCGCGTTCCACATCGTAAGCCATTGTTCGGAACCTATATTCGATACTGGTAGTTGAGAAAATGTTACAGAACTTAACTCAGCCGCAGCTAACTTGGTTTGTTCTTTTTTGCTGTATACAGCCTTATAGTGTTCCACCGACTTTAGATTTAGTGTATCAACTAGATTTTGTAAGAACTTTTGAAGCGGCACAGCCCGAAGTCTTCTTTTTTGATATCGGTCTTTAAGTGTTTGAGGAGAATTATTAGTCAGTTCAATAACTTCTTTTCTCAATTCTTGTAATTCAGACAGTTCTTTTTGAGTAGCACACAATAAATCTACGTTCTCAGGTTTTAACTGTGAGCTTATGACGAGTTTGCTTGGTGTTGTGCCTATATTCATTTGTGGAAGAACATGGACAGGTAGATAAGAGGTCTCTTCCTTTTTCGCCTTATCCGCGATGAAGCTACTCACTTTGAGCAACTCATCTAATAGCTTCAAAGCCGCTGGTTTGAAGTCCAAAGTATCAGTTTTAGACAGATAGTGAATTGATGATTGTGAGTCAAATATTCGAATAGACTTAAGACGAGGGTCTGGCTCCAATTGATTGTTCCATGTCACCAGTTCTGGTTTACCATTTGATTCTATTTGAATTTCTGCCGATGGTATTCCAATTTTGGCAGCGAAGACGTTATGTTTTAGAGCAGGAGCTTCCCCCCTTGTTAAGCAGGCATTCTTCAATATCTTGGCATAACTCGACTTCCCAGCTCCGTTATTACCATAAATGACAGTTAACCCTTTCGGTGAAAACTCGATTTTTTTCTCCGCAGCAAGTGTTGATATGTTTAAAGCATTACCAACAGAAATAAGTTTGTTTTCTTCAGCTTCTGCATGATATCCAGTTGCTTTAGCTTGCTGAGTTAATATTTCGTAATCTGCACTTTTGTCTTCTAAACCAAACTCCATCTTTGCAAGTATGTAAGCAGTTTCGAGTTCTTGATGTGATAGTTCGCCTAACACCAATGCTTGGTTTAGAGTGTACCTCCACCAATCAGGCTTTCCTTTATTGTTTATTAGCTCACAGATTTTTGTTGCAATTGGCATAGATACTTCCTTCGCTGATGTGAATATCCATGATATTGCATATTATTTATGAAAAACTGATTATAGCTCAAATAAATAAATCCAACTGAGAACGCCTTCGACACATATTGAACAATCAATAAATCCGATTTTTCACATCAAAGGTATAGTGAATGCCTAAGATTAGATTTTCTATGGGAGCTTGTGTTTGACTCCTCATAATCAAGTATTAGATCTGACAAGTTTCGGGGCAAAAGGCTTTCATCAGCTCCTTGATAGAGCTACGACGCCCTCCTCAAAACCCTAAGCCTTTATCATCAACAAAAACAGTGCCCCAACTCTGCTTTTCAAGCGTTACAACTTGATATCGAACCTAACGGGTATGTGGCAGGAGTCTTATTTGGCTGGAGTGCTGAATAGCCAGTTGTCAATCAAATAGCACAAACTAAATGAAAAGCTTACAAAGTCACGATATCCTAGCAACATAATAAAGCAACCTGAGCTCAGGTTGAGACAGCCCCCCATAGTTACAGTAGAAAGTTATGGCAGAAAGTGAATTCGAATGAAGTTTATCCATACCTCAGATTGGCACCTAGGCCGACAGTTCCACAACGTTTCATTATTAGAAGATCAACAAGCGGTTCTCGAGCAGTTGATCAAATACATCGAAAATAACCCTGTCGATGCGGTCGTGGTAGCAGGGGATGTATATGACCGCTCTGTACCGCCTACGGTCGCAATCGAATTATTGGATCGGGTGGTGAATCGAATTTGTACTGAGCTGAAAACGCCGATGATTTTGATTTCTGGTAATCACGATGGTGCAGAACGTTTGGGCTTTGGGTCTGAACAGATGAAGAATGCAGGCTTACACATCATCAGCAATTTCGATGACATGCTTTCTCCTGTGTTGATTACGACCAAATCAGCGGGTGAAGTAGCACTTTACGGCATGCCGTATAACGATCCTGAGCAAGTGAGATTTGCTTACCAAGAACCAGTATCAACTCATGATGAAGCGCATAAACTCTTGGTTGAGAAGATTACCGAACAGTTTCAGCCAGAGCAAAAGAACGTACTCGTTAGCCACTGTTTTGTTGATGGGGCGATTGCGTCTGAATCTGAGCGCCCACTTTCTATCGGTGGTTCTGATCGCGTCAGTCATGAACATTTCCTAGGTTTCGACTACGTTGCTCTTGGACATTTGCACCAGCCTCAGAAAAAGGGAGAAGAGTACATTCGCTACTCTGGCTCTCTAATGAAATACAGCTTTGGCGAACAGAACCAAAAGAAAGGGTTCACGCTGGTGGAGATTAATGAGAATGGCTTTGATTCTGCTGAGCATGTTGAGCTTATTGCGCCTCATGAGATGCGTATTATTGAAGGTGAGTTAGAACAGGTCATCGAGAAAGGGAAAACGGATCCTAAGAATGAAGATTATCTGCTTGTTCGTCTTATGGATAAACACGCCATTTTAAACCCGATGGAAAAGCTCCGCGCGGTTTACCCAAATGTTTTACACCTTGAGAAGCCAGGTATGCTGATCGGAGTAGAACAAGAAATGGCGCAAGCCAAACTTGCTCGCAGCGAAATTGATATGTTCCGTGATTTCTTTATTGAAGCGCAGGACAGCGAGTTATCAAAAGAACAAGAGCAAGCCGTCAATGACATCATCAAGCAACTTTCACAGCAGTAAGGACCAAAGATGAAGCCTATTAAACTCACAATGCAAGCTTTTGGTCCATTCGCAAAAACGGAAACCATCGATTTCGAGAAGCTAGGTAGCAACCCGCTGTTTTTAATAAATGGTCCAACTGGGTCGGGAAAAACGTCGATCCTAGATGCGATTTGTTTCGCTCTTTATGGTGAAACCACAGGTAATGAGCGTCAGGGCACACAGATGCGATGTGATTTGTCGGCGTCGGATCTGCCTACAGAGGTGACGCTGGTATTTTCATTACATGGCAAGGTTTACCGAGTTATTCGCTCTCCGGAACAAGAAGCCCCGAAAGCACGTGGCGACGGCATGACGGTGCGAAAGCACATGGCATCACTCTATGAGCTCGGCGATATCGAGAAACTGATTACCAGTAAAACCACGCAGGTTAAAACCGAGATTACTAACATTATTGGCTTAACCGAAACGCAGTTTCGCCAAGTGATGGTGCTGCCGCAAGGTAAGTTTCGTGAGCTACTGCTGGCGAGTTCGAAAGATCGTGAAGAGATTTTCGGTCAGCTTTTCCAGACGGATATCTACAAGAAGATCGAGTACGCGCTTAAGGATAAAGCGAGTGCGATCAGTAAAGCAAAGAATGAGTTTGATAACCAGATTCGCGGCGCGTTGCAAGTCGCAGGGGTGAGTTCTGAAGAAGAACTAGTTCAGCAACGAGACGTCATTTCTGAGCAGCTTAAAGCAGAGACAAAGAGTGAACAAGCCGCTCTGGAAACGCTCAACAGAGTTAAGTCGGAACTACAAAAAGCCCAAGCGCTTTCTGGGGAGTTTACTCGTCGGGAGCAAGCGGAAGCGTCAATAAAATTGCATTTAGAGAATACGGAAGGGATAAACGCGCGCCATGAGCAACTAGATAGAGCCAAGAGCGCGAGTAAAATTGAGTTGCAGTATGTCTCACTCCAGAACGCCAAGACTCAATCACAAGAGTTAACTCACAAGATTACAGCGCTAAGTCAGAATTTAACTGACGCCGCGAACATTGTAACGGGCAAAGAAACTGAGCTGAAAAACGCTAAGCAGAATGCTGAACAAGTTCCTCAATTAACACAGTCACAATTTAATCTCGAAGGAATGAAAGAGAAGCTGATTGAAAAAGCGGACTTGGAAGCAAAAATAGCCAATGGGTTACAAGAAAAGCAGCAGTTTGACGCGAAACTACAGCAATATATCACTTTGAAAGACAAGCTGACCCTGGAAGCGCAGCAAGGGCAAAAGGCACTCGATCAAGCCCGTGTAGATGTCGCTTTAGTCGGTGGAATTGATGCTGAAATCAAGCAAAAGCAACGCCTTTTACAAGATGTGCAAAAACTATCTGGTTTGAAGCAAGAGTTGGCGAAACATGATGCTTTAACTGCAGGCAGACAACAAGAGGTCGCGCAAGCGAATCAATGGTATGTGCAGGCGCAACAAGCCGCTGATCGATTAGAACTGAAATGGCACAACGCGCAAGCTGCGGTTTTAGCTCAAAGACTTCAAGCAGGAGAAGCATGTCCGGTTTGTGGCAGTATTGAGCATCCTCATCTTGCGCAGTTTAGCGAGGATGAGGTAACGAAAGAACAAGTACAGGCTGCTCGCGCACAGGAGCGTGATGCTCTGGCGGCTTACAATAAGCTTAATAACCAGTTAGAGCAGCATTACATTGTCGTTCGACAATACCAAATGCAAGTGGATGAGCTTGCTAGGGAGCTTGGAGACCATGCCACAATTGAACTAGCGCAAATACAAGCTGAGCTTCAATCTCTTAATGACAAGCTACAAAGGCTGACTGCTATTGATATCCCGAAGTTGGAACAGAATGTTGAACAACTCAACCAGCGTTGCACCGTTGGCGAAACCAAGATTAACGAGTTGCATAATCAAATGGCCGCAAATGAATCGACGATCAAGGCGAATCAAGAGCAGTTAAATAAATTGTTGGCAAACCTCGACCCGAAATACAGTTCGGTAGACGTACTTGAGCTCGAAATCACACAAATCAAGGAGCAGATTAAGCATTTGAATGCCAGTTTGGAACTCGCGCAAAATCAGTTACAACAAGCAATCTTGTCTAAATCGAACATCGAAAGTCAGTTAGCTACCAACAAGCAATGGTTAGCTGAATCAGATCAAAAACTTAATGAAGCACAATTGAATTGGCAAAAGGCGCTGAATGAAAGTCGTTTTGACGATGAAGCGAGTTACGTTCAGAGCAAAGCAACAGACCAAGAAGTGCAGGCTTGGCAGAAAGAAATAGATGAATTTAAGCAAACTCAAATCAAACTTGAGCAAACGCTTAGCGACTTAAATCAAGCACTCAAAGATCTCGAAAAGCCCGACCTTGAAGCGATTAATGCCAGCTTAAACACTCAACAAGCACTGTATGTTGAAGCGAGAAGCAATCTGGATTCTGTGCGTTCTATTTTTGAACGTATTGAAAAGGTACGCAGTGATATTGCGAGCTTACATGAGAAGAACAGCAAGCTAGAAGAAGAGTACAAAGTCTTTGGTACGCTGTATGACGTGGCGAGTGGCAAAACAGGTAGCCGTATCAGTCTGCATCGTTTTGTGCTAGGTGTGCTTCTGGATGATGTTTTGATTCAGTCTTCGCAGCGATTAAGTTTGATGAGCAAAGGTAGATACATTCTTGCACGTAAAACGGAAGGGTTTAAAGGTGCTGCAGGGCGTGGCCTTGATCTCGTGGTTGAAGATGGCTACACCGGTAAAACGCGGGATGTTGCGACTCTATCAGGTGGTGAGTCATTTATGGCCGCATTGGCATTAGCACTCGGCTTGTCTGATGTCGTGCAGTCATACAGTGGCGGTATTCGCTTAGATACGTTGTTCATTGATGAAGGTTTCGGCAGCTTAGATCCAGAGTCGTTGGATCTTGCGATTCAAACCTTAGTTGATTTGCAGCAAACGGGTCGTATGATCGGCGTTATTTCACATGTATCAGAGCTCAAGGAGCAGATGGCACAGCGAATTGATGTAGAACCGTCGCGAGTTGGCTCAACGGTTTCGGTGAGATCTCAAATGGCCTTCGCTGACTAACAAATATTCCAATCCTACCTACGAATGCTTTGTCGCAATCACCAACACGTGCGGCAAAGCGTCTTCTCTCCAGCCTTTTCATTTCCACAGTTTTGAACCGAGCAATTCTTCGATGCAGTAGTTAACTAAAGTCACTAGGAACTTTAAGTAATTTTAAACACTTAGCATTATGCTTGATAAAAACATCAATAATATTTATGCAAATGGTTGTATTGCGCATGACCTGAAGCTATATATTATACGTGTTTCATAACACATATCTCCCGATAAAGAAGTCATATTCGGGTTCATATTTCGCCTGAAAAGGAGCGTAATTATGGCCATCGGCGACGAGCTATCCAGCATAGATTTTGAATCTATGATAGGCGGCCCACTCAATGCAGTGGTTCGCGCCCAAGCCCAATCAGCACAAACATCTGTTGACTTCATTAAGTCTGTCGGTTTTGACGCCGAAAGCAATGAACCAACGATGATCACCTTCAGTTACATGAAGGCAGTTGAGATAAGGAATGATCAAGGGGAAGTAACAGGTACTGAACCGAAAAAGTTCGACCTGACAGTTCCTATCTTGACGATGTTGCCCATTCCGTTTATTCGCGTTGAAGAAACCACGATTGCATTCAATGCAAAAATAAACTCGGTACAACAGTCGACAACCTCCTCCTCACACGATTTAAACACGAAACTTTCGGTCAAAGCGGGTTGGGGTCCTGTATCCGCCAAACTGAGCGCGAGCTACTCGTATAAAAAATCAACGTCTAGTTCATCGAAAATTGAACGTACCTACAGTCTGTCCGTTAATGTACGAGCCGTTCAAGATGAATTGCCTGCAGGTACGGAGAAATTACTCGGCATTCTTGAAAACTCGATAACAGAAGTTGAATCAGCAGCTTAAATCACATGGCTAACATGTTTTGAAAAATGAATAGGGAGGTTGTATGTCTGAGTTAAGTGAAGTCTTAGGTGCGTTGATGATCAGTTTGGTTCACGCGCGCAGGCTTGCCGATGAAGAGACGGCAGCGGTTGCTGAGTATTATAAAGATCATCCTTTGCTCGAAGGTATGAGTCTCCCGCGAGTGCGGGTACCTGAGCTAACTATTGATATGCCGTTGACGATTGACAAACAAGTCCCTGCAAAATCTGCAGAGCTAGATAGTCCGCGTGTTTTACACCAAGCCCTAATGACCCAGCTAACTAAGTCTTTAGACGATGAAGACATACTCAGCCGAACTAGAACGTTTCAAAATAACTTTGATAGAGAGGTAAAACTTGCACTGGAAAATGTAACCGAACGTCAGCGTAGTGGTGACGTTCGGATTACTAAGGAAAGTCTGGTTCGCGCGGTAGATGGTGCGTTTCAAAAAGCACTAAAGAAAAGTGGTTCTGTACAGGAAATCCCTTATGAGCGACTAGAGTCTGTGAGTAAGCAATTGCGACACCGTATTTCCGCAATCGCGCTTAAGTCTCAATCTATTCCGCCAGCACTTCAAACCAGTGTGGTTACCTCTCAGGTAAAAGAAAGCGCGACTCCGTACAATGCTATTCGCTTAAACATCACGATTCGTGAAGAGGGCCTGGAATGGGCGACCAGCATTGAGAATGGAAAAACGAAAAGCAAACTTTTACCGGAGTAATTATGAAATCGGTGCTAAAAGAAACCATTATCGCAAGGCTATTACTTTTGCCACAACTCAGCGATAAATACCTTGCGCAAGACCCGAGCTATGTATTTGACGTTGCGCTTTGGCTAAAACAAACCGAGCAAAAGTTAGAGCCGATGCGCAGCCCGATGGTGTCGACGCTCGCGTCATTGCGTGGGCTGCTGGAGGCCTGCGATGATGGGTATCAACATGATAAGGTACTTAATTCAAGTCGAAGTAAACGCAAAGGTAAGCGTGCATTGGCTGCGTCTTTATTGACGAGAGCCGATACGATTCTCAATGCTGAACTGCAACGTATCGACAATCATTTTTCAGAAGTTAACGATAAACTAGCACAATTGCTCGCATTGGTATTCGCCCATCAACCTTTACCAATTGTGCAAAATATTACGACTGGATATCTGGATTCAATTTGGAAAACTTTGGGAGAGCACGAAGAAACTAAATCCATGTATTTATACCTGCAAGCGCGTATGAGTGCGACTGACAGGCGCTATCTTTTGAGGCATTTGCTGTTAAATATGGTTCCTGAAACCGCTTAGTGCCTCATGTGTATTCAGCGTGTGTTTACTCAATTACTTGATTTGGCCTCATCATAACGTTGTTGCGAGTTCAAGATATCTCCCAGGTTTGACTCAATCCAGTCCACTAGCTGTTCTACTTTATGAGCAACTTCTATGCCTTTGTCTGTCAGGCGATACTCAACATGCGGTGGAACCACAGGGTGTGCAATACGCAAGACAAATCCATCTGCCTCTAATGCTTGTAAGGTTTGCGAAAGCATTTTTTCGCTGACACCTGTGATTTTTTTTCGAAGTTCACTGAATCGATGTGTTCCGCCAAGTAGAGCGAACAACACCAGTACGCCCCAACGACTGGTGACATCTTGCAATATGCTGCGAGAAGGGCACTCCTTCGCGAGTACATTTCCGCGGATGAATTTTTCTGATAATAAGCCACCCATACTTTTGCTCGTGTTTTCACTCATAATTTCGATCGCCTTTTCTGAAAATGACACATTATTTTATACTTACCAAAAAGTATGTACTTACTAAAAGTAAGTTAGTGTGGCAGATTATACACAAACGGGCTCATTATTAACAGACGAGGAAAAGTACAATGATTGCAGTTACAGGCGCTACCGGTCAATTAGGCCAATTAGTCATTAAACATTTATTGAACAAAATTGAACCTCAGCAACTAGTGGCTTTAGTTCGCAATATAGATAAAGCGAGTTCACTGACATCATTAGGAGTTCAGGTTCGTCAAGCCGATTACTCAAAACCTGACACATTAGCCGATGCTTTGAATGGCGTAACTAAACTACTGCTGATCTCATCTAGCGAAGTAGGTCAGCGTGCAGTTCAACACAAAAATGTTATTGATGCAGCACAGCAGGCAAACGTTGAATTACTTGCTTACACCAGCCTTTTACACGCTGATACATCACCGCTGGCATTAGCAGAAGAGCATGTCGAAACAGAAGCGTATTTACAGCAGGCAAACGTACCTTATGTGCTTCTGCGAAATGGTTGGTACACGGAGAACTATTTAGCGAGTGTCGCGCCTGCCTTGGCGAACGGAGGATTCATTGGCTGTGCAAAAGATGGAAAAATAAGCTCAGCAGCTCGTGAAGATTATGCTGAAGCGGCAGCCGCAGTACTGACTAGCGAAGAGCCGCAAAGTGGCAAAGTTTATGAGCTATCGGGTGATGCAGCGTACACACTGACTGAGCTAAGTACGCTAATCAGTGAAAAGTCAGGAAAAGTGATTCCTTACATTAATATGGAAGAAGCGGATTTTGCCAAAGCACTAGAAGGCGCTGGATTACCAGGCCCATTTGCAGCTGTTCTCGCGAACTCAGATACAGGAGCATCTAATGGAGCCCTATACGACGATAGTAAAACGCTAAGCTCGTTGATTGGTCATCCAACCAAGTCATTAGAGCAATTGATTGATGATTACCTTTAAATAGAAAAGCCACAAAACCTCAAAAGCCCCGGAATAGGGGCTTCTACTTGATTTGGCTTTAATTCTCGCAGAATGTCCCTTTTTGGGGTTGCTGCGTGACGGCGTAGTTACCATCTAGATTACGATATACAATCGTATGCCATACCGAGCTATCATCCATTTCAAACTCAATCGCGTAGTTCACCCCACTGACGATTTGTGCATGGACATTAACAATTTGTTTGAATGAAGAAATCATATCCATTTCTTTCAGTACAAACGCCATTGCCTTTTGAACATCGGGTGTAGCTTCAAACTTTTTCCACCCACCTGGTATGTTTCTCTGAGTATTACAGATGTCTGCTGAGGCCGTTATTTCTGTCACGTCTTCTGGGCTGTTTGGTTGGCAACCAACTAGCAAAACCAAAAGTGCACAAGCTGACATTGTCTTTAACTTCATAACATAACCTCAATTTATATCGAGCAGTATTATAAAAAGGTGATAAGGCGAGAAATGTCTATATTGTGCAAAGTTTCGATATGCATAAAGTTAATTTCTGGAATAACTTTCTGATTATGTAGGAATATTTGTAGGAACGATAGTTTTTATATCAAAAATTCATATGACGAAGAACGATCGTCCTTAATGAATAAACGGATCTGGATTTATGATCTGTTTTTGATCTTATACTGTAAAATCAGTAAGTAACATAAACCGGGAACTCGTAATGAAATCACTAAAGTCACTGCTCCTATTGTCAGTCGTTTTTTTATTTGGTTGTACTTCAAAACCTGAAGGTGTAGAGCCTGTACAGAATTTTGAACTGAATCCTTATTTGGGTAAGTGGTATGAAATTGCCCGGCTGGATCACTCTTTTGAGCGGGGACTATCCAATGTAACGGCGGAATATGAGTTGCGTGAAGATGGTGGTGTGAAGGTGATAAACCGTGGCTATTCAAAAGAAAATCAGAGTTGGAAGCAAGCAGAAGGCAAAGCGTATTTTGTTGATGATATGTCGACAGGCCATTTAAAAGTTTCTTTCTTTGGTCCGTTTTACGCTTCCTATATCGTGTTTGACCTCGGTGAAAACTACGATTACGCGTTTATATCTGGCTTTAATCATGGCTATCTTTGGTTATTATCGCGTAAGCCCGAGGTGGAATTAGCAACGCTTGAACGATTTAAGCAGATTGCCGCAGAAAAAGGTTTCAATATTGACGAGTTAATACTTGTTGAACAAAACCAATAAACTGACTGCTAAAAACAAAATATCCCCTTTTAAAAGGGGATATTTAACACAGGATATTTAACACAGGCTATTTGATCAGGCGTACCAGTAATGAACCAGCGGCTCGTATAGATTCAACATTATGGCTGATGACAGTGCCAGACGTTGGAGCATTGTAGCGCTGTATCTCGTCACCAAACCCATCATATTGGATCGCAACCAGTTGACCTTGAACGACAGGCTCCAAAATACTGACTTGTGGCAGAACAAATCCACCAAGCTCAGCTCTAATGGTTACAATCTCGCGACCTTCTACGCAGGGGTGAATTGTTTCTGGAACCCCAGATATAACTTCGTAATGTTTAAGGATGTTGAAAATCCCTTTTACTGTACGATTGATCAGGGCTTCATCGGTATAACGACCCGTACCGACTTCTACAGTGATGGAGGGAACGCCACAGTTGTTCCATACCGTTTCTAGAACTCCGTTATCGCCCGGATCATCCAAAATGACATCAGGATTAATCAAGCGTGCCATTTGTAGAGAATCTTCAATGCGGAAGTCAGCGAATACATAAAGTGGATAGGCAGCGCCGCTGGTTTGAGTGTGCAAGTCAATCGCTAACTCTGCATTTGGCTTTAACAGTTTATTCCACAACGTATGTAAGTAACGGTTGGCTTCATTTCCGAACTCGTTGCCCGGAAAGAATCGGTTTAAGTTCGCACGCGCAGCGTCCGGATCAGGGGAGCAAAAGTCGCGACTTTTATTCAACATACCTGTCAGATTAATTCCAGGTACGATGACTACTGTGCCGGCAAGGTCCGATCCAATGAGTTCTCTGGCGGTTTTTTGTGCAGCCAAAACACCATTGTATTCATCACCATGAACACCAGCCGTAATCACGATCTTCTTACCAGGCTTTTGCCCTTTAAATACCAGTACAGGCAAATGTTGCCATTGAGAAAGGGCGTTGGTTGCAATGCGGAACCAGAACTTATGCTCACCCGAGGGGATGTCGGAGACATCAAGACATTGAATGGCCTGATGTCCTTGAATAATGTCGCCGGAAAATTGTGTTGCCATTAAAGTTATCACTCCCAAAACATCAATTTTGATTCTTATTCACTATGTTCAAAACTAACTTAAAGCAGAGATTTTAGGGCAGATAATAACGTAGTAACATCTTGTTCTGAAATGTCTTTGTGCGTCACAAAGCGGATAGGGTTTCCGGGTGAAACAATGATGTCTTGCTGCTTCAGTTGTTCTGCGATGCCATAGATATCAACTTGCGGGTCCAATTTGGCAAACACGATATTGGTTTGAACAAGCTCCGGGTTTACTGAGAATCCAGCAAGCTCTGCCAGCCCTTCTGCTAATTTTTTTGCGTTGATGTGATCTTGCTTTAGCTGCGAGACTTGTTCGGTAAGCGCAAGTTTTCCCGCTGCTGCTAAGATACCCGTTTGGCGCATACCACCGCCGACCATTTTCCTCAGGCGTCGCGCTTTTGCAATGTATTCATTGCTGCCGAGTAGCAGTGATCCCACAGGCGCGGCTAATCCTTTTGAAAGGCAAATGGTCATCGAATCAAAATACTGGCCGATTTCTTTAACTGGCACTTCCAATGCCACTGCCGCGTTAAACACTCTTGCGCCGTCAAGATGTAGCTTGAGACCATGCTTATTAACGAATTCGCGAGCTTCGGCAAGGTAAGAAAGCGGGAGTACTTTACCGTTAATGGTATTTTCCAGACTGAGCAAACGCGTACGAGCGAAGTGCATATCGTCAGGCTTAATAGCGGCTGTAAGCTTATCAAACGGCAGAGTACCATCGGGATTGTTCTCGATCGGCTGAGGTTGAATCGAGCCGAGTACCGCAGCGCCTCCCGCTTCATATTTGTAGTTGTGCGCTTGTTGACCACAAAGGTATTCATCACCGCGTTCACAGTGCGCCATCAAACCTAAAAGATTGGCTTGCGTGCCTGAAGTGGTAAACAGAGCGGCCTCGAAACCAGCAAGTTCTGCAGCGTATTGTTCCAGCTCATTAACCGTTGGGTCATCTCCGTAGACATCATCTCCTACGGGCGCAGTAAACATGGCTTCTCGCATGGCCTGAGTAGGTTGAGTAACTGTATCTGATCGAAAATCCATGAATATCTCCTTGGTCTAAATATATCCGCAAAGGCGAGCTTTGCTTAAGCAGGCAATAGTTTTGGCATCGGTAATTGTGCCATCTATGATCTTTTCTTCTAGTTGTTTTAGTGACAATGTCACAACCTCAATAACTTCGTCTTCATCGCATTGGTAACGGTTGGTTTTAATTAACTGCCTAGCGACAAACAGATATTGAATCTCGTCACAGAAACCAGCTAATGGCGTAACCTGACCAAGAGAGGTAAACGTCTGTGCGCTAAACCCCGTTTCTTCTTCCAGTTCTCTCTGAGCGCAAGAGAGAGGATCTTCATCACATTCACGGGTTCCCGCAGGAAGTTCTAGCAGCCACTTGTTAAGAGAGGGGCGAAATTGATTTACAAGTACTACTTCACCGTTATCGTTGATGGGCAAAATTACCGCAGCGCCGGGGTGAAGGATAGTGGTATGCGTAATTGTCTGACCTGTTGGCAGCTCAACATCTTTTTCTACCAATGCAATCTGCTTCCATTTATGAATGGTTTTCGTCATGAAGTGTGAATCCTAAAGATAAAGGCGTGCTTGAACATTAACGACATTCGTCGACAAACAAAAGTAAAAGTATATTTCGATCACGAAAGCGTTTGCATTTTCAGTGAGATGCATCTCATAAATGGAAACTTTGATTTCTTAGCAATGTGCTGGGGAAGCATCTGATATAAGGGTAGTTACAATAAATTACACTTGTAACATTGTGATAACAAATGTATAAAAATAAGTATACCGCATCAGTTCAGCAGCCGGAGCTCTCATGATACAACCCTCTTTTGCATCAAATGCCGATAAAGCACTCCTTTCAGAGCGAATCAATAAGTTGGCGAAAGCATTGACTGATGGCGTTTATGAACGTGAACATACGATCAAACTTTGTCTCCTTGCCGCGCTTGCGGGTGAAAGTGTATTCCTGTTGGGCCCTCCAGGTATTGCGAAAAGCTTAATTGCCAAGCGTTTGATTCAGGCGTTTGATAACAGTAGCTATTTTGAATATTTGATGACCCGGTTCTCGACGCCGGAAGAAGTATTCGGCCCACTTAGTATTCAAGAACTTAAAGATAATGGCCGTTATGTCCGTTTGACCAAAGGTTACTTGCCTACCGCTCAAGTTGTTTTCCTAGATGAGATTTGGAAAGCCGGTCCAGCGATTTTGAACACCTTGCTTACGGTCGTAAACGAAAAAACATTTAAGAACGGCAGTGACATTGAACGCGTTCCAATGCGCTTACTTATTTCAGCTTCGAATGAATTGCCAGATGAAGACAGTGGTTTAGATGCACTTTATGACCGAATGTTGGTGCGTGTATTTGTAAACCGAATTCAGAATAAACAGAATTTTAAATCGATGCTAACGGTAGGTACGTCACAGGAAGCGAAAATTCCGGATGGGTTGGCTATTACGGATGAAGAATATCATCGCTGGCAGCAGCAGTTTGACAAACTGTCTCTTACCGACAACGCCTTCGAAAAGCTATTCCAGCTCAAGACCATGTTAGAGAGCAAGGTTGAGGCACAATTTGGTGACGTCGCGAATACGGACATGTATGTGTCTGACCGTCGCTGGAAAAAAGCGGTGAAACTACTTAAAGCGAGTGCGTTCTTTAATGGCCGCGATGAGATCAATCCGCTTGACCTGTTGCTTCTGCAAGACTGTCTGTGGAATAGTCCTGAGTCCCGAGACGTAGTTCGCGATGTCGTCCAAGAGTTTGCGCTTAAACATGCTTTCGATCAGCAAGACGCTGAACAAGAAATCGAATACTGCCGAGAGACACTTGTAGACGTGCAACACGAGCTTGAAGATACCTATCGTATGACGCTAACGACGGAGGCGGCGACAGGCATACTACGTAAAGAAACCATGCGTTTCGACACCTCAAAAGCCAAAAGTTACAAAGTGGGGGCCGCAGTCAACTTAGTCAAACTCGTGATTCTACAAAGCAACATGTCAGTTTCAGAGTCAGAAAAAGGCGACAGCCGCTGGGTATATGTGCCGAAAGACGAATTGGATCGCGTGATTAAAGATGGACACGGAGATGTGTATGGTTACGTTAACCAAAACACCAACATGTGCCGCTTACGTTTTGATATCGATGCAGAGAATAACTTGGTTATTCGTGATATTGCCAACCGGGGTATTCTTGTTGGTTTAGTAACGCAGCAAGGTTTGGATATGGAACGCTACGAAAATTGGCTTACTCAAAGTGAGAAAGCAGTAAGCCAGTTGAGTGAAGCGGAACATCACATGCGTAAAGTGAAAGCCAACTTCCATGCTGCTCTGCCACACAGCTTTGTGGACCCAGAGTTACCGCGTTTAATGGAATCGAGTCTGCAACAAGTGAGTCAAAGGCTTGAATCTATCCAGGGTGAAAGCGAGAAAATTATTCAGCGCTTTAAGAACTTACAACAGTTTTTCTCTTAAGGAGACAACATGTTAGGTGCAGATGGATTCAACTTAGCATTGATGATTGCAGACTCTGGAATCATCGACAGTGCGGTGAACGACCTTTTGGCGCGCTCTCAGGTTATGATGATGGCGGAAAACCGAGGCGTTAAATCTTCGGTTAAAAATCATCTTTTAAAATGGCGTGGTAACGTTAAGAAGCGTATTACGAAAGTTTGTGAAACTGAGCGATTTCAGCAGGAACTCGCTTTGTATCAGGAAGTCATTCACTGGAACGAAGATGAGTTTTTTGAACGTATTGAAGAGGTAATCAAAAAACTCGAGTGGCACTCTGCGTTTTACATGCAAGCGCGTCGCATGATGGAAAAGAACAAAGGGGTCAATAACCCAATGTTCCCACACTACTTTTGTGACCAGTGGTATCAAAGCTTAGCTGATGCGATCAAACAAGCTCAGGTGAGCGAACTGGAAGCAAACAAAGAGAAAGTGCTCAATGACCTTTATCAGCGTATGGAAACCATGCGTAATATGGATAAAGTAACTGAGTCTGGTGATGAGGAAAGTGTTGGTCGCTTATGGGACATGGCGTCTGCTAAGCTTAGTAAGACTGACCTCACGGTGATGAAGCGACATGCTGAGCTCTTAAAAAAACACAAAGGACTTCAGGAAATTGCTGAGCAACTTGGTCGTATGGCTGGGCAGGTGAATGATCCCGATCTCAACCGTGCACCAGCTGAAGAGCTGCAAATGGTCGAAGAGAAAAGTGACGAAGCGACCGATGACATTGTTGGCATCCACGAAAGTGACGATTTAAATAAACTTCTCCCAAATGAGACCATGTTTCTGGCGTATCCAGAGCTTGAAGTCGTGTTCTATAAGCACCTGATCGACAAGCGATTAATGAACTATCGTACTCAGGGCAAATCTCGTACGCTGCGAAAAGTGAAAGCTCATCGCCCTGATAATAAAGCGGTAGATATCGAAAAAGGCCCCTTCATTGTTTGTGTGGACGCTTCTGGTTCCATGAGTGGCTTTCCGGAACAATGTGCGAAGGCGATGGCGTATGCTTTAATGCAAATTGCTTTGGCTGAGCAACGTGATTGTTATGTCATCATATTCTCGACCGAACACATTACTTACGAACTCACTAAACAAGATGGACTGCGTGAGGCCGCAGACTTCTTAACGTACAGTTTTCATGGCGGCACAGATCTAGAGCCAACATTGATAAAATCGATTGATCTGATGAGCGGTGAAAAATACAAAAATGCCGACATGGTGGTAATTTCTGACTTTATCGCACCAAAGCAACAAGATGAACTGCTTGCTAAAGTCGATGCACTTAAAGCGAAGACAAACCGTTTTCATGCAATCAGCTTGTCGAAATATGGTAACCCGGCGCTAATGTCGATGTTTGATCATGTCTGGTCATATCATCCTAACGTTGTTGGTCGTCTGCTAAAAAGAGTCAGTAACGGTTAGTTTTGATCGAATATTCACCTTACTGATTTAAAAGAAAGCAAACAAACAGCAAAAAGTAGATTTATGTTTGACTATCTTTTCTGAATCCGTAAAGTAGCCACCAACGCAGAGGGGGAGACCTCTTAAAGTGTTAATGTGACGGCGCCTTGGCAGAGTGGCCATGCAGCGGATTGCAAATCCGTGGACCTCGGTTCGACTCCGGGAGGCGCCTCCATATCAAATTTATCAGGTATGGCTTCCAGCGATATCTCGATGCTTAAAGCATCACACTAGGCCAGCGAAAGCTGGTTTTTTTGTATCTGCAGTTTAGATACGATTAGTGTGACTCTACTTTCAGCACTTAGAGCTCAATCCACCTACAATACGCTCTTCTAAAGGATTTAACGAAGTAGCATGAGAAATACCGACGATTACATCATATTTTACCATTTGGTCGAACAAGGCTCGTTCAGCGGCGCAGCGAGACAAATGGAACTGACAAAATCCGTCGTCAGTAAACGTATTGCCAAGTTGGAGCAAGATCTCGGAGTTCAACTGCTTTATCGCACGACACGAACGATAACACTGAGTGAAGCGGGGCAGTATTTCTTTGAACATGCCAAAGCGGTATATCAGGCTGTTGCCACCGCCGAAGAGTCGATTATTGGTTTGGGTCGGAATTTATCCGGTAACATCAAGATTACCGTTCCTACTATTTCTGGTGAATTGATTCTGCCAGGCGTTATTGCTGAATTTAATAACAAATACCCAGACATCAAGATCGATATGGAACTCGATAATCGTTTCGTCGATATTGTGAATGAACGATTTGATCTCGCAATACGCACCGGAGTGTTGCCAGATTCGAGTCTGATAGCCAGAAAACTCGTCGATGCGAATTGGATAGTCTGTGCATCGCCGCAGTATCTCGCCAGAAATGGTATCCCCAAACGACCAACTGAGTTAGACAAGCATAACTGTCTTGTGTACGCCTATCAGGAGTCGGGGGCTCGAGAATGGGCTTTCAAAGATGGGGAGAACGTTTATCAAGTCACGGTTGATGGAAATCTCTGTATCAATAACTCGTCCGTACTGAGAAATGTAGCGCTACTCGGTCAGGGGTTTATCTACGTCCCACGAGTTTTGGTTTATGACGATTTAAAACAGGGTCGTTTAATCCAGTTGTTTAAGGACGAAACCGCAAAGTGCCTTGGTATTTATGCTGTGTACCCTTATACACGGCAGCAGCCAGAGAAAGTTAAGATCTTTATCGATCACTTATACGCCAGCTTTCAAAGCCAGAGCCACCGTTTTTAATTCCTTTATTTGAACATAAATGCAACATTGTCGGGTGTATGATGTTGTTTTTATGTGTTCTGCACAGATCTCAAATATCCTTCCTATTTAGAAAGTTACGTGACTAATCCAAATTATCAATGAATCTGATAACTCGATATTGCGCACATATGTTAATAATTGGTTTTGTTATTGTTTCTTTTGGGAAACAATCTGTTTCTTTAGTTAAATTTTACATTTTTACTAATTAACTATCTGAAAAATATTAATTTAATGATAAATGCTTGTCATTGAATTCGGACAAGTCAAATTACATCGATAGACGCGGGTAAATGGACTGCTTATAGTGACCCAAACTCAACTTCCTGCAACTTTTTCTGGTACACGAGTGAAGCAAAATAATTAGAGATATGGATATGAAACAAAAGCAGCTGATAGAAGAATTTAAGACGATCGTCGGTGAAGAAAACGTCCTGACCGATCAAGTTAAAACTAAGTATTACCGCTCAGGCTTTCGCTCGGGTAGTGGTACAGCGCTTGCTGTCGTGTTTCCTAACACCTTGTTAGAACAGTGGAAGATCATTAAACAGTGTGTCGAGGCCAACTGCATCATCATTATGCAAGCGGCCAAGACCGGTCTTACAGAAGGTTCCGCCCCTAGTGGCAACGATTACGACCGCGATGTTGTCGTAATCAACATTACAAAAATTAAGAAAATTCATTTAATTGACGGTGGTAAGCAGGCGGTTTGTTTACCAGGAGCAAGTTTGCACTCGCTCGAAAAATCTCTGAAAACGGTAAATCGCGCTCCGCATTCCATCATCGGTTCCTCTTCGTTGGGCGCTACCGTAGTGGGTGGTATTGCAAACAACTCTGGTGGCGCGTTAGTCAAACGTGGTCCGGCATATACGGAACTCGCGATTTATGCTCAGGTAGACAAAATGGGCAATCTAAACCTCGTTAACCATCTTGGAATTGAAGGCTTGGGTGATACACCAGAAGAAATCCTGACAAACTTGCAGGAAGGCAACTTTGATCCTGCCAAGATCATTCATGATGATCGTATGGCTTCAGATAAAGAATATGATGAGCGTGTTCGCGACGTTACCTCAGATATTCCATCTCGATTTAATGCCGATGAGCGCCGCCTGTTCGAAGCCAGCGGTTGTGCAGGTAAACTCGGTGTATTTGCCGTTCGTGTTGACAGTTATCCAGTGCCAGAAAAAGAACAAGTCTTCTACCTGGGCACTAACGATCCAGCCAAGCTAACCAAGCTAAGAAGAGACTTTTTATCGACGTTCGAAAATCTGCCTGAAATGGGGGAATATCTGCATCGAGATATCTTCAATATGGCAGAGAAATACGGCAAGGACGTATTCCTGTCCATCGACAAACTGGGGACGGATCGACTACCCAAGATGTTTGCTCTAAAAGCGAAAGTAGAAAACTTTTTAGAACGTTTACCGCTTGTTAGTAAATATCTGCCAGATTCGATTTTGTACTATGCGAGTAAATTATTCCCACAACATTTGCCTGAGCGCATGTTGGATTACCGTGATAAGTATGAGCATCACCTGATCCTGAAAATGAGTGATGGCGGTATCGCAGAAGCTCAGAAGTACCTGACTGAAGTATGGGCAGTTGAAAGCGATTGCGATTTCTTCGAATGTACTCCGGAAGAAGGGAAAAAGGCGTTTTTACACCGCTTTGCTGCGGCTGGCGCTGCTATTCGCTATGAAACCATTCATCGTGAAGAAGTCGAAGACATTGTTGCACTAGATATTGCGTTACGTCGTAACGATGAAGAGTGGCTGGAAACCTTGCCTGAAGAGGTGAGTAAGAACTTGGTTCAGTCTCTCTACTATGGACATTTCATGTGCTATGTCTTCCATCAGGATTATGTGTTCAAAAAGGGCACGGATACAAAACTGATGAAGAAACTGATGCTAGAGCACCTGAATAGCCGCGGCGCGAAATACCCGGCAGAGCACAACGTAGGGCACCTGTATGAAGCAGAGAACTCGCTGCAGACGTTCTATCATCAGCTAGACCCAACCAATACCTTCAACCCGGGAATTGGCAAAATGGATAAATTTAAGCGTAACTGTAACTGTTGCGCTTGATAAATTAAGAATTCTGATCGAGATACAAGCCAAAGCCCTGCCGTGTTTCATTTAGCGGCGGGGCTTTGTATATAGAGATTGCTAGCCTAAAAGAAGTTTAGATTGCACGTACCGCTGCTGCTGCAATTATGCCAGCTGCGATGGCTGGAAGTGGTTTCTTGACGATAAACATCACTACGGCGGTGGAAAGAAGTGCCGTGCGTGCGCCGATGTCACCTTCAACAGCAAGAGGTGCTAAAAGCGCGACTAATACAGATCCTGACATGGCCGTGATAAAACGCTGAATACGTTCACTGATCGGAATGAATGACATAACAAACACGCCGCCCCAGCGAGTCGCTAGTGTAACCAGAGCCATCGCAATAATGATAACAAGCGTGCCACCAAACGTCGTTTCAATACTCATGCTTTTTTCTCCTTCCAGAACGCCCCAAGTATTCCTCCCGTGATTGCGCCAACAACAACGTGGCTGTTTTCAGGTAAATACCAATAAGCCAGTAATGAAGAAGCCGCAGCAACGCCCCAGATGGCAAAGACACGCAGGTTTTTAGGCCCCACAACGACCATAGAAAGTAAGAAACAGCCCATCACCATATCTAGTCCAAGGCTGACTGGATCTTTAATCGCACTACCGAAGTAGATACCAATCCAGGTTCCGACAATCCAGAACCCCCAAAGCGCAAGGCCGCCGCCAACTAACAAGCCCAAACCAGGCTCTTTTTTTCCGAATGCATTCATAGCCATCGCCCAGTTCGCGTCTGATGCAACTAACATGACACCGTAACGTTTAGCTGGTGGCAGTTGGTGTAACCATGGATAAAGTGTTGCGCCCATTAGCAGGTGGCGCGCGTTGATGGCAAACACGGTGATGAGCACTGGAATTAACGGGACTTCGGCCCCCCACATTTCCAGAGTGGCAAATTGAGAAGCGCCCGCGAACACGAGTGTGCTCATTAATAATGTCGGAAAAGCGTCTAAGCCAGTTTGAGCCGCCGCCACGCCAAACGCGAGGCCGAATATCACCACGAAAAAGGAAAGAGGTAATAGTTGTGTAAACCCACCCCATACATCTAAACGGGTAAACTCGTGCAGTCCTTTAGAAGAAGGATAGAGTTGTTGTTGATTTTCTGTCATAGAAATACCTAGCCAGCCGGAATAGGGAATATTCCAAACAAGATTGTTGTTATATTTTTGTGAACCGTATCTCTATCATCAATTACGGGCGTTTTCAAATACAACTAAGAGATTATGGTGAAAAGCTAAATCGAACGTCGCTTTGGCTTATTGTTTATTAGGGATTTAATTGCTGAGAGTCAGAGTATTTCATGTTCAGATTGAACGTCAATTGTACTGGCTGGCTCGCTTTTTAATCATTTAAATCAAAAGCATAAAATTTATTGTTGACCAGATAATTTAATCGGTTAAAGTACGCCTCGTTCTCGCGGTAAAGGTCGTTGAGAGAGATGGTGTCTAACCCATCGCATGATTGCGTTGCCCTGGTGGTGGAATTGGTAGACACAAGGGATTTAAAATCCCTCGGCGTTCGCGCTGTGCCGGTTCAAGTCCGGCCCGGGGCACCATCAAAAAGATGTGTGGATATAAAATCCCTCCGTCGAGCTGATTGGCCGAGTGTCGGACCATCAAGCACGGCTCGGGACACCATCTAACTCTTTGAGAGAACAACAATTCAAAAAGGCGCCTTGGCAGAGTGGCTATGCAGCGGATTGCAAATCCGTGGACCTCGGTTCGACTCCGGGAGGCGCCTCCATTATTTAGAAAGCTAGTCTTAGGACTGGCTTTTTGCGTTTCTGAACACCCTAAAACCTTTTTCATTCTTATTCAGCATCAACACTATACGATAAAAAACTCGACGTAATTTTAATATTACACACGCAGTTTTCATTACAACCATATGTTTTATCAATGGGTTATTTGATATTTGTTCGGTTAGTGAGTAACCTTTATCTGAGCATAATTGAAAGGAATATAAGAATGGAATCTTTTGCTGATGTATTGGTTGTTGCTATTGTGTTCGGTTCTCTATTTGGTGGCGGGATAATCAAACTTGTCTTGAACCATAAAAAGGAATTGCGAGCATTAGAGGTATCTGAACGTAATGCAATGAACCAAGAAGAGCAAGACAGTCTCAAAAAGCAAGTTGTTGAATTGAAGGGGCGTGTTGAAGTTCTGGAAAAAATCGTCACTGACAGTAAATATCAACTTGAGAAAGAAATCGCATCTTTGTAATCCCGATATTGTTAAATAGGCCGATTCAGTTCGGCTTTTTAATGCCTACTATTTTACCCTCCATCCCAGTCTGTTTACGCTTCCACTATGTCCCAAATCCTCAAGATAAACTCTGAGCATGCTGGATTCTCTTCTGAAAAATGTGGGGATATAACGTACATCTCAGATAGAGTAACCAACATTATGCGAGCTTGTTCGTCTCTCATCCAACAAAGTGGTTATTTCATTTTTTCTCTACGACATTAACAGAGTGTTCAGCCTTTTTAGAAGGTAATTTGGCGGAAGAATTTAGGTAATAGAAACACCTGTCTTCAAGTCGAATCTCTATAGATAATTTCGGCTATCTCACTGATTATTAATGATAATATCAACAAGAAAGTTTTACAAACTGTTACATGTCCAGCTTTTCTTATTAATTGTTATAATATAACATTTCGCTCAATTTAATAAATGTTATAACATAACAAAAGGAATGCTGTAGTGAATAAGAAGTTGGTCTCTTTGGCGGTTGGTAGTTTGTTTGTCTCCCCTGTGTTTGCCGATACGCTTTCGAATCCACAGATTGGCGTGGTACTGGATGGATACTATCAAGATGGTGAACGTAATCATTCTGAGCGAGAAGAAGGTTTCGGTCTTGGCCATACCGAGCTAAATCTGTCGGCAAACATTGACGACAAGTTTCATGGTGCATTTACGGCCGTTCTTGAAAGCCATAGTGACGAAACTGAACTGGAGGTTGAAGAAGCCTTCATTGAAACATTGGCACTGCCTTACGGCTTGAATCTGCGAGCGGGTCGATTCCTGTCTGACTTCGGCTATCTAAACAACCAACACATGCATAGTGACAGTTTCGTAGAGAGACCAATTGCTTACCGCACGTTCTTAGGTTCACATTACTACGATGATGGTGTACGTGCTAATGTCGTGTTGCCAACCAACCTATATGTAAAGTTTGCTGTGGAAGCCCTGAGTGGCGATAAGATGTCTTCCGTTGAAGATGGTTCTGAAGTGGGTGTCTATACCACGACGTTTAAGTTAGGAGATGACTTTTCTGAATCATCGAGCTGGCAGTTTGGCTTGAGCTACTTGCGCAATGAAAACGGCAAAGTAAAAGAATTCGAAGATTATGATCACGGTCATGTAGAAGAACACGATCACGATCATAGCCATGGCGCGGTAGTGACAGGATCTAACCTTTACGGCGCTGACTTTGTATGGAAGTGGGCTCCGGACGGCAACTACAAGTACCGCAACTTCACGCTATCGGCTGAGTATTTGCTGCTGGATGGTGTCGTCGACAGTAAATTCAAAGATGACGCGGAATCACCAGACGATCTAAGTGCTTATTACGTATCGGGTGTTTACCGCTTTAACCCAAGCTGGTCTGCGGGTGTGCGTTATGGTGAAGCAGAAAGCTATGATGGCCATGCTCATGGTGACCACATGCACTTCACTGCTCTTGACGACGAAGAATTCGACGCAATGGTAGCATGGGATTCTTCTCATTTCGGTACTATCCGTGCCCAATACTCTCGAGTTGAGAACCAAGACAGCGAAACAGACAATGTATTCACGATGCAATACGTTATGACCTTTGGAGCACACGGTGCTCATGCGTTCTAAGCTGACTTTTACTAAAAGCTGTTTAGCAATGATGGCGGCGGGAGTCGCTTTCATTGCTTCACCAGCTATGGCACTGAACATTTTTGTTTGCGAACCTGAGTGGAAAGTGTTCCTGGCGAGTCACGCTCCGGACGCAACAATCTATTCCGCGACTACAGCCAAACAGGATCCGCATTATGTGCAAGCTCGACCATCTTTGATTGCGAAAATGCGTCAAGCAGATATGGCAATGTGTTCAGGGGCCGAATTGGAAGTGGGGTGGTTACCCATGTTGCAAACTCGCAGCAGCAATGGTGCAGTACAAAATGGTGCGCCGAGCATGATTTACGCGACCGATTTTGTGCGCATGTTAGACACTCATGACCATGTCGATCGCAGCATGGGTGACATACACGCACACGGAAACCCGCATGTTCAATTTGCGGCTAATGATATTATTCCGCTTTCGCTGGCGATGACAAAGCGGCTGATAATCATTGATCCTGACAACGCTCAGCGCTACCAGCTTAACGGCATTAAATTCCGAGTTCATTGGCGTAAAAAACTCAATGAGTGGCACGAAAAAGCCGCTCCCTTGCAAGGTAAACAAGTTATTGGCTATCACGAAACCTATCGTTATTTGTACGAGTGGTTAGGGATAAAGCAAATCGCAGACCTTGAACCTAAAGCAGGCATATCGCCAACTACATCACATCTTCAATCTTTAACCGAGTTAGATGCGGATACTTTCGATGCGATTGTTTACTCGTCTCATCAAGATCGACGACCGGTTGAATGGCTACAACAAAATACCGGTAAGCCTGTCATTGAACTGCCGTTGACGGTGACTGACGGTCAAAGTCTCGATGCTATGTATGACCAAGTGATTGATAATTTGCTCGATGTTTTAGCGCCGCCTGTTTCTGAGAAGATCTAAATATGGCTGATTATGTATGGCTACTGCCCGCTGTTTTATGTGGACTGATTGCTTTAGTTGGCAACGTGGTACTTGGCCAACAAGTGCTCAAGCGTCAAATTATTTTCATTGATTTGGCTGTGGCACAAGTGGCGGCACTCGGCGCTGTTTTGAGTCACTATTGGTTAAGCCAATACACTTTGTTCTCTAACTCCTTCTTTGGAGAAATGCTTGGGCCTTGGGTGATGTCATTGTTGCTATGTGGCCTGATTGCTTTGATGGAGAAACGTTACCGAGATCAATTAGAACCAATGATTGGTAGCTTGTTTGTGGTGTCGGCATCACTTGCCATTTTGCTTGTGAGTAAAGACCCTCATGGTGCTGACTTTATTAAAGGTATCCTGAACGGACAGCTACTGTGGTCAACATGGAGTGACGTTTGGCCTTTAGCACTTATCACTTCTGCGATGTTAATGTTAGTCTGGCTTAAACCTGAATTTATGCTCGGCAGTGGTTTCTATCCCATCTTCGCAATCTTAATGCCTATTACGGTGAAACTGACGGGGATTTACCTGGAGTTTGCCTTGCTGGTGATCCCTGCACTGTGCGCCACTTCTTTGAAAGGGACTCGATTTTTTATTGCCAGTATCAGCATTGGTATTGTAGGGATTTTATCGGGGATTGTGGTATCCGCTTATTACGATTTACCAAGCGGTGCGAGTATTGTGATTACTTTATTCATCTCGGGTATGTTGTTTAATCTCTTGGTTCAGCCCATGATGGCAGTCGAGAAAGCTGGTGTTCCAACTTCAACCACATCTTAAAAGGATAAGGCATTGGATTGGAGTATATGTTCAAGCTCGTGTTTGTCAGGCGCGCATTTTGCCCACTTGCCATCAAAAATTACCTGTCATCAAAAAAGTCTTTATTTCGAATATATTTACTCATCAAATGGTAAGAAAAAGGGCGCAATAACCAGCTGAGCAACGAACGTCCTAATCGGATCATTGTCGGCGTATTTTCGTAGATCCTGCCGTTATATAACCAAAGTAATTTGCCTACGTGCCAGTAGAGGAAGGGAACAGGTGGCATGAAAGTAACAATATCAATGTCACAACAGATACGATAAGTTTTATGAGCCAAACTATAGTGTTTCTTAAATGTCCAGTCGCCGATCGCTGGCTGCCCAAATGTCACGACTCGCTTGATACTCTTGGGATATTTCGTCTCAATATAATCAGCAAAGACACTACCAATCGCACCACCCGATGAGTGTCCGGTAACGGTAATACGCTTGCCCTCAAGTATGAGTGGCACAACCACCGATTCCAGACGCTCAATAACACTTTGTCCAAGCCGGTCTTCATTTCTGCTTGGCATACTTTCCTGAAACAACAAATGATAAAAGCCAGCGTGGATACGATAATGGAGTCCGAGACGGCGACAGCTTCTTGTCCACATGGCAAAGTTGAGTAACCAGTCAGAAAGGCTATGAGAACCTTTTACAACCACGACGACCTCTTCTTTACTTTTACTCCAGAGTACCCTAATCATGATTTTTCCGTGCTCATTTCTGATGATTCGTTGACCATTTGGATCGAACCCGTAACGTGTTTGTTTGAAGACTCTAGGGTACGCCAGGTTACATAAAACAGCGTAACGTTCGTATTGGTAGCGTTTGAGTGGTTTCACGGTATCTTACTTAGTATTGTTCAGCACAATACTCTAGATCTGAAATATGAAGAATGCGTGAACCCAAATGCCTGCAGAGCAGGGATGGAGAGAATCAGGTTGCTGCTTATTTGTTTATTTTCTCTATTCCTTAAGAGCTAAGAGCGATACATTTCCAAAGCAGACGATTCTTTCAGAAACTGATCGAATTGGTTTATATGCAAAAATACAGAACGACGTGACTTTTCGTGCTGCTCCTCTATCTCTTTGATCAGCTGTTTGAGTGCTTTACGGTCTGTTTTTTGAATCGTTGATGTCTTTCTGAGATGCGTAAAAAAGTCGATTTGGGTCGACGTGTCGTTAAAGTCACCTAACTGGTCTTGCAAAAACTTAAGGTGTTTTACATTTTCTTTATGCTGTTCAGCGGAATAGAGCGCAGAAAACGACTCAAGAAGATACCGAAGTGCTTTACATTTTATGCGTAATAAATGGATGATGCTGTCTTCACTGTCCTCTGCAATCTTCTTACTTGCTCTGTTGACCTTATTAAATTGATTCACAATTTTTTGATTTGCATATTTGAGTGGAGAAGGATGGTTGGTTCGAAGGTCGTAATGTTGTGCACGAAGTAGACTATTTTCGACAATTACCATAGTGCTTCGGTACGCATGGCTATTTAACCAATGGCTAACGCGTTGTTGCTCGTTACATTGACGAGCTTCTATAACCGCAAACACGCTTTCCAATGACGCCTTGTGCTCTGGGAGCATGGTCATATAACGAGGTTTATCAATCATAAATACATCTAAATCACGCAACAGATTGGTCTGTTTCATCAATACCTTCAAGTGTGGCGTGATGATTTTCTGTTCGAATGGGGACAACATGTCTTTTAAAAGCAGGGATAGAGAGCGAATACGCCTTAGTGTGACACGGTACTGATGATTGTATTCGGGATCTTTTCCAAGCGATAAACCTTTTTCCAGCGATTTTACATAGCTGAATTCGCTTAGAAGAAAATTTGGTAAAACAAAGTACAGATCAGAATCAAAATATAACGGCAATCGAGACGCAGACTTTTGAGACATTTTCGTGGAACTCCCAAACCCAGTTGATGTGGTTATCTTGAGCGTATACCCAAATAGCCAATTCTTCGAGATTGAGATGGATGGTAGCCGCAATTATCGAAACGAAATCATCGAAACCAAATTATTAAACGTCTCAAGTAAATGTCTGCATGTCATGGTTATAAATGATGACACGATTCCTGCCTCTGTGTTTCGCTTCGTACAACGCTTTATCTGCCTCCTCTAATAATGCTTCAAAATTATCTTGTTCCTGATACGAGGCGACACCAATACTAACGGTAAAATTGACGAGCTTACCGCTAGAAAGGCAAGGGCTCTTCTCAATCAAGGCTCTGATACGATTAGCAATCTCAACAGACTTTTTAGTGTTGGTAAGTGGTAATATAATCGCAAACTCTTCACCACCTATACGGCCTAAAATATCGTTCTTTCGCAGGCCTGAACGGCACAATTGTGTAAAGTGTGTCAGAGCCTTATCACCAACGCTGTGTCCAAACTGGTCATTGATATGTTTGAAGTAGTCAATGTCCATGACTAAAACAGAAAGTAATTTTTCTTCTAGAAGCTGACAGGTATTAAATTCATTAACCCCCATCATCATGAAGTAGCGTCTGTTTTTCACTTTAGTGAGAGAGTCGGTTGTGGCCTCGATAAACAGTTGGTTCTCATACTCTTCGCGGCTCATTTGTTCTTTCTTGAGGATATAAGTGGTCACAGCCGTGATGATGAAAGCAAATAGTACAGTAATCAGGGTAATGGTCGGGATGATTGTTTTACTCGGGGAGTGTGGATGCCAGGTTATATAACCCACGATACTTCCGGAAGGAGAATATAAGGCCATGTAGTCTTTTAGACCTTCTGAGGTGCTTGTTAAACTCAGTCCAAATAATTGGTAGTCACTCGCAAGTATGCTCAGGTACTCCTTATCGATTCGTTTACCTAAAGCTAAGTAGGTGCCCTGGCGCGACAGCCCTGATTCCTCATTTATCAAAGGCCCCCCAACGACATGATAGACGTCACCTTCTATGCGCAAAAATCCATTTGTAATTTGAGTATCAGTATTTAGCTGTTTTGATGCGCCCATTAACTCTGACAGTGGCTGCTGTAGATCGTCAAAAGAGAGGTTTTGGATATCATCACTTTTAATCAAGTAGGCTTCTATGTTTCCTTGTGCCACGGCGACACTAAAATCGTAATCCTTTTTACTCATTAAATAGTCACCGGAGTTATCTTTGACCCAGTCGGGATCAAGGTTAACAATTATTTTTTCGTAAGCCTCATCCCAGTACGTATACTGCTCGAGCAAATCGCGCGCAGTCCGAAACTCGAGCTTTCTAGCCAGATGAATCCTTTGCCCCAGCTCGTCAGCGGCCAGGTCATCTAATGAGTTTAAAAAATAGACAAGACAAGTAAAAATGGAAACTACCATCACGGATAGAAGCCAGATTATGGCATATCGCAATGATTTAGCGGGTAAAAATGTCCTTGTATTCAGTTTCATCATATCTGTTGAAGGATAGGGGGCTATATTTATGGTTGAGGTACTACATTAGCACAGCGTATTGTTTAATTTCCATATGAATCATACATCTATTTAATATTGAAAACTGAAATTAAACTAGGTGCATAATTGAGTGGTTAGTTGCACATTGAGGTGTTCGAGCCCACTTTTTTGCTTCGTAGCGGAGGCGATCTAAGATGAACTGCCTCAATTTGAGGGCTCGATATTTGGCATTGTTATGTGTTTTTATCGTCCGAGCGTAATACAAACGAGAAACACAATACATGCAATGACTAAGAGGGTAAGTTCTTTATTGCGAATGGTCATAACGAATCCTCCTTTCCATGTGATGTTGATATATTGCTATTCAGCCTAAAAATTATCTTTCTATAGTAATTTTAGTTTAAGAAAATTAGCGAGTTAGAGAATTCAATCGATAGTTGATTTAGGTCAACTGTTTAATGAAAATATCCCTATTCAAGAATAATTTATATTTCTAGTTATATTCTTATTTTTGCTACATGTTTATTATCATATTGATTCATAGACATATATATCGATATATCAGATTCAATCACATTTTACCAAATTGACTAATAAGAACTCCTTTACGATACTTTTTACAAATTGAAAGAAATTACTGTTTAACAATAAGTTGTGTATTATTTTATGCAGATTTATATATGCACTTATGACAATATGGGCCAAAGTGGCTTTGTATATATATAGTTACTAATAATATTGATATTAGTGTTGTATATAAACAACTTATCTTTATAGAATTTAGCGGTATACCTTTCATTTGGTGAAGACAAGATACGTTTGAAGCGTATCTAAACGGTTTCATAGTGGGGGCATAACATGTTAAGGCACATAATGAAATTGGCAGTGCCAGTCGTTTTACTGCCATTAATTTCTGGCTGTCAGTCAGAAGATACGGAGCAATTAAAAGCAGAGATAGCGTCATTAAAGCAAGAGATCCGTCAGCTTTCTGAGAACGTTGGAAAGATTGAGACAGAAGTTAAAGACATGAAAGAGTTGGCATTCAAACCGCCAAAAAAAGAACCAGTAATTTTACCCAATCAACCTAATTTTACTGATGACGGTAACCTTCCGATGTTGGGAAGTAAAGAAGCAAAAATCGCGATTATCGAGTTTTCAGATTTCCAATGTCCATACTGTAAACGCTTTACTGATGATGCTTTTAAACAGATAAAAGAAAACTTCATTGACACAGGGAAAGTGCAATATGTCGCGCGAGATTTCCCCCTTAACTTTCACCCTCAAGCAATGCCAGCCGCCATCGCAGCAACGTGCAGTCTCAAACAAGATTCTTATTGGCCAATGCGAGACATGTTATTCAATAACGTAAAACAGTTGGGTGACGAGTTTTATCAAAAAGCCGCTACAGATTTGTCATTGAATATGGATGCATTTTCTAACTGTTTGAAGGACCCTGCGGTCGCTGACAAAATTAAGGAAGATATGGCGCTAGGACAATCATTGGGCGTAAGAGGTACTCCTAGCTTTTTGATTGGTCGTGTTGAAAACGGTGAACTTATTGAGCCACAAATCGTAGTGGGTGCTCAGCGCTATCCAGCTTTTGAATCAGTACTTAATGAATTAGGGAAAGAAAAGAAAGAATCTGAAGAATAAAAACACACACGAATATTAAAAAGGCAGCCTAATTAGCTGCCTTTTTAATATCTAAAAAGTCTATTTAAAGTAAAATCGTGAAATTATTTTCGATACTTAAAGAGTAGGTAATTAGCGCTAAGCTATCCGAACATGATATGTAAGCGTCTTATAAAATCACTCTAGTTGATAATAAGTTGTAGCTATTTTGTTAAAATATAGTGTGTAATTTAAATTGTCATTATTTGGTTAGATAAAGGTCATAAATATGACAAGATGTTAATATTGAAAGAAATAAAATAAAATTACGCTCACGCCATATTTTTAATATTGTTCTTATTTCATATTATTAGAGTAAGTATTTTAACAATCGTAATGTTTTCCTACATTCATGATTTTAATGGCATTATTTAAATTTTATTGTTTTTGTTATCAATTTGGTTGAAATTCAATCTGTGTATTTGCTAGTATTTTGACCTGCTTAATAGAAATTAAATACTAATTCGAATGTCAGTGGAGGATATTAGGCTAGTGGTATAAATATTATTAAATGACACCTTTGGTGAGATACTAATGTGATTTAGTTTTAATTCAACCATCAATATTAAGGGAAACCTTTCATTGATAGATTTGCACTGATACTTGAAGATCATATTACTATCCCCTAGAGCTTCCTATTATCACTCACGATTTTGTTGTATTCAACGATTGTGGAATTGCTCATCTTTGATGGTTTTCGAAACAAAAGAAAACTAAATATATGCAAAAAATAAATGCTTGCTGGCTAATGATCCGGCAGCCATTGTGTGGCTGTCATTTTACGCTGGATGAAATTTAACTTCCAAAACGAAACGGACCTGAAAATTTTACGTATGTTTAATATCCTCTATAACTCAAAAATATTGGCTACTAATGCTTTTAAGTTTTCCATAACAACGCTGTTTGGGGCTTCTGCACTTTTTTTCAATGCATCGGCTGTATCTCAAGACGATACTTATGGTATCGGTTTAGAGGCAAATCACCATCATAACTATGCACAAAAAGCGAAGAATATAGCTTCAGAGAAGCGTCAAAATGCTCAAGCAAATACCAAAGCATTGACGAATGCGATGGCTGCCTACCAAAACGCTACGAAAAGCGAAAAAAGTAACTATCTAAATAAGATGATTTCACTAGCAGAAGAGCGTCAGCAACTGTTAACTGAACTAGTAAAATCATCTCCAGCATCTGTGGCTAGTGTTGCGATTACCACCGAAGAGCAACAAGGTATGCCAAAGGAAGTTAAGAAACTTCTAGAGCAAGAACAAGTGCTTGAAGGTGAACTTGAAGTTTTTTACGAAGACTATGAAGATCACAACAAGAGCCGTCTGCTCCATGTTTTAAAAACTGCCACTGGTCGTGTTGAACTGTATACGGCAGATAATGCAAATATCAAGTCACTGCAATCTGGTATGAAAGTGCGTGCCAAAGGATGGAATTTTGCTGAGAGTGATGAAAGTACAGACTCTTTAGTGTTAGGTAGTGAGCAGGATGATCTGACCGTATTAGCTGATGGCAGTACGTCTACAACCACTACAAGTAGCAGTTCTACATCGACATTGGCCAATACTCTTGGCGAGCAAAGCACATTGGTCATGTTGATTAATTTTCAGGATGATGTGCAGGAACCGTGGACTGTCGATGAGGTCAGAGACATGGTCTTTGGCACTGTCAATGAATACTATAATGAAAATTCTAACGGTCAGACGTGGTTCTCTGGAGATGTACAAGGATATTACACATTAGCTATTGATGCGGTGTGCGACACAGCTCAAATATATGCTGCAACTTTGGAAGTTGCCGATGCTAACAACCTTAATCTCGACAGTTACAGTCGTTTAGTTTTTGTAATTCCGGACATCCCAAATTGTGGGTGGTCTGGAAAAGGTACGGTGGGAGGTTCTCCATCCAGAGCATGGATTAATGGCTCTCTGACACTAAGAACGGTAGGACACGAACTGGGACATAACTTAGGATTACACCATGCTAAAAAGCTTGAATGTGGTGTGGGTGTAATTGATGGAGACTGTTACACCATTGAATATGGTGACAGTTTGGAGATAATGGGAAACCCTGGGTTTACGGGCCATTTCAGCGCCTTTAATAAAGACAGTTTAGGCTGGTTCACAACTGACTCATCATCCGTCGCAGGTAAAATTATTGAAGCGAGTACTGATGGTAGCTACATACTAGAGCCTTATGAATCATCACCAGAAGGTGAAGCTAAAGCGATTAAAATTCAGCGTGGTGTTGATACAGAAACAGGTCAAAAGCTTTGGTATTATTTGGAATACCGCCAACCTACAGGTTTTGATAGCTATCTTGCCAGTTATCCAGCTCTTATTTCCGGTGTGACAATACGTTTAGCTACAGAATCTGATATGAGCAGTAGCCAACTTATCGATTTAACTCCTGCAAGCCAAATTACAGATTGGAATGACTCAGCTTTATCTGTAGGTTCAAGCTATACGGACACCGACGCAGGCATCACAATCACTACTGAGTGGGCAGATAGCACTGGTGCAAGCGTTCATGTTAGTTTCGCGGAACCAACATGTACGTTAAGTGTGCCAGATATTAGTGTATCTTCAAACCAAACAGCGGGTGTGGTGTCAGGTAGTACTCTAAGCTACACGGTTTCTGTGACCAATAACGATAGTGATAGCTGTTCATCTTCTAATTTCGTAATTGAAGTGGAAGCTCCAGCAGGCTGGACAACAACGGCAGCCAATATCGATTTAGCTCCGGGTGCAAGCGATATGGTAACGCTTGATGTCACTTCGGATGAAATTGCTACGGATGGTACTTATACGCTTACTTTCAACGCGTTTAATAGTGTTGATAGCAGCTACAACACGAGTATGACTTCGAGTTACTTAGTCGAAACGCCAGTTGAAGTATGCGATATGGGTACTCCGCTATTGACCGTGGTTCCAAATCAAAGTGGTGAACTTGAACCGGGTAGTACAATCAGTTACACAGCGACAGTAACCAGTCAGGACAGTGCTAATTGTGATTCTGCTGTTTTCAATGTAGTGCTAAACGTTCCTAATGGTTGGAACGGAGAGAACGGAGCAGTAACTTTGGCTCCAGGCGAAAGCAAATCGGTAACACTAGACACAATAGCGAGTGCAGATGCATCAGATGGCAGTTACAATGTAACGGTCTCTGTACAACATACGCTAGATTCAAACTTGAGTGTTAGTCAGGTGGAGAGCGTTGTGATTGCAGACCAGGTTGAACCAAATAGTGCGCCTATAGCTTCGGATGATACTGTTACTCTGGCATCGAAAGACCCAGTGGTTATCAATGTACTAGCAAATGACAGTGACCCAGAAGGGGACATCATAACGGTTATCTCTGTAACACAGGGTGCTAAGGGTACGGTTCAAGTTTCGGATGATGGTCAGTTGATTTATACACCAGCGAAAAACTTTAAAGGTAGTGACAGTTTTAGTTATGCCATCAGCGATGGTGATCTTACTGCGTCAGCCTCCGTTAATATTAGTATGACAAGTTCATCTGGCCCTGAAAGTAACAAAGGTAAAGGACAAAGATAATTCAGCTAAAAAGGTAACGCGATTTATAAATGAAAAGGTGCAATGGATATTGAAGTCACTGCACCTTTTTAGTTATGAGATAAACTTCATTTCCTTAAAATATTACAGAATATTTAAAGCCCTGAAACTAACTGAGCTTTTACGGTAACTGCTTCCTCATCTGCAACACCACCATCTCCGTCTGTTACAGAAATTTGTAGCGCAGTTCCGACATCACTTAATCCGGCAAAATTTAAGATATCTACGGTAAATTGACAAGTGTGTGTACCGCTTGCTGCAATAACAGTAGGGAAACAGCTGTTTGCTGTGACCTTATAGTTTGTTGTAGCTAGAGCAGTGCTAACAATCTCTGTACCAAGTTTCACGAAGTTCAAGTTAACTGGTTCATAGTCAGACGCATTTTCAATTTCCAAGAACACAGTTATCTCAAGATCAACGGCTAAGTCGACATCAGCAGGCTCATCGATAAACACAACTTTACCATCGTCTGAATCTGTCAATGTTTCAGGTACTACGTCATCAGTTATACCTGTCACTGTAGCTGTATTCATATGTGGTTCACTAGGTTCACCACTGAGATTTTCTGCAAGGTAAGTACACTCTCTAAATTCTGTAGGAGCCAGTACGTGACCATAGAAATTACAAGTTCCTAGGTAATCATTTTCATCGAACAGAACACCAAACTTATTATCTTCTAGTTTAGTAAGAGTAATGTAATCCACAGCAGATGTGTTGGTTATAGTAAATGTAAATTGAACATCGCCACCAGATTCAGGGACTTGTCCAGGAGCATTCTCATCAGGTTTTTTGACTAACAAAATATCCCCTGGGCTGTCAGTGAATGCAACACTAGCACTATCCGAATCTTGCGCAGTGTCGTTCTCATTATCTATAGCATAAGCGGTTACGGTATTAGCAAACGCAGGGTCGCCAGTATTACCAGTAACGTCTCGTGTATATTGGAACGTACAGTAATCATCAACATCAAAATTCCTACCTAGTGTTTGACCGATACATGTGGCGGCCTCAGTGGCAATATTATATGGAACATCGCTAATTGAGGTTATTTTCACATCATCTACCGGCGAGGTATTTCTTATGAGAACAGTATAAGTGACAGGAATACCAACGGTGTTTTCTACAATAGAATCCGGATTGGCAGATTTCGTTACAGAAATTGTTGGTGCTACGTTAGTTAGTGTTACTGTTTTTTCGTTACTACAGTTACCAGTACTAGGTGCAGAACAGCTATTATCACCTACTGGATCACCATATTCATCAACGATGGTTGCTTTAATAAAGTTCTCGAATTTTTCTGGAGGGAAAGATTCACCGTCTTTATTTGGAAGATCCTCATCACTAATTTTAAGTTTAAATGTACATTCTAGACCAGTTACTTCAGGAGGGATCTTATATGGTAAAGGGATATTTTCACACGCTTCCGGAGCTTCTACTGGCGTACCACTACTTATTAAAGTGTAATAGCCCAACGTCATACCAACATCACTTGAACTGCCATCGTTTAATACGAAAGTGACAGGTGAACCACCATTAGTACTTGATGAAATAGTGTCTTCAATCTTAGTGACGTATACGTCATTACCTGTACTCGCAGCAGGTTCAATTTTTACTGAATAAGTAAAGACTTGATCCGGTTCTTCACCGGTCAAAGGTGTGACATCCTTAGTAATGGTTGGTGGATCGGGTTGAATAAAAATTGGAATGTTGAAGGTATCGTCACAATTACATTTTGACGGAGTCCCAGCAGCCAAATCAGATTCATCGCTACAAACTGGATTTTGCCCTGGCTGGCGCCAGCTTACACAGTTTGGTAGGTTGAGTTGTCCATCACCGTCGGTATCTTCACACAGTACGGTGAGCTCTGTTGCATGAATAACAGTCTGCTCTGCTGCTATATCCAGACAAGCATCACCATCTCCGTTCCATGCATTAGTTGAATATGTATTATCTAAAGTATAAACCGTACAAAAGCCGTTCTTTGCGTTTGGCCCTCCATCATTTTGATAATACATACCGATGTCAAAACGTTCGGGGCCAGTAACAATGTAAAAATCTCCTGAAAAAGTAACATCACGTTCAGCTACACAGACAGTTGTACCTGGTTCAGCGTCGTCCTCGCCAATTTTGAGGACCTCAATATTATCGGCTTTTGCAACCCTTACGTCGTTAGCGGTACACACCGCTTTTTTACCAAATGCATCTTCCAGACAGGCACCGTCTACACCAGTATCGTAAATCTGAGCGAATGCACTTTGCCCATAAAGGCTAGCTGCACCTATTAGCATAGCGCTGAGCAACCTTTTATGTCGGCTATTGATTAAATGTTCCATCATCTACCTTCTTTTTCATTGAAAGTTGATAAAGGGGCTATGTGAGTATTCACTGATGCCAACACTGGATCCGGCATCATTGAACACACTAAACTTTTTTGCCCCCGTCCCAAGACAGATGCTCCCAAAATGATTCGTAAATAGTGACAACTCGGAGTCTCTGTCAGTTGCACACATAAAAGCAATAAACAAACCAAAAGTTATCTATCTGATATATAAGGAAAATACTTTTTGGTAGGAGTGTTTCATATTACTATGGTGAACAGTTTGTTAACCTGGTGTTATGCGATATTCGTCGGGGTTGAAAATATACTTTTAACTTCAATAGGTTGGGGTAGAGTTAAAGCATTACTATTTGTGGGTGTACTAAGTGTACAGGTGTACACTTGGTTTACAGTTTTGCGTGCCATTTTTAAGGGAAGGTAGCATAGGTGTTAGATCAACAAGTATTTGATGATTGAGTATCAAAAATGAGAATACATCTTCTGTCAGTGTTTATTCATTGTTCGAAATGTTTGTCTATTAATCTTTGTGGAACGCATTTTAACCACTTGAATCAAAAAGGCATTGGAGTGTTGCGATGCTGAAAATCCAGTGTTTTATGAAAATGAAGTCGATATCCACTTAAACTCTAAGGTCAGCAGAAGAAAGTGGCGACACCTGGGCAAAATGACAAACACTATCTAGCTGGTGCTCTACATGCTAAGACGGGAAAAGTCTCGTATGTTGGCAGTGCCAGCAAGAACTCAGAGCTATTTATTGCCATACAATTAGAAAAATGCCAGTCAGCATAACTGACTGGCATTACTCATATGAGCCTTTAACTCAGATTAAGGACATAGCAATCCATTGTTGTAATCATCCAGCTTACTTGCTAAGTCATTGGCTTGGATCCTAAGCTGACGATTACCTTTCTTAAGCACATCGCCTTTACCTTCAAAGCCAATGTCTGTGAGTAATATATCAGCTTCTGTTATTGCATTGGTAACGGCAGCACAAGTACCAGCACCAACAGCTACATTCGCTTTAGCAGCGAGAAGCTGTGCAGCTAAACCATAAGCAGGATCACCCGCACGTTTTTTCCCACTGTCGATATCTCGTTTATCCAACAAGCTACGGCCAACGTCACAAGTACTCACCACTAGGCTACCAATAGTGAGTGGTAGTGCATCTTCTAACAAGAAGAAGCCATTATCTGCAGCCTTGTACTGCTGTCTACCGCCACTACAGGTGTTCCAGTTTTTCCAATAACCGATAGTACGTTGATCACCTCCTGGTGGTGAGATGTTATTGACTTCAAACGATAGAGTCTGACCTGGCTCAACAACAAATTTCACACACAAGGTGGAGTTATCAGCTTCTCCTGTTGCAACATAGTTAGGGTTAAACACAGGGCTGTAGTTCTCACCTGAGAGGAGATCAGGATCGGCATTATCTAGTACCTCAGGAATGGTTACACCACCCACAGTCCACACCGTTGTCCAAGAAACAGGGATATCGACTTCACAGAGACGATAAGTTTCACCAGGAATCAACTTGGCATTATTAAAGTCAAGCAAGGTATTGGCTGGGCCAGATTGAGGGATCGTTTGGTCGCTAGCATTGACCCCAGGGCCGCTTAACGTAAATACCCAATTTATACTGGTATTGGCAACACCGTCGGTTAATTTGTTGACCATCGCCATACCGCGTTTGGTATTGGTAAAGGTACATTCAACCGTTTCACCTGCATCTAAGTTAATGGTTGCTGTGAGGTTGGCGACATCGACACCAGAGTCAAGCACGTTGTAGCCTTCTTGGGTTGCATCGTCGGTACATACCAGCTCACTGAGATCATAATCGGGATGAGGATCGGTTTCAGCGACAGTGTATTTACCAGGGGCAATATTCAAGAAGGTTTTGGTGCCATCATCCATGAGATCGAAGGTATTAGGTTCAGAGATATCATCAGTAAAGGCAAAGGCTGTGGCTGTATCGCCGTCAGGCAGGGTTTCTTTATTGATGATCACTGTCCCTAGTTTTCGGTTAGTAAATTCACATTTTTTCACTACGCCGTAATCGGCAGGATAGTTGATAGTAAACTGACAATCACCGACGGCACTCACTTGTGTCCAGCCCTCTTTCAGGGTTTCCGTGATGGTATAGGTGCCCTCTTGCAACAAGAAGTCTGCTAGATCTTTCTGGAATCGTTCAAACGTAACAGCATCGTTATCGCTGGTTACGAGAGATAGGCCTTCAGCAGGTAAGCCTGGACCTTGTAAAGTCATCGTCCAGCCATCTTCCAAACCAGCAGGCTCCGTTACCTTATTAACCTCTGCAACAGCCCCAAGAGGTACAGACGTACGTACAATGAAGACTACGCCTTTACTACAATCATCCATCGTTGAGTTAGCATCTAGAGTAAGATCTATCGTGGTCGTTGCATCAAGTTCAGGGGTAGTTGGGTCAAAGTCTGCTTTGAAGATATTAGGATCACAGGGACCGACAGTGACAGCGTATTTGTCGGGAAGGATATTTTCAAAGGTTTTATCTATCTCTAATTGACCCTCTTTAAAGGTGTAATCTGTGTTTAACACCTCCACATCGCTGCTGTTTTTCACCACAATCTGACAGGTGACCTCCTCGTTGCCTTGTAAAATATCATCAGAGAAGGTGCCTTTTATGCTGTAATCCACTAAAGCACTAGAGTTGATAGCAATGTTAAGTGGACCTGATGCAGGCGAACTTACGCTAAAGCCATCACTTGCAACTAAGAGTGCTTGATCCGACAAGATACCACTGGTCACGATAGGTCTTTGGGTAACAGAAACCGTTTTGTTAATAGTGACAAAACATTCACCCGCGATAGTACAGGTTGCAGGCGCCTCTGGCTGAGTACCAGATGTCCACAGTAGGTTAGGTAATAATTTGTTTAGCAGAGTACCCAAGGTGTACTCGAGTCCGCCATAGGTGAAATTACCTGCTGCACTGCCAACTGCCGTACTGTCAGCACTGTACTGCAAATAATTACCTGTGATGTATTCTTCATCGGTGACGACGGCCGTAGTATTGGTCGAAGCCCCTGGCTGAATGCCCATACCATCGGTAGTAAGATCAAACTTCGCGACTGTTTCTCCTGGCACAGGAATACCTGTTGCTTGGTCGGTATAGGTGGCAGTGGCGATATCCATTAACTCTGTGACATCGGACTCAGCTATATACATATGCACTGTTAGTGGCAGCATGGTATTGGCAGGCACAGTGACGGTATCAAAGTTTTTGGTGTCCAGAACGATTAATCCTCCGCCAAGGTTACCTTTTATGATATCAGTGACATCAACATCGATAGGTCGACTAGCTGGGTTGGTTAAGGTGATGTTGGTTTTCACCGTTACCTTGCCAGAGACCCCATCAAGAAGTTGCCATTTTAGGGTGATAGCCACATCCTCAGATGCAGGATTTTCGACATCACAAGTATCGCCGAGGTTGATACTGGCCTTGTTTGATTCCTTGGTAAGGTTCCAAGTAAAGTCGGTATCTTGCCTAGCATCCATATCTTTACTGATGTCTTGCGGCAGTATTTCTTTTACAGGAAGTGAAATAGTGCGAAGGCCACCTTGAAATACGCTCTGATCTGCAAGGTAGGATTGCAATGATGAGCCTGGATATTCGTTGGAACCCACTGCAAGGCGATAATAAAAGTTAATTTCACAAGAAGTATTTGGGCCTTGGGTGATTTCAAACTCCTGGAACAGGCTTTGATCTGCCCCATTAAGGTTTTCATTAGTGATGTCCCACGGTTGCAGTGGATCATTGAAGGCTGTAGATACCGTACAATCCCCGATGACAACAATATCATCAGCGGGAGAAATGGCATCATATCCTAACTTATCTTGATCTATATTATTCGCTGCAGCTCGAAGGTTATAAGTAATATTGCCATTACTGTTACCATTTCTGAGCGTGATTCTGTGGGGCACAAGGTCGAGTTCATTCCAGCCTTTACCTAAGTTACCAGTGGTATAGGCGGCATCAGGACAAATGAAGTTACCGTCGCCATTAGGCAAGATAATATCACCATTGTTACGACAGCCCTCATGAGTTAGATTAACGGTGTTAGGTGGTTCGATAAAACCGAATGCGGGAAAAGAGAGAGAAAAAGCGGTCAACGCAGCGGCTACTAGCGTTCCACTCACCAATGTTCTCGGACTTGCTGCTGCGTCCGAAAGTTTAGTGTACGATTTCATAAAGTTACTCCTTGAATTTCATCTTTGAGCAAACTTTTATGTCGGCTATTGATTAAATGTTCCATCATCTACCTTCTTTTTCATTGAAAGTTGATAAAGGGGCTATGTAAGTATTCACTGATGCCAACACTGGATCCGGCATCATTGAATACACTAAACTTTTTTGCCCCCGTCCCAAGACAGATGCTCCCCAAATGATTCGTAAATAGTGACAACTCGGAGTCTCTGTCAGTTGCACATAAAAGCAATAAATAAGCCGTATGTTATCTATCTGATATATAAGAAAAAATAATTTTTGTAGGAGTGTTTCATATTGCTCTGGTGAACAGTTTGTTAACCTAGTGTTATGCGATATTTGTCGGGGTAGAGAATATACGTTTAAACTTCAATAGGTTGGGGTAGAGTTAAAACATTACATTTAATAGGTGTACTGAGTGGACAGGTGTACACTTGGTTTACAGTTTTGCGTGCCATTTTTTAAGGGAAGAGCGTGGAGATGTTAGATAAACAAGTATTTGATGATTGAGTATCAAAAATGAGAATACATCTTCTGTCAGTGTTTATTCATTGTTCGAAATGTTTGTCTATTAATCTGTTCGGAACGGATTTTAACCGCTTGAATCAAAAAGATAACTTTTTTGTTGACGGTTAATCTCAATCGGTTAAAGTACGCCTCGTTCTCACGGCGAAGGTCGTTGAGAAAGATGGTGTCTAACCCATCGCATGATTGCGTTGCCCTGGTGGTGGAATTGGTAGACACAAGGGATTTAAAATCCCTCGGCGTTCGCGCTGTGCCGGTTCAAGTCCGGCCCGGGGCACCATCAAGAAAGATGTGCGGATATAAAATCCCGCCGTCGAGCTGACCGGCCGAGTGTCGGACCATCAAGCACGGCCCGGGGCACCATCTAATATCTTTTAGAGAACAAACAATTTTAAAAGGCGCCTTGGCAGAGTGGCTATGCAGCGGATTGCAAATCCGTGGACCTCGGTTCGACTCCGGGAGGCGCCTCCAAAATTCTTAGAACCAGTCTTGATGACTGGTTTTTTAGTATCTGCTTGGCTCGAAATTGTGACGGCACTGCTCCTATTTTCTTATTTTTCATACCTTTCCATTCCATATTTAGCGCAATCAGATATTCGAGAAAAGTTTTTACTGAGACGACTTCATCTTCACTGTTTCGGGGAAAATCGATCTTTGCTTGTTTTGAGAAGAAATAAAGGCGTAATAGGAGAGGTTTGAAATGAAGCGGGTTTCTCTCCTGGTGCAAAGTCTTATCCGAACTCTTTGCACCGGGACGACTGAGTCTAGCGGGTTAGGGCGCCACTTTGCTCAGATTGAAAGGTGACATTGACTATCTCAATGGTTTTCGTTTGTTTATTTGGCATTGGCCAGTCGAGCTTTTGTCCAACAGATAGACCGATTAATGCGCTACCAACTGGAGCGAAAATCGAAATACCGTCACTACTTTTCAGATCTTGTGGGTAAACAAGCGTTCTGGTCAGTACTTTTTCATCACCAGAGAACTTAAATTCTACTGTTGAGTTCATTCTAACTACGTTTTCTGGCATTTCTTCAGGCTCAAGAACGATTGCTCTATCAAGCTCTTCTTCCAGTTTTGCCAATTCTGCAGCGACACTTGGCATTTTATCCAGCATGGCTGTGATTCTATTGATATCTATGTTTGATATATAGATAGGATTGCTTCCTGACATTTTATGACTCCCAAAACAAAAGGCCGCCTCATAAAAATGGGACGGCTTTTTATATGTCGAATACGTTTATATCAAATGGGTTAAACCACATGAATGAAAGCCGATTCTAGTCTTTATGCAATCTATTGGCTAGTAAAAGATTTTTATTGATAGGATTGATTTTTATATGCCAACCACGTGGCTTGGTAAGATAAAAATCCACAGAAAAAGTAACGGAAAAAATTAACTATGTGACAGATAAAATGCGTCAAATTTTTATTAAAACGACGAAACTTTGCTTGTTAAAAGACGGAGGTTCGTTTTTAAATTACGTTGTTTTATCGGTAATTAGCTAAAATAAATCTATCTACCCCTTTAGGGTAGTTTAAAATTGTAATTGATTTACATCATGTATTAATTTTCTTTCACAATTAACAATGCGCTCAGTGATAAGAACCTAACCCTTAGGAATTATAATGAGCAAGTTGAAGCTAGTAGTCATCGGTAACGGTATGGTAGGGCATCGTTACATTGAAGACTTGGTTGAGAAAACGGATGTCTCTGAACTAGATATCACCGTTTTCTGCGAAGAACCGCGAGTTGCATACGACCGTGTCCACCTTTCCTCTTATTTTTCTCACCATACCGCCGATGAACTTTCTCTGGTTAAAGCAGGCTTTTACGAGAAACATGGCATCAAAATGTTGATTGGTGAACGCGCCATCAATGTTAACCGCGAAAACCGAATCATTTATTCAAATACCGGTCGCGAAGTTCAGTACGACAAGCTGGTTCTGGCGACTGGCTCATTCCCATTTGTACCACCGATTAAAGGTCGTGAAAGCAAAGATTGTTTTGTTTACCGTACGATAGAAGATCTTAAAGCAATTGAAGCGTGTGCGAAGAACAGCAAATCAGGTGTTGTAATCGGTGGTGGATTACTAGGCCTTGAAGCTGCTGGTGCACTTAAAGCACTCGGTGTGGAAACCCACGTTGTTGAGTTCGCACCAAAGCTAATGGCAGAGCAACTTGATCTGGCTGGTGGCAATCAACTGCGCCAAAAGATCGAACGCATGGGCGTGAATGTTCACACCAGTAAAAACACGCTTGAAATTGCTCCTGAGGGTACAAATGCGCGTAACGTGATGCGTTTTGCTGATGGCACTGAACTAGAAACCGACTTCATCGTATTCTCTGCGGGTATACGACCTCAAGATAAATTGGCACGCCAAATGGAGCTGGAAGTGGGGGCTCGTGGCGGTGTTGCAGTGAATGACCATTGCCAAACGTCAGATGAGAATATCTACGCAATCGGTGAGTGTGCTTCTTGGAACGGCATGTTCTACGGTCTTGTGGCTCCGGGTTACAAAATGGCAACGATTGCGGTTGACCATTTGCTAGGTAATAACGATATCAAATTCCAGGGCGCGGACATGTCTGCGAAACTCAAGCTACTTGGTGTGAAAGTAGGTTCAATCGGCGACGCGAATGGACGTACTAAAGGTTCTAAGAGCTACGTTTATCAAAACGAAGAACAAGAAGTTTACAAACGTCTTATCGTTTCTGAAGACAACAAAAAACTGCTTGGTGCTGTACTGGTTGGAGATACATCCGATTACGGTGACTTACTTCAGCTCATGCTCAACGAAATTGACCTGCCGGAACACCCTGATGCGCTTATTCTTCCGGCTCACGCAGGGGCTGAGAAGCCAGCATTAGGTGCAGATGCGCTACCAGAAAGTGCGGTTATCTGTTCATGTTTCGACGTGACAAAAGGCAAGATCGCTCAAGCGGTTGCTGACGGTCACCATACGCTTGCAGACATCAAAGCAGTAACCGGTGCAGGCACTGGCTGTGGTGGTTGTATCCCGCTGGTCACTTCTGTTCTTAACGCAGAATTGGCGAAATCTGGAATCGAAGTGAAGAACGACGTCTGTGAGCATTTTGCGTATTCTCGTCAGGAGTTGTTTCATCTGATTCGTATCGAAGAGATCAAAACGTTTGATGAGCTTCTGGAGAAATACGGCAAAGGTTACGGCTGTGAAGTGTGTAAGCCACTTGCTGGTTCTATTCTGGCTTCTTGCTGGGGTGAGCATATTCTTAAGCCACAACTGGTTAAGTTGCACGATACCAACGACAACTTCCTGGGTAACATCCAAAAAGACGGGACTTACTCGGTAATTCCTCGTATGGCAGGCGGTGAAGTAACGCCTCAAGCCTTAGGTGCTCTCGCTGCTGTCGCTGAAGAATACAATCTGTACACCAAAGTGACAGGTGCTCAGCGTATTGGTCTGTTTGGTGCGCAAAAAGACGATCTTCCACAGATCTGGCGCAAGCTGATCGATGCGGGTTTCGAAACAGGCCAGGCTTACGCAAAAGCACTGCGTATGGCGAAGACTTGTGTCGGCTCAACTTGGTGTCGTTACGGAGTTCAAGATTCTGTCGGCTTGGGTTCATACATTGAGAACCGATACAAAGGCATCCGTACGCCTCACAAGATGAAGTTCGGTGTATCTGGCTGTACTCGTGAATGTGCAGAAGCGCAAGGTAAAGACCTTGGTATCATCGCAACGGATGCAGGCTGGAACATGTACGTGTGTGGTAACGGTGGTATGAAGCCACGCCATGCAGACCTGCTAGCTAGCGATCTGGATAAAGAAACCCTAATCAAGTACATCGACCGCTTTATGATGTTCTACATTCGCACTGCTGCACCATTACAACGTACATCAGTTTGGATGGAAAACATGGAAGGTGGTGTGGATTACCTACGCGAAGTGATTGTGAACGATAAGCTCGGCATCAATGCGCAATTGGAAGCGGACGTCGCGAAGCTTGTCGATGAGTACGAGTGTGAGTGGACGGCGACCATCAATGATGAATCACAACTGACTCGCTTTGCTCACTTTATCAACTCTGACCAACGCGACAACAACGTTATGTTTGTCTCAGAGCGCGCTCAACACCGCCCGGCAACCTTCACGGAGAAACACCCTGAAGCAAAAGGCGACATCCTACACGTAGCGATTACTGAAGCATAAGGGAAGTTGGATTATGTCATTTGAAAAAATCTGTCACATTAACGATATCATACCGGGCACTGGCGTTTGCGCGCTCCTGGCTGGTCAGCAAGTTGCGGTATTCCGTCCGACTGAAGCTGAAGAAGTTCTGGCGATCAGCAATACAGATCCGTTCTTTCAGTCAAACGTGTTATCTCGTGGTTTGATCTGTCAGCACCAAGGTGAGCTCTGGGTTGCAAGTCCGCTTAAGAAGCAGCGCTTCAATTTAACAACAGGTACTTGCATGGAAGACGAACGCTTTAATGTCAAAGCATACAAAGCGCGCGTAACCAATGGAGAAGTTGAAGTTTCCGCGTAAATATCACTCCCTCCTCTGCGTAGGAGGGAATTTTCTCGAGATCAAATAGATAAAGGTTTTCCGGAGTCATTTAAGATATGAGCTGTCAGCAATGATCATGACAACCGCGAGTCGTGTTCGGGGAGCCTTTTTCTATTCGATTTTCAACTTTTAACTTTTACTTTTTGAATAAGGACGCATTCATGTCTACAGACTTTAAACCTGCTGAGTTCGTGCAAACCATGATCAACGTTGGTGAAGCGAAAACAAACACAAGTACTCGTGATCTGCTGCTTCGCGGCACGATGGCGGGCGTTATTCTTTCTTTAGCGGTTGTTGTTGCGATTACGACTATCGTTCAGACCGGCATGGGTGTAGTTGGGGCTTTGGTGTTCCCGGTCGGTTTCGTGATTCTGAGTGTGATGGGCTATGACCTGGTGACGGGAGTGTTTGGTCTTGCGCCGTTAGCTAAATTTGCTAACCGTCCTGGTATTACCTGGGGGCGTATTTTACGTTGTTGGGGTCTGGTTGGTCTGGGTAACCTGATTGGTTCGCTTATTGTGGCGTACTTGGTTGCGATTTCTCTGACAGGAAACTTCTCATTAGAGCTAAACGCAGTCGCGCAGAAGTTCGTCGCAGTATCAACGGCGCGTAGCCTTGGTTTCGAAAATATGGGAATGGACGGATGGATTACGTGTTTTGTTCGCGGTATCTTTTGCAACTTGATGGTTGTTTTAGGCGTGATTGGTAATATGACAGCGCGCTCTGTATCAGGCCGTGTAGCGATGATGTGGTTGCCAATCTTCATCTTCTTCGCGCTTGTATTTGAACATACCGTAGTGAATATGTTCTTATTCCCGCTGGGTATGATCTTGGGTGCTGATTTTGGTATCGCGACTTGGTTGAACTTCAACCTTATTCCAACCATTCTGGGTAACATTGTTGGTGGCCTTGTAATGACGGCTATCCCGCTGTACCTAACTCATGCTAAAACTGCGCCTGCGTTAAACGCGGAAGAAGTAACAGCAGAACCAGTAACGGCTAAATAGTTCGCTGGTCCTACTTTTAGATAGGAGGTCCCACTTTTAATTAGGTGGGACCAATCTTTAGCTATAAAAAGTAATGATTCCTCAGGCATAGTATGTGCCTTAAGTGAGCAGAACGAGTGTTACTTTTTATCACTAAATTTTCCAACAGGCATTGCTATGACTACCATTAACACCTCATTAAACAGCGGATTTGTATCACTTGTCGGTGCAGGGCCTGGTGATCCAGATTTGCTTACCGTAAAGGGGCTGAAAGCGATTCAAGCGGCAGACGTTTTGGTGTATGACCGATTGGTTTCTCAAGAAATTCTGGCGTTAACGGACAAGTCAGCTGAGATGATCTATGTGGGGAAAAAGTTAGACTTCCATTGTGTACCGCAAGAACAAATCAACCAGATTTTGGTTCAGAAAGCGCAGGAAGGTAAGCGTGTTGTACGTTTAAAAGGCGGTGACTCGTTTATTTTTGGTCGCGGTGGTGAAGAGTTGGAAGAGCTTGCTGAACATGGAATTAAATACGAAGTGGTTCCAGGTATTACCGCAGCAGCGGGGGCAACAGCTTATGCGGGGATTCCACTCACTCACCGTGACCATGCACAAAGCGTTCAGTTTATTACCGGACATGTGCAGAATGATGGACGTGAAATTGAATGGCATTCGCTAGCGCAATCAAACAACACGCTTGTGTTCTACATGGGCTTGAAACAAAGTGGCCATATCATGGATAAGCTTATTACCCATGGGATAGAGCCTGAAATGCCATGTGCAATCATCGAAAATGGTACTCGCCCTGAACAACGAGTCTTTCAGGGTAAATTGAGCGAGCTGTCCACTATGGCGGAGCAAGCGAAGAGCCCTGCGTTAATTGTCGTGGGTAGCGTTACCCAATTGCATAACAAGCTGGGTTGGTTTCCTAAAGTTCAATTGTTTTCCTAAAGCAATAAACGAATCTAAAGCAATAAATGATTAAATCCTGCAAGGGCTCGTTTCTCTTTGCATCTCTTGTTTACGCATTGGCATTTCATCAATCAACTCTTTGATGAATTGCCAATCTGTTTCAGCTCCCCACCGAAACTTTTCCTGGCCATCTTTACCGAGCAAAATGGCCGTGTATTCGCCCTTTATCACTTGGTATTGTTCAGCCAGATTATGTAAATCCAGTTCGTCTTTTAGCCATGCAGGAAAGGTGTAACCATCTTCAGCGATGACCAGCGTGACCACGTCACGATCTACAAGATCACATTCGTTCATCAGACTTTCTAAAAGAAACTGCTTCACGCGGGCGTCATTCTCTGGTGCAAAGAATAGTACGCTTCGATGCGGCCAATATTGGGCGTACGAGGGATAACCAAATGTTGGCGACGATAAAAAGCAACAAAGTAAGATCAAGATTAACCGTTTACTCATGGCCGTTTCCCACGCAAGTTTAAAAATCGCTTATACGTTAAGTTTAGTGGAAATGGCTCATTGTGCTTTTTGGCAAACTGGCTTAGGGTAGGCAGAAAATAAATAACATGTAGAAATAGATGACTTCGGAAAGCAAACAAAAAATCGCGATTCTGGTCGATGTGCAGAACGTGTATTACACCTGTCGTGAAGCCTATCGTAGCAACTTTGATTATAACCAATTCTGGTATGTGGCCACGCAAGGAAAAGAGGTGGTCAGTGCTAAAGCTTATGCGATTGCGAGTAACGACCCTAAGCAGCGCCAGTTTCATCATATCTTACGCGGCGTAGGGTTTGAGGTAATGCTAAAGCCTTATATTCAAAGACGAGATGGTAGCGCAAAAGGGGATTGGGATGTGGGTATTACTTTAGATGCGATCGAGATTGCACCTGACGTTGATACAGTCATTCTAGTCTCTGGCGATGGTGATTTCAGTATGCTTGTAGAGCGTATCCAACAACGTTTTAACAAAAAGGTCACGGTTTACGGCGTTCCGCGGCTCACCTCTCAAACGCTTATTGATTGTGCAGATACCTTCGTTGAAATTGATGAAGACTTTTTACTTTAAGTTGTAGAAACGTAGACAAAAAAAAGGCGAGTCATTTCAGGCTGCACGCGAACGTACAATGACTCGCCCTTCATTCAGATGCAAATATACCCAAATGATTTCAAGATGCCGGATTCAGAGCGTTGTCACTGATGCTAGTTCAAGGAAACTAACGCAGCGGAAGAGCAAGCTCTTTCCAAGTTATTTGACGCAGAAATTGTGTCAGTGACACGCTCCCGAAGGGCGAGTTGTCTTGACTCACAGTCTTTGTTAACGATTTTTGATTTAGAACCACTAGATCTTCAAATCGTTGCCGCGTCTGAGAGCCAAGTCATTCTCGCTGAACCAAGCATCTCGAGGTTATTTGGGTATAGTTATGATGGGATGAAAATTTGTCCTAATACGTAACCTAAACAGCATGCACCGATCACACCTATCAGACCTACCGCCATAAATGAGTGGTTGAAGTACCACTTACCAATCTTCGTTGTACCAGAGGTATCAAAGTTAACAGTCGCGATATCTGAAGGGTAGTTCGGGATAAAGAAGTAACCGTACACCGCTGGCATCAAACCGATAAGTAGCGCTGGACTTAAACCTAATCCTAAACCAACTGGCAGCATCATACGTGCGGTTGCGGCTTGAGAATTGACCACGACAGAAACGATGAACAAGGCAAGAGCGAACGTCCACGGGTGATCCGTTACCATTTCAACAATACCGGACTGGAATTGAGGCATTGCGTATTGGAAGTAAGTATCTGACATCCATGCAATACCAAAAATAGCAATCGCTGCGACCATACCCGATTTGAAGACGACACCGTCAGGAACACTTCGAGGGTCGGTTTTTGTTGCAAGAAGGATAATACCGCCGAAGCAAAGCATCATCATTTGGATGACTACCGCCATACTGATCGGTTTATCACCGTCTACGATAGTGCGTACTTCTGGCCACATCGCGATAACAACAATAATTAAGATGGATGAGATGAAAAGAAGCACGGAATTACGAGCACTTGATGGAAGTTTTTCATCCAAAGACGTTGCTGTTGTCGTTAGGATCTTCTCGCGCCATACCGGATCTTTTAGGCGGTTTTGGTATTCTTCATCGTCTTCCAGCTCTTTCCCGCGTTTCAAGCTGTACAGTGACATCAGCAATGTACCAAACAACGTCGCAGGAACGGTAACAAGTAAGATTGAAAGCAACGTGATCTCATGTTGTATATCGGATAACTGCGCCAGATAGTAAACCACGGCAGCAGATATAGGCGAGGCAGTAATTGCAATCTGAGACGCTACTGAGGCTGCAGCCATCGGGCGTTCAGGACGGATACCGTTCTTAAGCGCGACATCGCCAATGATTGGCATGATCGAGTAAACCGCATGACCTGTACCCAACAGAAACGTCATAGTGTATGTGACAAATGGTGCAATTAGAGTCACGCGTTTTGGGTTTTTACGCAGCAAGCGCTCTGCTACCTGCAGCATGTATTTCAAACCACCGGCTGCTTCCAGAATTGACGCACAAGTGACCACCGCCAATATAATCAACATTACGTTGATAGGTGGCGACGTAGGAGGCATTTTAAAAACAAAAACTTCGATGACAAGTCCGATACCGGAGACGACTCCAAGACCGATACCACCATAACGTGAGCCGATGTACAGCATCACGAGCAAAAATAGAAACTCTATATACAACATGAGAGGATTTCCTTATTCAAAACAGTTGCTTCCATTGTTTCTATATTCAAGGAAAAAATACGCCATGTTGTTCACATTACATTAGATAAGTATCTGCAATTTCAAAGAATTAGTAGTAACTCACGTTACAAAGCCTATCTGTTAACCGCTGTTTACTAACGTGTTTGCTTTGTGTGTACTGTTTGGACGTTAAAGGGGATAAAAATGCGATGCACTTTAAAGAATTGTTGTTGACTAGCTGGTTTTTTCGTAACTAAATGTATCTGTCGTTGCTACTGTGGGTCCCTGAATGTCCTCGAACAGCATCGTTATCTTCTTAAACACAAAAGAGAATAGTTTGCATTTAGATTGATAATTAATTATAAAGAGCTCTGCGCATAATTAATCGAACTTTATAGCTATGTCAGAGGCATTCTTTCCGCAACTTTTTAACGCTACTAGTGCAGTAACTCCGTATCTGAACGGAGGATTAGGTGGCATAAGTCAAGACGCTATTCACACCAAAAATGACATTAACCCGATCATTCAAGTTCTATATAAAGATCTCTCTGAGCGTTTTCCAGAAGCGGGCAAGGCATATTGGCTGACAAGAACCTGGGATTTGCTCTGTTGGCAGCCTGTTTATGTCGCACTTGTTTCAATCTATCGTTTTAACACGCTGCCCAACCTTTTCGATATGGCTCAATACGTCAAGCCATGCTTCGTGACAGGTTATCAGTTTGAAGATCAATCGCTGGTTCAAGGTGATAGCAAAACGTTGATTAAAGACGCTGGAGCTCAGATTAAAGCGCTGTTCGACTATTACCAAACACAGATGAGTGAGTGGATTCGTATTCGACCAGGTTTTACCCAGCAGTTAGTGTCAGATGGGATTTTATCGGGTTTGATTAGGCTACAGCAGCACTTTCCGGGATTGACGAATGCGACGATAAGAGAACATGCAGTACTTTGGCTACAATCACTCGATTTGGACGTTGAAAACGCACAATCGTTGCACGAACTCTCAATAGACCAGCCACTTAAATTGGTTCGAAAAAGCTGCTGTCTGGCTTATAGATGTGGAGGAAAAACGCTTTGTGATAACTGCCCTAGAATGGCTCGCTAAAAGTCGTTAATCAGCCTGTTTTCTATGCTTCTAGGGGAACTTCAGTTTCTGCAGTTTGCTCAGGTAATTGAGAAACTTGGCTCTGTTCTTCGGTTTCCATTTTCGCACGCTCTGCTTTTGAGATGTAGCGAGGCTTATTGCTCTTATGTAATTTGGCGTTTTGTTTCTTCTGCTTTGATTTTAAAATCTGATTGATTTTCTTCTTGCGATTCATAGTGCTGATCCTTAAATTTAGCGGGGCAGGATAGTGATTTTTTCACCAAGTTACAACCTTTATGGGGGACTTGTGAAAACACTACCATTGAATGTTTGACTCCGTACATGTTTGGTTCCACGTATAAAGAGTATAAACAGAGTCTGTTGTTGCAACTTTTAATTTGGCTAAAACATGAGCGATATTTTATTAGGTAAACTTGCCACTGAATTTAAAACGGTCAGAGCAATGGTGGAAGTGTATTGCAGTGCTCATCATGGCACGTCAAACGAGCTGTGTGCACAATGCCGTGAGTTATTGGAATACGCAGAAGTGCGCCTTGATCGCTGTCCGTATGGCGAGGATAAACCCACTTGCAACAAATGCCCAATTCACTGCTACAAACCAGAGCCAAAAGAGCAGATGCGTTTAATAATGCGATATTCAGGGCCAAGAATGCTAACCAAGCACCCCATATTGGCTATCAGACATTTGATTCATGAACGTCGAAGTGTGCCAGACAAGCCAGCAGCTAACGCTTCAAATCGTTACAAACGTCGTACCAGGTGATTGATAACTGGTTGGTTCCCTATATAAAAAACGAGAGCCCGACGCTCTCGTTTCTAATCTGAAAAAGTTGCCTAAAGGCCAGCAGCCATCTGGTGTTTGGTTTTGCTTGCCGCGAGCAGCATATATATGCATGTGGCAACTAAAGTGGCAAACAGGTAACCGAGCAAACCGTGTAGCTGCCCCATAAAACTGTCTGCAATCACAGGTCCTGCAACTGACCCGATACTGTAACTAAAGAGCATGACTTGTGTCGCTGAGACAATAAAGCGCTCGTCTAGTCCTGCGCAACCAAGATTAATCGCGATAGGGTATAAGGCGAATGTCGCTGCGCCGATAAGGAAAAGCGAAACGGCCAACACAATATTCGACTGTGAAATAAGTGTCAGGCCAATAGAAAACATGCCTAACAGACAAAAGAACGCCATTAACACCGTACGGCTCATGTATTTATTCAACATAGTGACTAACGGTTGCACTGCCATCCCGCCCAGAATCACCAATGCCATCAAAGTTCCGATTTCTTGGTGGCTGATATGTCGGTTAACGAGTTCAAGTGGCATAAGGCCGTATATAGAACCGAGTGTTAACCCTGACACAATACAACCGATGATAGCTGCGTGATTAAGTTTCATGATCTGCTTAAACGACAACGCTGTTGATTCATGACTATTTGGCTGTTCACAATCGACAAACATAAGAACCAGAACCGCCATTAAGATCAGGGTTGTGATTGCAATGAAAGGAACGCTACCGCTAACGCCTAGCAAACCAATACCAAATTGACCTAATGCAGAACCACCGTATAGAGATAGCATGTACAAGCTTAGGCGTTTTGCTCTAGATGATTCATCTCCAGACATTAACCAAGACTCAACGATCACAAAAACGCCCGCTACGGTAATGCCAGCGATGAAACGTGCGAATAACCAGACTAAGCCGTTTGCGAATATAGGCAGAGCGATAATCGTGAGTGAGAAGCCGACTAAGCATCCAACAAACGCTTTTCTATGGCCAACAGAACGCACAACGCGTTCAAAAAATATCGCACCAATTAATAGACCAACGTAAAACACACTCGCTAACCAACTCGCATAGTCAGCTGAGATATTATATTCACCAAGCATAAGAGGGATGAGGCTCATTAAATAGCCTGAAGCCACTGCATATAAAGATAATGCAATGACAGGAACGGTAACTCTCGGTGAAGCCGGAGTAAAGGCTGTGTTTTCCACTGCTTTGCGCCTATTAGTTAGTTTTTCTGGGGGGATCGGGCGCGAATATGAGGCTAATCATCTGTTAAGTAAAATGATTAATTTGAGTCGTTTCGATAAATTATATTTATCGAATTGAAGGGGAATTTTGAAGCTAAAAAAAGCCAGCGAAATAACTAGCTGGCTTGATAAATTACTTAGTAAGTGCTTGGTTTAGCCACTGTTCAAACTGAGACTTAGGGAGTGCACCGTTGATCATATCAACACGCTGCCCATTTTTGAAAACCATGATGGTTGGGATACTACGAATACCAAATTGTGCTGCAAGCTGTTGTTGCGATTCGGTGTCAATTTTAACAAAACGAACCTTTCCTGATTGTTCTTCAGCGACATCAGAGAAAACTGGAGCAAAGCCTACGCATGGGTTACACCAAGGAGCCCAAAAGTCGACGACAACGGGTGTGGTGCTTTGCAATAGTGCAGAAAAATTATCCTGCGTACCTTCGATTGGCGCACCATCCAATAGTGAGCTTTTGCATTTTCCGCATGTTGCTGATTCAGCAACGCGTTCGTTTGGTACACGATTTAAACCGCCACAAGACGGACAGCGAGTTTTAAACGATGTCATGATTTATTCCTTTATTACAACTTTGTGATAACTTGACTTACCAGTCAGCTCCATAAAGCGTATAATTTCTTCTTTACTTTTGACTCGTCATTCACTGACAAGCCACTATTTGAACCTGTCTAGGTTCCAAGATATTCCATTAAATTACAACAATAAATAGGTCTGTGATGCCAAATTACTACGCTGAAATTACGGGTTGGGGGAAATGCATTCCGCCAACGGTGCTTTCTAACGATGATCTTAGCACTTTCCTTGATACTTCTGATGAGTGGATTCGAACTCGTACGGGTATCGAAAATCGCCGCATTAGTCATGTCAATACATCCGATATGGCAACCGTTGCCGCCAAACATGCACTGGCACGTGCAGGTATTGAGGCAAGTGAAGTTGATCTCATTATCGTTGCGACATGTTCTCCGGATTCCCTTATCCCAAATATCGCGTCTAAAGTTCAGCAAAATCTTGAGATCCGCGCTGCAGCTGCGTTCGACTTGAATGCCGCTTGTACTGGTTTTGTTTATGGTCTTGAAACGGGTACTCGCTTAATCCAGTCTGGCAATTACCGCCATGCAATCATCATTGGTGCGGAAAGACTGTCATTTTTCATCGATTGGGCAATGCGTGATACGGCAGTGTTGTTTGGCGATGGAGCTGGTGCCGTTGTCTTATCCCGAACAGAAAAAGAAACCGGACTACTACAATCTCAAATCGGATGTGATGCGAAAGGACGTGATATTCTTTCTGTACCGATGTTTGGTACCTCTATGGATCGCTTTGCTGAAGACAACGGATTCTGGGATTTCAACTTTGTCGGACAAGAGATCTTTAAACGAGCGGTAAAAGGCATGGGCCTCGCGGCGAAAAATGTTCTCAAAGCATCCCAGTTAACAACAGAAGAAATTGATGTTGTTATTCCGCATCAGGCTAATATCCGCATCATCCAGACGCTGTGTGACCTTTCTGGTATTCCACAAGAGAAAGCGTTTGTGAACATACATAAATATGGCAATACTTCGGCAGCAACAGTGCCGATTGCATTGTGTGAAGCGGTGGAGCAAGGTCGAGTTAAGCCGGGCGATAATCTACTACTCGCTGCGTTTGGTGCTGGTTTAACCTGGGGCGCTGCGACAATTAAATGGGGTGACCGAGTCACGCCTATCTCGGAAAGTGATGCGGTGCTGCCTGAATGTGACAAACCAGCGCTGGAACTGCTTGAGCGTGCAATCAAACTTTGTAACCAGCGTCGCCGCGACGAAGCGTAACCGAAGTAGAGTACCGTTATTTTAAGAAGGGAGCATGTTCGTTTAATGCCAATCGCTTAACGATTTTATCTGTGTCATTCCAGCGAGCTCAAGCGAGACTAGGAATCTAATAGCAGCGCGCTGAGCCGTTAATGTAATCATTTCGGTCATAAAGTGCGCGGAAATTCGATCCTGAATCACACTCCTTCGTCGTTGTTCAGGATGACTGGAGGGTTAAACATGCCGTTAGCTACTAAACAACGGCATTTAACGTGTTCGCTCCCTCCTTATTTCTGTTTATTTAAGTACTAAGTCATAAAACCTAGATTAGATTCAGCGAAGTTACGGATATTGGGGAAGACATATTCCAATGCTGCGTTGTCACTCACTCCCATCCATTGAGCTAATGTCGCTCCAACCTGGTCTGCTGCAATTTTAGGGATTAGCCGGCCTCTGGCATAGTCGTCTTCACCATCTAAAACCAACTCTGGCCACGTACCAATTCGTTGATTACCATTTACCGCTCCACCTATCAGCAATTGATGTCCGCCCCAACCGTGGTCCGTACCATTGCCGTTACTCGTCATACGTCGACCAAAGTCAGACATGGTAAAAGACGTCACATTCTTAGCCAGACCTAGCTTATCCACTGCTTGGTACATCGCATGTAAGTTCGTTGCCAGATCCTCTAACAATACCGGATGCCTGGTGAGTTGAGAGTCATGAAGATCATAGCCATTATGTTTTACAAAGAATATTTGTCGCTGTTGACGCAGTGCATTCTGGCTGGCGATTAGCTTAAACACCGTTTGCATCTGTTGCCCAAGCGTTGAAGTGGTAAAAAGTGGCGCGTTTTCTATTTGGTTGAGTTGTTCAGTCAATACTTTGCTCATCAGCATCGAGTCATTGAGCATCAGATTAAAGTGATGGCTAAATGGGTTATCCACACTGTGCAAGAGCACTTGATCGTAGATCTCTTTGTATTGTGGATTGTTTAACGCAGCGAGTTCAACGACGCGATCCTTTTTCAGTATAGTTTGGCGGTGCTCTGCCGACCTCAACCATAGCGATTCACCATGTACACTGTAAAGTGGTGCTATCTCAGCATTGGAAGTTAACACATCCAGCATACGCCCAGCCCAACCTAAATTGTGAGCGGCTTCCATTCCACCAAGTAACCAGGAATCTGTCTGGGAATTATGAGAAAAAAGCTGCTCTGGTAGTGGCAATGTTGCGGATTCTATATCTTGCTTAGTCAGTGGCTGATCGAGGATACCGCTATTAATAACGATGTTGGCATCGCCTTTTTCAAACAGAGGTGACAGCGCGGAAAGTTGAGGGTGTAAACCAATTGGGACTGAGTTACCCTGGGTGTCCAATACGTTCAGTCCAGTAGGCACGATCGACCCTTTCGCGACTGAAAGTGAACCTCTGACACTGGCGTACTGGTTATAGTGGAAATCTGATAGTGGTAAAAAGGTATTAATGGAATCGTTGCCACCCACTAAAAAAATACAGATTAATGCGCGGAAATCGTTACTCGGCGCCGCGAGTGTATAAGCCGGTAATCCAAGTGATGCCATCGCGCCAAGAGAAACCGTACCTTTTATAAAATTACGTCGTGAATGATCCATCGTTCACTCCTAATACTGAAGGTAAAATTCTTCGCCTGAAATGGCGGTGAAGAGTACCGTTGCGAGTTTAGCTTTTGGTACATAGTCGGATTTATAATCGTCTAGCACTTCAAGCATAAGTGCCATGAGCTCTGCTGAAGCAGTTCCTGCAAAAAAGCGCTCGTTGACCAATTCGACTAAGGCTTGGTGGTCGTCAATGAGAGAATAAAATTCGTCTAAGTTAAGGCTATAGGTGCTATCTCCTCCAGAACGAATACTGGTCAGCATGTAGTTCACAAGATCAGTGTACACCGACCAATCAAGTAATTGGGCTTCCGGCGATACCAGTGCTTGCTGCATAAACTCTTTAGACGGTTGATAGTCAGGAGAGTAAAAGTTGAATACGGAAGGTGAACGCAAGGGTCCTTGATTTGCGACATTCATAACGGTTGTTGCATCATCATATCTGACGCCCTTTAGCGTAAATCCCGCCGCTCGATGAAAATTAGTCAGAACTAAAATCGGTTCTTTCACTTTTTGAGGCTGATGTTTGATTGGCTTTCGGGCTTCATCATCCAACAGGATCGCTTTTATAACGGCACTTAAATCGCCTTTTACACCTTTACCATTGTCATTAAAAGTCGCAGCAACACGGCTAATGTAATCTGGGGTGGGATTGGAGGTGACGAATCGTTGGATCAGAAACTTAGAAACAAAAGGCGCAATATTAGGGTGGGACATCAATATGTCGATGACCTTTGTGAGTTCTTCTTCACCCGTTAACCCTGCAGGTATGGTCGTACCCAAGAACACTTTTTCACCAGAATCATGCAGACTATTGACGACTTGCATTGGCTCTACAAATTCAAGATCGGCGTTTTTCCAACCCGTTAGAGCACGAGCCAATTCCTGAATATCGTTTTGGCTGTAAGTGGGCAAGGGGATTCCCGTACGATCATCTTGTTTTTTGCTGCCATCAAGGTTGAGTTGATAAAGGCCGAGAGTGAATAGCTGTACTAATTCTCTGGCAAAGTTTTCATCTGGCAGTGCTCCTGTGGCGGGATTTTCCTTCGCACTCCCCATCATTGATAAGTAGTTTCCCATAACGGGATGAGTCGCAATGTCAAATAACAGATCCCGATAATTTCCAAATGCGTGTTCAATCAACATGTCGTAGTAATTCACTAAACCAGCCGGTTTGCTGGATAGCACACCACCGTAACGTGAAACCACTAGTATTTGGCTAAGTGCAAATGCCATGCGTTGCCTGAGCTGATCATCCGCCGTAATCACCGTTTGATACCACGCATTTTCACGGTTAGCTTGTGCGCCCTTGGCAAAAGGGGTGTTATAGAGAGGTTGGTGATAAGTAGGAGGAAGAAGTATCTGCTTGGTTATCCAATCTTCAATACCCAGGCGTTCGACGCTCTTTTGTAGTATCGGTGTTGGGCCAAAAGTTGTTTGGTAGAGAATACGCGCTATCTCATCCGAATCATCATCTCCTGCATAGACGGGCTGAACCAAGCACAATAGTGCGGTTAAGAACCCTAGTAACCAATAAAATATTCCATTATTTTTCAGACGTATCATCGTTGACTCGCTTACCGAAGGAAGGACTTTAAGCTTATATAAAGGTTAAAAAATCAAACAACTGCTGTGCGAGTATAGAGGGAAGAAATGACCCAGAAAAAGTAGGCAGGATGAAATTAGTACTATTTTAGTAATTGAGGGCGCGCAGTCTTAAATGAGTAGAGAATTGAATTGTGTCAGCAAGAAATTGAAGAAACGATGACGAGAAGTGCATGTCACGTTTAGAGCAAACAAACATCAGAGAAAACGCTGAGATGGTTCCCTCTGATGTGTCGGTTTTAATTTCTGGCCAGTTTATGATGCGCACGGGAGAAATGGTCTGCACAAAATGCTCCGACAATCGACAATTCGCCAGCCAGACACAAGGCTGCGGTCACTTCTGCCAGCGCTTTGGCCTTGCCATTTCCGTGTAATCCGAGGATATCTAAGCATGCTTTTTGTGTGGGTAATCCGGTACCACCACCGACGGTCCCTACCATGATGTTCGGTAACGTCACACAAGCGTACAGATTGCCTAGTGGATCGACGTCCATTCGAGTGATACCAATTGCTGATTCTGCCACGCAGGCGGCGTCCTGACCGCAGGCAATATAGAGTGCAGCTAGGGCATTGGCATAATGCGCATTGACGCCAATTGAGCCACTCATCAAACCACCTATGGTTGTCATCTTGCCAAACTTAACCATAGACTCTGGGGTCGTGTGCAGGTGTTTCTCAACCAATTCTGCAGAAATAGTTACCTCGGCTGAGACCTTTTTTCCTCGTACAGAACGCATGGTATGGGCGTTAGGCTTTTTATCACCAGAAAGATTACCATCAAGGAACGCATCGACAGGCTTAACCGGACTTACAGCTAAAATGTGGTGGAACACTTGATTAGTCGCAATGGTCACCATGTTCTGACCAGACGCATCACCGGTGACATACTCGAAAACCAAATAGACGTGGTTACCTTCGATATTGATGTTGATGTCTTTAAGTTTTCCGTGCGATGTCGTTGACTCTGCGATATGGCGAAAGGTTTCAAATTGGGTCGTGACCCAACCGACAAACTGACCCGCTTCCGCTAAGTTATTAAAGGCAAAAACAGGAGTGCGGCTCACTCCTTCACTCAATAATAATGCGCTTGCACCACCAGCAGCAGTTATCAGATTCGCCCCCCGGTTGTAAGAAGCCACTAAAGCAGCTTCTGTTGTCGCAAGTGGGATCAAAAAATCGTCGTTTGCGTAGAGGCCATTCACTCTTAGAGGGCCAGCGATGCCGACAGGAACATTTACCGTACCGATGAAGTGTTCGATGTTGTTGGAGTAAGACTCACAATGATCCTGAGTAAAAGGATCGAGCAGAAGATCTTTGTCTGTGCTTTGTTCCAAGACTTGCCAGCGGCGTGACAAATGCTTGTCCGACAAACCCGGGCTCAAGCAGATACGTTTCTCGGATTTGTGAAACTTCGGTTCTAATGCCGATTGAATTTTACTGCGGGTCTCAATACAAGAAAGAGCGGAGTTTTGGGCGGTATTGTCTAAGTTTAACTTCGGCATACAAACGTTCACTGAAAAATCGAACCAGAGATTGTAGTGATTGCTGCCTTTATTACAATGCTGATCATACGTTTTGCAACATATATCGCGATAATATACGCCGATATTGGGCTAATTTGATATTTTGAGGCGTAAATCTCACACAGATATGATTATCCACCGCTAATTTTGTCAAAAGCACTACCCAAACTCGTGTTAAGGCGCTGGACTATAAAGCCTTGGCGCCCCATGCTTTGGCAAGTGAATCAGATTAAGGTGATTTCTTCTTGCCCATTCTACCGTCAGGGCGGTTGGTGCTGAAAGGCAAACGAGAGTCGGAATACGTGCCCGCACGGCTTTGTGTATCAGCTCTAAACTGCAACGGCTGGTCATAATGGCAAAGCCACTTTGTGGTTCAATGCCGTTATTGGCTAAAGCTCCAATCAGTTTATCTAATGCGTTGTGGCGCCCGATATCTTCACGACACGCAACGATATTACCTTGTAGATCGGCGAACAGTGCGGCGTGGAGTGCCCCAGATTCACGAGCCGCATTTTGATGTAGAGCGACTTCTTCTCTTAATCCTTCAAATGCGCTTGGGCGAGGAGGGAGGGAAGGTGTCAGTGGTTCTAAATCGGGCAGTGCTTGCTCTAAGGCTTCTACGCCACATATGCCGCAACCGGTTGTACCCGCTAGGTTTCTGCGTTGCGTTTTTAATGCCCAGAACGCTCGGTTGCTGATTTCGATTTCGGCGTAGTGAGATTCTTTATCTCCGCCAATTTCAATATCTTTGATCTCTTTAAAATCATTGATGATTCCAGTACTAAGACTGAAACCCTTGACGAAATCTTCTAAGTGACCAGGCGTCACCATCATCACTGCCTGACTGATACCGTTGTAACTGATCGCAAGGGCAGATTCACTGGCCAGCGGTGTCTGTTGTAAGGGACGGCCATCAATCATTTCGCGATAGTTGAATGCGCTCGGCTGAGGAGGTGCCTGATTGAAATCAGACAGTTCAAAATAAGATTGAGTGGTACATCTCATGAATTCACCTCATAAGCCTTGCTATAACTGGCCTGTGTTGATTATTGATTAAATATGGTTTTAGCTTGAGAAAAGCACTGATCGGTTAGCGCTGAGAAAGGTTCTTGCTTCCGCTTTAATAAACCTAAAGGTGCGTTAACGACGGCATCTTCTATCGGAATAATTCTCAGTGTGTCATTCAACTCTTCAAGACCGCAGTTCAGGGGCATGATGGCGCAGCATAGGCCACTGGTCACAGCCTGCACCAAGTGAAATGTGGAATTGCTTTCAATGACTGTCTGTGGAACCAGACCTTTACTTATAAAACTGATATCGATCGAGTGACGATAATGCATACCTTTTGATAGCAAACCGAGCGGAATATTATTCAGTGATTCCCATAGCACTTCGCTTTCTGCAAAATCAAAATGGCGCTCATCGAACAGTACGCCGAGTTTAGTTGAATTCAATTCAATGATATCGAAGTAGGTAGTATTCACTTGATCGACATAGCACATACCCAGATCAAGTTGGTTACGATTGAGCTGGTCTATGATCTGTTCTGTTGTCATCGACAGGATCTGAAATCGTAATTCCGGAAACGCTTGAGCGAGTGGCTTAAGGAGTTGCATCGGGTTTTGACTTGCCAGAGGCACCATTCCTAATCTGAGGGAACCCACTAACTGTCCACGGCAGTTTGCGGCTTCCGCTTGCAACCCATCGTGTGCGGCTAATACCGTTTTTGCCCACGCTAAAATTCGTTCGCCAGCTTCTGTAAATCCTTCAAATCTTTGACTTCTCTGGATTAACTCTAAGTCTAGTTCTTCTTCTAAACTTCTTATTCTCATCGAGAGAGTCGGCTGTGTAATGTGACATAATGCAGCAGCCTGACCAAAGTGTTTAGTTTGCTCAAGCGCGATTAAATATTTCAGCTGTTTTATATCCATTAAACCTTGCCTTGTGAGTCACAGATACGTGCAGTTAGTTCATTGGGAGGAAGCAAATTCGTATTTTCATTACTTTAAAATTCGATTTAAAGAGTTACATTCCAAGTAAGTCAAGAGCAGAACTGCATATAAAATTGATCTGAATCAAGGCTATTCCTGAATCTTTACGAGGTCAAATTTAAACTATCTATAGTGTGATAGAGGTTGTCTATTGCATTTTAGACCGGTTTTATTGATGTCCTTCACCTCGACTTGGTGTTAACTCTCAATATGTGAATATTCTGATAAGTAAAATTGATTGAAAATGTGACACGAACCTAATTAATACTGCAGTAATAGATTTTATCTATCACTCGGTCAGGGATATCAATTGGACGCATAATAAATAACGCCTTAACCTTTGATTTAGATCAACACGCAACATTAAAGATTGTGTCTGAAAGTCTTAAAGCAGTAGACGGGTATCAGAACGGTTATCAATCAGGACAAGTAAATACTAAGGCTGAATCGAATCAGAGTATTCACTTGTCTTGATTGGAAAACGCCCCTTCATTACTTCCGCATTATTTATATAACGCGCTTGTTTCTAAGGGCAACCTGTTTGCTGTTGTTCCTAGTATGCGAGGAGTAAAGTCGTGAACCAAAAAGAGAAGATAAAAGAATATAAAGGCCCAGCTGGCGGTTGGGGAGCACTCAAAGCAGTGACAAGAAGCTGGTGGGGAAGTGAAAATGCGGTCAAAAATATCCGCACTATGCTTAAAACTAACCAAAATGGCGGATTTGACTGTCCGGGATGTGCATGGGGAGAATCTCCAGACGCCGGTAAAGTTAACTTCTGCGAAAATGGTGCGAAGGCGGTAAACTGGGAAGCGACTAATCGTTTAGTGGACCCGGAATTCTTTGCTAACCACAGCGTATCTTCTCTCTCTACACAAACTGATTACTGGCTCGAGTACCAGGGTCGTATCACGCATCCAATGAGATATGATGCAGAGTCTGATCATTATGTTCCGGTCTCTTGGGACGAGGCATTTGAGCTGGTGGCTAAACACCTCAATGATCTTGATTCTCCACACCAGGCTGAGTTTTACACCTCGGGTCGCGCCAGTAACGAAGCGGCTTTCCTGTATCAGCTATTTGTTCGAGCCTTTGGTACAAATAATTTCCCTGACTGTTCAAATATGTGCCATGAAGCCAGTGCGATTGGTATGAAAGACACGATTGGTGTAGGCAAAGGTACGGTTATCTTTGACGATTTTGAGGAAGCGGATGCTATCTTCGTTATAGGTCAGAATCCAGGAACCAACCATCCACGTATGTTAGAGCCTTTGCGTGAAGCGGTTAAGCGCGGTGCACAAGTGATTTGTTTTAACCCGCTAAAAGAGCGCGGTTTGGAGCGTTTCCAAAACCCACAAATGCCAATCGAAATGCTTAGTAACGGTTCTGAGCCAACCAATACTGCGTATTTGCGTCCGGCGCTTGGTGGGGATATGGCGGTATTCCGTGGTATTGCTAAATACTTATTGCAATGGGAGCGTGAAGCTCTAGAAACGGGTGGCGAAGCAGTATTTGATCGTGAGTTTATTCAACAGCACACAACAGGTATTGATGATTATTTGGCAGAACTGGATGCAACATCCTGGGAACATATTGCGGAGCAATCTGGCTTAGACCTGAGTGAAATTGAAACGGTTGCTCGCATGTATCGACGTGCTGAGCGTGTGATCATGTGTTGGGCAATGGGCTTAACTCAGCATCGCCACTCTGTACCGACGATTAAAGAAGTCGCTAATGTGCAAATGTTACGAGGTAACGTTGGTAAGTCAGGCGCTGGACTTTCACCTGTGCGTGGCCACAGTAACGTTCAAGGCGACAGAACAATGGGCATTGATGAGAAGCCTTCTGATCTATTGCTAGATAGCATTGAGCGTCGATTTAACTTTGAAGTTCCTCGTGGTGTCGGACACAACACCATTCAGGCGATTAAAGCGATGGAAGAAGGGCAATCGAAAGTGTTTATCGGTTTAGGCGGGAACTTTGCTCAAGCGACGCCTGATACAGAACGCACTCACAATGCGATGCGAAACTGTAACCTTACCGTACATATTTCAACTAAGCTGAATCGTTCGCACTTAGTAACGGGCAAAGACGCGCTGATTCTTCCTTGTTTAGGACGCACTGAGATCGACACTCAAGTGAATGGTCCACAAGGGGTAACCGTAGAAGATACATTCAGCATGGTGCACATTTCATATGGTCAGTTGAAACCTCGCTCTCAAGCCCTACGTTCAGAGCCAGCAATCATTGCTGGTATCGCGAACGCGACGTTAGGCGCTCATCCAATTGATTGGAATTGGTCAATAGAAGACTATGATCGTATTCGCGATCTTATCGCCGACACGATCCCTGGTTTTACGAACTTTAACCAAAAGATTAAAAATCCGGGTGGCTTCCATTTGGTCAATCCAGCGGCAGAGCGCAGATGGAATACGCAAAGTGGAAAGGCTCAGTTTAGCAACAGTGAACTGCCAAAACAGTTGCTTAGTGAGGCTTTGCTTGAGAAGGGAGAAAAGCCAGATTTAATCTTGCAAACTATGCGTTCACACGACCAATACAATACGACACTTTATGGTTTGAATGACCGTTACCGCGGCGTATTTGGTATGCGCGAAGTGTTGTTTATCAACGAATCAGACATCAAGAAACTTGGGTTTGAACCGGGTGATAAAGTCGATATGGTTTCACTGTGGGAAGATGGGGTAGAACGCCGTGTTAGTGGTTTCACTCTGGTGTCTTATGATGTACCAGCGGGTCAGGCAGCCGCTTATTACCCTGAAACCAACCCATTAGTCCCATTGGACAGCTATGGTGACAGAACATTTACACCAACATCCAAGTTTATAGCTATCAAGCTAGAAAAATCGACATCAGATAAGATAGCTCTGGTAGCAGCAGAATAGTTAACGGACATCGCGCTACAAAAATCGGGATAAGAAAAAACGGCTGATAGACACTATCAGCCGTTTTATTTTTTATTTATTAACAGCCGACTGCTAATTCATTCTCTCAATTACGCTTTCGCGAACTTGTAAGTGCGGTAACCACCAATCAGGTTACGTGCTTTAAAGCCATTGTTGACGAGCTGACGATAGGCAACGTTACCACGCAGGCCAACTTGACAGTAAATCACAATCTCTTTGTCTTTTGGTAATTCGTCCATACGGTGACGTAATTGATCGACAGGAATGTTAATCGCATCCTTAATAAAGCCGACGCTTTCTAGCTCACCTGGGTTACGTACATCGAGTAACACTTGGTCATCAGTTAATGAATCCATTTCATCATAATGAATTGCAGTTGCGTCACCTTTGATGATGTTGTTTGCGACAAACGCAGCTTGGTTGATCACATCTTTTGCACTGCCGTACGGTGGCGCGTACGTCAATTCTAAGTGTTGTAGCTGCTCAACAGTCATACCTGCGCGCTGAGCAACGGCCATGACGTCGATACGTTTATCGATGCCGTCTTTACCAACGGCCTGAGCGCCTAAAATCTTGCCTGATTTTGGATCGAACAACATTTTAAATGACACGACTTCTGCGCCAGGGTAGTAACTCGCGTGGCTTGCCGTGTGTACGTAGACTTTTTCGTAGTCAATACCCGCACGTTTTAGCTGTTTCTCGTTCTTACCCGTTGAAGCCACAGCAAGGTCAAAGATCTTACAAATCGCAGTACCTTGTGTGCCTTGATACATCTCTTTGCGACCTAGCATGTTGTCTGCTGCCATTCGGCCTTGACGGTTTGCCGGGCCAGCCAGAGGTACCAATGTTTGTTCGCCTGTAACAAAATCTCTTTCTTCTACCGCGTCACCAACTGCATAAATCGATGGATCACTGGTTTGCATATATTCATTGGTGTAGATACCACCTAGAGCACCGATTTTTAAGCCAGCTTCTTTTGCCAATTTCGTTTCCGGACGGACACCAATTGCCATAATAAGAATATCGGTCGTGAGCTTTTCACCGTTATTAAGCGTTAGCTCCAATTCACCTTCTAAGTGTTGGTGCTTTTCGCTTTCACCAGCGTCGACGCTTGCCACATGCTCGTTAGGTATGAACTGAACAGATTCAAGAGCCACACCCAGTTTCAGGTCAATGCCTTTTTGACGAATCTCAGCGTGAGCAAAACCTGCCATTTCTCGGTCAACAGGCGTCATGACCTGGTCAGCCATTTCAATCAGCGAAGTTTTGATACCTAACTGATGGAAGGCTTCCATCATCTCTAACCCAATGAAGCCGCCGCCCACGACAGTCGCGTGTTCAGGTTTGTTCATGTGGATCGTTTCAATGATGCGATCCATATCGGGGATATTACGTAGCGAGTGAGTGAGATGGTTATCAAGACCAGGAATTGGAGGAACAATAGGGCCTGCACCTGGGCTAAGTAGTAAGAAATCGTAAGATTCCTCGTATTCTGAGCCATCCAGAAGATTTTGAATTGTGACCGTTTTGTTTTGACGGTTTACCGATACCACTTCGTTCATGACACGAACATCAACGTTGAAGCGTGCAAGAAAGCTTTCTGGTGTTTGTAATAACAGTTTGCTGCGATCCTGTATATCGCCACCAATGTGATATGGCAAGCCGCAGTTAGCAAAAGAAACGAATGGGCCACGTTCAAACATGATAATTTCTGCGTCTTCACTCAGACGACGAGCACGCGCTGCTGCAGATGCGCCACCAGCGACACCACCGACGATCAAAATTTTAGTCATTATTAACTCCAAGTTTTGAGATGAGCTGACTCCTATTGTAGAGCCAGCTCGAGAATTCCGTGTGAACTAGGTTATCTAAATCCTAATTTCTTTAACATAAATGCCGCAGGGCAGATTCCGGTATAAGCACTTTGTATTAGATTTACGCCAATAAAGACAGTGAACCACATGAAGTAACTGTGGACGTATACGGTGAGCAAGACCGAAACCAAAACCATAATGCCAGCAAAGACTCGTACAGCATTTTCTAACGTCATACCTCTTCTCCTTAGAACTGTTGTTCTGAAACAGCCATCCTTTATTAAAATCACTATAAACATCTAAATTAGATATGTCTAATGTTAATTTGCCTAAATTCACAATTACTAATTTAGTGTTGACTAAATACTGTTTTTTAGTAATATCTAATTTAGTTTTTTATGTAGAGGTGAGTCATGAGCTATACAGCAATGGACGTAGCGGAAATGAAAGGCAACGCAATTGAAGCCGCAGATCTACTTAAAGTGATGGCGCACCCAGAAAGACTGATGGTTCTTTGTCAGCTAACTCAAGGTGAAGTTGGGGTAGGTGAGTTACAAAAACACTCTTTTCTGAGCCAGTCAGCCTTTTCGCAGCATTTAACCGTGTTGCGTAAGCACAACTTAATCAGCGCACGGAAGTCATCACAGCAGGTATTTTACTCGTTGGCTGAACCGAGAGTTGAGTCATTAATTAAAGCACTGCATGGCGTTTTTTGTGGTGAGTAACAACTTGCCCTAATCCGTGCTTATCGCTTAGTTAAATCAGATAAATTAACTAACAAGGGTCAACTGGCTCGAAAACTACAGAGGTAAATAATGTTAGACGTTATTCCATGGGAATCGTTGTTTGGTGGCATTTTATTGGGAATCTCAGCCACTATTTTATTGTTGGTAAACGGCAAAATTGCCGGAATAAGTGGAATTATGAATGGCATTATGTCACCTCAGAAAGGTGACTATTCATGGCGACTTCTATTTGTAGTCGGCATGATTGCAGGTGGACTTGTTAGTGTTTTATTGCTCGGCGTAGCAGTACCAAGTACAGCAAATCTGTCTGTCGGTTTGGTGCTAGCGGCTGGCTTACTTGTTGGTATCGGAACCAGACTAGGTAACGGATGTACCAGTGGTCATGGCATTTGTGGCATCGGGCGTTTGTCTAAGCGCTCTATCGTTGCAACATGTGTTTTTATGGCTGTTGCTGGCTTAACCGTTTTTGTTCGACTTCACTTAGGGTCTGTTGACCTTTAGAGCTGATTTTTGCAGCGTTTGTGGGGCCTTTATACAAGGCAGAGGATTTGAAGTGTAGTTCTACTACCTGAAAAGCCGATAACGCGGTAGAAAGGCTCCACAAACGCTGCCCGAAGGGTTCGGCTAAAAGCGTTTTACTCTTTGTTGAGAGGTATTTTGCTTAGAATGACTAGGCTACAAACCTCTCGCCGCGATTAAAACGCTTTTATCGCGAACAAAATTTAACCTCGAAAGGTTAACAGACCCTTATATAAGAGAGATTCCATGAACAACACTATTTTTCGTATTGCTGCGCTTGTAAGCGGTATTTTATTTGGGTTGGGTATGGCCGTTTCTGGCATGATCGATCCCGACAAAGTCATTGGATTTTTAGATATTTCTGGAAACTGGGATCCAAGTTTAGCTTTTGTGATGGGTGGCGCACTGGCTGTGTTTATGCCAAGCTATTTTTTAATCATCAAGCCGAGAAAACAATCAGTTAGCGGTGCAGAAATGTGTACACCGACTAACACTAAAATCGATGCTCGATTGTTGTCTGGTGCTGCCATCTTCGGTTTAGGTTGGGGGTTGGCAGGAATCTGTCCTGGCCCTGCAGTGGCAAGCCTGGCTTTAGGTAATGTAAGTATTGTTCTGTTCTTTGTTGCGATGCTAGCAGGGTCGATATTTGCGAAACTGTTGATTAACTCTCGTGAAGAGAAAATGAAAACAGCCAAAGCATAGTTTATGTGATCAAAAACTGGAGGGAAAAGGATGCCCGCAAATCAAAAGCGAAGTTTTGTTCAGTCTGTGATGAACAGCTTTTTCCCTCCGATCATGATCTTGTTGGCCTTTATGGTCGGTGCCGCAGCGTTATGGTTAACTCCGAAAGAAGAAGACCCGCAAATTGTGGTACCGATGGCCGATGTTCTTGTATCAGCACCGGGGCTTAGCGCTTCACAAGTCGAAAACCAAATCACAGAACCGTTAGAAAAATTAGTCAGCCAGATTGATGGCGTTGAATACGTTTATTCTTCGTCGATGGAAGGCGCTGCGCAAGTCATCGTTCGCTTTTACGTCGGTGAAAACCGTGAAGACGCATTAGTTAAGCTTTACAACAAACTCTACTCCAATTTAGACAAAGTCCCACCTTCTGTATCCAGCTGGTTAGTCAAACCGGTCGAAATTGATGACGTGCCTATTGTGGTAGCCGCGATTTATTCGTCGGATCCATCGCTCCTTGACCGTCACCAACTGGGAAGAATAGCTGATCAAGCAACCTTAGGTATTAAATCTCTTGATGCGACCAACCAAGTCGAAGTAATTGGTGGTCAACCGAGAAAAATTCAAATCGAACTCGATACCGTCGCTATGGCTAACTTTAAAGTCACCATCGACGATCTTGAACAAGCAATCCAATACAGTAACGCCAAAACTCAGGGCAAAAATGTCCGGGTTAACGGTCGTAACTTTACTTTAGAATCCGGCCAGTATCTTACCAGTGCTCAAGATGTGGGCGACCTTGTGATTGCGGTGTTGAATGGCAAGCCTGTGTACTTAAAAGACGTGGCGAGAATTTATGATGGTCCGGGAGAGGCCACATCCGATACTTGGTACAGAGACAAAAATAGTGGTCAGGCTCTCCCTGCCGTCTTCATTTCAGTCGCGAAGCAAAAAGGCTCCAATGCGGTTCATGTTGCTCAGGCCGTTAATGACAAATTAGCCGAGCTTCAATCAGAGCAGTTCCCACCTCAGGTTAAGGTTGCCATCATTCGTGACTATGGCGAAACCGCGAACGCCAAAGTGAACAATCTGGTTTCCAGTCTTGGTGTTTCAATTCTGACCGTTGTGGTGTTTGTAGGACTGTTTCTCGACTGGCGAAGTGCATTGGTTGTCGGGATAGCGATTCCGATCAGCTATGGTGCCGCGCTGGGGATGGACTTGCTTTTTGGTTACTCGATTAACCGTGTGACGCTGTTTGCGTTGATCTTAGCGCTAGGTTTGATCGTTGATGATCCAATAGCAAGTATCGATAACATAGAACGCTTCTTAAAACGCAAAGACTTAACCCGTACTAATGCGATTGTTCTGGCAATGGCTGAAATTCGCAGCGCACTATTAATGTCTACAGTGGCGATTGTCATTGTGTTTACACCGATGTTCTTCATTACCGGGATGATGGGGCCTTACATGGCACCTCTGGCTTTCAACGTACCGATAAGTGTGATGTTCAGTACCGTCGTGGCCTTTATGATCACGCCTTGGCTGGCGAAAAAAATCCTCACAGGTGCTGAAGAAAGTGGTCATTACGATATCCAGTCATCAACCATGTATCGTTTGTACCGAAGTGTGTTAATTCCGTTATTGGAGAGCCGCAAAAAGGCCTGGGCTTTCCTCGGATTGGTGGCCATCTTGTTCGCCTTAGCCGCATTGTTGCCCGCGTTACGTTTGGTGCCACTCAAGCTGTTGCCTTATGACAACAAGAACGAATTCCAACTGGTGTTGAACATGCCAGAATCATCGAGCTTTGTAGATACGTCCAATGCGTTATCCAGTTTTTCTGATTACCTGATGACGGTTCCTGAAGTCACCAGTGTGTCTGGTTTTGCTGGCACAGCATCACCAATGGACTTTAACGGTATGGTGCGCCACTACTTTATGCGCAGCGAACCGTATCAAGGAGAACTGCGCATCGTACTAGCCCCAAAAAATAACCGCTCCATGCAATCTCACGCAATCGTAACTCGACTACGTAGTGATTTAGAACAATTAGCGGAGAGTTTTGACGCCGATATCCAATTGGTAGAAGTCCCACCGGGACCGCCAGTTATTGCGACGATTACCGCGGAAGTTTACGGTGACGAGACTACCTCTTATGACGAATTAATGGTTCAGGCTCAGAAAGCGGCGGATCGTCTGCGCAAAGAGCAGTTGGTGTCGGAAGTGGATACCAGTGTTCAGGGCGATTTGGAAACTTGGCAATTTATCGTTGATCAGGAAAAAGCGGCGTTATCAGGCGTATCTGTTGCGGAAGTTAACAACACCTTAATCACGGCGGCTAACGCCAAAGTCCTTGGACACATTGCCGACCGACGGGAACTGAGTCCGCTGCCGATAGAAGTTCAGCTTCGTAGAGAAGACAGAGATGATTTGAATCGATTGGAACAGTTGTATGTACGTGGAAGACCGGGGATAGCAAAAGTGGAAGTAAGTGGTGCGGTCGTTGATGCTCCGCAACCACTCGTCCAGCTATCAGAAATTGGTAAGTTTGTTAAACGCGCAGCGGATAAACCAATATTCCATAAAAACCTCAAGCCGTTGGTTTACGTGTATGCCGAAGTAGTAGGTCGTGTACCCGGCGAAATCATTGCTGATGTTATTGCCGATCAAGATACCGATCATGCGAGTGACGCTCACGTTCACTGGCAAGACCGCACTTATTTAAGCAATGGCGCTGGCGTTGCCTGGAGTGTCCCAGAGAATATTAATGTTGTCTGGAGTGGTGAAGGCGAGTGGAAAATTACTGTGGATGTATTCCGCGATCTCGGTATCGCTTACGGTGCTGCGTTGTTGGGTGTATTCGTTGTTATGTTGATTCAGACTGGTTTGCCAGCGGTTTCCGGAATCATCATGTTAGCCATCCCGCTTACCGTCATCGGTATCATGCCGGGGTTCTGGATATTGAATGTTTTAAGTAGTGACATTGGAAACTACCCAAACCCTGCGTTGTTTACTGCAACGGCTATGATTGGGATGATCGCTCTGGCTGGCATTGTTGTGCGTAATTCATTAGTTCTTATTGAATTTATTCAGCAATCGCTTGAAGCTGGCAGCAGTTTGCATGATGCATTAATTGAATCTGGCGTTGTTCGCATGAGGCCGATACTACTGACGGCAGGTACTACGCTCTTAGGGAACGTCGTTATCACACTGGATCCAATATTTAACGGTCTTGCGTGGGCAATTATATTTGGTATTACCGCGTCGACGATATTCACTCTGCTTGTGGTTCCGGTGGTGTATAACCTTGCCTACCAGAACACGAAAGGACACGGATTACCTCAGATGGAGGAAGAGCAATGAAATTAGATAACAAATGGTTGGGCGTCATTTTATGTATCCTACTTGCGCTTCTTTTTCTCTATATGGCTGGTTTTTTTTCAGAAAAACTGCCGACTGAACATTCAGCTAAAACTAACGTAATTGATGTTAACTCGGTAGAAACCCATAAGATGATACTCACCAGCGAGCCTGTTGTGCGTGAATTCCCGGGGGTAGTGGTCGCTGATCAGCAAGCCGATATTGCGGCTCGACTAACGGCTTCAGTTGTAGAGGTTCTGGTTAAAGTTGGCGATCAAGTAAAGCAGGGAGACGTTTTAGCACGATTGGAAAGTGATGATCTTGATGCTCGTGTTCGTCAGAGTGAGCAAGCGCTGTCTTCAGCACAAGCTCAGCTCAATGCCGCACGCAAAGAATTCGCGCGGGTTAAAGCGTTATTGAACAGAAAATTAATCCCACAGTCGCAATACGACCAAGCCGAAAGTACCTTGCAAACCGCGCAAGCAAACTTCAATCGTTCCCAGGCAGCGGTGTCAGAAGCAGAGACAACGTTTGGTTACAGTATCATCACTGCGCCTTTTGACGGACTAATTACGCAGAAACCGATCAATAAGGGGGACACAGCGACACCCGGCGCACTTTTACTGTCGATGTATAACCCAGAGTCACTAGAAATAGAGGTTAATTTCGCCGAATCAGTAATGCCTTATGTCAGTTACGATAAACAGGTGGACGTGGTGTTTCCTTCATACGATGTGAACGCTTCTGCGACTATCAAAGAAGTGACACCTTCTGCAGATGCTAACTCGCGAAGTTATACCGTCAAATTGCAATTTAAATCACCAACCGCAGTTTATCCGGGTACATTTGCCAAAGTTTCTCTAACCTTAACAGACGACGTGGTTCTGCGAATTCCCAAAGAGGCGGTGTATCAAGTGGGACAACTGGACTACGTGAAGGTGTTGCAAGAAGATGGTGAAGTAGAAACGCGATTAATTCAGTTGGGTGATATGGATCGAGTAAGGACAGGGCTGAAACAGGGCGATGTTGTAATTCTCAATCCAAGAGAGATGTAATGTTGGATGGATTAAGCGTACAGTAATCTGCTCAATGCCGCTCGATTAACCGCGAGCGGCATATTCTAATCAACCCGTCTTCCTGAACAGCGACGAAGGAGCGAGATTCAGGATCTACTTTCCGAGCATGTTTTTACTAAAACGATTTCTAATATTTTTTAGCACGCTGATCTTAGATTCCTAGTCTCGCGAGGGCTCGCTGGAATGACTCATGTGGGTGAAATTAGTGTATGTCAATTATTAGGAAGCCTTATCATCGCACTCACTGGACAGTGATCACTTAATTGGTAATCCAAAACGTCTTGCGATTTAAATACGCTTTGCTTGGCTGGCTTAATATCTAATTGGTCGCTCACAATGATATGGTCGATAATAGAGCGGAACTGGTGAGTTTGGTTTGGGTTGCGATTAGAACGAACCTTACAGTCTGCTTTGGTGCTTTTAGTAACAAGTTTGGCGTTGGTGTTTGATGTCATTGTCGACCAAAGCCAATCTCCCTGATAAGCCAAATTATGGTTAAAGTCGCCTAACACCGCATATTGCTGATGGTTCTTTTCACGCGTTTGTATCCATTCTGCCAATGTTTGGCCTTGTTGTTTGAGAATCTTACATTCACTATTGTTCTGAAATGCTCCGCTGCATCCTGCTTTTAGGTGGACTGAAAGTAGGTGAGTTTCACTTTTCTCATCGGGGTTTAACACAATATAGCTCGCGAAACGCAACTTGCTATTACCTTGCGTAATAGAAAAGTCTGATGGGTCAGACACATTCAGTCCTTTACGAACTGCGAAGCCTGTGTACTGGTTTGTGTCTGAAAACTGCAGGTGTTTATTTTTCCGCTCAGCTCTATCGGAGAAATAAATGCGATAGTCGCTTCCAACGACTTTCTTAATTGCGGCTTCACTATCTACTTCTTGGAATGCCAATACATCGGGTTGGAAGTTATCCACATAATGACTGAGTTTCTCAAAATCTTTCTCTGTTCTGGATACTTTTCCGCCGTTGATGGCTAGCCATTCAATATTCCAACTGGTTAAGTTGATTGAGTTTTGAGCAAATGATGAGGAACAAAATACTAACAAGGTTGTTGCAAAAAGTGATCGCATATCGGCTGATTTCACTCCAGTGTTTTCATGGTTACCGTTTCAACCTTTATTCTACAAGTCCTCTAAAAAAAGCAAGTGGATTACGTCCAAGTTTTGAAATTTTCATCGATTACTTTTCAATTAAGTGCCTCAGCAATAAGATCGATTTCTTCTTATCCTTCACCCCATTTTTGTTGATCAAAATCAATGTTTTAGACTGGTGCTTTTCGTTAAATACGCCACAATATATTGTGTCTAAAGAATAAAAAATAACCCCATATAGTGTGTTTGTGGATAACTCTGTGAGTATGCTGGGGGAAGGAGAAGAAAGTGAAACCAATCGTAATCAAGCGTGACGGCTCAAGAGCTCCGTTCAACAGAGATCGTATCCAGGCAGCAGTAGAAGCCGCCGCGGAACATAAAAATAAAGATGTCGCCATTTATGCTCTAAATGTTGCTCTTGCTGTCGAATTACAGCTAAAAGATTACGATGAAGTTCATATTCATGAAATTCAGGATCTGGTTGAGAATGAACTCATGCAAGGTCCTTACAAATCTCTCGCTCGTTCTTACATTGAGTACCGCCATGATCGCGATATTGCCCGTGAGAAACAAAGTTTTCTAACACGTGAAATTGAAGGTCTGATAGAAGAAAGCAATCTTGACCTTATTAATGAAAATGCGAACAAAGACGGAAAAGTTATCCCAACTCAGCGTGATTTGCTTGCTGGTATCGTAGCGAAACACTACGCGAAAACTCACATTCTTCCGCGCGATGTTGTACAAGCACATGAAGTTGGCGACATTCACTACCACGACTTAGACTACGCACCATTCTTCCCGATGTTTAACTGTATGCTGATTGATCTAAAAGGCATGCTGACACACGGTTTTAAAATGGGTAATGCTGAAATTGATACGCCAAAATCGATTTCTACAGCAACGGCAGTTACGGCCCAAATCATCGCGCAGGTTGCAAGCCATATTTACGGTGGCACAACGATCAATCGCATTGACGAAGTGTTAGCGCCTTACGTAATGACAAGTTACGAGAAGCATTTAAAAATCGCGAAAGAGTGGGACATCTCTGAGCCAGAAGAGTTTGCAAAAGCGCGCACAGAGAAAGAGTGTTACGACGCGTTCCAATCGCTGGAGTACGAAGTAAATACGCTACACACTGCAAACGGTCAAACGCCATTTGTGACTTTTGGTTTTGGCTTAGGGACAAGTTGGGCGTCACGCCTGATTCAGAAATCGATTCTGAAGAACCGTATTGCCGGGCTTGGAAAAAACCGTAAAACGGCGGTATTCCCGAAACTGGTATTCGGTATTAAAGACGGCCTGAACCATAAATCTGAAGATCCAAACTACGACATCAAACAACTGGCACTCGAGTGTGCGTCTAAGCGTATGTATCCAGATATTCTCAACTACGACAAAGTAGTAGAAGTAACCGGTTCATTCAAAACGCCAATGGGATGCCGAAGCTTCTTGGGAACATATGAAGAAGATGGTGAGCTTGTTCATGAAGGCCGTAATAACCTTGGTGTAGTCAGCTTGAACCTGCCACGTATCGCTATTCGTGCAAAAGGTAGCGAGCAGAAATTCTATGAGCTACTAGATGACCGCTTACGTCTGGCCCGCAGAGCGTTAGAAACACGAATCTCGCGTTTGGAAAATGTGAAAGCACGTGTTGCTCCTATTCTGTACATGGAAGGTGCCTGTGGTGTGCGTCTGAAAGCGGATGATCCTATTGCTGAAATATTTAAGAATGGCCGTGCATCCATTTCACTTGGCTACATTGGTCTGCATGAAACAATAAATGCACTGTTTGGCACAGAAGTACATGTGTATGACGATGCTGTTTTACGTGAAAAAGCCGTTGAAGTTATTAAACACTTGAAAGATGCGGTAAATCAGTGGACTGAAGATACGGGCTATGGCTTCAGCTTATACGCAACGCCAAGTGAAAACTTATGTAGCCGTTTCTGCCGTATTGATACCAAAGAGTTTGGTGTTATCGAAGGTGTAACAGACAAAGGTTACTACACCAACAGCTTCCACTTAGATGTAGAGAAGAAGGTCAATCCGTACGATAAGATTGATTTTGAAATGCCGTACCCAGAAATCTCGAGCGGTGGTTTTATCTGCTACGGGGAATTCCCGAACATGCAGCGAAACGTTGAGGCGTTGGAAAACGTATGGGATTACAGTTATTCCCGAGTACCTTACTACGGTACCAATACGCCAATCGATGAGTGTTACGAGTGTGGCTACAACGGTGAATTTGAATGTACCAGTAAGGGATTTACCTGCCCAAGTTGCGGCAATCACGATTCTACAAAAGTATCAGTGACGCGCCGCGTTTGTGGTTACTTAGGCAGTCCGGATGCACGTCCGTTTAACTTCGGTAAACAAGAAGAAGTTAAACGCCGAGTGAAACACCTTTAATCAACACTCGAAACTGCACATTGAAAATCAACCTGTTTCGGGTTGATTTTCTTTTGTCACAAACGCAATGAGACGCGACGATGAATTATCACCAATACTATCCAATTGACGTTGTAAACGGGCCTGGTACCCGCTGCACGCTGTTTGTTTCCGGTTGTGTGCATCAATGCCGAGGTTGTTACAATCAATCGACGCAACGTTTGGATTCTGGTGTGTTCTTCACGCAAGAGGCGGAAGATAAGATCATTGCCGATCTTAACGACCCGCGAATCAAACGTAGAGGTTTATCTCTGTCAGGAGGTGATCCACTCCACCCAGCAAACGTGCCAAATATTCTCAAGCTGGTTAAACGTGTAAGAGAAGAGTGTCCGGGCAAAGATATTTGGGTTTGGACAGGGTACACGCTAGGTGAACTGACTCCGGCGCAAAGAGAAATCACTGAATACATCGATGTGTTGATCGATGGAAAGTTTGAGCAAGACAAAAAAGATCTCAATTTGGAATGGCGCGGCAGTTCTAACCAGATCATTCACCATTTTTAAGTTGAATGCTCAACTAACCGTAAAATGAAAAGGGCACAATCGTACATCTCGAATGTGCCCTTTTGGTGTGAGTTCATTATTGTCCAGGTCACTTATAGTTACGCTGTCACGGTTAGGTCATCGTCAACCATATTGTTTATCCATCGTTTGGACTGAATACGTTGAGTGGTGAGTAAACCTTTCACAAATTCTTCAACAAGCAAAGCCATCAGTACGTAATGCAATGGCAAGCCTAATACCATACCTGTGTAGTAGGTAAGTGGTATACCTATTGCCCATTGCCCAAAGGTGTCGATGAAAATGCTGTATCTTATGTCTGCTCCGCTTTTAAGAACGCCACCAATACCAACCATATTAAACACGCGTAGTATCATACCAAGCGCCATGACAAGACAAACGTTGAGTGCCATTTCTGTATTGGAAAGAGGAGTGAGTTCCAATAATTTGTATATTAAAGGGGAACAAACCCAAACCAGCAGGGACAAGGTTATCGCTAACGCAGAACTGGTTAAAACATACCACCACGCGGTTTTTTCAACTCTGTCGTACTGTTTTGAACCGATGTCATTGCCCAGTAGAACAGATGCAGCGACAGCAAAACCCATAAAGGTTGATATAAATACCCCTTCGATAGGTGAAAGGAATGAGATAATCGCCAGCTCCGACACCCCAAGTTGACCATATAAGATGCTGTAGACGATTAATCCGCCAGTCCATAGTGAATCATGGATGAGCATTGGCAGTGATATTGTTAAATACTTCTTGCGATACGGCTTAAGCGCACCTTGAGCCCAATCGAACTTTGTTGGCAGGAAGTGAGCGTATCGTTTGCAAAAGAAATAGACCAATACCGCAGTTTGCATAAAGCGGGAGATGAACGTTCCTACGGCGGCACCAAGTACCCCCCATTGTGGAAATCCCCATAAACCAAATATTAAGACTGAGTTAAAAATAATATTAATTATGATGGCAAAAATGCTGACATTTGTTGCCAGTTTTGCTTCACCAACTGAACGAAGTACCGACTCTATAGGCACAACAATAGCCGTACAAATCAGGCTTATTCCGGTAACCACTAGGTAGTCGCGGGCATAGGCAACGTACTCAGGATTCTCGGACATGAATGAGACGATTTCATGATCAAAAATCAGATAAATGATGATAAACGGGACTGTTACAATGATTGAAAAAAACCAAGACTGAGCCAGCGTCCTGCGTATTCCGCCAATGTTACCCGACCCATAGTACTGGGAAGACAACACCGTTACCGCACCACTAAGTCCTAGGATCACTGCAAGGTTGAAGAAAAAGATACGGTTGCCAACACCGACGGCTGCAGTTGCGGATTCACCTAATTGACTCACCATAAAAATATCGACAACGCCGAGCAAAGCAAACAGCGTAGATTGAAGCGAAACAGGGAGGGCGATTGAAATAAGCCGCTTCCAAAATGCTTTGTTGATGTACTCACTTGTTAAGAGCATCGCAATTCTCCATTAAGAATAATGCGAGTAGTTTATCCCCATGATTTCGCATTGTATTTTTCAAAGGCATCCAAATCTTTTGCAAAACTCTCAATTCGTTTGAGCCGTTAAATCTGATGTTGCTAAGACGCAATAAATACAGTGTGAGACATCGAAATATGGAAGAAAAACAAGAGTGTTACTCCATTTCCGAAAAAACGTATCAGGAAATGATCGACCACACACGTGTTTTGGCGTTAGAAGAACGGGGAATCGTTCAATGCGGTATCGCAACCTGCCGTGATTTCTTTTCGGTGTACAGGAAAAACCAAAAAAAACACATGCTGCTCTATACCGTGCGTGGAAAAGGTTGGCTAGAAAGCAAAGAATGCCGCTATGAACTAGAACCAGGCTCTCTGGTTATCGTTCCTGCGGGCGTTGAAAATGGATTTGGTATGGAAGACGAAACGTGGCAAATCGCATGGGTTTTTCTTTCACAACATACAGACTGGTCAATGGTAGGTGATGAAATTAGTTACCAACTCACACCTGCACCAGAAGTCATGTATGCGTGTATTCAAACGCTTCTAAGGAGTATCAATTTACCGATTGACTATGGTTGTAAGGTAGGCGCTCACAGCGTCTCTCAACTGGAATTGATTCTAAACATGCCACAGTCCGAATCTGCTTCCCGTAATCTATTGAAGTTGCGCCGCGTATTTGATCTTGTCCAGAGACAACTACACAAAGAGTGGAATGTAGAGCAATTAGCGGCACTATATCCTTGTTCAGAAGCGCATTTCTATCGAGTCACCCAGCAGCAATTTGGACGAAGTCCGATGGCACATTTAACGCGTATGAGAATGGAATATGCCGCACGATTGCTACGCTCTAGCGAGTGGCCGATTCAACAAATTGGTGAAATTGTAGGTTATCCAACCAGTGCTAACTTTAGTACGCGCTTTCGATCCTGGTCGGGAATGACGCCCCGAGAGTTCCGACGAAATGGGCGCCTTGAAGTAGATACAGAGCAGTAATTTGTACTATTTATAACCAATAAGATGCACAGATATTCATTCCATAAAGATTTTTGTCACCGAATTGACGTAATCAGTTAAAAATTGTTTCGCCAATTTAAATGAAAATGTTAACTTGAAGCCCATACTCGAATTTCAAAGGGTTGTGACTTTCATGTTCTCTAATCTACCGACTCCCGTACTAGATCCTATTTTATCTCTATCCGTTGCATACCGTAACGATGAACGTCCAAACAAGGTTGACCTTGGTATTGGCGTCTACAAAAACAGCGCAGGTGAAACGCCGATCATGAAAGCGATTCAGTTGGCGCAAGATGTTGTTGTTCAAACTCAAAAAACCAAAGCTTATGTTGGGCTTGCTGGCTGTGAAGAGTTTAACCAAAGCATGGTTGATCTTTTGTTAACCGGAACGTCTGCAATGGAACGTGTTGCTGCCATTCAAACACCAGGAGCAAGTGGTGCCTTACGTATGTTGGGTGACTTAATGAAAGTTGCGCAGCCAGATACTACGGTTTGGATCTCTAATCCAAGTTATGTAAACCACAAACCCGTGATGGAAGCAGCAGGCCTCAAGGTGAGGTTTTATCAGTACTTCTCACCAGAAACCAAACAAGTCGACACCGCTAAAATGATCGATGATCTGTCAAAAGCAGGTCCCTCTGATGTTGTATTACTACACGGTTGTTGCCACAACCCAACGGGCGCAGATATCGATTTTGCTGCCTGGCAAGCGATTACAGAGCTTTCACAGAAGAATGGTTTCACCCCGTTTGTTGATATTGCTTATCAAGGTTTCGGAGACGGCTTAGAAGAAGACGCGAAAGGTCTTCGATTTATGGCTGATAACGTTGAAGAGATGTTAATCACGACTTCGTGCTCGAAGAATTTTGGTTTGTATCGCGAACGCACCGGAGCTGCGATTGTCGTCGGAAAAAATACTCAAGACGTCACTAATGCCAAAGGTAAATTGTTAACGTTAGCGCGTTCTACTTACACGATGCCACCTGATCACGGTGCTGCGCTGGTAAAAACGATTCTTCAGGATTCCAACCTGAGAACGGTTTGGAAGCAAGAACTTAGCGAAATGCAGCAGCGATTGGTCAATCTACGTCATAGTTTGTGTTACGAATTGAGAAACAAGCATAATACAGATCAATTTAACTTCATTGAGAGTCACAAAGGCATGTTTACTGTGCTAGGCTTTACTCAAAGCCAAATGACGCAACTGCGTGAAGACTATGGCATTTATGGTGTAGGTGATGGCCGAATTAATATCGCGGGCCTAACTGAAACTCATATTCCTTACGTAGCTGACGCGATCAAGAAAGTCTCTCAACTTTAATTCGGAGTGTGGATGAAAAACTGGAAACTGATTCTACCGCTTATGATGAGCGGTAGTTTAATTGCTTGTACGTCAACTCAAACGACAACGCAACCTGTTGAGCCAGAGACGCCAAAAGTAGAAGAACCTGTAAAGGTTGAACCAGAAATAACACCTGAGGTTGTACCTGAGCCTGTACCGGAAGTGCAGCCGCCTAAGCTAGAACCGGAACCAGAAAAGAAACCAGAACCAAAGCCAGAGAAGCCCGTTATTAAGGTACAAAAAACACCTGATGGTATGCTTATTCTTGGTTCAGAAGAGTGGGTTTATGTTCCGGGTATCGATGAAACGTTTAAAGCACGCGTAGATACTGGCGCGACAACTTCTTCAATCAGTGCCATTGATATTGTTCCATTTGAACGTGATGGGAAAGACTGGGTGCAGTTTAAAGTCGATCTTGGTGACAAGGCGAGTAAAGAGTTTAAAGTCCCTGTAGAGCGATGGGCGAAGGTGAAACAGTCTTCCTCTGATGATGTAAATAAACGTGCGGTTGTAATGGCTTACATTCAGGTTGGAGATTACAAAGAGAAGACGGAGTTTACTCTAGCCGAGCGTGGACATATGACGTTTCCTATGCTGTTAGGCCGCAGCTTTTTCAGAGATATCGCGGTTGTGGACGTGTCGAAAAAATACGTGCAGGATAAACCAAGCAAGAAGTAACGTTCGTCCAAACTAAGAAACAAATGGCTTCCACAACGGAGGCCATTTTTTTTCAATTTAAACCAGCCGATGAAAATCCTTCCTATCGTTATCTCGAGATCAAAAAATCTGCTGAATAATCACTATTCACTTTGATATTCAGTTCATTTGCTTGAGTAACCAGTAACGATAACGTTATGATTGCTCATCTATTTTGTCTCTTACGAATATTCATGAAATCAGCTATTCCTTCTTTAATGGTTCAAGGCACCACCTCGGATGCCGGTAAAAGTGTACTTGTGGCAGGATTATGCCGAGTATTAGCGAGAAGAGGGGTCAAAGTCGCCCCGTTTAAACCGCAAAACATGGCACTCAATAGCGCAGTCACGAAAGATGGAGGCGAGATTGGCCGGGCGCAAGAAGTACAGGCACAAGCTTGTAATATTGAGTCCAGTGTGCACATGAACCCTGTTCTAATAAAACCGAATAGTGATACGGGCGCACAAATTATTCTTCAAGGTAAAGCCCTGTCTGATATGGACGCCGCAGGGTTTCATGATTATAAGAAAGTGGCAATGGACACCGTCCTTGACTCCTTTTCGCGTCTGACACAAGAGTTTGACTCGATCATGATTGAGGGAGCAGGTAGTCCCGCAGAAATCAATCTAAGAGAGGGAGACATAGCCAACATGGGTTTCGCCGAAGCAGCGGATGTTCCAGTGATCATTATCGCGGACATAGACCGAGGCGGTGTTTTCGCCCACCTGTATGGCACGTTAGCGCTACTGTCTGAATCTGAACGGGCACGAGTGAAAGGTTTTGTTATTAATCGCTTTCGCGGGGATATCCGCTTGTTGCAATCAGGTCTTGATTGGTTAGAGGAAAAAACGGGTAAGCCTGTGTTGGGCGTATTACCTTACTTACACGGATTTAATCTTGAAGCGGAGGATGCGATTACCGAGCAACAAGAACTAAGTTCCGACGTAAAGTTGAATGTTGTCGTACCAGTATTCACTCGCATCAGCAATCATACCGATTTCGACGTATTACGCCTGAACCCTGATATCAATTTACGCTACGTTGGAAAAGGTGAAAAAATTGATAAAGCGGATTTGGTTATTCTGCCTGGAACAAAGTCTGTACGTGACGATTTAGAGTATCTGAGAAGTCAGGGATGGGATAAAGACATACTGCGCCATATTCGTCTGGGTGGGAAAGTGATTGGCATTTGTGGTGGCTATCAGATGTTAGGCAAAACCATTGATGACCCGGATGGTGTTGAAAGTGAATCCGGAGTGAGTGAAGGACTTGGTTTACTCAATGTTCATACCGTTCTTACGGGTAGTAAGCAGCTCACCAAAACTGAAGCAGTCGTGACTATCAATGGCAAATGTGCCAAAGCAAAGGGCTACGAAATTCATGTTGGAAGAAGCGAAGTATCAGGAGAGCAGCCACTGCAAATTAGCCTGGGTGGTTATGATGGTGCGATCAGTGAATGTGGCCAAATCATGGGTACCTATTTGCACGGATTCTTTGATGAAATAGAAGTCCTGAACCTTATCACTGAGTGGGTCAATGGATCACAAGTGAAACAACAGAACTTCGAAGAACTTAAAGAGCGTGGAATTAACCGCATAGCCGATGCGATAGAACAGCATATGAATCTCGACTTTCTGTTCCGCTAATTGCTTTATCTACCCCATATTTTAATTAATCTTCAGCTTGCCTAGAAAAGGAGTAACGCAATGAATGTATGGAAGAAACATGTTTGCCTTACAGCACTATTAAGTATTTCATTTACAGTAAACGCAGCAGATGATCTAAAAGTATATGCCGCGTCTTCCATGACGAATGCCATTGATGATATCGCTCAAGATTTTAAAGAGAAATACAATGTGAATGTCACGCCTGTTTACGGAGCCTCATCATCAATTGCTCGTCAAATCCTGAACGGTGCCCCTGCGGATATTTATATATCAGCAAATACTAAATGGATGGACTATTTGGTGAATGAAGGAGTCATAAAAGGTGACAATGTCACTGAGTTGGTACGTAATAGTTTAGCTCTGATAGCTCCGACATCTTCGAGTGCCGTCACTTTCGATTTCTCAAGTGGAAAAGCCTGGGATGCCGCGTTGAATGGTGGTCGTCTTGCTCTGGGCAATCCGGCTTCTGTGCCTGTTGGAATGTACGCTAAAGAATCACTGACTTCACTGGGCGTATGGGATGGTATTCAAGATAAAATTGCACCTGCGAAAAACGTCCGTCTTGCTTTGGCTTTAGTTGAACGTGGGGAAGCTCCGTTAGGTGTGGTCTATAAAACCGATGCAACACTGACAGATAAAGTAAAAGTCGTCGGAGAATTTTCTAGTGATACACATACCGCTATCGTTTATCCAGCCGCAATGGTCAGTGATTCGACAAACTCTAAGCAATTCTTCCAGTACTTGAAATCGGATCAAGCTAAAGCGGTCTTTACACACTATGGTTTTCAGAAGTAATGCGGGTTGTCAGAAGTAGTACGGTTTTTCAGTAGTAAGGAGACAGAGTGACAGAACTGGAATACCAAGCCTTAATGTTAAGCTTGAAAGTCGGCTTTTATGCCGTGCTTTGGCTTATTCCGTTAGGGGTTTTGCTCGCTTGGTTACTTTCTCGGAAATCGTTCTTTGGTAAGACGATCCTCGATAGTTTGATCCATTTGCCGCTGGTGTTACCACCGGTTGTGATTGGCTATTTGTTGCTGGTGAGCTTGGGACGTCAAGGTTTCTTGGGAAGCTGGTTGTATGAGTATTTTGGGTTGGTATTTAGCTTTAACTGGAAAGGTGCGGTCGTCGCTTGTATTGTCGTCGCACTACCTCTTATGGTTCGCTCTGTTCGACTCAGTTTGGACAATGTGGATCCGAAACTTGAACATGCTGCTTCGACACTTGGCGCCTCACCGTTAAAAGTCTTTCTCACCATAACGTTACCTCTCACAATTCCCGGTATTATTACTGGTACAATGCTGTCGTTTGCGCGCAGTTTAGGGGAGTTTGGTGCAACGATTAGCTTTGTTGCGAACATACCCGGCGAAACGCAAACCATACCTCTCGCAATGTACAACTTTATTGAAACGCCCGGAGCAGAGATGGAAGCGGCTCGCCTTTGTATCATTTCAATTGCACTGGCGTTATCAACATTGATGTTGTCCGAATGGCTGAATCGTAGGGCCTCTCGTCGATTAGGGGCTAAGAGATGAGTATTAAAGTTCAATTTAAGCAATCTCTTGGCGAGACTGACTTTGATATTAGGTTGGAGTTACCGCGTAACGGTATAAGTGCTTTATTTGGTCGCTCAGGCGCAGGAAAGACAACGTTAATCAATGTAATCAGTGGATTGGTTACTCCTGAGCAGGGAAAGGTACAAGTAGGTAAACATGTTCTGTTTGATAGTGAGTTGGGAATAAATCTCCCAACCCACAAACGAAAAATTGGTTACGTTTTTCAGGACTCTCGTTTGTTTCCACATTACACCGTGCAGGGAAATTTGCAGTATGGAGTTCAAGAGAAAGACGACGCTTACTTTGACTCTGTCACCGATCTTCTTTCCATAAAGCCGTTACTGAAGCGTTTCCCGGTTTCACTTTCTGGTGGAGAGAAACAACGCGTTGCGATAGCTCGAGCGCTTTTGTCTAAGCCGAACTTATTGTTAATGGATGAACCGTTAGCATCACTCGACATGCCCAGAAAAAGGGAAGTGATGCCCTTTCTTGAAGAACTTTCAGATAAGGTTAACATTCCTATCGTGTATGTAACGCATAGCCTGCAAGAGATCATCAGGCTTGCTCAGAACTTAGCGATTATTGAACATGGTCAGGTCATGACCTGTGGGAAGCTTGAAGATGTCTGGGCGTCACAGATCATGAGACCGTGGCAGTCGTTCTCGGAACACAGTAGCTTATTTGAAGGTAAAATCGAGAATCATCATCAACAATATGCGCTTACTTCAGTCAAACTTGGACCCAATGCTTCCCTCTGGGTGCAAAAAATCGACGCTGAACCGAATACAGCGATTAGGCTTCAGGTGCGTGCAAATGATGTGTCTATAGCGTTGGAACGCCCGATAGCCACTTCGATCAGAAATGTACTGCCTGCTATTGTCTATTCTATAGAAGAATATAATGTCGGCGAGAGTAAGCAGAGCATCACGGTGTCATTGCAGTTAGATGAGAATTGTCACTTATGGGCAAAAATCACGCCGTGGGCATTGGACGATCTCAACCTTAAAGTTGGTGACAAGGTATATGCACAAGTAAAAGGGGTCAGTGTTACACAGCGTGACGTCGCATTTGCTCCTCACTCAGAGCACTGATGTTTATTACAATTTCTAAGTTTCAGAGTTAAAAAAGGCCGCTAAAATTGCGGCCGTTTCGTTATTAAAACTCAGTGTTATTTCGCGAATACTTCTTTGAATTCACGCTTTAGAAGAGGGTCGCGGCGCGCTTTCTTCAGTTGCTTAACCATATCTTTTACACAGTTGTGTAAAACACTATCAAGCAGTTGTGCACGGTACTCTTCTTTATCTTCATCTGTCATGTTTTCTGGCAGTTTAAGAGTCGGGAATTCTTCCATCACATTAATGCCGGCGAATGCCTGACCAACCGTTACTAAAGCATGGAATTGTTCAAAGTTATCCAGAATGTTTTGAGCGCTAGCTGGCATCTCATCCCAAGAGGAGCGAACCGCTTCTTCAGACACTTCATGGATAGAGGTAACCATTTCGAACATTTGCTCTGGAACTTCGTCGAATTCGATGACTTTACGCAGTTCTGGAGAAATGGTTTCTAGATCGATTTTTTTGCTTTCGGTGTTAGTTGCTTCTGACATGCTGTGTCTCTCGTTACAAAAAGGCGGGAATAGTAATACCAAATGATTCAAATATCTACCATTACTGTTATTTGATTCCGCGATGGTTAAACAAAAATATAGCACTTAATTATTAGTTCAATGCACCATGTTAATGAATATGATATATGGTTATTGAAGCAATAAATAAAAAGTGAGACACGATATGCTGCCAAACGGAACCTCAATGCGAATTCTCCTGGTTGATGATGTTCAACTGGACAGAATGCAGCTTGCTATCCGTCTAAAACAACTTGGCCATATCGTAAAAACTGCGGGTAGCGGTGCGGAGGCTTTAAGTATCTATGAAAGCTTTGATCCCGAGTTAGTATTACTTGATATCTCTATGCCGGAAATGAACGGCTTTGAAATTTCGTTAACTATCAGAGAAACCTTCCCAGACTGGATTCCTATCATTTTTCTAAGTAGCCATGAAGAACCTGAAATCATCGCCAGAGCAATAGAGGCGGGGGGAGATGATTATTTAACAAAACCCGTTGATAAATTGGTACTCAATTCCAAGCTTATTGCAATGCAGCGCATCGCTCATATGAGACGAGAGCTAAAGCAAGCAACAGCACAGCTAGAAAAAGCGAATCAATTGCTCACCCAACAGGCAAATGAAGATGGTTTAACTAAGCTTTATAACCGTAGATATATTGATCACAAACTCGAATCCATGGTGGCATGGCACGGAAGACGTCACCTGGTAATGGCTATGATTCTGCTGGATGTTGACTTTTTCAAACCATTTAATGATAACTACGGTCATATAGAAGGCGACCGTTGCTTGCAAGCTATCGCAAATCAGCTTAAAGCGACATTTTGTCGATCTGGTGAGTATGTCGGGCGTTATGGTGGTGAAGAGTTTGTAGTCCTGCTTACTAGCACCAACGGCACGACGGCGGTAAAAGAAGCTGAGCGAATTCAAGTGGCGATGTCTTTACTCGATTATCCACATGAATATTCAAATGTCTCCGATAAGGTGACAATGTCACAAGGGGTGTTCGTTTTTGAACCAACAGGAAAGGAGAGTATTGTTGAGTTGTATGCAACAGTAGATAGAGCACTTTATATTTCTAAATCTTCGGGGCGGGACAGGTACACTCTGATTAATATGAATTGAATCAATGATATGAATGAAAACCTATAGACGTTGCACTGTCACTTTACCTGGACTTATTAGGACCTGATCCGACTGTTATTTATTGAGTTTTATGCAATTGCGTCCGGCATTTTTCGCTTTATACAGTGCTTCGTCCGCCAGTGCGAGAACCTCTTCTGGTTCCAGATCAATTCGACTGTCTGCTACCCCAAGACTGACCGTTACTGACACCGATTTTCTTTTTACCGGGCCATCTCCACGCTTCATTTCCCCTTGTTTATTGTCATCTGGACGAGAAGACACGTCACGTAGGATGACATTATAATTTGCTATTGATTTGTGTACTTCTTCTAGCTGCTTAAGGCACTCTTCTGCATATCTACCTTTAAACACGAGCGTGAACTCTTCACCACCAAAGCGGTAAACCCTGGCTCCTCCTCGTGTTTTCTTTAACAGAGTCGCGACTAATTTGAGGACATTGTCCCCGGTATCATGCCCATATGTATCATTAAACTTTTTGAAATGGTCGACATCTAACATCGCAATCGTGAATTTCCCATCCATATGCTTAAGATCTAAGTCGAGTGCTCTTCGGCTTGGAATCAGTGTCAAGCTGTCTGTGAACGCGAGTTGATGGCTGGCGGTAGCGGAGTAAACAAGCATAAGTAACCCTGCCAGAGAAAACATGGTACTCGATATGTATTGTACATCGAAAAAAATGAAAGTTGCTGAGGAGAGCGCCATAGCGGAGTAGGTCATCGCATGGATGGTTTTGTTAGTCCTGAGCACCAGGATACCAAGACTGCAGACAATGCCTATACAATACAGGACAAGAATAAAAGGCAGTTTTGAAATGCTAGGGACAATAAACAATATGCCATTTGTCCAATCCTCAAATCGCCCTTTAATGTGAAACCTAAGGGTGATGTAAGACCAGAGTAAAAATATTATCAGCATAAAAATGTAAGCAAACATTGCTTTTGAGTTAGCTCCATCTTTACTGAAGAGGAATACGGCAAGAAACGAAATAGGCAGGAGTGTTGCCAGCATCGTCAACTCAATCAATGCTGTACCACTTTGAAGCGGGACTTGTAGTCGCTGTTGAATAATAAAATAAGCTAGCAGCATAGCGACGCATATCATCGACTCCCGCCCTTGTTTGAACGAGTAACAGAGCAGGAGTGCACAACCTAACAATACGTAAGGTAAATTTGCAGCGATTCCCCAATTTGACTGGGTCATCTGAATGATATTATTCATGCCAGAAATGACCAATCCCAATAGCGCTATCGGGAATGCAAATTTAAAACCTGACGATGAGATTAATGATGAGGACATTTCAAAAAATTGCCTGCAAAAATAGTTGATTACATAAATAGGTTACAATACGCACCATGTTGATATTAACATTGTAGATTATATGGTTTCAGTATCTTAACAATTTTCAACAATAAGTACACGTATGTGGTTAATTAAGTGTTAAGGCTGATTCCTCATTGTTGATCTTGACGGACATTCCCTGTGCGCTACTCATAGCTTGTTGGCCGCTTCGACTTCAATAATTGTATACAATCAGGCATGGGACGTCATCTATGAAGTACAGTTCTGAACGACATTGGAATAAGGAAATTGGTCATTAGCAACTTTTGCTTATGATGCTGTAAATACGTAAAGCAATTTAGCAATCCATTGCTTAACCGATGTTGCACTGGGAAACTCAGTGTCGATGATCCAACATGGCTGGTGCATAACTTGTTGTCATGAAGTGCCTGTAATTTTCTCATACACCCGCTATGATGGTTCAAGAGATCGGAATTGGCATGAACATCTAATTTTTAACCTAAATTTTAATCAACTCGTCACTTAGGCATAACGAGTTGATCCAAGGAGGCACAGTGGGATTCTTTTCGCGTTTGTTTGGTGGCAGTGAAAAAACTGTCGAAGTAAAGACTGTAGATCCAGTTGAGTACAAAGGTTTTCTGATTTATCAGGAAAGTATCGCTGAAGGTGGACAATTTCGAATTGCAGGTCGAATAGAAAAAAATGTGGATGGTGAGATAAAAAGCCATCGCTTTATTCGTTCAGATTTACTAGGCATGCAAGACGATGCCAACGAATTGATGCTGAAAAAATCGCAAATGTTTATTGATCAAATGGGTGACAGAATCTTCGATTAACAAATCGCTGTAACTTGATACGAATCATCTTTATCAGAGCCATTAGTATATATGCTGATGGCTCTTCTTTTTTTAAGACTTAAACAACTGTTAATTAAAGAATTAGAAATAACCTGGTTAGACCTCTGAGTTGCTATTTTAAATTCCCGAATTTGCCATGGTCATAGAGAGAATTATTGATTACTTAGTGTTATATGTAATGAAATTTTGTATTTATATAACAAAACACTTGAAGTCGAGTGACGCGTTAGATACAAAATGAATATAGCAGGACTGTTTGTCAAGGTATTACTGTGCAAATGGGTGAACCCAAAACATCGTTGTTTTATTTGCAATTGTCTTGCGTCTTAAACAGATAGAAATAAAAAAGAAATAGAGTAGAGCAAAGCTCTTTTTGGGGCTCATTAATTGATATGTATACAAGGAGTATGCGTTTTGCAAATCGGTGTACCTAGAGAGATACTCGCGGGTGAATCGCGAGTGGCTGCGTCGCCAAGTTCGGTTGAGCAGTTAATTAAATTGGGGTTCGATGTCGCTATCGAATCTCAAGCGGGGGTGCTAGCGAGTTTCGATGATGCCGCTTATGAAGCGTCAGGAGCGAAAATCGTTTCTAGTGATGAAGTTTGGAAATCTGGTCTTATCCTAAAAGTGAACGCACCAATCGTAGATGACGAAAAAAACATCGACGAGATTGCGTTACTACAAGACGGTGCGACGCTAATAAGCTTTATCTGGCCTGCTCAAAATGAAGAACTAATGGGACAGCTTTCAAGCAAGAATATTAACGTTCTGGCGATGGATTCGGTACCACGTATCTCTAGAGCTCAAGCATTGGATGCACTTTCTTCTATGGCAAACATTGCGGGTTATCGTGCGGTCGTTGAAGCTGCTCATGAGTTTGGCCGTTTCTTCACTGGGCAAATTACTGCAGCAGGAAAAGTCCCACCTGCAAAAGTATTGGTTGCTGGTGCTGGGGTTGCTGGTCTGGCTGCTATCGGTGCTGCAGGTAGTCTTGGTGCGATTGTTCGTGCATTTGACGTTCGCCCTGAGGTTAAAGAGCAAGTGGAGTCAATGGGAGCAGAGTTCCTGACAGTAGACTTCCAGGAAGACTCAGGTTCAGGCGACGGCTACGCGAAAGAAATGTCTGATGCATTCAACAAAAAAGCCGCTGAGCTGTATGCTGAGCAAGCAAAAGACGTTGATATCATCATTACAACGGCATTGATCCCAGGAAAACCTGCACCGAAGCTTATCACCAAAGAAATGGTCGACAGCATGAAAGCAGGTAGCGTGATTGTTGACCTGGCGGCGGCGAATGGCGGAAACTGCGAATACACAGTGAAAGACCAGGTTTTCATGACAGATAACGGCGTTAAAATTGTCGGCTACACTGACATGGTAGGTCGTTTACCAACGCAATCTTCTCAGCTATACGCAACAAACCTTGTAAACCTTCTGAAACTGCTTTGTAAAGAGAAAGACGGCAACATTGATATCGACTTTGAAGACGTAGTTCTACGTGGTGTGACTGTCGTTAAAGAAGGTGAAATCACTTGGCCTGCTCCACCAATCCAAGTTTCTGCTCAACCTCAAACGAAGCAAGAACCTGTTGCGAAGAGAGAACCAAAAGTCAAAGAACCAACTTCACCAACGAAAAAACTGGTTGGTTTGGTAGTTGCTGTTGGCGCTTTCGCATGGATTGCATCGGTTGCTCCGGCTGCATTCTTATCTCACTTTACTGTATTTGTGTTGGCGTGTGTGGTGGGTTACTACGTAGTTTGGAACGTAACTCATGCTCTGCATACGCCGCTGATGTCCGTGACTAACGCCATCTCAGGCATTATTGTCGTTGGTGCGTTACTTCAGATTGGGCAAGGGAATGGTGTTGTTTCCTTCCTGTCGTTTATTGCTGTGTTGATCGCGAGTATCAACATCTTCGGTGGTTTCACCGTCACCAAGCGTATGCTTGAAATGTTCCGTAAAGATAAATAAGGGGTCACAATGTCTGCAGGATTAGTACAAGCAGCTTACATTGTTGCTGCATTATTTTTCATCATGAGTTTGGCGGGACTTTCTAAGCAAGAGTCTGCACGTAACGGTAACTACTACGGTATCGCTGGTATGGCGATTGCGCTGATCGCAACGATCTTTGGCCCAGATGCGCAAGGATTCGGTTGGATCATTATTGCAATGGCAATCGGCGGTGCGATCGGTATTTTCTACGCCAAGAAAGTAGAAATGACTGAGATGCCAGAACTGGTTGCGATTCTACACAGCTTTGTAGGTTTGGCTGCCGTTTTAGTAGGTTACAACAGCTACCTGGACGCACCTGAAGCTGCAACTCACGCTGAGCATGTTATCCACCTTGTAGAAGTATTCCTTGGTGTATTTATCGGTGCTGTAACCTTTACCGGTTCTATTGTTGCATTTGGTAAGTTACGTGGTGTAATTTCTTCTTCACCGCTTAACCTTCCTCATAAGCATAAAATGAACCTGGCAGCGGTTGTTGTTTCTGCGCTTCTAATGATTTATTTCGTTAAAGCAGACGGCAGCATGTTCGCCTTGATCGTAATGACCTTGATTGCATTTGCGTTTGGTTACCACTTAGTGGCGTCAATCGGTGGTGCAGACATGCCAGTAGTGGTTTCGATGCTGAACTCATACTCTGGTTGGGCGGCGGCGGCGGCAGGTTTCATGCTGGCAAACGATCTACTTATCGTAACAGGTGCTTTGGTTGGTTCGTCAGGTGCGATTCTGTCTTACATCATGTGTAAAGCAATGAACCGCTCTTTCATCAGTGTTATCGCTGGCGGCTTTGGTCAGGAGATCATCATTTCAGGTGATGAAGAGCAGGGTGAACACCGTGAAACTACGGCTGAAGAAGTTGCTGAAATGTTGAAGAACTCAAAATCAGTGATTATCACTCCAGGATACGGCATGGCTGTAGCGCAAGCACAATATCCGGTACATGAAATCACTGACGCACTGCGTTCACAAGGTATCGAAGTACGCTTTGGTATTCACCCAGTTGCTGGACGTCTACCAGGCCACATGAACGTGTTGTTAGCAGAAGCGAAAGTTCCATATGATATCGTTCTAGAAATGGACGAGATCAATGATGACTTCCCTGAGACTGACACAGTGCTTGTCATTGGTGCGAACGATACAGTAAACCCAGCCGCGCTCGAAGATCCAAACAGCCCAATCGCAGGTATGCCTGTACTGGAAGTATGGAATGCGAAAAACGTGGTTGTATTCAAGCGTTCAATGAATACTGGCTATGCTGGCGTTCAAAACCCGTTGTTCTTTAAAGAAAATACATCGATGTTATTTGGTGACGCGAAAGAAAGCGTGGAGAACATTTTTAAAGCATTGTAACAATTTACTGTTTTAAAATGATATAGGGTCAGCAATTGCTGGCCCTTTTTTATTTCGCATCAATGTAATAGTAATGCAAATCCTGAAGTTACCAGATGTCAATTGAATCTGGTTTGCTGTATAGTTTGCCTTAATCTAATAAGTAACGGTAACAGTTTGATTAACAAGATTTTGCTCGGTTTTGCATTGGTACTGCCTATTTTTTCGGCAGATGCATCAGCCGATTCATTACCAGAAAGAATAGATACGTTCACTGAGCTGTTTAACTATGAAACAGCTCTGAAGTCGTATGATATTCGTATTCTGCAATCAAATTATCCTACAAAGTTACTTGCGCCTGATTCACTTCTTCCGCAAACGGCAGACTACCCGCTAAAAGACATACAACAGCTTTATAGTTTAGATAAAACTTGTCGAGGTAAGCTTCCACTTAGCCCTTTGATCACTGAACCACTTGTATTCACACGAGCTATCTGTAAAGGTACAGCTCTTACACCACGTTGGTTTTCTCGTAGTGGATTAATTCACCCTGGTGGTGGTACTTATGCCGCACGCTATGTAGATAAATACCCAGAATTCAAAGCCAAGTTGGCTCAGTACATGCACATTAAAGAGCGTGACAACGAAGAGGGTGATGAATTACTTGCAAGCTTGCAAAACATGAACGACGACGCCATCAATGCGTTAATTTCTGGTGCGAATATGTTCATCGAAGGAAACGAGTTTTGGCTTCGTCGCGGTGACCGTTATTTCTTGTTCGAGAAAGAGATATGGCAAGAAAATGTCGCTAAGGCAGGTCTGTCTTATACTTTAGCGTCAGAAAACAAGAGTTGCTTTGTTAAACGCGGTAATATTTGCTGGGATGTAGAAGATCATTCACAAATTCTACGCATAAGTATGATCATCTTGGTCATAGCGAACATTCTTCTTGTGATTGGGTGGGCAGTATATCGATGGAACAGTAAACGTGAAGATCTACGCAGCCGTATGTTGGTATTACAAATACTTACTCACGAATTAAGAACACCAATTGCGTCTCTTTCATTAACGGTTGAAGGTTTTCGTCGAGAATTCGAACACTTACCAGAGAGTGTATATGATGAATTTCGTAGACTATGCGAAGATACTCGACGTTTGCGTCAGTTAGCGGAGGCAAGTAAAGATTATTTGCAATCTGATAACCAAATGCTTGCAACCGACTGGGTGCCGTCGGTTGTGGAGTGGTTAGAATATAAGATTGAAGAAGAGTTTGATAACGCTGTACTTTTAAACATAAACGAAGATGTTGCTGCTAAAGTTAATGTATATTGGCTTGGGACCTGCATTGATAATCTGCTTCGTAACGCCCTTAAGTATGGTGTTCCACCGGTTGAGCTTAATGTTCAAACCAGTGAAGATAAAATCGTTTTCCAAGTCCGTGATGCCGGTGGTTTGACCGCAAAAGACTGGACTAATTTAAAAAAACCGTTCGTAAGTAAGAGCGGGCTAGGACTTGGACTGACAATCGTTGAATCTATGGTAGGCCGCATGGGCGGAAAAATGTCCCTTATTGGACCACCTACAACCTTTATATTGGAGATACCTTGTGAAACAGACACTGCTTCTCGTTGAGGACGATAAAAACTTGGCTGACGGCCTGTTAGTAAGCCTGGAACAAGCAGGATATGAGTGTTTACATGTGGAGCGTATTGCCGACGTTGAACCGCAATGGAAAAAAGCCGATTTAGTCATACTGGATCGCCAGTTGCCTGATGGCGACTCAGTACAATATCTCCCGGAATGGAAAAAGATCAAAGACGTGCCTGTTATCTTGTTAACGGCACTTGTTACTGTAAAAGATAAGGTGGCTGGACTTGACTCCGGTGCAAATGATTATCTAACGAAACCTTTTGCGGAAGCCGAACTCTTTGCTCGAATTCGTGCTCAACTGCGTTCTCCAGATGCAGGAGAGCAGGGGGGTGCTGACAAAGTAGTCACAAAAGATCTAGAGATTGATCGTGCCACCCGTGAAGTCGTTTTTAAAGGTGAGTTGATTACATTAACGCGTACAGAGTTCGATTTGTTGCTGTTCTTAGCATCAAACCTAGGTCGAGTATTCACCCGAGATGAATTGCTTGACCATGTATGGGGTTACAATCATTTCCCGACAACTCGTACCGTAGACACTCATGTACTCCAACTCCGTCAGAAGCTTCCTGGGTTGGAAATAGAGACACTCCGTGGCGTCGGCTACAAAATGAAAGCATAAAGAATAATGAAAATACTACTCCCGGTAGTTTTGTCATTAGTGTTAGTGAAACCAGTCCAGGCAATGGATTGGTTTCAAACTAATACCCCTTTAACACAGGCACATCAGCACCTTCTTGAAGATGACCTTGCCTCAATGTTCAACACGTTAGTGGAACTTTGGCAAACTGAGCCAAGTAGAGAATTGACCACTCACTTGAATGATTTGTTCAGTCAGTCTCTGACGAAAGACTGTGGCAAGTCTCTTACAGGCGTCACTTTACCTGACTGGATCAGTGGGGTGAACGTTATTCGCCAAACTATTCAAAGTCCAGGAAGAGATACTTTTAGACTGGTTATTAAACTCAGAGCTACTAAAGACATTGAGCAGATTACTTTTAATCGTTGGGTCGATACTTCGATCTCAGCTGATAGTTCTTTTGGAATCGAAGAAATGCCAGAAGATACCGAAATTGCCAATGAGCGTAGTTTTTTAAAGCGTTACAATCTCACAGGAAACCTGGAATCTGGTTTGTATCATTTATCCGTTGTCGCCAAGGATAAACAGGAATACCGAACGTGGGTAATTCTTGGTGATAGTAATTCAAGCCAATACGTGCGCTGGACCTCAAAAGAGAACTGGAAAGTTGAAAAGAGCGCATTAAGAAACCCGCATTGTCCATTACCTCAACTTGAAGTCGGGCTTTTTGATTACGTTGATGGACAGTATGAGCAAATGTGGAATAAGACTTATGAATCAAATTATCCAGACTCGCTAGAACTTGCAGGTGTTCCTAACGACAGATATGTTCTAGCCGTTAGTATAAATAGTCGTCGTTGGCAGGGAGACATTATCGTTGAGCAATCTCAGACTATTAGCCGTACTTACGACCTTTCTCAAGATGAATAGCTAAAGATATACCGGAGACAGTGTTGCGATATCAACCATCGAAAACAGCTTGCTGGCTAAGATGAATTTCCTTGCGAGCCATTAAACGAATCGTTATAGTCTGCTCCTCATTATGAGGAGCTTTTTTATGTTTGACGATTTACCCCCTCTATCGCACGAAGAACAGCAGCAAGCTGTAGAGCAGATTCAAGAATTAATGGCGAAAGGCACAAGTACCGCAGAAGCCATAAAAATTGTTGCTGGACAGATTCGAGCCAAATACGCCGAAAAACAGAAACAGAATTAATCAAAGAAGCAGGGCACAGACCCTGCTTTTTTAATGCCACAACAATTTGATTATTCAATCCACCTTCATAAACCTTCCAAATACACACGAGTGACAATGTCACATACTTTTTAAGATGTAAGTTCAAAACAGTAACGATCACTAGTTGCGTTCGAATTAAAGTTTGCCTACTTCAGTCTATTCCAGCTTTCTATCCAGTTATAATTTTAATCTTTAAATCCGAGCGAAATAAATAATAAACCATAAATAACAGTAACTTAATGTAGGCTAATGTTCTGTTGTTGATTTTAACCAAAAAGCATTTTGTAATTTAATTACATGCTGAATGCCAAGGTTGATTTGTGGTAGTGGATTATTCTGCATCTTGAGAAATGCTACACCGTAATAACCTAGAGTTAAAGTATATTCGTCGTAAGACCAGTAGGATTAGAAACAGTGAGCACTTGCACCTGATCTTATGAGTGAAGTCATAGAGATTTGATTGGTAGCGAAAAGTTACGTAGTAAAACTGCGTCGCTGTGAAAGATACAGGCTTCTGAGATACTGCTCAGATAATTGGTAATTGTAGGGTTTCGTATATAACGGCTTGGTCTAAGTGAACTAGACTTAGGGTACGTATATGACTACAAATCGGGGGAAAATTATGAGCTACAAGCATATACTAGTCGCTGTCGATTTATCTCAATCTAGCAAAACCGTTATAGATAAAGCAATTAGCCAGGCAAAAGAATCAAACAGTAAGCTTTCCTTCGTATACGTCGATGTTGACAGAGTAATCTTCGAGGCAAGAGAAGAACAAAAGTTACATGAAAATCTACAAACTCTTGCAGACGAATGCGGTTATCCAGTCGCTGACATTGCTGTAGTGATCGGAGATCTCCACATTAAGTTGCAAGGAATAGTTAAAAAGGACGAAATAGATTTGGTCGTGTGTGGCCATCACCACAATCTACTGAGCCGATTTTTCTCCTCTGTACCCAAAGTTGCCAATGCTGTAGAAGCTGACTTATTAGTTGTATACCTTCATGATGAGTAGCAAGCTCAATAAAGTTTAGCTTAATGATTGAAAGCAATTCGTCTCTTACTGTTGTTGTGTCATTTCAGAAGGCCAAGTAGATCATTAAGCACTTTAAATCGCTGAATATCACGTTCACTCATAGCAATCAGCATTCGGTTGATGTCCTCAAAAGAATGTATTTCCAAAAGTATAAGAGGACATTTTAAAATAGCTCGTACCTTAAGTTCGCATTATGTATATTATGTTAAATATAATGTTACGCTACGTGAAAACTTGTTCAGTTAAGTCTCCTATCCCTCTCAGATTTTAAATTTAAATTTGTGCTCATCCAAACTGTATGGCGTTGGGGGCTTGATTAAACATAACGGCTATTTACCATAAAATAGCTAATATCGATCTATCAATCTGCGATTGCTCAATCTTCAATTAGCTTTCCAAAAGCACCAAACTTAACGTGTGCTGTCTGTGACACTTACCGTAGATGCAGAAAGAAAAAGCGTCGGTATCGACGCTTTTGTTCATTCTAATTGCTTATCCGCCAGCGAGCTTTACGGTCATGCCTTTCTTTTCCAGGTGCGCTTTAATTTTATCTCGAGCGTCACCTTGAATTTCAATGTTGCCGTCTTTAACTGAACCACCACAGCCACAAACTTTCTTGAGTTCTGCGGCAAGTAACTTAAGTGGCGCATCATCGAGATCTAAACCCGTGACAATACAAACGCCTTTGCCTTTGCGGCCTTTTGTTTGGCGTTGAATGCGCACGATGCCGTCACCTTTAGGACGAGAGGTTTTCTCTTCTTCCGGTTTGATTCGACCTGTTTCCGTTGAATATACTAATGTCATATTGTCATTTCTTTTGTTGTACGTCTTAATACAGTGTATTTCTAAGTGACGTTAATTACATTGTGCTATTGATACAGTCTTCAAGAAACTCGTGGAATTTATGGCCATTATTTTGAAGCATTTTCGGAAACATTGATATTGGCGTCATGCCTGGGAACGTATTGACTTCGTTTAAGTAGATTTCCCCATCTTCAGTCAGGAAGAAGTCGATACGAGACAGATGACGAAGATTCATCTGTTTAAACACAGTCTCTGACTCTTGTTTAATCGTGTCGATTTGCTCTTGCGAAAGGTTTTTTGCTTCTACTTCTGTTAGTGAATGGCTAGTGCTGCTGTATTTCTCATCATATGAGTAAAATGCTCCATCAGGTGCAATGATTTCGCCTGGTTTGGTGATATGCAGTTGACCATTCATTTCATAAGCAGCCACTTCTAGCTCTCTAGGTCTAACGGACTTTTCTACCAAAACTTGTTCTGAGTACCCAAAGGCTGCATTAACTGCATCGGAAATCGCTTCTTTTTGAGTGACGCTGTAACACCCTACGGATGAGCCTTGTCTGGCAGCTTTTACAAACACTTTGCCCCATTTATCAAAAGCTTGCTGTGCTTTGATATGTGCCTGTTCATCATTTTTGGTTAAGAATAAATATGGCGTGTTCGGGATTCCTAAAGCATCGTACCAAAGCTTCGATGTGATTTTGTTGAAGCTGTTGCTGCTAGCTTCAGGTCCACAACCTAGATAAGGAATACCGGCAATTTCAAACAGTGACTGAATATCTCCGGTTTCTCCAGGAAAACCGTGGATGCATGGTACGATGAAGTCGATTGCCTGATTAGTAGTGTCAGAACATAAGCGTTTGGTATTAAGATCTAAATAAACCAGTTCGCCTTGGTTAGTCATCCAACCTTCGTTTTTGATTTCTACGCGCGTTACGCTGATGTTCTCAATAAGGTTTAATTGTTGTTCAACAAAATTAGCAGACAGCAATGAAATCTCATGCTCTGAAGAACCACCACCGCATAATAGAAGAATATTTTTAATCATGAATCAATCTTTCCGTGACCTACAAAAGATACTAGCCGTTATGATAACCCTTTGAGGAGTAACGTACAGTTATTTTACTGTGAGGTGTTTCGTTCGGGTACGATTTAAACAAATAAAAAAGGGAGCAAAACGCCCCCGGTTTCGTTTGATCAGTTCAGCTTGTTAAGTGTCGGGTACGCTGAATTTTTAATCGTATCAATACTTTTAACAAAAGGCTTTAGCTGACGGAACTGAGTTGGAAGTGTTGAGATAGCCTGCTGAGCCTCTGCACTTGTCGCATAATCACCGTATAAGATGGAGTACCATTTAGTGCCATTAACCATCTTGTAATTTTCCCAGACTGGCTGGTCGTTCTTCGGTAATTTATTTGCAAATTCAGTTACTTTTGATTCACTACCTACCGCCACAACCTGAATTGTATATCCGAAACGTTGAATGCCCGACTGTTCACTGCTTGGCGGCAAGATCTTAACTGGTTTTACCTGCTCTTTCGGGGAAAGTTTTACGACTCTTTTCTCTTCAGGCTTAGCCGTCATTTTAACCACTTTTGGCGCAACGTCTTTCTCAACCACGGCATTCTCTGATGTCATGATAGGTTTCGATATTACGTCTGGAGTGAACTCCTCTTGATAACTCTCTGAGCTCACATCGGTAATGTAAGTTTCAGATGCACAAGCGGACAGAATAAGGGTTAAGCCGATGATTGCGGTCTTTTTCATGAATTTACAAACGCTCTGAATAAATATTAAGATAAATCATGCCGATAGCAGACTCGATTATCAAGCATCAAATACAATAATCTACCTATTTGATGTGATGAGTGACACAAACTACGCAAGCTTGGTACAGATTTTCTTCAATGTTCATTGTGAGCGTGTTTTATCTACGAGTTATTCGTTTATGATTATTGATGTCCGGACAATAAAGCTCTGCCCAGTCTCGTGTTAAAGGCAAGGAATCTGCATGAATAAACTACATAAGCTTTTTAAACCTGATTCAGTTGCGGTAGTAGGCGCATCACAAAGAGAATTACGCGCTGGTCATGTGGTTATGCGTAATCTGCTTCAAAGTGGTTTTGGTGGAGCGATTATGCCAGTGACGCCAAAATACAAAAGTGTGTTAGGGGTTATCGCTTATCCAGACATTGCCTCCCTGCCCTATACGCCTGATATTGCAATTCTTTGTACCAATGCTTCACGCAACGAACAATTGTTAAAAGAGTTAGATGAACGTGGGACGCAATTTGCCATCGTTATCTCCGACGATGCACGAGTTATTGATGTTTCGTCTCTCAATATTCGAGTTTTAGGCTCGAATAGTTTGGGAATCATTCTGCCTTGGCATCACTTTAACTGTACATTCTCTCCTGTAGCAGCCAAACCAGGCAAGATAGCCTTTATTTCTCAGTCGGCTGCTGTCTGTACCACGGTACTCGATTGGGCAAACGACAAAAACATTGGTTTTTCTTCATTTATTTCCATTGGACGCGGTCAGGATATCGATTTCGCAGATCTGCTAGATCATTTGAGTATGGATGGTCATACGGAGGCCATTTTGCTCTACGTCGATTCGATTCGAGATGCCCGTCGCTTCTTGTCTGCAGCCAGAGCCGCTTCTCGAAACCGCCGAATTCTCGTATTAAAAGCGGGCCGTTCTAAGGCAAAGAATACGATCGAACAGCAAGATGGAGACCCTTTAGACATTATCTATGATACGGCGATTCGAAGAACAGGTATGTTGCGTGTAAGTAACACCCATGAGCTTTTCGCTGCGGTAGAGACCCTAACTCATTCTGTGCCACTACGTGGAGAACGTTTGGCGATCATCACTAATGGTGGCGGACCCGCTGTGATGGCGGTGGATACACTATTCGAGCGCGGCGGTAATTTAGCGATACTTGATGAAGCAACAACCGGACAATTGAGATCCGTCTTACCTTTAAATTGGCGGGAATCTAACCCTATAGACCTTGCCGGCGACGCGACAAAAAAACGCTATGTCGACACCGTAAATGCTTTGATGAACAACGACTGTGCAGACGCAATATTGATTATGCATAGCCCGTCTGCAGTTTCCGATCCTTTAGAAACGGCTCACGCCGTGATTGAAGCGATAAAATCACACCCAAGACACAAACATTTCAACATCTTGACTAACTGGTCGGGTGAACAAACGTCTCGTGAAGCTCGTCTGGCTTTTACACAGGCGGGGATTCCTACTTATCGAACACCCGAAAGTTCCGTCGTTGCTTACATGCACCTTGTGGAATACAGAAGAAACCAAAAGCAATTAATGGAGACGCCGACAACAGCAGAACCATTACACTCAGGTAGCGTGAATTCTGCAATTGAATGGGTAAATGAACGACTACTGGATAAAGATACAGTTTCTTTAGATACACACCAAACTAGCCCTCTGTTTAAGTACTTTGGTTTTAAAGTGCTACCAACCTGGATTGCTTCAGACCCTATAGAAGCAGTTCATATGGCGGAAAATATCGGCTACCCGGTAGCGGTAAAGCTTCGCTCTCCCGACATCCCACATAAGTCGGATGTACATGGGGTTGCGTTGAACTTGCGAAACAGCAGTGAAGTCTCAGCAGCCTCTGATTCTATTTTAGACTCAGTGAAACTCAGTTATCCATCTGCAAACGTCCATGGCCTGCTAGTGCAAGGCATGGCAAAACTAGGTAGCGCAGAAGAGATACGAATTAGTATTGCCGTTGATAAAGTATTTGGGCCAGTGATTTTACTTGGACAAGGCGGGTCTGAATGGAACATTGCTCAAGATGCTGTTGCTGCCTTACCTCCTCTGAATATGACACTTGCTCGATATTTGGTTGTCGTCGCACTGAAATCAGGGAAAATTCGCTTACAGAAGCATAAAGATGCCCTCGATATTACCGAGCTTTCGAAATTCTTAGTTCGTATCTCGCAAATGGCGGTTGAGTTACCTGAAATACAAAGACTGGATATCCATCCAGTTTTAGTATCTGGCAGTGACCTAACAATCATTGATGCTGACGTTACGTTAACGAAGTACGAAGGCGATGCACAAAAGCGCCTGGCTATTCGCCCTTTCCCTGCCGAGTTTGTCGAAACCATAACGTTACGCGACGGCCAGCCCGTATTACTTCGCCCTATATTGCCCGAAGATGAACCACTTCATGCGCAATTTATAAATAGCGTTTCAAGAGAAGATCTCTATAAACGATTTTTCTCTGAAGTCGGAGAGTTCAACCATGAAGCTCTGGCGAACTTTACACAAATAGATTATGACCGGGAAATGGCATTTGTAGCGGTCGCATTTGATAGTAACGGTCCATCAATTATAGGTGTGGCTCGAGCACTGATTACACCAGATAATAGTGATGCCGAGTTTGCGATCCTTATCCGTTCAGATCTTAAAGGCAAAGGGTTAGGCAAAGTTCTTATGCAAAAAATCATCAGCTATTGCAAAGTAAAAGGAACCAAACAAATCTCAGGCATGACGATGCCAACTAACCGTGGAATGTTGATGCTTGCCCAGAGCCTTGGTTTTAAGATTGATGTGCAGTTTGAGGATGGCACTGCGGATATGGTTTTACCTCTGAACTAGAAGCATCGAAGCATCGAAGCAAGACTGAAGCCTTACAAGCAGAGGGCCAACGATTAAAAAGAGTGCGAATAAATAGGTATTCGCACTCTTTAAGTGATGATGTCACTTCAATGCCCAATTTTTCTTTAAATACTGAATACACCAGGACTTTGCCTCTCCCATGGTGTTTCTTCGCCATGCAAGAATGATATCCATAGGTATAGGCTCAGTACCCTCTATTCTCTTCAACACACCACTATCAATCATAGGTTGGGCGATTTGACTTGGAAGCGTGCCAATGCCTAATCCTGCAGTTAGTGCATCAACTTTAGCGGTAAAATTGGTAACCGTTAATCTTGGTTGTTTCTGAATTATATTGATAGAAAGTGCTGGCTGTTCTCGTGCAGTATCTGCAATCGCAATGATCCGATATTTTTCGCGCGCAGCATCATCAAACTCCCCACTACGCTTATGCACGTAGTGATTTGCAGCCGCTACCCAATACATGGTCATTTTACCGATTTTTTCTGACTTAACTTCCTGTGGAAGTGTGTCTAAAGACGGGCAAATCAAAAGATCGGCACGACCGGTGTTCAAGGCTTCCCAGCTACCCGCTAATATTTCTTCCTGTAGTCTAACTCTGGTAGAGCTGACCTCAGCGAGCGCATCCACCATCGGGAAAAAATTTGAGATTGGAATAATCCCATCGAATGCGATGGTAATATCGAGTTCCCACCCGTTTGCCAATACGGTTGCATCGTTGACTAACTTTTCGCTGGCTTTAAGGATATCTCTTCCTCTTTCAAGGATAAGTTTGCCAGCTTCAGTAAAGTGAGCTTTGTGACCTGAGCGGTCAAAGATAATGATATCTAAATCTTGTTCAAGCTTCTGAATTTGGTAGCTGAGCGATGAAGGCGCTCTGTCTAATTCATTGGCTGCAGCAGCAAAACTTCCTCTTCGGTCGATTGCATCCAGTATATGGAGTGCCTCTAAAGTGATCGGGCTATGCACATTTGCTCCCTTTATGTGAATCGAATCGCATTGATGGTATTTGGACAACTTTGTCAAAAACTGGAGTAAATAATATAACAGATTGATTCATTGAGGATAGCTCGGGAGAATACAGATTTCTACTTTCGGCAAGGTCGCAATCGCGAGGCAGTAGACTATCAATTCTAAGGCGATGACTTAAATTTTAATGGTTGTTTGAGCTTTTGATACAACAAAGCCAGCATAAAGCTGGCTTTTCTAACGGTTTTCACTTTTAAAAGGTAGATAAAAGTATGAAAAATGAAAACTTACTGCTGTGCCATCTCTTTTTTCACCATTACTGCTGCCGCAACGATGAATACGATGATTAGACCTAACTCCATAAACAACTCCAATAATGAAGATAAAACTAAAGACCAAATTTAAAAGTCGTGCATATTCTAGCAGGTCTAATATTCGTTGCTACCTTTTAACTTCAAATTTACGATTTTTACGATTCAGATCAAAAAAGGCACAATAATGCGCCTTTTTTGTTATTAATATGTGAAATGCATTAATTGAAGTCAGGATATCCTTGTGGATTATTAGACTGCCATCTCCATGTATCGGCAGTCATCTCTTCAAGTGTGCGTGATGCTTTCCAGCCTAATTCAGTAGCTGCCTTATTAGGGTCAGCCCAGCATTCTGCAATATCTCCAGGTCGACGTTCAACCAATTGGTAAGGTACGTCCTTACCACTGGCATTTTTGAATGCTTCGACCATCTCCAGAACACTATAACCATTACCAGTACCTAGGTTATAAACGTGTAAACCAGATTTACGGCCTACTTTATCTAATGCAGCAACGTGCCCGTCAGACAAATCCATTACGTGAATATAATCACGTACTCCAGTTCCATCCTTTGTTGGATAATCACTGCCAAATACTGATAGAAATTCTCTGCGACCAACAGCAACCTGTGAGATGAATGGCATCAGGTTATTCGGTATACCCTGTGGATCTTCACCCAGTTCTCCGGTTGGATGAGAACCTACAGGATTGAAATATCGCAGAAGTGTGATGCTCCAATCCGGATTTGCTTTTTGGAAGTCGGTTAAGCACTCTTCGACCATCAATTTACTGCGTCCGTAAGGATTTGTGGCGCTCGTTGGAAAATCTTCAGTAATAGGCACTGAAGCTGGATCACCGTAAACCGTTGCCGAAGAGCTGAACACCAGTGATTTAACACCAGCTTCTCGCATCGCGTCGACTAATACCAATGTGCCGTTTACGTTATTGTCGTAGTACTCTAAAGGCTTAGCGACAGATTCTCCGACCGCTTTGAGGCCAGCGAAATGAATAACAGCTTCTATATCATTTGATTTAAGTACATCCACTAAAGTAGCTTTGTCTCGGATGTCTGCCTGAATGAAAACTGGGCGTACCCCGCATACTTTCTCTATTCGCTCTAACACAGCAAGTTTACTGTTATATAGATTATCTAAAATGACTGGTGTCATACCAGCTTCAATCATTTGGATACAAGTATGGCTTCCGATATATCCCATACCACCTGTAACAAGTACTTTCATTTTGTTATTTCCTTCTGACGCGAATAGAATGAGTTTAAAGCTTTACTGATTGAAATTAAACACTCTCTTATTATTCGTATCCCGATTATGTCACGCGTTCTTCCCCTGATTCTTTAGTTTGATACGTGATTTTATCCACAATAGTTTCTGCTTTTGCTTGTTGTTCGCGACAAGCGCAACTTTAATTAAATGAGAGATGTTGCGCGTAAAACGTCGTGTTTCTCGAATGAGCTTTAGCCGCAACGATTAATGTGTGGCCGTGTAGACGATTGTTATGCGATTATCAGCTTCAAGGGCACCAGACTTACCTAACTGACATACAAATCATTGCCAACCTCAGAAAAAAATAGGTTGAATTTGAATGAATTAAGTTAAACTTCGAAAAAGATCGAAAATTGGATAACTTATTAGTGTATCGAGACTAAACTCGCTAAACGCACACTAATTTGGGAATAATGAACTCATTGACTAAACCCAAGGATGTTTCCAGCTGTGATGTAACAACTTGGGTAAAAGCAGACCTATGACATTGAATAAACAACAACTTACATTAAACTGCGATATGGGCGAGAGCTTTGGTTCCTGGAGAATGGGCTCTGATGAAGAAGTTATGCCTCATGTGGATTTAGCTAATATCGCCTGCGGTTTCCATGCGTCAGACCCGAACGTCATGCATGACACGATCACTCTGGCCAATATAAATGATGTGGAAATCGGTGCTCATCCAGGCTATCCCGATCTGCAGGGTTTTGGAAGACGCTCGTTGAGCATGGCAAGTGATGAAATTACCAATATGGTTGTTTATCAGGTTGGTGCGTTACAAGCGCTCTGTCGCGCACAATATACGGACATCGGTTATATCAAGCCTCATGGAGCGCTGTATAACGACATGATGAAAAGTGATTCGGTGTTTAGAGCAGTTGTAAAAGCCGCTGCGCTATTTAAAGTGCCGCTGATGATCCTAGCGTCACAGGAAAATGAAAAATATTTAGAAATCGCAGACGATTTCGATGTTCCGTTACTATTTGAAGCGTTTGCTGACAGATTGTATCAGGATGATGGAATGCTGACTCCAAGGGCTCAGCCTAATGCCGTGCTAAAATCAGAACACGCAATCCTTGAACAAGTGAGAACGCTTGCGGAGTCTGGCCGAGTCAAAACGGCATCTGGCAATTATATCCTTCTCGAAGCAGACACGATTTGTGTACATGGAGACAATGAAGAATCCATTGCTTTGATCAAGAAAATCCGTCAGAGCTTATACACTGGAGGGAATTGATGCATCAGGAAAAATTTAGTCTTTCACTTGTTTCAGAATGCAGTGTATTTATCAAATTTAACGAGAGCTATCCGGAGAATGTCGTTGGCGAAGTGGCACACCGAATAAGGGAGCAGTTGGAAAGTTGTATCATGAATGTCGTTCCGTCCTACAGAACGATTTTGATTGATTACTTGCCCTTTAGAATTGATGAGACGACTCTGATAGAGACATTAAACAAGATTATCAGTCAGTTTGACCCTGAAATGCATAATTGCCCTGTGCCTAAAACTATTGCTATCCCTGTTTACTATGCAGAAGAAACTGCCTTGGACTTAACGCGATTCAACGAGCGTGGTTTGTCGTTGCAAGATATCATCAATCTCCATACCCAAACGGTTTATACTGTTTCCGCTATTGGGTTTGCTCCGGGATTTGCGTTTCTTTCAGACGTAAGTGATGAACTAAACATGCCAAGGCTGACTACCCCAAGAATCAGTGTTCCTGCTGGCAGTGTTGGAATCGCAGACAGTAAAACTGCCGTCTATCCTTCTGACAGCCCTGGCGGCTGGAACATTATTGGTCGAAGTCCAGTGGCTTTATTTTCTGATATTCCACCTTTCATTCCATTTGAGGTTGGTGACAGGGTGACATTTACTTCTATATCTAAACCAGAGTTTATTGAATTAGGAGGCGTTTTATGAGTGATGCGGGATTATTGGTCGAGAAACCTGGTCCACTCTCACTGATCCAAGACTTTGGTCGTTTTGGTCTAGCGCATCTTGGTATTACGCAAGGTGGCCCTGTTGATGGGTACGCTTATAATTGGGCAAATTATCTTTTGGGGAACCCTGTAAATTGCTCTGCAATAGAAATTACTTTAGGAAATGCTAGCTTTGTCGCATTGCACAATTGTCACCTCGCTATCTGTGGTGGTGACTTAAACGCGACGGTTGATGGTACTCCTGTCTCAAATTGGTCTGATTTTTCATTAAGGAAAGGCCAAAAGCTTCACTTTGGAATGCCTAAAAACGGGTTGCGTGCTTATCTTGCAGTTAAAGGTGGGTTCGATGTTCCACAACATCTTGGAAGCTCATCGACCGTAACGCGAGAATCACTTGGTGGACTCGATACTAACGGAAGCTCACTGAAATCTGGCGATGTTCTGAGGTTTACAGCTCATCATCTGCCTCAGCATAAACCAAGACAAATGACCTTCCGTTTCAAGCCTGATTACAATTTACCGATAAAGCTACGCGTAATAGAAAGCTACCAATATGAAGATTTTGATTCAGAAGTAGTAGACACTTTTTACTCAAATGAGTTTTCCATCTCGCCAGACTCAAACCGTATGGGGTATCGCTTGGAGGGCAATACCATTAATCCTCCGTATAATGGTGTGCTTTCGGAGGGCATTGCGCTTGGTGCAATTCAGGTTCCAAATGACGGCAATCCGATAGTTTTGCTTAACGACCATCAAACTATCGGTGGATATCCAAAACTTGGGTGCGTTGCGAGGATTGACTTACCTAGGTTGGCGCAGGCGAAACCTGGTCAAAAGGTACACTTTGTTAAAGGTGACAGATGGAAACTGCAAGACTTGTGGTGCCAATGGGCTCAGTTTTTCGGATACTAAGCCCATCTCGGGAATAACATTAAGCCAAAAAGAGTTACATACCGTAACGCTCCGCTAAAGATCTCGGATAGTCGCGCTCTTGTGTAAGTTGTATCGCGTATTGCTCGACTTCCTCTTCGCTCCAATGCACGGCAACCGGATGTTGTAATTCGACATTACGCTGAGGCTCAATATCAAACCAATGTTGCAGCATCTTTTGTGCTGCGACTAATGTAGAAGACGCTTTTACGATTTCAATACGAGCATAGTTATTTGGCTCGAAAGTGACATCCGCGGCTCTTAAAACCGGATCACTTCCCGGGATCTGTTGTGCACCGAAGAGTGCTTTCCCACCTTTTACAGCAGATCGGTAGTCAGGGATAAACTGCGCCATATGCTGAATGGCATTATACGTTCGCTCTTCTAATGCTTCTTCTTTCCAGCCAACACGAATCTTGGACAATAAAAGCTTAGGGAGCTCGGGTTGAGCAGATTCGCTCGTGCTCGCAACCAAACCATCGTCAAACAAGGTAATTCCTTTTGTCATACCATGTAGTTGGAAATAGCCGTCACCATAAGGCGTTAACTGTGCCATTCCTTTTTCAGTTCCGCGAGGACCGTGGAAAATGACTTCGGGCCATTGCTGGTCACAATCTTTCCAGTGCGTAATGTAGGCTGCTTTAAACTCAACCAAACGTTCGCGCTTAGCACCAACAACATTGTCAACAGAACCCGTTTCGAAACCGCAAGCATTGACTAAATAGTCACCCGTTAAAATATGTAGGGTTCCGTTGTGATCATAACTTAGTTGCCAATGATCGCCCTTCCATTCCGCTTGTTTAAGCTCTGCTTGGGTAAATACATCGGCATTCGGTAGTTCCCCTAGTGTCAGATTGGCAATGGCTGCAAGGCGAAAAACGCTCCAGCCATATTCTTGCACAACCGCGACAGGGTATTTTAATTCGTCTAAGTCTGTGTGTTGGGCAAAGGGAATGCACCAGTCATCAAAGGTAGATGGCTCAATTGGTTGAGTACACTTCGCCAATTCCATCAACTCTTCTTTTGAGTAAAGCTTGTAATACTCGTCAGGTTCGCCTAGCACTTTGTTGCTGGCATCTTTATTAACCAGTAATTGGTAAGCTTTTTTTATTACCTCCAGGCGAGGGATTAGCGCTGCAGGATCTCCGCCATCTGAGTGGGGAACCGCTATGATTGTCGGGCGAATATTCAGCGAACGCGGATATAAACGAATGGTATCTATAGATTGAGAAAGCAAGTCTAAACACTGTTGCTCAGAGATCTCTCGGTATAAGTTGCCGCCAGCATGCAGGTGACAGATGGGAGGACCATTCACCAGTGACACGCCTTTTTCTATTACGGATACTTTAAAACCTAGTTCTGCAAAATGAATCGCCGCTGTTGCACCGGCAACTCCGCCGCCAACGACAACGATGTGTTTTTGTTTGTAACTTGAAAACTCAGACTTCATTGCTTCACTGATTACTTTATAAGGAAAATTCTTTACTATCGGTTTATTCTACTCGTCTTTGAGCATGATTAAAATCACAAAAAGTTCATGGGTTTGCATTAGCCCCAAAACTTGTTTTTTAAAAGAAAAAAAATTAAGAAAAAGTACTTGACGGCCTTATGTATGGCGGCGTTTTTTCTGCCTTTGTGTATAAGATATTGACTACAAGACCCACGGCATAAAGCCTCTCGAATTCCTGCCCTTTTAGTCCTTCTCAGTTATCCAAAAAGTTATCCACTGTTTTTGTGGATAACTAAAATAAAAGTGTCATGGAGCAGCTATAACTCTTTTAGATCTATACACATTAATTGTGTATTGGTGTTAACAATCTTTTAAGCAAACTCATGACCACAAGTGCCAGTGTTATAAAGGTGGCTAGCGGTAAAGCTAACCATAGTTCAGGGTGAATTTGGGAACTTAGGTCAAGTCCATACAACATGACAGCAGCTACACATAGTTCTGATGCCAATACAGCAACGCTACTGGCTACCAACGCCATAATCCCATACTCAACCCACAAGGTGGTATTAATCCGCCTTTTGCTCGCCCCTAAAGTGCGATACAAACGAATTTCTTGCTGGCGCTGCGACAAACTCAATCGCAATAGTGTAAAAATCAGAAGTAAGCCGGCCACTACCCCTAATAAGGCAAGAATCGTAATCGCAGAGACGATTTGCTGGATCAGCGCTTGAATTTTTTGCCCCATTGTTCGGATGTCTAATACAGATACAGTTGGGTGCGCGCGTGACATCGTGGTTAGTAATTGTTGGTTTTCTTCTTTTATCCGGTAACTGATAAGGTATGAGCCCGGCATACTTGCCATCACATCAGAAGAAAATATGAAGTAAAAGTTTGGTTTCATGTCGCGCCACTCTACATGGCGAATAGTATCGACGGTAGCATCAAAATTTTGACTATTAATAACAAACCTTAGCGTGTCACCAATCTTTATTCCCAAATCCCGCGCAACATCAGCCTCTACAGAGACACTTTCTTTATTCGTCCAAACACCGGAAAGTACCTCATTGTACTCTGGCAGATGGTCACCCCACGTTAAGTTGAGTTCGCGACGAATGGCGTCTGAGCCCTCTCCTTCATGGTCCATCTCTTTGACATCTTCACCATTGATTTCGGTTAATCGCCCCCGAATTATAGGGAATGGTTGTGACCGCGTAACACCATTTTTATCCAGTGTTTCTAGGTAGTTAGCAAGCTCATACTCCGCAATATTTAAGGCAAATACATTTGGAGCATCTGCTGGTAGCGTTCTCTCCCAATCCGCAAGAATATCGCTTCTCACTAACCAAATGATAGATAACAACATTAAAGACAGTGACAGAGCACCAAATTGCAAGCCACTAGTCACTGGCGTCCGGTTGATTCTGCTTAGTGCCAATTTTATTGCGGGTTGTGTTGAAAAGCGTGCGACCAATTTTGTCAGAGTAACGCTCAATGCCGCCAAGACAACGAACAACACAGCAATACCAGTGAGAACAATCCAAACTAATATGTTGCTTGCATATAGAACTAACAATGGGACTACGGGAACCAAAACGAGCAGCATCCGTTTCCAGGATCGTTGTGCATTGCCTTGCTGCAATACTTCCAATGCTGGCGTTTTAATTAACCCGAGTAATGGAATTCCCAATGCAGGAACAGTAATCAGCACAGCGGAGGTGAAAGCAACCAAAAATGGAGTGACACCATAACCAGGTAATGGGTTAGGTAACAGATCTTTTAATGGAATACGTAGCAGATACTCAAGCCCACTTCCTAAAAGTAAGCCAATAACACTTGCGCTCAGGAGCAGTATTGCCACCTGAATAAACAGCCATTTCTCTATCCAACGGCGACTGGCCCCCAAACTCTTTAGCATCGCGATTGTTTGAGTGCGGCTATTCACATAGTTTTGACACGTTAGCACCAAGGTTGTTGACGCCATAATGATGACAATCGCAACAGTTAACGACAGATATTGTGTCGTTCTTTCAAAGATTTCATTGCTGCGATTTGCACTGTCTTGCGTACGCCAGCGATCACTTGGCGATAGCTCTGTTGTTTCTTGCAGTTGCTTTAATGTATTGTCATCAGCTTTTAAGAACAAACGGTATTGTACGCGGCTTCCAACTTGTATCGCTCCCGTTTTAGCAACATCACTTTGATGTATATAAGCAGAAGGCATCTGCTGGAAGGGATTAAAGCTTAAACCAGGTTCCAGTATCACTGCGCCCGAAACGGTAAAATCTGCATCTCCAACAGTGACAGTGTCACCCTTGTGAACTTCCAATTGAGCCATGATTCGTTCATCAAGCCATAACTGACCAGGTTTCACCCGGCCTGATGGGTTGTCATCTAGGGCTAATTCGCCCATCAGTGGATAGTAATCGTCCACCGCTCGTACCGATATCAACTGCATGCCTTTTTCACTGAAAGCCATTGTTGGAAAACGAGTCATAGTGGAACGTTCAAGTTTGTCTGTCGATGTGAGCAACTTTTCTGGGATTGGATTAGCCGACACAAATACCGCGTCAGCGGTCAAAGCATCTTTGCCCTGCTTAACGATCACCTGCTCCATCCGAGAAGCTAAAGCAGACAACGCAAAAATACTCGCAATCACCAACACGAGAGCCACGCTTATCGGCCAAAGGCTCCCCTGTTTTATTTCACTAAAACTCCAACGAATCAGGCTTTTATTTGGAGAATGCTTTTGACTTATGCCTTGCTCAGTCGAGCTCTGGTCACTTGAAGATACTACTGACATTACACCGCCTCCTTAAGCTCACCCGCCTCCATGCGATAAATGCGATCACATCGACTTGCTAAATGGCTATCATGAGTGACCAAAATGAGAGTTGTGTCATGCTGCTCATTGAGATCAAAGAGTAACTCAATGACTCTATCGGCCGTCTGGTGATCAAGATTGCCGGTGGGCTCATCGGCAAATAGCAGCTCTGGTTGAGTCATAAATGCGCGCGCCAATGCAACTCGCTGTTGCTCTCCGCCAGATAGCTGGCTAGGTAGATGGTCTAGTCGCTTTTCTAATCCAACCGCCTTTAATAACTCTGTTGCCCTCGTTTCATCTTCGACTTCGCCTCTCAATAAGCAAGGCAAAGTAACGTTACGTAGCGCCGTCAGACTTGGAATCAGTAAGAAACTTTGAAAAACGAAGCCCAGCGAGTCTGCCCGAATCCTCGCACGAGCTTCATCGTCCAATTTCGACAGTTCGTTGCCAAGTAAGGTAATTTCACCAGATGTCGGTGTATCAAGCCCAGCAAGCAGCGTCATCAATGTCGACTTTCCAGCACCAGAGGTGCCAACTATCGCTATTTTTTCACCCTTCCTGATGTCAATATTTACATCTTTAAGGATTGTTAAACGTTCGTTATTAGTAGAGACTTGTTTAGAAACTAAATTCGCTTGAACAATAGGTGCTTTAAGTACAGGTGTTTGCATGATTCGATTACTTTCCTTAGCTCTCTTTTTCTGTCTTTCTATTACCGCACACGCGAACGAAAAACTGCTTGTGTTGGGTGATAGCCTGAGTGCTGGCTACAATATGCCAATTGAGAATAGTTGGCCTAGCTTACTCCCCGCAGTGCTGTTAGAACATGGTCAAAATGTAACAGTTATTAATGGTAGTATCTCTGGAGATACTACAGGTAACGGTTTGGCTCGCCTCCCACAGCTTCTTGAACAACATGCTCCAGACATCGTCTTGATTGAACTGGGTGCAAATGATGGACTACGTGGATTCCCACCAAATCTTATTACGGCAAACCTTTCACAAATGATTACTATGGTCAAAGAATTTGGCGCGCAAGTCATCATGATGCAAATCCGTGTTCCACCAAACTATGGTACCCGCTATAGTGATATGTTTTACGACATCTACCCGCAATTGGCAGAAAATCAGCAAGTAAAATTAATGCCCTTCTTCTTAGAACATTTAGTCACTAAGCCGGAATGGATGATGGACGACGGACTACACCCAAAACAAGAAGCACAGCCTTGGATCGCCGATTTCGTCGCTCAAGAATTGATCAAACATTTATAGTTTTAATGGTCTAGCTCAATAAGTGGTATCTTACTTTACGTTATTCTAGTCAAGATTTCATTCATCGAGGTTAGATAACAACATGCGAATAGAACCTTTAATTCAAGGTGTTGTTGCTCGTTCTGCGCATCCATATGGATGTCATGCATCGATAAAAGAGCAAATTGATTACGTAAAACAAGCGCCACAGATCAAAAATGGTCCAAAGCGAGTATTAATTATTGGTGCATCCTCTGGATTCGGGCTAGCGGCTCGTATTGCCCTTACCTTTGGTGGCGCAAACGCTGACACCATTGGCGTTTCTTTCGAGCACGGTCCATCAGAAAAAGGGGGTGGCAGCGCAGGCTGGTACAACAATGTTTTTTTTAAGCAAGAAGCAAATAACGCTGGTCGCACGGCGATCAACATCGTTGGCGATGCATTTTCAGAATCGGTACGCAACGACGTTATCGAAGCAATAGAAACCTATTTTGAAGGTGAGGTAGATTTAGTCATCTACAGCATAGCGACAGGTGTTCGACCAAAGCCACATAGCGATGACTTCTGGCGTAGTGTTATTAATCCGATAGGCGAACCTGTAACGGGGTCTTCTATCTTGCTCGAAAATGACCAGTGGGTAGAGACCACTCTACAGCCTGCGACAGAGGACGAAGCAGCGGCAACCATCAAAGTGATGGGTGGTGAAGACTGGGAAAGCTGGATTGATGCGTTGATTAATGCGGAATCCCTTGCCGAAGGTTGTAAAACTATTGCATTTTCGTACATGGGTCCTGAACTTACCCACCCGATCTATTTAGACGGAACGCTAGGGCGAGCAAAAATCGACTTACACCAAACCAGCCATGCATTAAACCTTAAAATGGCAAACTTTGATGGTGGCGCTTACGCAACCGTGTGTAAGGCGTTGGTAACGAAAGCGAGTGTTTTCATTCCGGCGATGTCCCCATATATGATTGCGCTTTATCGAGTCATGAAGGCCAAAGGTACGCATGAGCGATGCATAGAACAGATGCAGCGTTTGTTCACAACGAAGTTATACACTGAGTCAAAAGTACCTTTGGATGGTGAGAGACTGATTCGTATAGACGATCTGGAGCTTGATCCGCAAGTACAACAAGAAGTGAAACAGCTTGTCGAGCAAATGAACGGCGAAAATTTCAAACAGATTGGCGACTACCAAGGTTTTAAAGATGAGTTTATGAAACTCAATGGCTTTAACTTTGACAACGTTGATTACTCGCAAGATATTTCGTTAGAAGATCTAAAGTCACTTGAACCTTAAACTTCACCTTAATGTTTCATCTTTGAGAACGCTTGCAACAATTAAGAGTCCTGAATCGATTTCAGGACTTTTTTTTGTTTCGCGATGACCCACCTCTATACTTAACAAGTACAAGTAGTGTTATAAAAAACAAAAAACTGAACCAAGCCTCGATTCACAGGATGTGTACTCATTTTAAAGGACGAACTTATGAGGAGAATTCAGACTCTGGATTATCAAATCCCCGACTCCATGCAGAAAAGCTGGCAGGATATTGTCAATCTGCTTGGTCAAATCGGTGAAGTACCGACAGCGCTCATTATGAGAGCCCACGATGAGTACCTTGAAGTCAATACGTCGAGTGAGTCGCCTGACAATCCATTTAAGTCCGGTGATAAAGAGAACCTGGGTAGTGGTTTGTATTGCGAATATGTCATCAACAACAAATGTGAACTCAACGTCCCCAACGCCCTGTCAGATGAAAATTGGAGTAACAACCCAGATATAAAATTTGGCATGATTTCATATTCGGGTCTGCCTTTACTCTGGCCAAATGGCGAAGTTTTCGGAACCATTTGTATGCTTGATTCAAAGGCAAATGATTTCAACGATACTTATCGTCAATTGTTAACCAAATTTAAAGACTCCGTTGAAGCGCAACTCTCCGTAGTATTCCAGCAACACAAGTTATTAAGATTGAATCATGAGTTGCAGAATCGTGTCGATAATCGCACCACAGACCTTGCCCAGCTCAGTTATTCACTAAGTAAAGAAATCGACCGACGTAAAGCGGCCGAGAAACAAGTCGATTATCAAAAGACACACGATCAAGGGACAGGATTTTTAAACAGATCAGCATTAGAGAGGGTTGTTGAAAACATGCTATGTACACTTGAAGACGATCAACAATCACTCATCGTTATTAATGTAGGTTTTAGTAACGCACGCAGTATACAAACGCGATTCGGATTCGAAGCCTTCGATGAAATACTCAAAGAATTTCATTCCCGACTAAGCCAACATGATTCCAGTTTTGTCACTGGTCGCCCTAGTTCAAATGATCTGGTGTTATTAATTTGGGGAGACGATGTAGATACTAAACTACACAAGTTACTCGAAGAAATTACCCACGTCAGTTTAGGCGATTTTCACATCAACGCGACTGAAATTCACCTGCACTCTTACATTGGTGTGGTTAAGGCTCATCGAAAAAGTGACGCTAAACAACTGCTCCAAAATGCCTGCTATGCCATGTTGCTTTGTAAAGAATCAGGAGAAGCGTACCGATACTTTTTTGAGGGTCACTCAAACGAACTTAACAACCACAGTGAATTGGAAGGTTACTTGTTGCAAGCGGTTCGCAACGATGACCTGATGCTCTATTTTCAACCAAAAGTTAACCTGCAGACGCACAAGTGGATTGGCACTGAAGCATTATTGCGTTGGCGTCACCCTGTATTAGGTGATGTATCTAATGAAGCCTTAATACGAATGGCAGAACAGAACGGGCTGATATTTGAAGTTGGTTTATTTGTGCTTCGCACCGCGATTGCAAAAGCAAAACAGTGGTCAGAACTGGTCAATAACTTCAAAGTCGCGGTGAATGTATCACCGGTTCAGCTACAAAATGTTAACTTCGCCGAGCAAGTGGAACACCTTTTAGAAACCTATCATCTTCCCGCTCACTTCCTTGAATTAGAAATAACGGAAAGTGCCTTAATCGCAGATGAAATCGTCGCTCTTACCACATTGGATAAATTGCATAAGATTGGAGTGACGCTGTCACTAGATGATTTCGGTACAGGCTTTGCTTCTTTTAGCTATTTGAAAAAGTATCCGTTCGATGCGATAAAAATCGACAAGAGTTTTGTCCAGCAAATGGAAAAGTCGGACAATGATCGCGCTATCATTTGCTCTATTATTCACATCGCCAAAAAGCTCGATTTGCAAGTTGTTGTAGAAGGTGTTGAGTCAACTTCACAGGAACAGTTTTTGATTCAGGAAGGTTGCGATGTTGCACAAGGTTTTCTCTATGGTAAACCCATGGCTTGTAATGAGTTTGAACAAGGTTTGCTTAATCAACGACCTTTAGGTGGAGAGTATACTTATCCACCAGAGCTTCTGCCGAAATAAGTTCAAAGTCCCGCTTATCTGTATCGGTTTGTGCCATTGATATCCCATAATTAAGTCAATCGGGTATACTGCTTTACTCTCTTGGCGGTGATTCCTATAATCGCCGCCCGCTTCTAATTAAAAGGCCAATATTTTCATGGATCAGTTAACTGCCGCACTAAAGAAAATCGAAAAGCAGAACTACCGTGCTTACCAGCAAATCAAAGGTCAATATGACTTTACTGATTTCACGCTGTTTATCGATCATGTTCAAGGTGACCCTTACGCGTCAGCATCTCGTCTAAGAGCAACCAGAGCGTGGTCTTTAACTGGCCTAGAGTGGCTGAAAGATGAATCACCAGCTTTCCAACGTGCTGCTCGCGATTTTATTGCTCGAAGTTTTGAGCAGTTCGCCAAGCAGGAGAATGCCGTTTCGATCGCGCTAAGTGGCCAAACCGTGTTGGATAGTACCGCCGTTCTATTTACTGAAGAAGGTATTGAATTACGTTTTAGAGTCGACCTTCCAGCAGAAGGCCGTTCTGTACTAGGCAAAAAAGCCAACAACATACTGACGTTCCATTTGCCTAAATTCATTCGTCGCGCAACGCTAGAACGCGAGTTAGATAAAGAAGCGATGTTAAAGCACTGCCAGGTAGTAGAAGATCAGGAAGCACTTAGAGAGCAATTAGAAGCGCACAACTTAGTCGCGTTTGTTGCTAATGGAAGTATTCTACCTCGTGTCGCTGGTAACTGCGATTTACCGATGAAAGATGCCGTTGAATTCAGAGCGCCAGAATCGCTACAAGTTACATTGCATGCTCCCAATAAGGGTTATGTGACCGGTTTGGGTGTTCCTAAAGGTATCTCTTTGATCGTTGGCGGCGGTTTCCATGGTAAGTCGACCTTACTGAATGCCATTGAGCGCTCGATTTACGATCACATCCCAGGCGATGGTCGCGAGTATATTGTCACAGACAACAAAGCGATGAAGATTCGTGCTGAAGACGGTCGCTGTGTCCATCATCTGAATTTGTCGAATTACATCAACCATCTTCCGATGGGGAAAGACACCGCTGATTTCGCTACCCAAGATGCATCTGGCTCTACTTCTCAAGCTGCGTGGCTGCAAGAATCGATTGAAGCTGGGGCAACGTCGCTACTGATCGACGAAGATACTTCAGCAACGAACTTTATGATTCGTGATGAACGCATGCAGGCGCTGGTTGCAAAAGGCGATGAACCAATTACACCACTTGTTGACCGTATTGGTCAGCTACGTGATGAACTGGATGTTTCAACAATCATCGTAATGGGTGGCTCTGGTGACTACCTTGATGTTGCCAACACTGTGATTCAAATGCATGACTACCAAGCAGTTGACGTGACAGAGAAAGCTAAGCAGGTTATCGACCAGCACCCTACTCAACGTCACAACGAATGTGAAGAAGCATTGAAAACGTTCCGCCCTCGAGCTCTTAACCGTGTGGCGTTAATGAACATTCTCACTGATGGAAAATTCCGCATTAATGCAAAAGGAAAAGATTCACTTCGATTCGGCAAAGAATTTACCGATCTAAGCGCGTTAGAGCAGTTAGAATCCGCAGACGAAGTGAATACCATTGGTTGGCTGTGGTTCCAGTTAGCACAACTTCCTGGCTGGTGTAACAATCCTGCGAAAGAAATCGAAGAAATGCTATCTGGTGAATGGCATGCACCATTACCAAAACAGGGTGACTTAGCAAAACCTCGTACTTTGGATGTGATGGCGGCTCTAAACCGCATGCGTAAATCTCAGTTCAAACCATCTCATTAAACGACACGATGCGTTTAATCAAAAGGCAGCCATGAGAGCTGCCTTATTTTTTGCTTCAAATTGGGTATTAAATAACACCAAGCTCGCGCAAACGTTCCATTAAGTAACTGTGCGCGGTGTAACGTTCTGATAGAACGACGTCTGGTTTAGGATGTAAAAACAATGGTAATGAAATGCGAGACTTATCTTGACGTCCGCCAGTCGGATTAATCACTCGGTGCGTTGTCGATGGGAAATACCCACCCGACGCTTCTTGTAGCATGTCACCAATATTGATGATCAAGTTACCGAAATCACAAGGTACATCAATCCAATCACCTTCTCGGCTCTTAACCTGTAGACCCGGCTCATTCGCAGCAGGTAGTACAGTAAGTAAGTTGATGTCTTCATGCGCAGCAGCACGGATAGCCCCTGGTTCTTCTTCGCCAGTCATCGGTGGGTAATGCAGTACTCGAAGTAGTGTTTTCTGGCTATTGTTAATCATTTCTGACAACTCGATTGAAAACTTTTCTTGAACCTCTTTCGGCGCGTATTGCTCAACCCAGCCTAAAAGCTCTTGCGCAAATGCATTAGCACGTTCGTAGTATTCTAGGATCTCAGCTTTCAACTGCTCTGGAATCTGTCCCCAGGGATAAACATGAAAATATTCTTTGATATCTTTTACGCTATGCCCTTTTGCCACTTCAGACACCGAAGGAGGAAAGTAACCATCTTGAGTTTCTACGTTAAAGTGAAAATCATTTTTTTGCTCTGAGCAGAAAAACTCATGCCAATTTGTATAAATTGATTCCACCAACTCTTGAGGAATCGGGTGGTTTTTTAACACACCAAATCCGGTTTCGCGTAGCGATGCAACAAATTGTTGGGCAGCATCATCAGCAAGGTAATCGACAGTTTCCAGTTTCATGACTTTACTTCTTTTTTATTAGATTGGATCTCGGATTCTATGGATGGATATGTTGTAAATCAAACTTTAATGAAATGTGTATGCACAAACGGTTCATTGTTGAGCTTCATATGTACTATTCAACAATTATCGTGATCAATTCGCACCTAAAAACAAACAATTGCACAGCGTTCAATTCGATGTAATTATATGTCGCGTAAGTTGAACGATGCTCCCTCAGTTCGACTTTTCGTAAGAAACCATGTGAAGGATCGAAAAATTTATGAAAAGCACTTCTACACTTTTGGGGTTGACGATTATTTATGCCATCGTTTTTTTGTTCTCAGCGTTAGAACCGAACTCAAGAGCCGTTTGGTTTGCTGAAATTTTCCCCGCGATTTGTATCCTTATTTCTATATGGGTCATTTCGATTCGTTACCAGTTTAGTAACACCTCTTATATCCTGATGTTTGTCTGGCTGTGCCTTCACACAGTCGGGGCTAAATATACCTTTGCAGAAGTCCCATTTGACTGGTTTAACAACTTGATCGGATCTGAAAGGAACAATTTTGACCGCGTAGCACACTTTTCTATTGGTCTGTACGCCTACCCAATCGCTGAATATTTAATTTATAAGAAAAAATTCAACGTAAAGTTTTCTTGTTGGTTTGCTTTGTTTGCAATTATGTCGTTGGCGGCAGGTTATGAAATCATTGAATGGTGGTATGCAGTGCTTGCTGGTGGTGAAGAAGGAATCGCATTTCTGGGCTCACAAGGAGACATCTGGGACGCCCAGAAAGACATATTATGTGACACTTTAGGAGCAATTGTGTCTTTGGTTTTAATGACGACTCAACGTCGACTCGCGAAGCCATTCTAGGTACGGATTAAAGCCGTCAACAATCGGTACTTGCACGATCTGAGCAACCTCATATTCGTGCAAGCTCTCGATTTTCTCTTCAACTAATTCATACAGTTCACGGCGAGTTTTAATAATTAAAAGCCACTCAGTGTCGGTACAGATTTCTCCTTTCCATACGTAATGACTTTCAATTGGCATGGTTTGAATGCATGCTGCCAGCTCCGCGTCTAAAAGCCCTTTTATGATTTGATCTCGGTTTAGCTCATTGCCTGTGGTACTTAACACTATGCAGTAATCGTTCTTTACCGTCATCATATGTCCTTACTTCATTGTTACTTTGCCGCCAATCATTTTATAAGCGGGAGTGCCTCTCACCAATGTGTCTCTTGCAAACTCTTGTTGGCAACCGGGACAGATGCAAGGTGTCAATGTGAAATCTTCGGTGATACGTTCTTTAAAGCATTTAACCAGTGCTCCTTTACCGCCTTTACGATATTTAAACAGCTGAGTTTTGCATTTCGCGCAATAGATCCCGACGGTTTTCGTCGGTGGTTTCTTATTCGGTTTCGCCATCGTCGTTTATATCAGGTTTTACCCATACATTACTAAAATCAAACCAGCCCAATGCGTTACATTTTGCATTTTGTAAAGCACCACTATGGTCTTTATTTACGCCAAGCCAACAGTGAAACATAGGAACGACCTGGCAACTTTTCACCAATTGTCGCCCAAGCTCACGAGCCGGAAACTCTTGGTATACACCTGCCCTCCACTGGTCAACTAATGCCGACCAGTCAGAAAAATCATTGCCAGAACTGAAAGTCTCTATATCACTGTAGTCCAGTAGCCAACCAGCAAGTGCATCATCGCGGTTTGTTGCGATGCCCATCGCTTTAATCCAGATATCGACCTCTGTGGGATCCGGTGGCTGACTGTCATAGCGAATAAATTCGACCTCGATTCCATGTGCTCTAATCAGGTTCTTAATGGCTTTAGCAATCACAGGAAACATCGGATGCTTCTTTTGATACGCGACCGATATGGTTTTCCCTTGCTGGGGTACCGAGCCAGCCAGAGTGGGTCTCAAATCAATCCAACCAGGTTTAATTCCAAACGCCTGCAAAACGCCAAGGTCCATGACTTTATCTTGAGGTACATGGCCGTATATCTGGTGACTGTTTAACGTTTGGCTTAAAAATTCAGCCCAACGAGGATCGTTGGCAAGACCCGTTTTTTTGTTCAGCAACAAGAAGGTACAACCTGGGTCGAGTTCCACCTCATCTGATGATGAATGTTTGTCCATTTGAGGCTTTGACAGACTTGGATAAACCATCGATGAATAGGCCTCATCTACCACCCAAACTTCAACTTGGTCCAATAACGGTCTGAATCCGAAGTATCCATCGAACGCTGTCAAAATAAGGCGTTTATCGTCATTCACTTTAACTTGAAACGGCCCTGTGCCGACGGGTTCTCTGTCAAAGTTTTCAGCTCGCAACGCCTTTGGTAGTAATATCTTTGCCTGAGATTCACTTAATGCCAGCGGTAAGTAGCGATCCGGGCGCATGAGTTCAATATCGATTGTCCAGGGCAGTGGCGACGATACGTTCGAAATGTGTGCAAACAAATTTAAATTACTCAGAGACCGAATACTCTCCAGCACACAATCTGTTGTCAGAGGTTCTCCATTGTGAAAGCGCACGCCTCGACGCAAATAAAAGCGCCAGTGTGTATCACTTAGTGATTCCCACGTATGGGCTAAATCTGATTTTAGCTGCTCGTTTTCATCAAGACGTGTGAGTCCACTAAAAACTTGCCTTGCAATGTGTTGTTCTGAACGACGCATGGGTTTTTGTGGATTGAGCATCGCCAGTGGACGGTAATAAGGCAGACGAATGACCTGTTCACCTTGGCGGTGTTGAAGCCCAAGATAGCCTTGAATCACCTGAGTTAATCTGGTCGCATCGTTATCTAACGCTTCCAGTGCCTGACCAATTTTGCCTTCGTCTAAATATCGTCTCGCCAGATTTTCACTGACATCACTGCGATTGCGCTTAAATACCAGCCTGGATAGCTTTCCTCGACCAGCGGCAGGGTGCCACTCGATCCAACCCTCTTCTTCTAATTTATTGAGAACAATACGAGCATTACGGCGCGTACAAAAGAGCGTTTCAGTAATATCTTCGAGCTGGACTTCCGTATCGTTTCCAGAAAACTTTTCAAATAGTGTTTCAAATTGAACACGTAGGCGTGGACTACTCATAAAGAGGAAAATCTTGTTTAAAAGTCGATAAACCAAGTTTCCTCATTTTTATAAGAAAGTGCAAATATAGATAGGTAATTTATTGAATATCTATACCAATTTCTTGTGCAATCTGAATAAGTTGTTCTTCGTTATCCAACTTAATAGACCACTTACATTCAGCACCATGACTCAACACAACATTGGCTCCCCGACCAAGAAGTTGGACCGCATCAGTCTGTGCCTGTAGCGTGGCCATGGAGGCTCCGGATAATTTAATAACAATTTCATGCTGGGTCGCTATGATTTTACCCAGCGAAAACTCAATCACCATCTTAGCCTGAACTCATTTCGCTTTTTGCTGTTTCACAGCGATTGTCAAACGACTGGTGCAAACTAAACGATCGCGCTCGTCAGTAATATTAATTTGCCAAACCTGAGTTGATACGCCCAAGTGCAACGGCTTAGCCGTGCCGATCACGTAACCACTGCGCATTGCTCTGACGTGATTGGCATTAATATCCAAACCTACGCAGTAGCTTCCTTCGTTGACACAAAAGTTCGCGGCAACGGACCCCAGTGTTTCTGCAAGTACAACTGACGCGCCTCCGTGAAGCATCCCTAATGGTTGATGTGTAAAGCTGCACACTGGCATCGTTGCGCTAATCGACTCGTCTGTGAAGCCGGTATATTCAATTTGCAGGTGCTCCATCATTGTATTCTTTGATGTCGCATTAAGTATCTCTACACTGATTGGCTTTTTCCAAATGCTCATTTTTTGCTCTTATTTTTAAATATGGGTAGTTATGGATTAGGAGTTGACTAGCATAGTCGTTATTACATCTTGACTTCAAGGTTTAAGTCCAAAGGCAAGATGCGCTTTAATAAGCGATAATTCCGTATATACTGTTGAACAACATAGAAATAAATACGTGGAACCCAATATGAAGGTATGGATTAAAGCTTCTGCTCTTTTGACCATCGCAGGTTTGACAGCGTGTAGCGCTTCTCCTACTGGTCGTAACCAAATCTTAATGTTTTCTGATCAAGAGATGTCGTCTCTCGGGGCGAAATCTTTTGAGCAAATGAAGAAAGACACGCCTATCAGTAAAGATAAAAAGTTGAACACCTATGTTCAATGTGTTGCTAAATACGTGACCGATGTTATTCCTTCCCAACCAGGGTTCCAAAGCTGGGAAGTCGTCGTGTTTGACAGTAAACAGGTCAACGCCTTTGCTCTTCCGGGCGGAAAAATTGGTGTGTATACCGGTCTTCTGGGCGTTGCAAAAAACCAGGATCAACTGGCGACGGTGATTGGTCACGAAGTGGCGCACGTATTAGCTGATCACAGTAATGAACGCTTGTCCCAAAGCCAATTGGCAAACACGGGACTATCACTCGCGAATATTTTTATTGGCTCTTCAGAATATAGCCAATATCAAGATATGACCATGGCGGCATTAGGGGCCGGTGTTCAATACGGTGTGATTTTGCCATATGGACGTACTCAGGAGTCGGAAGCTGACGTTGTGGGTTTAGATTACATGGCAAAAGCTGGTTTCGATCCAAACCAGAGTATCGCTTTGTGGAAAAACATGAGTGCGGCATCGGGTGGCGCTCAACCGCCTGAGTTTTTCTCGACTCACCCTTCACACAGCTCGCGGATTAAAGAGCTACAATCAACGATAAATAAACTGCCGAATTATAACGTTAAAGCGCCAAAATGTGGCTAACGGTCACTGAGAAATCGTTCCCTTTCAGTGAGAATAAAAAAGCTCCATTTTGGAGCTTTTTACAATTTGGGTTTTTACAGTTTGGGAGAGAGTGTTACGTTCCTAAAATCTGCATCGGCAGACTGAGTAAGCTATCTCCCAGCCCTGCGAAATACCAGATAATGGTCACGAAGCCGCCGACGGATGCGATATACCATACAAAAGAGAATAACTGGCCATAGCGTGTCAACGGTAACAAGTGACTATGATGACGGGTTCGCCATTCCATCACCACTTCCAGCATCCCCATAATCAATAAAAAGCCCAGTAGCGTTAAACCTAGCGAATAACTCAATACGATACCGAGTATCGCCGTCACTACACTGCCAGCCAATCCAACCCAGGTGTTCATTGAGAACGTGATGCTTTTAAGTACATGACCACCGTCTAAAGGCAAAATTGGTAATAAATTAAATAAGTTTAATAACGCGTTAAACACTGCGAGACCAGCAAACGTCACCTCTCCGGTCATCCAATACAGAATGGTAAACATAATACTCAACACCAAGCCAAAAAATGGTCCCATGATTGAGATAACCACGTCTTGCCAGCGTGTGTTGATTTTTTCATCGCTTAAAGCAAGCCCACCCAGAAATGGAATCAGATAGATACCTTTCGTTTTCATACCAAAGTATTTCATCGCTTTAATGTGGCCCCATTCATGGAACACAAGACAAGCAATCAAAGCAAGAGCAAATTCGACAGAAAATAGCCAAGAATAGGCTGCCAAACTCGCAGACGCTAAAGCCACTTTAATTACTTTAGCGCTTTTTAACGCCTTCATACCTAATGAAACAATACCGATTAAGCTCAAACGTTTTTCACTTGGTGGCGCGATTTGTGGTGTCTGGCGTTCTATGTCTTTCTCGTTTCGCGAACCTTCTGTTACTAATTCGTCGTTCACTTTTACACGGTATGACAACATAAACGGCTGCCAATGCACTTCACAACGTAACTCACATAGCAAAGTATCATCACCCGCCATCAGTTTAAACTGGTGTGTGCTTACCTTGGACTCTTTACTGCTGGCATCAATCTGAGAGACTAACGAGTCCCCCCAATACAACTGCTGCCATCCCGCCATTGAGCCTTCTAAGCGTAGCGGACGTCCTAAAAATTCGATATATAGTAATTCCAATGCAATTCCTAATGCGTTAGCGAGCCTAAGTGACCTTAAATTCAGAATACCAAGTTTATCAGAGGTCGTATCACTATCGTAAAGCCTTAATGACGACCATTTGAACAATATTTAACCATTAGTGTTACCAAATACTTCTGGTCTAACCATTCATTAAAAAAATATAACATTAATACATAGTGTTATCCTTCGGCGTTTGACCAATGCATCAAATTTAAACTTCCACACTTACACAATCTTTGACAATTTATTAAACACTCGTTTAACATTGCATTTACATTATATACACGTTTAATAACAAACTAATTGGTCGTACTACTACACAATAATTACAAAGACTTCAGTCTACATAAGGATACCCTAGGAGGGTCAAGGATGAACAAGAAGCGCTGCTCTCTGCTTACAATTTCAATATTGTTTGCGTGTAATGCCCATTCAGCGGGTTTTCAGGTTGTTGAACATTCAGCATCTGGTCTTGGACGAGCTTTTGCAGGAGAAGCTGCTGTTGCAGACAATGCTGCCGTTCTGGCACGAAACCCAGCCGCAATGACACTTTTTAAACAAGCACAATTTTCAGGCGCTATAAGCATCGTTGATCCTGAAGTGGACATTTACGACAGTTTCTATGATGAACACTCTAACGATATAGCACCGGTAGCTGCTGTACCTGCCGCTTACTATGTGAGTCCAATCAACGAACAGTTTGCTTGGGGTATAGGCATGTTTTCAGCGTATGGTGTTGCAACGGACTACCCGGATGACATCTCTGCGGGCGATCTCGCTGGTTACACGTCGTTAATGTCGGTTAGCATAAACCCAAACCTTGCGTATCGTCTCAATGATTCATTTAGCATCGCTGGTGGTATTAGCCTGATCTATGCAGAGGCAGAATTAACTCGCCACAAAGGGTCATTAGCACCGCTATTTGGACCAGGAAGCGAGAAATCTGACAAGCTTATTGGTATGGATGATGATACGTTTGCCTGGGGCTGGAACCTCGGAGCTCTCTATGAAGTGAATGATAACAACCGCTTTGGTATTGGCTATCGTTCAGAAATAGACCTTGATTTTGAAGAAGGTGAATTCCGTAGTTACGATTCTGGTATTGCGACTGCAGCAAAAGTCGACGGACGCATTAAAATGAAGCTTCCTTCTATCCTGGAACTGTCTGGTTTTCATCAGGTTAATGAACAATGGGCGTTTCATTATAGCTGGATGTACACCACATGGAGTCAATTTACGGAACTGCGCGCGACCAGTGATCAATGTAACGACGGAGTATGTTTCTCTAAACCAGAAAAGTACGAAGATAATAGCCGTTATGCACTTGGTGCTACTTACACGCTGAATAAGAATTGGACATTCCGAGCAGGTGTTGCTTACGACGAACAAGCAGGTAAGCCAACATTGAGTATCCCAGATACCGATCGCTACTGGTACACCGCTGGTTTAACCTATGCGTGGAGCGACAACCTGTCTTTCGATGCTGGTTTCGCTTTAATACAATTTGACGATAATTCTTTCACCGAAACTAACGCGTCTGGTCAAGAACTCACGTTTGATGCAGAGGGCGCTGCGTATATTAGTTCAATCCAAATGAATTACACCTTCAACTAGTAGGTTTAACGGAGTAAACCAATGAAACATACTTTTAAATTATCTCTGCTTTGTTCTGCGATTCTCCTGGCTGGTTGTGGTGACGAATCCGAAAGTCTTGGAACATCGGAACAAGTAGGCTTTGAACCAGCGGTTCAGGCACTGCTTGACCGCCAGACTTCGATTCAATTTACCCTTCAGGGCGCGAATGCCGTGGTTCCTGCACCATCTTACCTACTGATGGATTCCACTGATGGGACTTTGGGTTTGCCGACTGGTGGTGACAACGCGCTTAGCAACCCAAGAGCTTCAATGAACACTATGGATGGTTGGTCAACTTCAATGCCTATCGTGTTGAACTTTGATGGCGTGGGTTTTTCTTCTGGCATGGTGACGTCGGGTGTCAAAGTCATCAAAATCAATACACGCTTGACGGAATGGGACGGTCAATCTAATCCAATTGAAGAAGTTCTTACACTCGGCACAGATTACGTCGTGCAAACAAAGGGCAACTCGCTTTACATTCAATTTATGGATGCATTGGACGAATCAAGTGAATATATTTTTGCGGTAACACAAGACATCACTGACGTTAACGGTGATCCAATCGGTACCTCTTCAAACTATGCCATCGCGAAAAGTAAGGAAGTCGTGTACGAAACTGGCGATTTGGCGTCTGTGCAAGCAGTTACGACTGCCGTGGAAGGTATTTTTGGCTTAGCAAGTGTTAACCCGGATGATATTGTTTATTCATCTTGGTTCAGCACTCAATCTGTTGGTGATACGCTAGCGGCCGTTAAAGGTGTTACCGCAACGGGCTTCTCTACCGGTGCAAACACGCTAAATGATGTGTACAAAATGGGTTCAAACGACAACTCAGTTGATCTTTCTACCGCTTATACCATGACCTTTGGCACTACGCAGGATTTTGTAACAGCTCTGGATAGTGACCTAGACTTCAATCAATACGTAAGTGACCTAGACGCGGCTAAGACCGCGATTCAAGGCCTTTACAATGCGTCTGGTGCTAGCGTAAATGTCACACAAGGTTCGGTAAAGTTGCCTTACTACCTTGAAAAAGGTGCTGACTGGAATATGCAACCAATGGTTTCTGCGATGCCGAGTCTGGCTAAGCTTAGCGCTGCACTTGCAGATCCGACTGAACAAGCCAATATGGTTCAACAGCTTTCCACAGGCTCTTTTGCTGAAAACCCGGTGGATGTAACTAAGCTAGCAAGTGATCCTACCGAACAAATAAAGTTGGTTGGTTCTACCCTGTATCTATCAGACGGCAGCCAGTTAGATAGTGAACGGGTTATTACACGCTACTCGCCTGTACCAGCAGTCAAGTCGCTTGAAGACGTTGAGTTCCTTCTGTTCACGCCGCAATCAGGTGTCGCAACGGATGTTGTCGTTTACCAACACGGTATTACGTCATCTAAAGAAAACGCGTATGCATTCGCATACAACATGGTCAAAGCTGGTGTCGCCGTTATTGCGATAGACTTGCCGTTGCATGGCACTCGTAGTCTGGATCAACAACGTTCTGCGAACGCAAACGTGCTTGCTTATTTGAACCTGTCGAACTTAGCAGTGGCACGCGACAACCTTCGTCAAAGTGTTCTGGATGTTTTAGGTCTTCGTGCCAGCCTGGTTGTGTCTGCACAAGGTGGTTTGTTAGCTGAAGGGCCTCTTCAGGGATTCAATCCAATGGCAGGGTCGCAGGTTAAAATGCTGGGGCACTCTCTTGGTGGCATCGTTGGTACATCAGCAGTTGCCGCAGCAAACAATACACTAGGCAGCCCGACGGCAGATGCGCTCTATTCATTTAGTGCGGCTTCGATCCAGAACTCAGGTGGCCAAATTGGAAATTTGTTATTGGGTTCTCCAAAATTCGGACCTCAGATAAAGCATAGCGTGGCTTATTCGGCGTCAGCGGATTACATGTCATATGCTGACGCACAATGTAGCGAATTAGATACCAAAACCTGTTATGAGACCTTTGAAGGGCTGGCGACGTCAGAACAACTTGCCGTGCTAAATTCAGGCTTCTCTCAATTCATCTATGCAGCACAAACAACGCTGGATACCGTTGACCCATTCACCAACGCAAGTGATTTGATGTCTTCCGGCACACTATCTACACCGTTCTTTATGACAGAAGCTGATGGTGATGATACTGTTCCAAACAATGTGACCAATGCACCGTTTGCAGGTACAGAGCCATTGGCTGCAAAGCTAGGCTTAATGGCAGTAAACCTTTCCAACACCCAGGTGTCACCAACCGCAAGCTTCGTTCAGTTTAACTCGACGGCAACACACAGCACCTTTGCTTCACCGAATGGTACCTTGGCTGACCTGGATCACCACATTGAGATGCAAACAGAGAACGTAGACTTCTTAATGGATAATGAGTTATCCGCCGTGTCTAACACGTCAGTTCTGAAGTAAACCTTACTTAGTTCGTCTTACATTCCACGCCCAGCTTCGGCTGGGCTTTTTAGCTGTTTCCCATTTTTAAGCCATCCACAGATTCAACTGCTCCCCAAACTCTGCGGTTTGCATCAGCCAGCTAGTGACCGATTAATCACTCAAAGTAATTAAACAAAGCTTCTATATTTCAAATACTATTTTTATTACCCATTTCAATTATTCAGGTTGCAATGTTGTAAAAATCTGGACTTAATTCCCTAACACCCTTTTATTTGTCAGGATAAAGTGGATAATACCGCCACAAAATAACTTTACTAAGGTGAGTCCTTATGTCTATCGAAGCTACTTTGCTTGCACGCTGCGAGTCAAAATGTGAACTATGTTCATCCGAATCTCCATTAACTGCTTACGCTGTACCACCACACGGCCACGTAACGGTTGATACCGCTATTATGGTTTGTGACAAATGCCTGAGCGAGATCGAAGAACCTAAAGACATTAATCACTGGCGTTGCCTAAACGACAGCATGTGGAGTCAGGTTCCAGCAGTACAAGTTACTGCATGGCGCCAACTAACTCGCCTAAACTCAGAAAACTGGGCTCAAGACGCTCTTGATATGATGTACATGGAAGAAGAGCAAAAGACTTGGGCAATGACTGGAATGTCTGCTGACGACAAAACTCTTGACTGCAACGGCACTGAACTGAAAAAAGGTGACGATGTAACGGTTATTAAAGACCTGCCAGTTAAAGGGACTAACCAAGTAATCAAGCAAGGTACGGTTATCCGCGGTATCAGCCTTGGTAGCGATCCAAAACTGATTTCAGGTAAGGCAAATGGCGGCCAGTCTATGTACGTGATCGCTGAATACTGCCGTAAGAAGTAATACCCAGTACTGTATACGTTCAGACTGATTAGATATCAAGCAGGGTTCCAGGCGGGACCCTGTTTTTATTTGAGGCAAGGTAAAGATTACTAACTGCGATGTCAAAGCGTTAAAGTCAAGAAAATACAAAAATGCCAGCGATTACGCTGGCATTATTTCTTATCTTACTGAATTCAGATTAACGGTACATACCGATATCTCTCTGAATGTGAGATGACAAATCTTCTGCATAGTAGCTGCGAGGAGCAGAGTTATCTACGAAAAGAATGTCTAATAAGTGAGCAATCAGTCCTTTGAAGTTAACCGTATAGGTCTTCTTATCCATAGAGGTTGGTAAAGCTACATTTGTCATCTGCATTGCTTGTGCCATGATTGCCTCTCTTTCAAGCAGTTGTATGTTTTGTTGCTTGTATATTAGTCACTTAGCTTTGGTTTAAAAAATGACAAAATTTAGCGACTAAAATTAGTTTTTCTAATGAAACAATCTATTTACACTGAGGAAAGGTAAAAATGCACACCGTGTGAATATTAATTCACTTATGTCGATTTTTGGTTGAATAACTTGTATTTAGGTGGAATAAAAATATGCATACTGCAACATTTCATTAACTAAAATTAATTTAAATCTTCTTCAATCAACAAAACCCTCCCTATTTTTGATTAGTAATATTGACTCGACTTTTGCTTAATCACTGAGATTACCTATGTAAGCAACCCAGCGACTATCCAGGCAATACAGCACATAGCTATCGTTGCTGCTGTGAGTAAAATTTGTGACTTAGGTTCAAACAGTTAGGCTCATCAGTAAGTAATTCTATGAAGCAATCCGCCATAGATAAGTTGCTCACACTACCTTCTCCTGCCATATCGAGTAATGCGTCATATCCTTCTTTGCCTTTCATCGTGTACGCCGATGATGTACCACGATACCAAGCATCTTCGTCAACGTTAATCCAATGACTACCGCTAAAGATTTCTAATACCGTGATGCGTTTTCCTTTAGGAAGGTCCGCGTCGTACTCAAAGTTTAGGTTGTACGTGTATGGGTAACTTCCCGATCCCGTTCCTTCTACTCCATTGTTCAGTGCGTTGTTTATCGCCCCTTCCAACGCTCTGCGAATAACACTGCCCTGAACGTCATAAAATCCGATTGGAACGGCGAATGGCAATAATCGTCCGGCAATGTCGGCAATGGTAATATTGCCTGGATTCAATGATGTGCGAACACCGCCAGCATTATGTATCGCAAACTGAATATCGTGCCCACGCTGATTTAAACTGTGCAGAAATGAACGAGCAACGGCGGAAGCAAGCTCGCTTCCACCAAATTCATCGGGAATACGCACATGTCGCTTCTTATTCTCTACTTTGGCTATCACTTGTGACTGCAATGCTCGCACTCGTGGAATGTACTTTTCAGTCAAAATCGCTTGAGTTTCCGGGTGCTTTTTACATACGACGACATTGGGTTGTCCATGAATGAAGTCACAAGCCGTTTCGAACATGCCCTGGTCCAACTGCTGGTTTAGCGATGAATCCCAGAATATACGGCGGCCGAGTAATAGCTCATTTTGGCCATTTAACATTGTCGCTCTGCCTTCTTGGTCGAATTCAAGCAAACAATGCCCCATCGTTAACGCGTGATAACCGGCTTGTACGACATAGGTACCATTAATCTGCACACCGTAGTGATCATCTTTGCCTAAGCCTATTGCTGAAAAATCGCCTTGTAATCGATGACTGTGCCCGCCTACGATAATACCAATACCTTCCACTCTCTCTGCGAGCTCTATGTCACCTTCATATCCAAGGTGGCTAAGTAAAATGATGTTTTTTATCCCTGTAGAATGGATGTGTTCAACCGTCGCCTGAGCGGTTTCAATCGCCGTCACAAACGGTGTGTCAGCATCAGGATTGGCGATATCACTCATTTTGTCTATTGATAGACCAAAAATCGCGACCTTTTGCCCATCGAACTCTTTCACCAAATATTGAGCGGTTTGAGTTTCAGGCTGATAACTCAATACATTGCCACAATCACTGACTCGATGAGCCTTAGCATCTGACTCGTTGGATAAGTCCCAGTTGCCTGCGAGTAAAGGAAAGTTTGCTCGCTGGCAAAACCGTGCCACAGGCTCGTTACCCATGTCGAGTTCGTGGTTTCCTAATGCCATCGCATCTATCTTCAACGCGTTAAGAAGATCTGCATTGGCTTTACCCTTAAACAGAGAAAAATATAGGGTGCCCTGAAAACAATCACCAGCATGAAGGAATAGCATGCCATGCCCTTGACGTTGTGCGTCATCACGCAGTTGTTCCACACGAGTCGCGATGCGTGAAAAGCCGCCTGCACTGACATAAGGATCTAGGGTGACTTCGTTATTGATTTTTAGTTTTAGCTGTAATGACGTTGGCTCAAAATAGGAATGAGTGTCATTGATGTGTGCCAGTTTAATTCGTACTGGCTTATGATTTTTATTCATTTTCATCTTCTCTCTTTTCATTCCTTATAATAATAAGAAGTGAATGATGACAGAATCATGAATTTTATGAAACAGTGAATTTCCATTTCATATTTACGTGACCTTGCAAAGATCTACAGCCACATTTAAAAATGTGCCAGCTTACTTGTTACATGGGCTTTCGTAAATTTGTGAGCGGAGTTTATAGCAACATCGTAGAATTAATATATGCTTAGAAACAATATAACTCTCGATAATTCAAATAATTGCAAGGAGGATTGAGATGAAACTAGAACGCATCGAAATCTCCGGGTTTAGAGGCATTAAGCGCCTTTCGCTCTCTTTTGATGAAATCACAACGCTGATTGGTGAAAATACATGGGGTAAGTCTTCATTACTTGATGCCTTATCTATCGCATTACCAACAGATGGAAAACTCTACGAGTTTGAACTAAGAGATTTTCACGTTGATTACTCCATTGCTCACCCACAATCGCAACATATTGAAATTATCCTTTGTTTTAAATCACAAGATAAGCAAGAACTGAAGGCTGGTCGTTATCGGCGTATCAAGCCTGCCTGGTGCACAAAAAATAATGGCGAACATGTTATCTACTACCGAATCAGTGGATCACGAATTGACCATGACATTACGACACAATACAGTTTTCTTGATGAAAATGGGCAATCAAAGCAAATTCATCACTCCGAGAAACTCGCTATCGAATTGATGACACTGCATCCTGTTATCCGATTGAGGGACTCCCGTCGCTTCCCTCACTTTTCTCATGTTAATGGTGACAGTAAAAACGCACGGATTGAAAAACGTATTGATAACACCTGCCGACGATTATCGGCAATGCCAGGTCAAGTAAACAAAGGTGAAATTCGCAGTAGCCTGTCTTCGATGCAAACCCTGGTCGATCACTATTTTGCGTTTGGCAGTACTAACAGAGGTAATCCAAGAAAACCCAGAGATGGTCTGTTTTACAACAGCCATCCTTCTGATAAAAGCTTAAGCCAATACCTAAAAGAAACGAATGACAAACAGAGTCGACTGCTTTTAATGGGGATGCTCAATGCTTATCTTCAAGCAAAGGGCCCCACGGATTTAAGACGCTGTTCGCGACCAATATTGATCATCGAAGACCCAGAAGGTCGCTTGCATCCGACTCATTTAGCAAGAGCCTGGGCGCTACTTCAACTGTTACCCATGCAAAAGATTCTGACCACCAATAGTGGCAGTTTACTCAGCTCTGTACCTCTGTATTCTATACGACGCTTGTATCGTCTTTCCGATCGAACCATCGCTAAGAGCCTGAATACCTCTAAATTTGGGAGCGATGAACTTAGACGCATCGGATTTCATATTCGATTCCATCGCGCCGGTTCTCTATTTGCACGTTGCTGGTTGCTGGTTGAAGGTGAAACAGAGGTATGGCTCTTTAATGAGTTAGCTCGGCAATGCGGTTACGACTTGGCTGCAGAAGGTGTTCACATCGTAGAGTTCGCACAATCCGGACTGCGATCAATTATCAAAGTCGCTAAAGAGTTTGGGATCGACTGGCACGTTGTAACCGATGGCGATGCGGCAGGTAAAAAATACGCTCACACCGTTCGTTCACAGTTAGAACACGATCAGGAGCGTCATCGCCTAACCGAGTTGCCTGACCGGGATATTGAGCATTTCCTTTACAATCATGGCTTCGAGCTTTTCTTTAAGGACATGATCAAAGTGCCTCACGATCATCAGATTCCGGCCAAGAAAGTCGTAAACCGGGTACTGAAAAAACATGCCAAACCGGACTTAGCCTTAGCGATCGTTTCTCATTGTGAAGAAAATGGCGTGGAATGCATACCGGTACTTTTGCGCTGGACACTGAAACGCATCGTGTCCATGGCCAGTGGAAATACTTAATACGGGAAAATTTTAAGTAAAACCAAGTACATTATTAAAGCGTGCTTCTATCTAATATCAATATTTTTGATTAATGGTATTGAGCGGGATAATAGCCCGTATTTATCAGATGCCAAAAAGATCGGAAAAGCCCTACTGTACTTGCTCGGTAAGCGAAGCAGAAGTAGCGGTTGATTTCGAGTGCAGCCAAAGACCAGTCGTTTTCATCAGATAGCCAAATACACCACCTAATATTAGTGATGGAACAACAAGTTGCCAGTTACCATCTGCAGCAAAAGTCGCGCATGAACCAATAAAAGTACCAGGAATGTACGACAACCAAGCTTGCTTAGCTTGAATACACATGAAAAATGCCACAACAGCTGTGATTACATAGCCAAGGAGCTCTAGTCCAGCGTAAGTTGAGCCATAGATAATGACCATTGCCCAGAACACGCCAGTTAAATTGGTAATCAGGCTCGTCGCCAGCCCTTTCAGCCCACTCGTCGGAGAAGCAAAAAAGCTAGTACAACCTAAGAATCCGGCCCAAGATAAAAGGCCAAGGGAGATTGCAATCCAACCCCAAATGCCAGACAAAATCCCAGTCGTAATTGAAATAGCTAAAAGTGTCGTCATGGTATTGGTACCTGTTCAGCTTGTATCAGACCTTTCCGGTTTGATAACAGCCTTCATACATTGAAATCAATAACCGATACTAAGGAGATCTCCCCGCATTATCGGTGACATTGATCACAATGATACCACTGAAAATTACATTAATTGCACTAAAAGTTATACGCAAACGATAAAACAACAGATTTAGTAAATATCTTCAGTCTGAATTTTGCCTCACAAATCTTTCTTAACGATTTGCGATTGAGTAACAAACCTAGCGGTGGCAAGCACTAGAACACGGACGGCTTACCTTTCATCATTCGTAACCCTTCGCGCTTAATGCACTCTACGAGTGGATTTTCTGCCATATCAGCACGCCATATAAATGAAAGCGTACGCTCCATTTTCAATTCGGGCACATCTAATGCGACAAGACAACCAGATTTAATGTAGCGCTCGACATCTAAGTAAGGTAAGCAGGTTAAATACTGTCCATTCGCAACCAAACTGCGAAGTACCGGTACGTGTTCATATTCACGCCATACATCAAGCTCTTCGATGTGTTGAAAAATCGAGCTATCAAAAGTTTTACGTGTTCCCGATCCTTGTTCACGCAGAACCCATTTTGCATGCTCTAGCTGAGCCAAACTGACCGTTTTAATTTTAGCAAACGGATGATGGGATGCCGCCACAACAGTAAGGTGATCACGGCACCAGACTTCTTGGTTTAAACGGTTATCGTCACAACGGCCTTCAATGATTCCTAAGTCATACTTGTAATCCAGGACACCTTCAAGCACACCTTTTGTGCTTTTTACATCGAGAGATATCCTCATTTCAGGAAAGTCATTATCAATAATACTTATAAGGTCGGGCACTAAGTGTTCTGCTGGGGTTTGACTTGCGCAAAGACGGACTTCACCGCTTAATAAATGTTGTTCATAGAACCCCATTTCAATCTGCAAAGCGTCTTGTAATAATCGTTTCGCTTTTGGCCTCAACCACATTCCCCAATGGGTTAAAGCCATTTGTTTTCCCTGCCTTTCGAATAAAGGCCTTCCCAACATTTTTTCCAACTGAGCCAGTGACATACTTGTCGCGGACTGTGTAAGTGCCAGTTTATCTGCAGCCTGACTTACGCTACCGGAATCGGCTACTGCATTAAAAACTGCCAACTGCTTAAGTGAATAGCGCAACGTGTCCTCCTTTACGAGTGAGTATTCATACTCCACTATTTTTTAAAACAAATTATTACAACTGAATTGTGTCATAAAGCGAGACTAAGCGGTTTGCAATCCTTCAAAACAACCCATTTCTTGAGCCTTTTACTACTCATCTGGTTAGCCACATATACGCAACGGAATTCATTTTACTCTTCTTTGGCCAGTTATCAATTGAATTGATAAACACCTTAAACAATATCAATTTTCCCTGTAGGACATTTCCGATTAGCCTGAGTGTGCGGCTCAGGAACGCCGTAGGAAGAAAAACAATAATTTAAATTTTGAGTTTATAAATCAAGGAGTTTTTATGGCATCAAAACCTAAGGGGTCAGTATGGCGATGAGTAGCGTAAATAATCACCAGTATTTTTCTCCGAAAGAAATGATGGCTGAAGCGGAAAAATTTGCTCTAAGTAAATCCCAAAAAACCAGCAGTATGACGCTGAGCCTTGCCGCGATGGCAGGTGCATTTATCGGCTTAGCATTCTTGTTCTATATCACTGTTACAACAGGCAGCGCAGGTGCTGGATGGGGATTAAGCCGCCTTGCTGGAGGTATTGCTTTCAGTATGGGGTTGATTCTTATCGTCATCTGTGGCGGTGAACTGTTTACCAGCTCTGTGCTTTCAAGCATCTCATGGGCAAACAAACAGATCACGTTCAGCAAGATGCTATCAATCTGGGGCAAAGTTTATGTTGGTAACTTTATTGGAGCAATGCTTCTTCTTGCTCTAGTCACTGCAGCAGGCTTGTATCAGATGGATGGTGGGCAGTGGGGATTGAACGCACTCAATATCGCTCAGCATAAACTCCATCACACACTAGTTGAGGCATTTGCACTTGGTATTTTATGTAACCTACTGGTTTGTCTGGCCATTTGGCTAACATTTAGCTCAGCTAACGCTATGACAAAAGCAGTGATGACTATCTTACCTGTAGCAATGTTTGTTAGCAGCGGCTTTGAGCACTGTGTCGCCAACATGTTTATGGTGCCACTAGGTATCGTGATCGCAAACTTTGCTCCGGAATCATTTTGGGCTTCAGTCGGCGTTCCGGCTTCGCAATATGCAGACTTAAATGTCGCCCATTTTATTACGGCAAACTTAATACCAGTCACTCTCGGAAATATCGTCGGCGGCGCGGTATTAGTTGGCTTAGCTAACTGGTGTATTTTCCGTCGACCAGAGCTAAAAGCAGCCAACGTTTTATCTATTACACATACAACACCACTCATGTCAGTTAAGGAATCCAACATGAAAAATAGTTCATTTGTTAAGGACATCATGAATCCTAGCCCAATCACTATCAATGCAGAAATGCCGATTGTAACAGCACTTGATACCTTGCTTGATAACCACCTTTCCAGTGCTCCTGTTGTTGATGTCCACAATCGTTTGGTTGGTTTCTTCTCTGCGCACGATGTAATGGTAGATCTATGGTGTGAAGATTACATTCCAGTTAAAGGGCAGAAAGTGGTTGATTTAATGAGTCGTGACGTTGTAGCGATTGATGCGGATGATCGATTAGTGGATGTTGTAGAGTTCCTTTGTATTGATAAAGACAAGCTATTTCCAACAAGCGATATGGGCATTGCGACACGTTTCACTTCTCTCTCTTTAGAGGAGCGAGCAAAGAGTATGAGAGTGAGTAAGCCGCAAGTATTACCAGTGCTGAAGAATGGACAAATGGTTGGTGTAGTAACGCGTAGTGAAGTGCTTAATGCGTTACGCCCTGTTTACGGTGAGCGACTCAATCTCGTTGAGCAAGACGAACTAGAATCAGCATAAAAATAAAACGCTAACATCGTCAGTTGATAAATATAGCCATTTGGCACGAAAAAAGCGCTCTTCACCAGAAGAGCGCTTTGTTTGTTTTTATTTAAACTTATGCCGTTAAAACAATAAATTACTTCTTAACACCTTCAATATGAAGTTCCATATCTACGTAGCTTGAAGCGCCCATTACAGGAATATCAAAGTCAGCAAGTTCTAGTCGAGTTTGGCCAATGAAACCTGCACGCTCTCCACCCCATGGGTCGTTACCTGCACCAACAAATTCAGCTTCGATAGTGATAGGTTTAGTTACGCCGTGCAGTGTTAAGTCACCCGCAACGTCCAGTTTACCATCGCCTTTGTCAGTCACTTTTGTGCTCGTAAAAGTCGCTTGACCAAATTTGCCTGCGTCAATGAAATCACCGCTACGAATGTGCTTATCACGCTCCGCGTGGTTAGAGTCCAGACTCGTTGTATCAACAACAACGTTCACTTTAGAATCAGCGATGTTGTTTTCATCAAAAGAAAAGTCACCAGAAAATGTATTAAAACGACCTTTGATGAAGCTGTAACCAAGGTGGTTAACTTTAAAGTTGATAGAAGCGTGTGCCCCTTTAGTATCGATAACATAATCCGCAGCTTGCGCACCTAGAGGTAGTGCCATCGCCAACGCTAATCCTGTAGCAAATAGTGACTTTTTCATTTTGAAACTCCTAACATTTTTCGTAATGTGTTGTCTTTATCGATATAGTGGTGTTTTAGTGCAGCAAGAGCATGCAAGCCTGCGATCAGGATAACTGCCCACGCTGCGTAAAAATGGATTGCACCAGCAAGGTCTGATTGATTAGGGAATAATTCACCTGCTCCTGGTACTGTAAACCAATTAAATACTTCGATACCACGACCGTCAGATGTTGATATCAGGTAGCCGGATACAAAAATGGTGATTAGCAGTAAATACATCAAGCTATGCGCCAACTTAGCGGCAACAACTTCGTAAGTCTTACCTTCTGGTTGAGGTGATGCGCTAAGATGTTTCCATATAATTCTCACCAGAGTAGTTATCGCTAGCAAAATACCGATAGAGCGATGATAGTCAGGCGCTGTACGATACCACTCACTGTAGTAACTTAGATCGACCATCCATAAACCGACGGCGAACAAGCCAACAATACATATGGCAGATAACCAATGCAGTACGCGAGTAAAAGCGTTGTAGTTCTTTACAGATGTGCCCATCTCAATTCCCAGAAGTTTTCTATGTTAATGTTGAGCAATAAACATCACATTAACCTATTTGCCGTATATGAAACAGATTATTTACCATTATTTACATCCAGCCAATTGCACCTTATCTACCAACCTGTTCGAAAATTTAGAACAACTAAAATGTAAGAATTTTTGAATTTTATAGTTTCACTTCTTTTTCTATTTCATAGAGTTCATCAGATAATTCAAGCATACGGCGTTCGATAACTGCCTTAGCATCTTCGACCCCTTTGTTGTAGTACACTGCACCAAGTTTATCTGTTATGAAATCAATCAAAAATTCGCTGTCAAACTGACCAATTTCAAGACTCAATTCATCTTGCATATAGTCTTGAATCGCTGTAGCTAGCGTTTCTTTTTGCACCCTATCGAGTTTAATCATTGGTTGCCCTCTGCATATTGGAGTTCAATTATTTTGTGTCTTTGAAATTTATTTTTAAACATATCGTCGCTGCGGCGTTTTCTTACGTTGATAGGTAGCATTCCGAATTTTGATGTTTAGATCAAGAAGTTGCCGAACGAAATTAGTCTATGCTAAAAAGGCTATGCTAACCTTTTGCCGTTCGTTTCAATAATCGTTAAGGGATAATCTTTGCTACTCGACTTAGTAATACAAAGTGTTAATGACTTTCAAGAAGACTGCCTTAAAATCTGTGAAAAGCATTATCCTGCCGTTCACAATCAGGGTATGAGCGAACACCATCTGGGGCTGGCTTTCTCAAGACGTATGGAACGGACGCTTCACCATTTTGGCCACAGTAGCGTCATCAAACCAATCGAAGTACTCAATGGCCCCGACTTGCCACACCATTATCGAATTACCTCTGAGATTGGGACGGTCTGGGTGTTAAGCTACCACATGGTCAGCGCGGGTAAATCTTGTCGTGAAAAGATGCTCTCTTCTATTACCGAATGGCAAAGTGAATACGGATACGCATTACAGCCGAACGATCTGCTTTTTTTGGTGTGTGATCATTGGTTAAGCAGAAGTAAAACAAGCCGAGAACTGTTGCATTGGTGGATGGGCGAGCTGCCAGAGCCGATCAACGAATACACAAATCAAGGCATTACCCTGTATACAAGTGAATCGCAACTGACTCAATCCCTAAATACACGTTTTGATATCAACCCCTGCTACATAAAATTTGGTCATCCTTTACGTCGTGCAAACAAGCAGCAATTGGTACGTAGATACCTGCAACTATACGCAGTACTTCAGTGGTAGCATCAAAAGGTAAACATAAACGAATCAAGACTATTAGTTTGATACAGCTCGATAAATTAGGCGAACTGGTTCTAACTCACTTGCCACATCTAGTGCTAAACGATTAGATTCTCCTAATTCAAGTCACATTGATGTAGTCACATCGTTGATATGCATTGAACCAGGTTGTAATAATGATGAGCTCATCGCAGCTAATTGGCTGCATCTCGACACAAGATGATGGACAGTACATCGCGCACTACCAAAATTTGACGCTTAGAAGTGTATACCAGCCTATATATAATAATGACCTCACCATTGTGGGTCTTGAGGCTCTTGTCCGGATCAATGACATTAACGGCTTAACGCTTCGACCAGATCAGTTTTTCCATTCGCAGACGATTCCTGCCTCAGAGTTATTAAATGTCGATCGTTTAAGCCGCCTAATTCACGTAAAAAACTTTGGGCAATCGCGCTTCTATAATAAAAAGCTGTTTCTTAACGTCCTCCCCAAAGCCGCCGAAATGATGGTTAAGGATTTATCGTATAGTCATCTGCTTAAGCAAACGATCCGCCAATCAAGCTTTACAGCAACCCAGATTGTGATGGAACTGGTAGAATTAGATGCGAGCGAAGAATCATTTCTTTGCAAAGCTACGAATGAACTCAGTCGGAGAGGATTTAATCTCGCCGTTGACGACTTTGGAATAAACGCTTCAACGGTTGAGCGAGTGAAGTGCGTCCGACCTGACATCATTAAGATGGATAGATCGCTGTTGCTCAAATACGAAGATGGTGACTTCACTGCTTTAATGAGCGCTCTCTTGCTTGCAAAGCATTTACGCTCTAAAACCGTTATTGAAGGAATTGAAACCGAGCATCAATTTAATTTAATGAAAAAACTCGGTTTTGATATGTATCAAGGTTATTTTCTTGCGCTCCCACAGCCCCTAGAGGTCTATGATCAAGTAAAAACAGCCTGATGACTTAGCAGCTGAAAGGCCAAGTGGGCTAAGGAATAACCATTTAGTTAGCGACGATTTTTGCCACGGTTCTTGTGAATAGCGAGTTTGGCTTTTAACTTACGCTTTTCTGAAGAGCGACTTTTACGACGCCCACCACCGTTGTTCTCAGGTTCTGCATCTTCGATTAAGCTTGGTTCAAATCCAGCTAACCACTCTTGAGGCAATCGTTGGTCCAGCAGGTTTTCTATCGCATGCAGCAAATATTCTTCGTCTCGGCTCATCAGAGACACAGCAAACCCAGAATTTCCAGCGCGTCCGGTACGACCAATTCGGTGAACATAATCTTCTGCTTTAAACGGCATATCAAAGTTGACAACTTGCTCCAGCTCCTGAATATCCAATCCACGAGCTGCGACATCAGTCGCGATTAATGCACGAATTTTACCTTGTTTAAATTCGTCTAAAGCGCGCTGGCGAGCACCTTGAGATTTGTCTCCGTTGATCGACACCGCTTTGATGCCATCCAACTTTAACTCTTTTGCAAGTTCATCACTTCCTTGCTTGGTTTTCGTGAAAACGAGAACTTGTTGCCAGTTGCGTGAACCGATTAAGTAAGCCAGTAATTCACGCTTACGCTTTTTATCTACGGGATAAACCATCTGTTTAACCGTTTCGGCAGTCGTATTTGGCGGTGTCACTTCGACTTCCACCGGAGACTCCATCAGCTTATAAGCGATAGTTTTAATACGCTTTTCGAATGTAGCAGAAAATAGCATGATCTGTTTCTCTGCCGGCAAACGACGCAGTATGCGTTGTAAATCTGGCCAGAACCCCATATCCAGCATTCTGTCTGCTTCATCCAAAACAAGCGTGGTCGTTTTTGAAATGTTTACATTGCCGTTAAACAAGTGATCCAACAAACGACCTGGCGTGGCAACCAGAATATCTGCACCCTCTTCGAGTTTGTTCTTCTGTACACCAATACTCGTACCACCATAAACACATACAATTCGTAGCTCAGTTTTTGATGCGTACTGAGTCAGGCTGTCAAAGACTTGCTGCGCCAGCTCGCGCGTAGGCACCAAAATCAATGCTTGAGGTGTTCCGTTTAATTTCTCTTGCTGAACCCTTTGGATAATAGGCAGACCAAACGCAGCCGTTTTACCTGTACCAGTTTGCGCCGCAGCAAGAAGGTTTTTACCTTCAAGTACATGGGGAATCGACTTTTCTTGTACTGGTGTTGGCGTGACAATATTTAAATTGCTCAGGGTTTCTACCAATTTTTGTTCAATGCCAAGGTCAGCAAAATTAACGGACATGATAAACCTCATAATTTTTGGAGCGCAGAGTTTACCAGAGCGCTCCTGACCATACTACCTTTTGACTCTATGCATTGATTATTTGCTTGTGATACTCAAGTGCCTGAACAAGAATATCTTGGTAGAGGACAGGAAATTTTGCGTCTAAAACCTCATACTCTTCCTCTAACACCGAAAAGGTAGTCGTAAGATCCGCCATTCTCGGACTTCTCTGAGACATTCTGTGCAGTGCAAATTCTATATTTTCCAGATCCTGATAGGACTGAAGCCATCCACCACTCCACATCCTGCTGTGCAGCAATAGAAATCGAGGCGGTAAGCCATCAATTACTTCTTGGTCGACCTGTTGGTAAGCATAATCAACAAACCGATTAAGTGGTTCCTGATAGTAGAGCTCCCAATGCTTGGCTAAACAGTGATCCCAAAACATATCCAGAGCAATAGGAGCGAATCTGCGAGCTACACCAGTAAAGTGTGGTTTGCACTCGTCAACGATTGGATGTTGATCGGTGATGCGATCAACAAAACGGTGGAGTTTGATGCCATTAGAGATATCAGATTGGTACTGCTTGCTTGGATCTCCTTTCACGAAGTCTCCAAGCAAGTTTCCTAATAAATGACTATTGCAGTGGTCTGCGATGTGTAAATGGGCTAGAAAGTTCATTCGATGCCATGTTCGCTTTTAAGACTGATGCGACATGAACTTAGTATAACGTCTACGATGATGAATTGAGAATACGTGCAGTACTATTCGGCTTCGTTTTCTGAGCCGAAGTACTCAGATAAGAGAATGCCAATTTCAAGCGCATCAAGCAGCTCCAGACTCTCATCATTTTGGTATTGGTCGCTCATTGTGACCTCCTTTACTTAATTATGAAGCGTTCTTGCTTCTTCCAACTGACACTTATCTTTCCAATTTTGTATCAGCGATTCCTTTTTATAGTCTTTATAAGACATATTTATGACAGTGAGAAGTAAAGATTTTTAATCCTTTGCACAAAACCAAAAGTAATCGATTGCACTATTCAGAGAGACGGAAATTAATCCCAAATATTCACTCAACTATTTTTGAACAGTACAACCAGTTGACCTAAATCAATTTTTTGAAGTGAATCGAAAGAAACACTTGTATCTGATGAAATAATGTTCAACAAGATTTTGTTCCGCTATGCTTGAACATACCAATTCCAATTTGCTGCTGGAAAAATAATATGAATAATTACAACGATACAAAAGACAATGAAAACCTAAACTGCCCGCTATGCCAATGTGACGAATATTTGATATCTGCGGATGGAGAAAAATTCACATGCGCGGCTTGCGGATTCCATACCAAAAACTTTTCTTCAATTCAGTGCTTACATCAAACACCGTACTTACAATCTAAACTGAAGTACATTCATAGCTTGAGCCGAATTCACCACTAAATCTTAAATTGAGCAGCTTACAAGTTGCTCTTTTAATTCGTCTAAATGCTGGATTTGGATAACTCGTTCGTCATCAACACGATTAACCTCCGAGCCGTTAAATAACTGTACGGTTTTAATACCAGCATTCAGCCCTGCCTCCACTCCCTTTGGCGTATCGTCAATATAAAGACAGTCGCCAGGCAGGAATCCCATATTCATCGCACAATACATGAGCAAATCAGGCTCAGGCTTCCAGCTATTTGCCTCAAAAGCAGAAAACACCTTTCCTTTAAAGGATTCTGACAGACCTGTTAGCTCAAGGGCGTACTCAATTTTATCTCTTGGTCCATTAGATACGACACAATATTCAATGTTGTTTACATCAAAAAATTCAAGCAGACGGACGGCACCATCCATGGGTTGTAAGTGACGCACAAATAGATTTTGTACCTCTAGGCGGTACTGGGGCTCTAAAACATCAATAGAAACAGGAATATTGATTAACTTTTTAGTCTCAAGAAGAATATCGGCAAGTTTACCACCTTTAAAATGCTCTAAGCATTCTTGCATAGTCAACTGAGCGCCGTGCTGGCGAAATACATTGACCAACGCTTGGCAACACAAACGCTCACTATCAACCAGTGTTCCATCACAATCAAAAATCACGCATTTTATATTGTTAGTAGCCATAGAACTCCCCCGAACGCCTCAAAAATGTCGCTGACCTATTTTATTTTGTAGGTTAATAATATTTGAGTTTAGGATTGTTTAAACGATGGGCTTGGCATTTCACATAAATGGCATCGAACAATTATCTATTTTTAAAGCAAGATCACCGATTTCTCTCTATATAGCAGTGAAACCGTGTTCTTTTCAATGAGATGCCCGGCACCGGGAAAATTGAGGTACTTCCTTGATACTTTGTGCGAGGAGAAGTCGGTAAACGATGGAACCATCGCAACAATCACGTCCCACTCAAAGAATGAGACGAGCTTGGGTTAACATTCGCAGACAACGGATTCACGCAGTTTTTGTTCAACGTCTAATCGTTTTGCAACATCAGAGATAAATTGACTTTTTTCCAGTGAACCTGACACAGCAACATCAGAAATCAATGTATTACCGCCAAATTGACTGACGATAGCCGCTCCAACTGGATTACCATCCAGGAATCCAACATACAGTTCAAAATCTGGCGTCAAAATGATCTGCGTAAGATATTCGACAATCATGTCTTTGTCATACTGAGCATCCCAGCGCTGTGATTGAAGAATAGAAAACATGACGGTGAGTCGGTGAAAGTCAACCAGGAAAATATTTTCAGCTTTGCACTCCGGGTCGCCCTTTAACAACGTGTCTTTATCAACTACTTGGTAGGTCTGATGATCTAAAGCCTGAAAGTAGATCTCTCGCCCTTTCAAACTTTCAGGAGTGGGAAACTCAACTTCGACCAGATCATGCAGCCATGCATTTTTTCGCTCTACGCTGACTAACTGTTGTTCATTCATTTAAATACCTTAACTGTCACAGGCTAGAAAACGCTAGCGAGTTAAAAACGAGTGCTAACTGGGCCCCCACTGATCTCTGTAGTTGGGAAACGTTAAAGAAGCCATTCGTTTAAGGCGGTACCTTAGCATGAAGCCTATAACAAACCTAGCTAAAGTCCTGAGGTAACGCCAAATTTTGTTTTACATGCGATCGTCTGATAGATTGAGCCAATAAACTTTTCTCGTTAAGGACCAAATAATGAAAAAACGCTTACTTGCTTTAAGTTTACTTACCTTGCTCGCTGGGTGTGGTAGTGATGAAGTCGGAGATGTGTCACTTGGTATGTTTACTTTGAAAGACATCAAGTTGAATACACTTGTCGACCCAGAAGTACCAGGCGTAACTTGTCACGTTGCCAGTATTGAAGCGGATTTTAGTCTGGCCGATCCAAGTGACAGCTCAATCTCATGCCGTCAAACTGGTGAAATCACCTCTGAGATGATCACTAACATCGATAAAAGTAAGTCTGGTGAAGTCGTGTTTAAGAAGTCCAAAAGTGTCTTCTTTAAGTCGATGAAAATTCGTCGAATTTATGATCCCGAAAATCAAACCTTGATGTACCTTTCGTACTCAACCAAAGAGACCTCAGGTAGCTTTAAGCATAGTTTATCGACAGTACCACTATGGGGTACAAAAGCATACGTTCAGCCAACAGAAGCAAAAATAAATTAGCCTCATCTGATTTCTGCTCCTATCTAGCCCACCAAATGTGTTGGTGGGCACGTTTTATTGCAACATAATCCATTTAATTTCATTTTTTTGTGATAGAATCCCGCCTCTTTTTTTTCTCACTCAAGAACAAGCATGAAGTTTCCTGGTCAGCGTAAATCTAAACACTACTTCCCCACTCACGCCAGAGATCCATTAGTTAATCAAATTCGTCAAGCTCCGAAGCTATACCGCCCAACCATTATTGGTGTCGGTCAGACCATCGTAGATATCGAAGCTCGGGTAGATGACGCATTTTTAGAAAAGTACAACTTAAGTAAAGGGCACTCGCTTGTTCTTGAAGAGACCAAAGCAGATGCCCTGTACGAAGACCTCGTTGAACAAGGCCTGATTACTCACCAATATCCAGGGGATACAATCGGGAACACGCTGCACAACTACTCTGTGCTAGCTGATAGTAAATCAGTCCTGCTTGGTGTGATGTCGAAGAATATTCAAGTCGGTTCATTCGCATATCGTTACCTCTGCCGCACATCTTCTCGCATGAATCTCAATCATCTACAGACGGTAGACGGCCCTATTGGTCGTTGTTATACCCTTATTACACAAGATGGTGAGCGTACCTTCGCAATCAATGAAGGTCACATGAACCAACTTCTGCCTGAAAGTATTCCTGAAGACATATTCAGCAAAGCGTCTGCTCTTGTGGTTTCTTCGTACCTAATGCGTGGAAAAGAACAAGATCCAATGCCAAAGGCCGTTCAAAGAGCGATAGATTTTGCCAAGAAGCACGATGTTCCTGTTGTACTTACACTAGGCACTAAATACGTCATCGAAGGTAATGCAAAGTGGTGGCAGGAGTATATTCGTGAGAATGTTTCTGTTGTTGCGATGAATGAAGAGGAAGGTGCGGCTCTTACAGGACTGTCAGATCCACTTGCAGCTGCAGATAAAGCACTCGATTGGGTTGACCTAGTACTGTGCACTGCAGGTCCAAATGGCCTTTACATGGCGGGTTACACGGACGACAAGGTAAAACGCGAAACGACTCACGACATGCTAGAAGGTTCGATTGAAGCCTTTAACAAGTTTGAATTCAGCCGTGCTATGCGTAAAGATGACTGTGAGAACCCAATAAAAGTCTATTCTCATATTGGACCATATCTGGGTGGCCCACTAAAAATCAAGAATACCAACGGTGCCGGCGATGCTGCGCTCTCTGCCCTTCTTCATGACATGGCAGCAAACTCTTTCCATCATAAAGAAGTTCCAAATTCAGAGAAACATCAAGTTCGTTGTTTGACTTACTCATCACTATCACAAATTTGTAAATACTCGAATCGAGTGAGCTATGAAGTATTAACTCAGCATTCACCTCGACTGTCACGAGCACTACCGGAACGCGAAGACAGTTTAGAAGAGACCTACTGGGATCGCTAAATTCTGAACCTTAGAATAAAAAGGATACTTAGGCCATCGGTTGGTGGCCTTTTTGTTTTGATCTAGCGCATTGTTTGGTTGAATTTGCTATTGTGTAGCACATTAGGTCGCATTAAATTCTTTACACTCTTTTTCTTACCAGTATTATTCTCGCGCAAACGTTTGCGCAAAACATCGTAAGCTTTTCAGATAGATTGAAGTTAAACACCACGTGTTAGCCACTTTTTGGGAGTATCCATGCAGTCTGATATTGAAATTTGCCGAAACACACCTTTATCATCCATTAAGACTATCGCATCCAATGCGGGTCTGGAGCCTCATGAATATGACACACACGGCAAATACAAAGCCAAAGTGCACCCCAATTGTCTCAATCGCTTAAAAGACAATGAAGATGGTAAATTAGTACTGGTTACTGCTATCACTCCCACTCCACTTGGCGAAGGGAAAACCGTGACCACTATTGGTCTTGCTCAAGGGCTGGCAAAACTGAATCAATCTGTAATTGCTTGTATCAGGCAGCCATCTATGGGACCAGTTTTTGGTATCAAAGGTGGCGCAGCAGGCGGTGGCTACTCCCAGGTAGCACCAATGGACGAGCTTAACTTACACTTAACGGGCGATATTCACGCCGTGACTGCGGCACATAACCTTGCTTCAGCTGCACTTGATGCACGTCTTTACCACGAGCAACGTGAAGGCTATGACGCATTTGAAACTCGCACAGGTTTAAAAGCACTAAAAATAGACCTTAACAGCATAACCTGGAAGCGCGTTATGGATCATAACGACCGCGCTTTACGAATGGTAAAAATCGGTTTAAATGAGCCAGGCAAGAGCATCAATGGAAATGAACGTGATGAAGGTTTCGATATTTCTGCTGCGTCCGAATTGATGGCTATCATCGCTCTGGCTAAAGATTTAAAAGATCTACGCCAACGAATTGGACGGATTGTTGTCGCTTATGATGTGAATGGGCAACCAGTTACAACGGAAGATCTTCAAGTCGCCGGAGCGATGGCTGTGACTTTAAAAGAAGCGATTGCTCCTACACTGATGCAAACGTTAGAAGGCGTTCCGACTCTAATTCACGCAGGCCCTTTCGCTAATATTGCCCATGGCAATTCCTCTATCATCGCTGATGAAATCGCCCTAAAACTAGCTAGTTACACTGTCACAGAAGCGGGTTTTGGATCTGATATGGGGTTCGAAAAAGCGTGCAATATAAAAGCCGCTGCAGCAAACCTTGCTCCCGACTGTGTAGTGATCGTTGCAACGCTTCGTGGACTAAAAGCAAACTCAGGACATTATGATCTTCGTCCGGGTACGCCTATCCCTGATTCCCTATTTAATCCAGATGAGTCTGCGTTAAAAGCTGGATTCGAAAACCTGAAATGGCACATTAACAACGTCCACAAATATGGTATCCCTGCCGTAGTCGCCATCAACCAGTTCCCACAAGACTGTGCAGATGAGTTGTCAACACTTAAGAAGCTAATCCATGAGTTTAATCCGAGTGTAAAAGTCGCCCTCAGTAACGCTTTTGCAAAAGGTGGCGAAGGTACTCGAGAACTGTCTCAATTTGTCGTTGACGCGTGCAACATTCCAACGAGTTTCCGACCGCTTTACACTAAAGAGCAAAGCCTTAAAGAGAAGATAATGTCTGTTTGTGAAGTGGGCTATGGCGCAGCTAATATAGAACTGAGTGAGTTAGCGGCATCGCAACTGAAACGATTCGAAAGACTTGGGTTCGATAACTTGGCGGTGTGCGTAGCAAAAACACCGCTTTCAATTACGACCGATTCAAGCGTCAAGGGAGCACCTAAAGGCTTTACGGTACCGATTCGTGAATTACGCTTATGTGCTGGCGCGGGATTTGTCTATGCACTGACTGGTAGTGTAATGACGATGCCGGGACTGCCTGATAAGCCTGCATTTATGAACCTAGACTTAGACGACGATGGCAACATTATCGGTCTTTCTTAGGACAATAACTTCACGTTGAATTGATTAAAGCATTAATGATAAAGGGAGCAATGTGCTCTCTTTATCTTATTGTTTCTTCGCTACTTTACATTGTAAATTTCAGTCACATTTTTTTAACCAATAAATACGCACCTAATTAGTGCTTCCTACAATACCCTTTCCCTGATTTAGTGCAACACACTTCATTACTTAAACTAATGTCTTTGATTTTTAAAAATTAATTCTATGGCGCGATTCTTGTACTAAAGTTTGCAGTAGAACATCAACACACAAGTAAATGACATTCAAAGTATCGCTTTCTTTAACCTATTCTCCCCGGTTAAGCACTATTTTGGGTCATGTTAAAAAAGGGAAAGGGAACACTATGCAAGACGCACTCGCTGTTATTCTAGCTGGAGGTATGGGCTCCAGACTTAGTCCACTTACTGATGACCGTGCCAAACCTGCTGTGCCATTCGGCGGCAAATATCGCATCATCGATTTCACGTTGACCAACTGTCTGAACTCAGGTTTACGTAAAATCTTAGTCCTCACACAATACAAATCGCACTCGCTACAAAAACACCTTCGTGATGGTTGGTCTATCTTCAATCCCGAACTTGGTGAATATATCACAGCCGTTCCTCCGCAAATGCGCAAAGGTGGTGCATGGTATGAAGGTACCGCAGACGCCATCTATCATAACTTATGGCTGTTGTCCCGAAATGATGCAAAGTACGTTGTCGTATTATCCGGCGACCATATCTATCGAATGGATTACGCGGCAATGCTTGAAGAACATAAAGAGAAAGGTGCAAAACTCACGGTCGCGTGTATGGATGTCCCTGTAGAAGAAGCAACAGCATTTGGTGTTATGGGAATAGCAGAAAACGGACTAGTAAAATCCTTTATAGAAAAGCCAAAAAACCCACCTACTCTGCCTGATGATCCTTCTAAAAGCCTCGCGTCGATGGGCATTTACATTTTTGATATGGATGTCCTTAAAGCAGCTTTACGTGAAGATGCACAACAAGAAGGATCTAGTCACGACTTTGGCAAAGACATTATCCCTAAATTAATCGATACCGAGTCGGTTTACGCTTATAAGTTCTGTGGAAGTAAAGGTCGTGTTGATAAAGACTGCTACTGGCGTGATGTAGGTACGATAGACTCTTTCTATGAAGCGAATATGGATTTGCTCGAACCTGTCCCACCGATGAACTTGTATCAGTCTAACTGGGCGATTCGCACTTACGAACCCCAATTTCCACCAGCCAGAACGGTTTCTTCGGCAACTGGCAATGAAGGTATCTTTATTAACTCTATTATTGCGAATGGCGTAATCAATTCAGGCGGTTCCGTTCACCACTCAATTATCTTCTGCAATGTCCGAATCCATGACAGCGCAACTGTTGCCGACAGTATTCTTTTTGATGATGTGGAAGTTGGTGAAGGATGTCAGTTGGTGAACTGTATCATCGATAAACACGTTCGTATTCCTCCGAATACTCAAATCGGTATCAATAAAGTTGAAGATGCGAAACGCTTCCATATTTCGGAAAAAGGCATTGTCGTTATTCCTGAAAGTTACGAATTCTAAACGTTTTCAATAAGCACCCAATTAAAAAGCGCACGATAGTCATCGTGCGCTTTTACATTGAATTGGTACAGCTAAAACTTAGATGTTACATACCGTAGACCAACTTCCATCACTACCCGGCACGGAAGAAGTCCACCAATTAGCTTGATAAACCACGCCATTGTAAATGACCTTATCGCCTTGATTAGCGTGGCTTGGATTCCCAGCCCAGTCCGTTTGAGGAAGATCAGGGTACGTTACCAACCCAGCTTTGTTACAAGAGCCTGGTTCTGTCGTGTCGCCAGTACCTGAAGTTAAATCACCGATTGGTAGATCAGGTTGTTCAAACTTAAAGGCAAACTCTTTACCACCAGAGATTACCGAATAGTTTGCTGGTCCAGAGATAGGCAGGTAGTAAACCATATCCAGTTCGTACGTTCCGCCAGCAGGAAGATCTTTCCAAGCAGGTAGAGAGAAGGATACACGGTGCATTACACCATCCAAACCACCAATGTTATTTGCACGAGTATGGCCAGACGCAATTACTTTTAAACCACCGCCAGACTGATCTTTCGCGTTATCCGGTGCTGATACAGGAATATCAAACTGGAACTCTGTACCTCCTGGAATCGCTTGACCAGTATTGTTGGTAAACGTGATTTTTGGGTTAATCGGGTAGTTTTGGTCACCAATTTTAAACCCGCCAACACTCACTGTAATATTGACAGCTTCTGTCGGAATTGCACCCGTCGCCACTTTATTGCCGTATGGTGTCGCAGACATAAACTTGTCGTAAATTGCTTTGGTCATGGTATTACCCATGTGATATTCACCATTCCCTGCCGCACACGCCTGTTCAGTTGTATCAACAGTCGTACGGTTGCCGTTTGCATCTAGTACGTAGCAGTTGTAGTCTCCTGCCAGCTCCCAGAACATGATGCCACCGATTTCCTGGTCGATAACGTAGTCCGCTTTGACTTCGATAGAGGCTTTATCTTCTGTAGACAGGAACACGCTCTTGTCAGAGTTCCACAACCAAGGCGCAACCGCAACTGAATCATAATGACGCGTGTACGCACCCACTAGTTGATCACTAGGATCATTAACAGGATCCAGGCCGTAGGCATCAGCGTAAGAACCCCAAATGCCTTTCTCCAGGTTCTTCGCATGCCACATTGGGTTAGAGCCCGCACCCATTTCATTTCCAGCAGGGTCTAAGTCATGCCACATGTTGTCGATGCCCATTGCACCGTGACCACAGTTGTTTTTCTCGCCTTCACCAGTACCTGCCGCACATTCAGACTGATTTGGTAATGCAGCTCGGCCCCATAAGCCGTTATCTCCGCCAGTCACACCTTGCCAACCACGAGTGTAGTAAGGAACACCAATATTGATACGACCTGCTGGCATAGAACCGCGGAAGTAATGGTAAGCCCAATCCGTGTTCAAGTAACCAATGCCGCCGTAAGCAGCCGTACCATACACGTTCCACTGAGCAAGCTCAGAATCTTTACCGGTGTCAAAAAGCGCTGCGTTATGTCCAACGTGATCGTTCCAGGCACCATGCAAGTCGTAAGACATGATGTTTACATAGTCCAAGTACTTAGTTACGTCGAAGGTTTCCATACCACGCAATAGGTAACCTGACGATGGAGCGGCAATGGTCAACATATAGTGAACGCCATCTTGTGCCGAAGCCGCATCTAACTTCTCACGCAGTACTTTCATCAACTCTTGGTAAGACGCCCAAAGGTAAGCTCGGCGAGGCTCCATGAAGTCTTTATCGTAAGGGTTGCCCGCACCAGCCATTGAGGTTGGATATTCGTAGTCGATATCCAGACCATCGAATTTGTACTTACGCATCATTTCAACAGCAGAAGCCGCAAACTTGTCAATACCAGCATGATTGACTGAACCATCAGCATTGGTCGTCATCGTGTAGAAACCACCATCAGCAACACGATCACCGTTCGTACCAAAGTGCCCGCCTGTTTCAGCCCATCCACCGATAGAGATGAGGGTTTTAACATCGTGTTTTTGCTTGTAAGTTGCCAGCGCACCAAAATGCCCCTGGAAGCCTAATGTTGGATCAACTTCTACGCCTGGCCACGTCTTACCTGTTGCAGGGTTGTTTGGATCGTTCACATCACCAACGTTAACCTTTCCGTCGGAACCAATACTCACGAAGGCATAGTTGATGTGTGTTAACTGCTCCCAAGGAATGTCTTTCACCAGGTAAGTGGCTTGTGGATCATCACCACTACGCCAGCTTGTGAAGTAACCAATCACACGACGAGGGTGGTCTGCCCCCATCTTCTCACGGCCTTCTTCGTCATAAATCGTACAGTAAGGCACATCTAAACCAGAAGTTTGATATAAACCGTCAGGGCGACAGTTAGATGCTACTGCGCTACCATTCACAATCAGAGTAACAAGTGCAGAATCTGTCGTTGCGCCAGCGTCATCCGTTGCTTTCGCGTAGACAGCCAAAGAGCCCGCTTTTGAAGGAGTAAATTCCAAAGTGTATGGCGCGCTTGTTGTTGTACCCGCTAATGCACCTGCTACATAGAAGTCCACTTTTGCCACTGTGCCATCGGCATCTGCAGCGTTTGCAGTAAGCGTTACAGAACCACCTAACTCAATGGATGCTGCCGACAGAGCGACATCGACAGTTGGCGCTTCATTAGCAGGTTGAGTAGCGCCCACCGTGAGCGTTACACTACTTGCTGTACTTACCGCTCCAGCATTGTCATACGCTAAAGTTGAAAATTCATGCAGACCTTCTGTCGCAGTCCACGGTGCTGAGAAAGGTTCTGAAGTCGCTTGACCAACGATAACCCCATCAACAAGGAATTCTACTTTACTGATGGTACCGTCTGAGTCAGATGCATCAGCGGCTAACCTAACCACCTCTCCCGCGGTAACTGTGTCTGATGCAGCAGGTGAAATTAACGCAACGGTTGGAGCTTCATTTTGTGGCGGGTCGATAGGACCAGTGCCATCACACGCACCGAGACTTTCCCACTCCCCCCATTGGCCAGATTGAGCTGGATTGCTATTTTGAGTCCAGTAACGCGCTTTGTAAGCATTACCTTCATACTGAACCTGATCACCACCAGTATAGACTTTTGATGATTCCCAAACCGCTAAAGAGGCACAATCAACAGCCGCATAACTATTGAATGCCATAAGACAAGACGCAGTTAATGTGCTTAATGTAAAGACACTTTTTACTGCTTTACCGCTTTTAAGGTGCATAGTCGCTTTTCCTTAAGTTATTGTTAAAACAATAATAAACGCGGTTATTCAACGCGTTTACACTTTTATTTCGACGTAAAATAACTTAAGTTCAAGTTTGAAATTTCACACTATCAACTTACGTGTTTTCGCTGCCACCTCTCAATAATTCATTACAATATTGCAACATAACACTCAACATTTGGCACTAAGGACTAATTTCGTGGAGCAAATAAATAAGTGCGTCGCAAATTAATAAGAAAGTTAAAAAAAGTAAATTATATTCCTAAATAACGTCATGACTAAACGCTTAAAACAGATGGAGATAGCAAGTATTTAATGCCCTACCAACACCTTTTTTATCATTTTTGAATACGATGATCTTTTTTTGAATTAGCTTTGAAATAGCCTGCTCACAATAATAGACACACAGCTATCTTTTCGAAAACAAGCTAATAACGTCATATAAAAAACCAAGGATAGGTTAATGAAAGCCGAGCATTCTTCGCATTCAACTCACGACACATTTAAAGAATGTGATTTTCTTATTGTTGGATCTGGCGCGGCTGGACTTTCTGCCGCCACAACGGCCGCATTTCATGGTTTAAATGTCATCGTCGCAGAAAAATCGAATGTCGTTGGCGGTACTACCGCATGGTCGGGTGGTTGGATCTGGGCACCGTGCAATCATATCGCTTATGAAAATGACATTAAAGAAACGCCAACCCATGTCGCGGAATATTTGAAAGCCGTTGTCGGAGATAAATTCAACGAACAACGTGTGATGTCATTTCTAAACCATGCACCTCATATGGTTTCGTTTTTTAACGAGCACACCCAATTGCAATTTGATGGTGGCCTCACCATTCCAGACACCTACAGCCAACAACCGAACGCGGGTACAGGTGGTCGCTCAGTGATCGCAAAACCATTTGATGGACGTCAACTCGGAGACAAGCTGTCGATTTTACGCAAACCCGCAAAAGAAACGACCTTTCATGGCATGACGATTCAAGCTGGCCCTGACCTCAGAGCTTTTATGAACATGACTCGTAGCCTTTCCAACTTTGCTTACGCCACCAAACGAGTCATGAAACATACATGGGACCTCGTCCGTTACCAGCGTGGCATGTCGATGAGAAACGGCTTGGCGCTCGCTGCTCGGCTGCTGGCATCAGCAACACAACTTGGCGTAACCATTCAAACCCAATACAACCTGATTTCACTCATTGAAGAAGAAGGAACAGTGACCGGAGCAGTATTTGATACTCCAACGGGACGACAAACCATATTCGCAAAGAAAGGAGTGGTATTAGCCACTGGTGGATTTGCCCACGATACTGCACGTCGACAAGCAATGTTTCGTGACCAGGAGGACCATTTAACGCTTGCTGTGCCAGAAGCCACTGGCGGAGGCTTGACGGCCGCCGAAGCGATTGGAGCACAGGTAGAAACAGACTATCCGCATGCAGGCGCCTGGTGTCCGGTTTCTTTCGTTCCTTATCGGCATCAAGCAGCGGGACAGTTCCCACATATTATCGAACGAGGAAAACCTGGCATCATTGGTGTGCTAAAAAACGGCAAGCGATTTTGCAATGAAGGACTGGGATATCACGACTACGTCACTAACATGTATCAAGCAACGCCGGAAGGAACGACACTAGAGTCCTGGTTGATTTGTGATCATACCTTTCAACGCAGATATGGCTTAGGTATTGCCCGTCCAACCCCAGTTCCAACATGGGGTGTTATACGGTCAGGTTATTTAACCAAAGCCAATACCATTGAAGAATTGGCTTCCAAAACAGGTATAGATCCTAGTGGTTTGCACGAAACCATTAACAATTGGAATCAACATGCAGCTCACGGAGACGATCCTGAGTTTCATCGTGGCTCAACGAAATACACTCGCTATCAAGGTGACCCTACCCGTAATTTATCCAATCCTTGTGTGGCGCCAATAAGCAAACCACCATTTTATGCCGTACGCGTACAGGCAGGCAGCTTTGGTACGTTTGCCGGACTTAAGACAAACGAGCACGCTCAAGTACTTAATGAAGGCAACCAACCTATTCCCGGCCTGTATGCAGCAGGTTGTGATTTAGCCAGCATAATGGGCGGTCAATACCCGGCAGGTGGTATCAATCTCGGCCCTGCACTCACCTTTGGCTATATTGCTGCAAGACATGCAGCCGAGGTTAAAGAATGGGAAACGTCATGGCGTTTTGAAAAAGAAGACGAATAAGGCGGCCTCTGCCAAATATCGTCAAGATACTTGGCCAGTAAGAATAAATACGAGAAACAACTACCTCAAAGGAATGACGACATGACAATTTCTCTTGCACATTTGACCGCCGTAGATCTTACACCACCAGAACTGATTCATTCTGCTGCCCACGCTGGATATGATGCTGTTGGACTACGTTTAGTCAAAGTAACAGAAACGTCGCCTGGTTATCCGTTGCCCCAAGGTAGCCTAGAATTAAAGCAAACCCTGCAAGCATTACAAGATACTGGCGTCGTGGTTAATGACATTGAGTTTTTTAAAATCACCCCAGACTTTGACATTAACGATATCAAACCCTATCTGGAAATGGGCCAACAGTTGGGGGCCAAACAGTTGATCACTGCTCCCTATGACGATGATTTATCACGTTTAAAAGCTAATTTAGGCAAAATTGCCGAAGTCGGGCTGCAATATCAACTAGAAACCCTGATAGAGTTTTTCCCATGGACATGCCTACCCGACTTGCCCTCTTCCCTCGACCTGATTCAAGGCACACAGGCAAAAGTCTTGTTAGATGTATTGCATTTCAACCGCTCAAATTCGAGCCTGGCCGATATTGAAACTGCCCCTAAGGGCTCTATTGGCATGGTTCATCTCTGTGACGCACTGGTACAAGCTCATTACACCACAGAACAATTGTTACATACTGCCCGAGAAGATCGTTGCGTTCCGGGTCAAGGTAGCATTGATTTAATCAGCATTCTTAACCGCGTCGAACCGCATATTGGTATCGGTGTTGAAGTCCCTTCTGCTCCAAGTGGCGTATTATCCAATGCACAGATGGATTCTTGGATCGCTCGCTGCTACCAAGGTGCAAAAAACATTTGTGAACAACGTAATACGCACCTCACGCGTTAATACCAATCGTGCAGATAGTAAGAAAATGAGACCCAAAATGAACAATTCAATCTTAAACATTGCGGTCGTTGGCGCAGGTGTAATAGGTAAAACCCATATTGAGCTAATTAACAATCATCCTAATTGCCAACTGTTTGCCATCGTCGATCCAAGCCCGCAAGCAAAAAACGTGGCAGAACAATATCAAGCTCCCCTGTTTGAACAGCTTAAAGATATCCTGCAAGAGGACAAATTAGATGGTGTAATCCTCGCTTCACCCAATTTTCTGCACGCCGAACAAGCAGCACAGTGTATCCTTGCCAACGTGCCTGTGATAGTAAAAAAACCTGTCACCGATTCCATTCAATCAGCAATTGAGTTATATCGACTCAGCGTAGAAAAACAAGCCAAGGTCTTGGTTGGCCACCATCGAGCTTACAGTCCGATTTTAAGCCAATCAAAAGCCCTTATAGAAAGCGGAAAACTCGGTCAGTTAGTGTCCATTCAAGGTTCTGCCCAATTTTTTAAACCCGATTCCTATTTTAATGAAGCAGAATGGCGGACAAAAAGTGGTGGAGGACCAGTTCTTATCAATATGATTCATGAAATTGGCAATATGCGCTTTCTTATGGGTGATATAGAGTCGGTACAGGCAATTTCAACTAACCATACCAGAGGATTTGAAGTCGAAGATACCGCAATCATCAATCTGCAATTTAAAAACGGTGCGTTGGGGAGCTTTGTGGTTTCAGACACTTGTGTAAGCCCCAAAAGCTGGGAACAGACATCACAGGAAAACCCAAGTTACACCACTTATAACGATGAAGATTGCTACCATATTGCGGGGACTCAAGGCAGTTTGTCCATTCCAACCATGCGCTTGAAGTACTTTACCAGTGACATCAAGCCTTCTTGGTGGAATCCGACGATCAATGAACAGCACCATCTTCAACGTCAGGATCCACTTTACTTACAGTTAAGCCATTTTTGTGATCTCATTCAAAACGACATTGCCCCAACTGTGAGCATGCATGATGGGTTGCAAAATTTACTGGTGATTGATGCCATTCAAAAAGCCTGTCAGAGCCAAAAGTTAGAAAAAATTACCGAGCTATAGTCTGAAATCAGTCGTTCTGGAACAACAAAAAGCGCGTCCAATACTCATATTGAACGCGCTTTTTATATCCGTTAATTAAAACAATAAATCGAACGTAATATACACAACTGGAATAGTAAAAATTGCCAACATACTGGTAATGAGTTGGGTTGAAGCGCAATACTCTTGCCGATTATACATATCGCCTATCAACGTATACATGCTCAGCATAGGTACCGAAACAATCAACATTAAGCTCGTTGCCAACACTTTATCCTCCGGTATGAAAAAATATAAACTGACACCCACCAATAACGGATGAATGAGCAATTTGCTCAATGCCGTCATACCAACCCACTTCCAATTGGTTTGAGCCAACTTTACTTGCGCAAGCGAACCACCAATACAGAACAATGCAATCGCAACCGCTGAAGGTGCGAAAATATCAAGCACCCGCTCAAACACATAAGGGATTGGGATCGACATAACATTAATGAATAGCGCTATGACAATCGCAATCAACATTGGGTTTTTCATCACCCGCCGTCCAATCATACCAAGCTGCTCTTTCAAAGACGCATTTTTTTGCGATTTATGATTGAACCAGTCAAGGAGCAATAAACAAACCGGGAAAATTACAATGTTTTCTACCAGTAACGCAATGGCAAACGTGCTGACTTTGGGGTTATCCATCATCTGCATTAAAATCGGAAAACCAATAAATGCGCTGTTCGGAACAACAGACCCAGTCATCATTATCGCGGTGTCCAGTTTAGGGATACCCAGCACTTTGGCATAGAGCACAGAACCCAGGCTGAGCATCAATAAGCCAGGTATCATATACGCCGCCAGTAAGGTTAGGTTAAAAACCTGTTCAAAGTTAAGCTTTGAAATGGTGGAGACAATGACCGAAGGCATCGCAATATACAGTACATATTTCCCCATTTGTGAAATACTGGTTGCGCTGAGCATATTTGCTTTCACGCAAAGAAAGCCCAGTAAAATCACGATAAAAATCGGTGATATAACAGCAAAGACTGTCGCCATTGATACTCCTTGACGCTTCCCTTTTCCCAGGTTTTATCACACCGCTTTACTATTTTCTCTCGCTTGGGCGGCTAAACGGATATGTGCATTGGCTTCACCAAATCCTTGATAACCTCCGACACGTTGAAGTACTTCAAAGAACACGCCATGTACTTCTTTTGTGTAGAAGTGGAAAAATTGCCCCTCTTCTGATTCATCATAAAGAATATTGTACGCTTTAAATTGCGCTATCAGTTTTGGATCCAACTGGTACTGAGCATCTAAATCACGGTAGTAATTATCAGGGATCGGTAAAATACAATCCATATCTACCCCTTTTGCCGTCGCAAAAATATCGTCACAGCTAAAAGCAACTTGATGAATACCAGCACCTTTGCGCATATTCACAAATCGTTGCGCTGCAGAGTCTCTCGCCGACGACGTGTTTATCGCAATACGAACATTACGTTGCTGATTTTCTGCGACTCGACTTGTTACTAGTCCGTTGATATCTGACAAATCTTGGCTAGGTTCAATTGAGAAATCAAATAGTGATTTATAGAAAAATGTTGCCGATAGCACATCTGTATCAAGCACCGTTTGCCCAATATGATCAAACTGTTTCAAACCAATCGACTTTTTCTTTTGATTCTCGGCAACTTCAACAAAATCAATATTATAAAATGGTGTATCAGCGAGGCTATCGACAAAATAAATCAATTGATCACCGACACTTTTTATAGCAGGAATATTCAGTTCGCCTTCACCAGCCTGATTGTTAAAACGCGGACAATTGTAATGGCGAGTACGGCGAATCATCTTAGTTACGTCATTGGTGGCAAAGGCCATCGCACAAATTGAAGCACCGTGTTTCTGATGGTAGTGATGCGCTTGGCTTTCATCCTCATGATTCAATACAAGATTAATATTACCTTGACGCATCAAAGTGACGTTCTTCGATTTATGCTTATGCGTGTTTGAAAAACCAAGCTGCTCAAGCACTTTGACTAGCGCTGCCGTTTCTTCGTCCGCTATCGCAAATTCAATGAAAGCCAGTTCATCGATGCTAGGTGCGGCATCAATAGTCGGTACAGGATTTGGTGACATTGCCTGCTGCGTTTTTTCTCCAAGCCAAATTAACGAACGCATACCATCAATTGCTTTTTCTTTCGGAGAGGATGCGCGGAAGCCATCATTGAATATTTCATGCGACACATAGCCGTCGTAACCTTTATCGAGTAAGCATTGCATAAACTCAACTATTGGCATGTCACCCTGACCGGGATAGCAGCGAAAATGACGGCTAAAATTTAAAATATCCATTTGTAAGCTCGGCGCGTCGGCCACTTGTACAAAAGCAATTTTTTCCACTGGAATCTCATCACGCAGTACATCTAAAGTATTACCGCGTGCGTATTGATGAAAGCTATCAAGCAAAATGCCCAAGTTTGGATGCGAGGCTTGTTTGACAATATCCCACGCTTGATCGTAGTCATAGACATGACGCCCGAATGCGAGCGCTTCATAACCAATATTAAAGCCTTCTTTACTTGCCATTTCTGCAAGTTCATGCAAATCAGCAGCAGCTCGAGATGGATCGTTTATCGCATGTGGCGACACATTCGAGCAAATCATTAAGCGCTTGGTACCCAGCTCATGCATCAATTCAAATTTTTTCTGTGCCCGGTAAAAGTTTTTTTTCCTAAGCGCATCAGGCATCGCTTCAAAATTTCGTAATGGCTGTAACGTAATGATTTCAAGTCCAAGGCTTTCCGCTAATTGTTTTACTTGTTTTGGAGATAAGTTCGATTGCGTTAAATCATTTTCAAAAATTTCAATGCCATCGAAACCTGCCTCTGCCGCGGCATGCATTTTTTCAGAGAGAGAACCAGCTAGACTAACTGTGGCAATGCCTGTTTTCATATTAATATATCCTTATAAAAAACTATGCTTTAGGGCCGTCAATAGGAACAGCGTCATAAACACCTGTGCTATCAATATCGTGCCCAACGAACATTTCGTAAGCATCAATCCCTTGGTTAGTAAACAACTCGTAACCACTGATTACTTCTGCCTGTTTCTGCTGTGCGAGTTGCACAAATTCCGTTTCAACTGGCGTGTAAACTGCGTCAAAAATCCATGTTGGCGAGAAGATTTCTTCGGCAGTATAAGACGCACCTGGTGTAGCGTAATGGCCAACAGGCGTTGCATTCACTAAGCCTTCACATTCTTTTGAACAGTTTTTAATTTGCGATTCGTCTATGCCGCTTGCCGAAACACCAATAGCAGTTAAATCGTCAATTAGTGATTGTTGGCTATCTTTAAAAGAGTCAAAAATGTAGATATGCTCAACATTCAACTGCGCCAAGCCAAAAGCAATCGCACGCCCGACACCTCCGGCCCCTTTCAACAATACTTTTTTCGGCGCTTGTTGTGCAAAATGATCTTGGTAAGCACGTTTAAAACCCGTGCAGTCAGAGTTCATTCCTACTAATTCGTCTTTATTCAACACAACAGTATTCAACGCACCAAGCGTTTTATCTGTACGCTCTTTATTTTGAATAAGGTTCCACGCCCAAACTTTGTATGGATGTGTCACGTTGACCCCACGATATCCTTTCGCTTTGAGCTCTAATAATAACTCCAGTAAGGCTGCTTCATTTTCCAGTTCGCAATCAAATAGTTCGTATGTAGTTTCTTGTTTATTATGTTTACCTAACCAAATGTGCAACTCTGGAGAACGGCTTTTTTGAATATGATGACCGATTAATCCTAATTTCATATCTACTCCTTGAAACTTTGGTTTTTTGGGCTTGGTGAATTTTTTAAATTTTTGGGAATTTAAATAAGTGGCGACATTGGCCGCCACATTATTTATTAATTTACTTTTGCAGATTTAAATTTAGTTTTGCATTTCCCCCAAATTGGGGTTTGAGATAGGTAAATAAAGATAATTAAGAAAAATAAAACAATAGATAATGGACTAGTGAAAATTCCTTGCAACAAACCAATAATACTGTCTTGTTCTGAAATCATGGCGCGACGCCAGTTTTGATCCATTAAATCACTTAGAATTACACCCAGAATAACAGGAGCAATTGGATAATTGTACATACGCATGAAATAACCAATTACGCCAAAGGCTATCATCCACCATACATCCGTGATTGAGTTATTTATGGCATAAGCACCCACGACAGACAAAATAACAATGAGCGGCATTAATATGCCTTTCGGGCAACTCACTAATTTACTAAATATCTTGATACCAGTTAAACCAAATATCAGCACGAAGATATTGGCTAATGTTAAATTACCAACAGTAAACCAAAACATACTTGGATTTTCTGCCAATAATAGCGGACCAGGGTTTAGACCGTGAATGAAGAGAGCCCCGATAAATACCGCTGTAACTGCGTCTCCTGGAATACCTAGAGTAAGCATTGGAATGTATGCACCACCGACAGCAGCATTGTTCGCTGACTCTGGCGCGATAAGCCCTTCTTTTGCTCCTTCACCAAACGGCACTTCAGGATTTTTAGTGGTTCGCTTGGCGTAATCATAAGCCATGAGTGATGCAATATCGCCCCCAGTTCCAGGTAACGCACCAACTGTAACACCGATTAAAGATGACTTAATACTCAATGGTAAATAACGGCGAACATCCATCCATGCTGGCATAATTTTAGTCAGATTTTGCTTAACAACCGCTTTATCTAAGTGATGAAGTTGGTTTAAGACTTCAGATAGACCAAACATCCCTATCATCACTGCAACTGGGCTAATGCCATCCCATAATTCAACAACACCGAAAGTAAAACGTTCTTGTGCAGTTAAAGAATCTAGCCCCACTGTACCAACTAAAATACCTAAAGCACCGGTAAACATCCCTTTCGAAAAACTGCCTTGAGAAAGGGAGCTAATCAGCATAATTCCGAGCATCCCGATCATCAGATAATCACGCGGCTGGAAGTTTATAGCGAAAGTACTCACTACTGGCGCAGCAAATGACAGCACAAAAATGCCGACAAAACCACCAATGACTGACATGACTGTTGACAGACCAATCGCGCGTCCCGCTTCGCCTTTCTGAGCCATCGGGAAACCATCTAATGCAGTTGCAATTGCAGAAGGTGCACCAGGTATGTTTAGCAAAATAGCAGTACGCGACCCACCATAGACGCCACCCATATACACGCCAACCATCAGGCATAGTGCGTTATGAAGTTCCCAGGGAAAGGTAAAAGAAATCAAAATGGACACTGCCATGGTGACAGATAGCCCTGGAATCGCGCCAATGTAAACACCTAAAAATGTGCCGAGTGCAGTTAGTGCTAATAACTCTATTGATAACCACGAGCTAAGAAAATAATTAATTGCTTCCATAATTATTCCTCAAGAAATTAAATCTGAAAAATAAGCCAATATTTCTGATTCCGGAATAACCCCTTCCGGCAATATAACCAAAAACACCAAGCGAAAAATAACATACACTACAATGAGTGCAGCAATAGAGATGCACATGGCAAGTAAAATATTTCTCTTATAATAAATAAAAAATGAAAGTGTTAACAAAATGAATGAGCTAATTAAAAATCCAATATTTTCAATAGTAAGAGAAAACACCACAACCATTACCATCATAACTAGAATGCGTGGTGGTAAAATTTGTTTAAAAAATAGAGTTATCTCGTGCCCTATATTATTTTTTCTTATGGATTTCATCAATGTAATGCTAGAAAATACTAACATAATTAATGCTGCACTCATGGGAAACGTACCCGGTTCACTAAAACCGCTAAATCCAGATATATCAATCGCTTTCCATAACAGTACAACGCTTAACAACAGCATTAGTCCATTAAAAACGACTTCACCTGGCTTTTTGTCTGCGATTTTAGTTTCGGTTTTTATCTCAGCCATGTAAATACTCCTTTTTAAAACTACAGATACTTCATTTTTGGCGCTATAGAAAATAACCATAGCGCCAAATGATATGATAATAATTAAAATTTATTCATATCCCTGTGGTTGAATAAACAGCTAATTTAAAGCAAATTATTAATCAATTTTCTTAATACCAAATTTTTCAGGAGAGAATTTCGCCACACCCGAGTCATAAGCAATCCAAGATGAAACAGAACGGAACTTTTCAAGGAATTCATTCGCTTCATCACCTTTCAGGCCTAAGAAAACATACCCACGCTTATCAAGCAGACCTTTAAATTCATCTTGAGCTGCAGAGGTGTTGAAAGCTTCAGTTAGTTTTTGAACCGCGTCATCAGGTGTACCTTTCTTCACCCAAATGCCGAAAAATGGGCTGTATGGTAGTTGTGGCGCTAATTGTGGGTAGAAATCGGTAACCGGTTTGACATCAGGGAGGTGCGTATTCGGTTTTGTATCCATTAGGCCGATTACTTTGATTTTTCCTGCACGAATGTATTCTTGTGCGGCACCATACACAGCTGGCATCACATCAATTGCGCCACCAAGTAACGCCGTTAGGGCTGGGCCATCACCTTGGTATGGGACTGAAGTAACATCAAACTTATCAGCTGATTGTAAAATCGCGAGTAGAACAGAAGGCAAGCCTCCAGGGCCAGTCGAACCAACTTTTACATCATTTGGGTTAGCTTTTGCGTATTCAACCATTTCTTGAAGGTTGTTGTACGGCGCATCATTTTGAGCGACGAAAATGGATAGACCTTGAGCAAGTACAGAAATAGGGATCATATCGCTATAATCAATATCACCCAAGCCCAGTACTTTATACATCTGTGGGTTTTCGGCACCCATTAGCAGGGTGTAACCGTCCGCAGGTCTGGCGTTCACATACTTAGTCGCGATTGCACCTACACCACCATTGCGGTTGGTCAGAATCACATCACGGCCAAGCAGCTTTTCCGCTTCTGGCGTTACTGCACGCATAACGGTATCTGTTGAACCTCCAGCGCCCCACTGAATAATACCTTGGATATTTTTTGATGGGTATTCGGCTGCATTCACTACCATGCTTACACATAGTGTCGACAATGCGATAATAGATTTGCTAAATGTGCTTCTCATTTTCACGTCCTTGTTAAGGTTATCTTTTTACTAATTACAAGTATTTAAACTGCTAAATTAAACAAGCCAAAATGGGCTCTGTGCAACGTGCGGCTAGATTTTCCCTTTCAACTCATTTAGTTGGTTATCTTATTACCAATTTTTAACCAATAATGAACAAGTGTTCACATTATTTACATACCTAACTCATTTTCCATTCCAATTTAGGTGAACATCATTCATTTTTAGCATAGTTCGGTTAAGCACATCAATGTAAAACCCAAAATGAATTATTTTTTATCCTTAAAATACAAATGGTTAATTCATACTCTAATTTAAAAGAGCGCTGAAAAACCCATTCAAAAAAGCTAAAAATAGCAATATTATCAAATCAAAAAAGTGGGTTTTATGTCACAAAAAATGGTTCTGAGCTTTCGTGCCAAACCATCTGGTCATGGTGACTTTACTACTTAACGCAATCTAATATTTCGATGTCGGTAATAGCCATTGAGATTCGTACGCCCGATCTAACGGTTGTTAATGCATAAAACCTTATGTTATCGAGGCTTGTAATTGCCTTTCTCGATACCATGCTTTTTCATTCTCAAATAGAGCTTTTTACGCGGTATTTGCAGGTGACTCGCAGCATCGCTGATACGTCCAGAATGTAAAAAGAGCGCGTCTTCAATCAGCTGTTTTTCAAAGTCATCCACCAGTTCATCAAGCGGAAGTTGAATTTCGTTCTGAGAATAGATGCGTTCCTTCCCTGTAAGCTTGACTATCCCTATCGCATAAAGCTCAGCAATGTTTCTTAATTCTCGGATGTTTCCAGGCCAAGGATAGTTTCTCAGTAATGAAAGATAACTTGTGTCCACACTTGGTAACGGCTTGCCTAATTTCTTACAGCTCAACTTCAGGAAATAGTGGAATATTGTCACGATGTCATCAGGACGGTGTCTTAGAGGAGGAACATGAACGACACCTTGGTTAAGCAAATAGTATAGTTCTGGTAATAATTGGTTCTTCGTGATGTATTCTTCTGGCTCTGCATCAAAAATAGTCATGACACGCAGATTCTTTTTACCATTACGTTCACGAGTTAACAGCGTCTGTGCCAAGTGCCTCTGCTCTACCTCAGCCAGTTCAGGTAAATTTTCTAGGACAAGAACCTTCGTGCTCTGAGTATTCGTTGCTTCATCGATACACTGTTTCGTTGAAGCACTGCTTAACGAAAGTGTTTTAAACTCAGTCTCTTTATTTTGAGACATCATATCTTTGATCAACCCAGCGACACTATGGCGCCCGGTACCCGCCTCACCATAAACGACAACGTGCGTATCCAATAGCGCATACTGTGCCACCAGCTTACGGATCTGTTCCATATGGGCAGACTTGCCAATCAAAGAACGTGAGATCGATTTCTCGGCTTGAAGTAGACTTTCAACTTGGCTAGTACGAGTTTCAAGCTGTTGTTTTACTAACGCTAATAATTCTGGAGGACTAATTGGCTTTTCGAGAAACTCACACGCCCCCTGCTTGACGGCATCCACTGCCATTGGAATATCACCGTGTCCCGTAATCACAATTACGGGGATTCTCTCGTCGATGTTTTTGATCATTCTGAGTAAATCTAAGCCGTGCATTTGAGGCATATACATATCGAGAATAACCACCCCCGCCCATTTAGGTGTGAGGTACTGTGTCGCTTGTGTCGGGTCGTTGATCGCTTTTGACTTAATCGAGGATATATTCATCAAATAAGAATATGAGTCCAGTACATCCTGGTCATCATCGACCAACAATACTGAATATGAGTTATTGCTCATTTGGTAACTCCAACACAACCATCGCACCTTTCTCTAACGAAGATGCGAGGTAAATACTTCCATTATGTTTTTCTATCAACGACTTACAAATATTCATACCCAAACCCAGACCGACCTCTTTAGTAGAAACAAAAGGTTGGAAAATACGTTGTACGATGTCTTCTCCAAAACCAGTACCGTTATCACTAATGGCAATCATAGTTAATCCACTCGTCTCCTCCAGCAGTTCAATCGCCACCCTCTTGTGCTCTTCTCGGGTGCTTTCCATTAACGCATCACAACTATTAACCAGCAGGTTGATAAATATTTGTTCCAACGCCAACATCTCGCCTTGCACCATCACCCCATTTGGCAGTTGGTTTTCAATCTTAATTTGTTGACGTTTAGCACGTGTATTGACGATAGTAGCCGCTTGTTCCGCCACTTCATGAATAGAGACCGGGCTTACTTTTCTCTCTCCCTCAGGTTTGCGAGCAAATTGACGCAAGCTATTAATGATCTTGCTCATACGTGCAGCTAAACCTTCTATGTGCGTAATCGACTCACTCACTTTGTCTGTCGACTGCTGGTCTAAAAACATTCGAGCGCTGTACAAGTATGTCGACATCGCGTTAAGAGGTTGATTAAGTTCATGTGCCAGGCTCGTCATTGTTTGGCCAACCACAGCCATTTTTGCTGCTTGTATTAACTCGTTTTGCGTTTTCTTAAGGCTTTCTTCTGTACGAATTCGCTCTTCGATTTCATTCTCTAATTGCTGGTTTTTGATCAACAAATCTTGTGTCTTTTCTAACACTCGACTTTCCAGAGTGCGGGTAGTCACCTCTTGTAACGTCACATCCGTAATCGTCATAATCAATTTGTTATCGACGCCATGGGTGAACGGACGTATATCAAAGCGCACGTATTTTGGTTTTTCGTCGCCAAGGGACAAAGTTACATGCATTTTCCCCAATTCAATCCATGAGTGTGAGCGGTCAAATACCTTGATAAGTTGGTCGCGACAGTGCTCGGGAAAATATTCCCAGATAGGATGGCTTTCGGTTACGTCGCCGAGTTTTAACAGTTTACGGGCACTTAGGTTTGCGGATTCAACCACGCCGTTTAAGTCGCTCGTGATAAGGCTTGCAGTCGTGTTGTTTATCAGACTGAGCGCGTTGGTTCGCTGAATTTCTTGGACCTTTTCGCCGTATTCAATGAGTTTTTCACTTAAACGGCCAATCTCGTCATTACCGTCAACTACGACGGGATGCGAGTGATCATTTTTAATGATCGCATCAATGCTGTCCCCCAACCCAATCAAGCGCGAGACAATTCGTCGGTTGATAAAGTAATACGTCAAAAACAAGCTTGTGAGTATGGAAAGACTAAAACAGACGATAAGTACATGGTTGCCATAAGACACCCGCTCTGCCGTTTCACTCTTGACCTGTCTAAACGTTTCATCGGCAGTTGAAACCAACTCGCCAATTTGTTGGTGAATCGCCTCCATACTGTGAGAAATTTGATCTTGCATCTGCTGGATATCACCGTTCAAAGTAACCAATGACATAAGTTGATTCTCGAAGTCACCATTCGTACCAAGCACGGCCACCAGTTCTTGTAGTAACTGCTGATAAGCAATAGAAGCTGGTTGATTCATCAAGCTTTGGCTACTTTCCTGAAGATCAATCAAACGAAAATGAATAACTTTCATGCCATTATCCACCTGCTCAGGCATGGATGCGTCCGCAACATCAAGTACCATGTCATATACCGCAGACTCGATATCAATCACACGCTGCAGCGTACTAAGCTGAGCCAGTAGCTTCTGTATCCCTTTTGAATCGCTCATTCGTTCAATTTGCCAATGCACTTCCTGACGAACAGGTTTTAGCTCTGAGCGAATATCTTGATGTAGCCAATCAATTTGTTCCATGAGCTGATCAATACGGCGAGTTTGGTCAATTCGCTTAGAGATCATATCAACATAGGTCTCTAACAAAGACGCCAGTCCGGCTTCCGAATCCAAGAGCTGATAAAATTCCGAACTCATCTTGTTGCTATTGAGGGCGGCAGAGATAGATGCCAATAGCGCATTTATCTGCATTGCCTGCTCTCCTAGCTGAACTTTATTGCCGACCGTCTGTAATGCCTCAACTCGGCGATTAATCTCACTTGTTTTACTTTCTAGAAAAAAGCTGGCGTTATATTTAGGCACGCTATCTTCTAACAAAGTATGTACCTGATTATCTAAACTATTCCATGTTGCCCATGCCACTAAACACACAATAGTCAGTAAGAGAGTACTGCAGGTAAACGCGGCAACTAAACGCGCACCAATGGTCTTGTACTTAGGGTCTATCACTGTTTCTCTTTTCCTCGCCATTGAGCAAGTTCATTATTCACTGAATCCAGCTTATTGGAAATCGCACGGCCCAACTCGTGGGAAAACTCAGCAAGCAATGCCTGGTAGTGTGTCATACCGACTTCTGAGTTTTTATCTAAGGAACTTAACTTCTTTGCCGTTGAGGTGACTTCTTCGATACTCATCGGTAATTCAAATAACTTTATCTCAATCTCTTTAAGCGCTTGCTGTTTCTTCGGATTTCCTGCCACTTGTTGATTCAATTTGATTAGAGTAAGCCAGGCATCCTGAAGCTCTGGAAGTCGCTTGGTAATGGCAGTATCAAAGATCTGATTGATTAGTGCTTCTCTTGGTAGCACTTGCTCCATATCGAGAACTGGGTTTTCCCCGTAGTATCGTGCAGAATCACTTAAGGCCGTTTTGGAAAATGTGCTCGCTTCCATCTGTTCCTGCACCCTTGAAGAAAGCAAGTGGGAGACAAAAGATTCAGCCAATTTATCTCTTTCGCCTCGGTTAATTTGCGCAATGTATGTCGGCATGAGTGTAAAATCTTTATCGTATGAAAAGCCGACGTAATCGAATTTTCGCTGGGCTATTAACGCATAGCTATCGATAGTCGGTCCTAAGCCTAGCTTCCCTTTGGCAATGTAATCCGCAACCCCAAAACTACGCGAAGAGACGGTCGCCAGATTTGCCCCAACATTGAGCAGAATTCGCCATCCTTCTTGCCATCCGTACTGGCTGAGCACACTTTCCACCATCAACTGCGTCGTTCCCGAACGACTTGGCGTACTCATGGTGACGTGGCCAAAGTAGACTGGGCTAATCAGGTCCTGAAAACGGGTAGGTTCTGGTAGATGATTGGCTGCCAAATAGTCTTTATTCCATACAATTCCCGCCCCCGAATAACCAAATGCGACCACCTGATTTTTGTTCGGCAATAAGTATGAAGACAACCATTCTGGAACTTGCACAAGAGAGGGCATATCCGCCAAGCGGTGCTGATTTGCCAACTCCTGCATCAAAAACGGTGATGAGCTAAGGACTAGATCAATATCCTGCATGTAGCTCTTACTTAACAGCTGAAGGCTAGAATGTGTACGTCGGTGAACAACTCGAACTGCCACTTGCGGATAATGTTCAGCAAAGTCATTCACCAAGGCCGTGACTGGTGCCTGAGAGAATGTCGTGAGTATCACCAGCTCGTTATCCGTTGCTTTTGTCAGCGGCGAATAAAGCGCGATACAAAATAGTAAGCTCAGTCCAAATTTGTGAAAACCAACCATCAAAACCACCAAAAACCATAAATAATGTGCGGTAACTCAAATCTATGGCAGATAGTAAACAATTTCTACTCTGTGGCTTTGAGTCACTATTGACGCACTTCAACGGAAACTTTGTGTATTCTATCAGTAACTCGTTACGCTCCGACGTTCTAAATTCCCATTTTTGACCCAACAAAAATATCAATATGGGTCAATTGTGTCTCAAATCTGTGCTTTTGTACTGTTCTACCTGTCACTCCAAGATAGCGATGCAACAACACATTTGTGATTAAAACTTGGAGTGCAAGATGTTTAATTTCTTTAAAACACGCCCAGACCTCCCGCTTTCGGATCGGTCTAAAAGCGAAATGCAATCGCGTTTCAAAAGTTATCAATGGCAAGTTTTCTTAGGACTGGTTTTTGGTTACGCCGTATTCTACGTAGTACGTATGAGTTTAGGTGTAGTTAAAAAGCCTATGCTGGATGCTGGTATCGTGACTATTGAAGAACTCGGTATCATGGGTTCGGCTTTCTTCTTTACTTATGCCTTTGGTAAGTTCTCGAACGGTTTCCTCTCTGACTATGCCAACATTGGCCGATTTATGTCGTTCTCCTTACTTCTGTCAGGTGTTACTGCCGTTTTTATGGGTCTTAATACCACTGCGTTCTTCTTTGTACTGTTATGGGGTTTGAACGGTTGGTTCCAATCTGTCGGTTCAGCACCTTCTTGTGTGTCTTTATTCCAGTGGTTCTCACCAAAGCAACGTGGTAGCCGTTACTCAATCTGGGGTGGTTCACGTAACATCGGTGAAGGTATCACTTGGATTCTGACTGCTTCTCTAGTGAGCTACTTCGGCTGGCGTGCAGGTTTCATCGGTGCTGGTATCGCGGCAATTGCGGCAGCTCTTTGTATGTTCTTTGTTTTGAAAGATCGTCCACAAACATACGGCCTGCCTGATTCAGCAACAGCATTCGGCGAAGAGCCAGAGTTCAAGAAAAAGAACGATCCAAAAGCAACTCGCCGTGCGCAAATGTTTATCCTTAAGCAACCTGTCGTTTGGCTAATTGCAGCTGCGTGTGCAGCAATGTACATCTCTCGCTACGCGATGTCTTCTTGGGCTGTACTTTACCTTCAGGAAGCAAAAGGTTACTCATTGATTGACGCAGGTTTCGCTATGTCTACATACCCTATCGCGGGTCTGGCGGGCGCAATCCTATCGGGTATTGTTTCGGACAAACTGTTTAACTCTAACCGCCACATTCCTACGCTACTTTACGGATTGGCGAACATCGCAGGTATGTGCTTGATGTTCTTTGGTCCTGACAACCGTATTATCGACGCTGTTGCGCTAGGTCTAATTGGCTTTGCAATTGGTGGCCTAGTGGTATTCCTAGCAGGTCTGACTGCTTGTGACCTGATGCCGAAGAACGCCGTTGGCGCTGTGAAAGGCTTTATCGGTCTGTTCTCTTACATTGCCGCTTCAGGTCAGGAGCTTATCTCTGCATCACTTATCAAGATCACTGAAGTTGATGGCGTAACTAAGTACGACTTCGCGCAAGCTCAGTACTTCTGGTTAGCAGCTGGTGTTGTTTCACTACTTCTTGCACTCACGGTTTGGAATGCTAAGAAAGTTGTAGACATCGATCCAGTTGAAGATAAAGAGCTAGAAGCTCGTCCTAGTCACTAATGACTCTCTTGGCGGGAGGTAACACTTCCGCCTTTTCTCGACGCAAATGAGGCTCACATTACAACGCCTAAAGCCATAACTTCAATGCCATAAGTGCGCTCGTAAAGTGCATTTATGAGATTGAAATTACCCCTAGTTTAATTTCTATTTTACGTGTCGATTGAGGTGAAAAATGTGTAAAACAAAAATTGTGGCGACTTTAGGCCCTGCTAGTGAAAGCAGAGAGACACTAACGAAGCTGATACAAGCCGGCGCAAATGTGGTCAGACTGAACTTTTCACACGGCACAGCAAAAGAGCATATTGCTCGGGCTAACATGGTGCGTGAAATTGCTGCAGAGCTAAATACGCATGTCGGTGTACTGGTTGATCTTCAGGGACCAAAGATCCGCATATCTTGTTTTGAGCAAGGTGCAATTCAACTGAAGCAAGGTGACGAGTTCACATTAAGCGGCACGTTAGATGCACAATCAGGTCACCAGGAAATGGTTGGCCTTGACTATCCAGAACTCATTAACGACGTCGCTAAGGGTGACATTCTTCTACTTGACGATGGTCGTATTCAACTTAAAGTAACCAGTGTAGAGCGCCATAATCAAGCGATTAAAACAACGGTTCTGAATAGTGGAAAACTCTCAAATCGTAAAGGCATCAACCTATTAGGTGGTGGTTTATCAGCTCCTGCACTAACTCAAAAAGATATTCAGGATATCGAGACCGCAGCTAAACTACGTGCCGACTTTCTCGCTATCTCCTTCCCTCGCAACGCTCAAGATATCAACTACGCTCGCAGTCTGGCGTTAAAAGCGGGCTGCAATGCAAAAATTGTCGCAAAGGTTGAACGCGCTGAAGTTGTTGAGACAAAAGCCGCAATGGACGATGTCATTCAAGCATCAGACATCATCATGGTTGCGCGAGGTGATTTGGGCGTAGAAATTGGTGACGCACGATTACCAATGGTACAAAAATCGCTTATCGATCGCTCAAAATACTGGGGAAAACCCGTAATTACAGCCACTCAGATGCTGGAGTCGATGATAGAAAACCCACTTCCAACTCGAGCTGAAGTGTTAGATGTAGCAAACGCGATTATTGATGGCACTGATGCAGTCATGCTATCTGCTGAGTCTGCTGCAGGTAAATATCCTATAGAAGCCGTAGAAGCCATGGTACGCATTGCCAGTGGCGCAGAGCAAGAACTCGAATTCAACAATGGCTGTTGGGATACACTGCACCATTTGTGTTCTGAGCCGGGTAAAAGCTTCGCCCTATCTTCTATGATTTCCGCATCGCGAGTTCATAAAGATCTTGGTGTCGCCATTTTAACTAAGGATGGTGAAACGCCTCTGTTGATGTCTCGTTGTCAAAGTAAAACGCAGATTTGGGCGCTCAGTGATAACCCTTCGCTACTCGCTCAGCTTACGATACTGCGTGGTGTTGAGCCTCTGTATTTCAAAGTGACAGAAGAGACTGCCGACATTGCTCCACAACTTGTCGAGTGTTTACGCCAAAAGGCTGAAAACGCGAGTATTTCTTCGATTTTGATGACTCAGTTAGACTCAATTGAAGGCATGGGAGAGATTAACGCCTGTCGCCTACTTAAATTATGTGCGGCACCCAAAGTTAAACAACCCGTAGCCGCCTAGACAAGCCCATACCCTATCACCCTTATTCAAGATCGATCTTGAATTTCTCCCCCCGATAATTGCTCCACAGGGAATTGACCTGCCATCTGGCAGGTCCTTTTTCATTGTTCCGCTTTTAGTTCGAATATGTGTTCGTACTAACTGAAATCAAGTTCATCACTTGCTATGTTTAGGTAATCGTTATCCTAAAAGCGCGAACTTTTGAAAGAGAATACGCCCATCGTTGAGTTTAGCAACGTAAACAAATGGTATGGTGATTACCACGCTCTCAAAGATATCAACTTATCGATTCACTCTGGTGAAATCGTTGTAGTATGTGGCCCATCAGGTTCAGGTAAATCAACGCTGATCCGCTGCATCAACGCTTTGGAGTCGATACAAGAGGGACAACTTTATATCTTTGGCCAACCTTCGAATAGAAAAGCAATCAAACCCGGAAAAATTGGCATGGTGTTCCAACACTTCAACCTTTTCCCCCATCTGACCGTGCTCGACAACCTCACCCTTGCGCCAATGCGAACACTAAAATTATCCAAGCAAGAAGCCGAGAAAAAAGCACGTCACTACCTCAAACGCGTGGACATTGAAGAACAAGCAAACAAATACCCTATTCAGCTTTCTGGAGGGCAACAGCAGCGCGTCGCGATAGCCCGTTCCTTATGCATGGAACCAGACCTGCTATTATTTGATGAGCCGACCTCTGCGCTTGATCCAGAGATGATCAATGAAGTGCTTGATGTCATGGTTGAGCTTGCTCAAACCGGTATGACAATGATTTGCGTAACCCACGAAATGGGCTTCGCGAAAAAAGTAGCACACCGTGTCGTGTTTATGGATGAAGGTCAAATCGTGGAAATCAATTCCCCTGCTGCCTTATTCGATACACCTCAGCACCCCAGAACACGCGCGTTTTTAAACCAGATTTTAAGCTATTGATGATAAGACGAGTATTCAAACCAGCATTCCAAGCCCTGACGCAAATAGTGGTCCTGTTTGCAGCCATTGCTTGGCTACTTGACTCCGGCGCACAATCCATGGGTTATCAGTGGCAGTGGGAACGTGTGCCTGATTACATCGCGTTTTATGAAGATGGCGAATGGTGGTCTGCAGAACTGATAAGCGGTTTGCTAGTAACAGTCAAGATATCCGCCATTAGTTTAGTTTTCACTTTAGTATTCGGTTTGGTCACCGCACTACTTAGACTAAGCGATTCAAAAATCGGTCAAGCCATTGGCAGCGCTTACGTTGAGTTAATCCGTAACACACCACTGTTGGTGCAAATCTACTTACTTTACTTCGTATTTGGTCCTGTCATCGGACTCGACAGATTCTCCACCGCCGTATTGGCGCTATCACTTTTTCAGGGTGCCTATACCGCAGAAATATTTCGTGCGGGTTTAAACAGTATCCCTAAAGGGCAATTTGAAGCAGCCAAAACACTCGGTCTCTCACCATTCTATAGTTATAAAGACGTCATCTTGCCTCAGGTCTTACAACGTACACTGCCTCCGTTAACAAACGAAGTTGTTTCGCTGATAAAAAACTCTTCGATCGTCAGCGTGATGGCCATCTTCGACCTGACAACCGAAGCGAGAAATATTGTTTCAGAAACGGCGATGCCGTTTGAAATTTGGTTTACTGTGGCAGCGATTTACCTTGCTCTCACACTCTCATTGTCCGGCTTATCTGCTTTGCTGGAACACAAATTAGGAGCCAGTTGGCGCAAATTATAAGGAGATAACATGAAGTTATTCAAAGCGACCATTACTGCAATATTAGGGCTTGCTCTCTCTGTACCATCGTTAGCAAGTGAAGAACCAGCAACACCAAATTTAGACCAAATCAAGGAGCGAGGCACGCTACGCGTTGGTATGTCGACTTTTGTTCCTTGGGCAATGCGCAACAAGCAAGGAGAACTGATTGGCTTTGAAATTGACGTTGCAAAACGCTTGGCGGCAGATTCTGATCTGAAAGTCGAGTTTGTTCCTACTGCATGGGATGGCATTATCCCTGCTCTTCTTGCTAAGAAATTTGATGTCATTATCGGTGGTATGTCTATCACGCCAGAGCGCTCAAAAAGCGTGTTATTCACCGATCCGTATTCCCATTCTGGCGTTCAGGTAGCGGCAAATAAAGAGCTAGCTTCAGGCTTTACTCAGTTGTCAGACTTTGATTCTCGCCGAGTAAATATCGCTGTTCGTCGCGGCGCGTTTACCGTTCAGGTGGCCAGAGAAACTTTCCCGAAAGCGAAGATGCTACAGTTCGATGATGATGCTCAAGCGTTTCAGGAAGTGCTAAACGGAAATGCATACGCGGTTATCGCCTCAAGCCCTAAGCCAGAGCATGAGACGGTTAAACACAGTGATAAGCTATTCCTGCCATTTTCTGAGCGTCTTTCAAAAGGCAATGAGGCCTTTGCTGTACGTTTAGGCGAAGAAGATAAGAAAGAGTTCTTCAATAAGTGGATTGAAGCCCGTACTCAAGATGGTTGGTTAAAAGATCGTTATGAATACTGGTTCTCGACGCTAGACTGGCAAGATCAAGTCGCTCAAGGGCAATAGCATTACGTGGCTCGCTTAAATGCGAGCCAAAGCCAATGTTAATAAAATCGGAATCAGATAGTTTGAGCGGACAAACCGGAACTCGACTCTCACCTAGCAGAGATAAGTCAAGCTCGTTACTGACACGGCTTAATCTACTCGATATGGTGTTGATTGTTCTCTGTGCAGTATTTGTATTTTGGCTTTACTACCGCTCGACGGTTGGAGTTAATTACATTTGGCACTGGTCAGAAGCATTTGCATTGTTGTTTACGCCAAGAGCGGACGGCAGCCTCCCTTATTTTTTTCAGGGCTTAATTTCCACGCTAAGATTAAGCCTTTGGGGACTCGCCTTTGCATTGGTTTTAGGGACTCTGCTTGGATTAGCCCGCTTCTCCGAATCGGTATGGCTGAAAACACCTGCTAATGCGTTTATCCAATTGGTACGTAATGTCCCCCCGTTGGTGTTCGTCTTCATTTTTTACTTTTTTATCTCAAACCAAATAATCCCGCTACTCGGACTTGAAGCATTGCTGCGAAATTACCGAGGTGAACCAAACACCTTCCAGAACTTTTTGTTTGGTCCCGCTCAATTATGGGAAAACCTCGCTTCAGGCGTGCTCTGTGTTGGTTTATTGTCATCAGCTTACATTGCAGAAGTCATCCGAGCCGGATTACAGAGTATTGCTCAAGGCCAGTGGGAAGCGGCGGATTCCTTAGGACTCCCACGTTGGGTCAAGTATCGATTTATTATCGCCCCGCAAGTTCTGAAAGCGATTACGCCCGCACTCGCTGGACAGACTATTTCTCTAGTCAAAGACACCTCGATCGTCTCTCTGATTTCTATCCAGGAGATGACTTTCGTCGGAACAGAAATTGCGAATTCATCAGGTTATATTTTTGAAATTTGGTTGTTTGTAGGGTTAACCTACTTCTTAGTCTGTTTTGGACTCTCGCTCTTTTTTCGCTATGTCGAGAAAAAATCGAAGTCTTACTCTTTCTGATTTCAATGACAGAAATAAAAAGCGCCGAGCATAATGTCGGCGCCTATTTTTTTGATTCTTGTGCTCTGAGAGAAGTATCAGAAGAAGTCGATAGAATTACGTCCGCTTTTTGGATCGCGACTCGGCTTTGGTTTGTTTTCCGCTGCGTTCTTTTTATTGTTCTTTGACTTAGCCGCCTTATGACCTTTATCTGGGTTGCCTTTATTTGACTTGCTAGCTGGCTTTTGTTTCTTAGACGAAGGCTGAGATTTATTCTGCTGTTTTTTCGCTGCTTGTTGGTTAGGTTTCGCCTCTTTTGCTTCAGGCTCAGTCACAGGGGCATCACAGACAACAACATAGTACTCCTGGTTAAACTCAAAAAAGTCACCATCGTACATTTTACGGCGCTTACGGGTTTCAACTTCTCCGTTTACGGCAACATAACCTTCATCGATAATATGTTTTGCTTCACCACCACCGCTAACCAAGTTTGCGATTTTAAAAAGCTTATACAACTCGATCGGATGCGCATCGACCTCGATACCTATTGCTTCGATTTCAATCTCTTCGCCTTCTAGCTCTTCGTTATCTAAATGGGCTTCATGGTCGTAATCTTGGGTCATGTTCTTTACTCATTTAACTTGTTGCACGGGAGTTTAAACGGATTGCAGGTAAATAGATACCTAAGCGTAATTTTAGACGAGTCACAGACTAAAGTTTAACGTGTTGTTTCTGTTAGCCAAGTCATTCTCGCTGAACCAAACATCTTGAGGTTATTTAGGTATATACTGTCCAAATAATTTCTAAAACGAGAACACATTTTGTCCAGACCGAGCCAGATAACCTTTGTTACTGCAAATCTATTTAATTTTATTGCACCACCTGACGCTTACTATGATTTTGAAAATATCTACTCAGGTGAGCAGTGGCAAGGAAAACTAAGCTGGACTCAAAATCAACTTGAAAAGCTCGAGCCTGACATTATCGGTCTACAAGAAGTATTCAGCATTGAACAAGCCAGATCTTACTTTCATGAACTGGGGTATCCTTACTTTGCAACTGTAGACAATCCACATGTGGAAGACGAGTATATTTACACACATCCTGTCGTTGCTATTGTATCTCGATATCCGATAGAGCAAGTACAACCCGTCACATTCAATAGTGATTCCCTCGCTCCATTCGGACTGAATACCGCACCAGCATTTAGCCGTAAGCCGATTTATGCGCAGGTCATTCACCCAACGCTTGGTCACATTGCCGTTTATGTCACCCATTTGAAGTCTCAACGCCCTGCAGATTCAAACAATACCGAATATGCGAGCCCTGTCATGGCTCGTTGGCTATCGACACAACAACGAGGGTGGGAAGCTGCAATGCTGAGGGATTCGATGCAGAATCAATATAAAGACAAACCCATGCCAACGGTATTAATGGGCGACATGAATCAACCCATTACACGAAATGGCGTGAACAGTGTATTAACCGAACCTTTTGGTGACAGCGTCACTGAACTACAGCTGCGAGATGGATGGGATTTACAGGTCACCCCAGCCTTGGCTGATCGTCCTGCGACTCACTACCATTTTTCACAAGGAAATGTGCTCGACTACATCCTTCTTTCACAGGAGTTTGATGCTCATTCAGAGGTTTCTGTCGCTGAAGTGGTCGACTATGAAGTGCTGGACGAGCATTTGATTAATCCATCCTATCAACGAGACAAGTATGCCAGCGACCACGCGTTTGTGGCACTGACCGTGGAAATAAAACTATAAGAATTCCATTTCCATCGGCTATCTAAACACGCTTTGTAGTAACGGTATTATTGTCGCTTCACTATCTTACGTGGGATTAACTCAACACCCGGTTTATAACGCTTTGCCGAAGCATTCAAGGCTAATTCCATTGCGCTGTCCGCAATCACTTCGAATTGCTGAGGTAGTGAGTTAATTTTGACGGGCAGAAAATCCAGCAATCGATTATCACCAAATGTCGCTAAACGCACTTTGCTCATCAAATCAGGTTTCTCTAACATCATGTCCAACACGCCTTCAAGCAAAGTGTAGGAAGTGGTGACAATAGCATCGGGAAGATTATCTTCAGCCAGCCATTTCGCGATTACCTTTTTCCCTTCTTCTCGAGAGAAGTGTTGACCATAACCGACCATAATGACTCTATCGCCTTTCTCACAAGCAGAGCGGAAGCCGAGTTCACGCTCCTTAGAAATCTGTAGATCTTTTAATGCTCCAATCAAACCGATTGAAGTTATCTCCTGTGAAAGCACCGATTCCGTCAGTTCTAATGCGGCATCAAAATCTTCACTGATCACACAGCTAAAATGTTCATCATCCATCGGACGGTCGAGAGCAATTACCGGTGTCCCTGAGTTTTGTAATTTTAGATAGAACTCATTTGCCGATGGCATACCGCTGGCAACGAACAGCGCATCAACTCGACGACTGATCAACGCTTCCGCAACTTTTTGCTCAGTATCCGGGTCGTCGTCTGAGCAACCGATCAAAATTTGATATCCCGCTTTGCGAGAATTTTGTTCGATAAGTTTTGCTAAACGTGCGTAACTGGTGTTTTCTAAGTCTGGAATGATAAGCCCAAATGAACGCGAGTTTCCTGCACGCAATGCCGAAGCAGCATGATCGGGCTGATAGTTATATTCATCTACCACTTCCATCACTCTTTTTTGCGTCTTTTCACTGATGCGGTATTTCTGTGCTTTCCCGTTTATTACATAGCTTGCAGTGGTCTTGGAAACGCCTGCTAATTTAGCTATTTCATCCAGTGTCATATTCTTCACCTTATTCTGTGCGCGCGATCATATTAATACATCAATGATCCTACGATAAGTTGAATTATATGCTGAACCGATTCAGTATAAAAGCTGAAAGGATTCAGCAAAAACTTAAAAATTGACCTAAATCACCAAAAAGCGGAAGTCGTCAAAGACTTAGTCTAGGATTAAAAGCGATGGCTACCGTTTGATGAGAAGATATTTTGCTGAGTAGCTTAAAAAATTTATCGTAAAGCTGAATCGTTTCAGCTTCATGTATAGAGACAAAGAACGAAAGCAAAATTATAGACGTTGATCGCTGGCACAGTTGTCTACAAAGGCGACGCTTAGCCGCTCAACCGAAACATATTTTAAATTGATAAGTTAAGGCTGGAGAAGCACCATGCTTAAGCTAAGTAAGAACGACATTACCCTATCACAATCCGCGACAGATAAGTTTCAAGCAATTAAAAGCATTGCCCAAAGCCTGACGGAAAAAGGTTTGGTCGAAGCTGGTTATGTAGAAGGAATGCTTAACCGTGAAAACCAAAACTCAACCTTTTTGGGCAACGGCATTGCAATTCCTCACGGAACAACTGATACACGCTCGATGGTAAAAACCACAGGTGTTGCTGTTCATCATTTCCCTGAAGGCGTTGACTGGGGAGATGACAACAAAGTATTCGTTGCTATTGGCATTGCAGCCAAGTCTGACGAACACCTTGGTATTCTAAAACAACTGACCAAAGTTCTTGGTGCTGACGGTGTTGAAGAACGTCTGCGAAATGCTAAGAGCGAAGATGACATTATCGCCCTACTTCACGGTGATGTTCAGCTAGAAGCTGATTTTGATGCATCGCTTATCCAACTGAAATTCCCTGCAAGCGACATGATTCAAATGAGTGCAGTTGCGGGAGGTCTACTGACTAACACTGGATGTGCAGACAAACAATTTGTTGCAGACCTAGTGACTAAAGCGCCAACCGATCTTGGTAATGGCTTATGGCTGGTAGGCAGTAACAAACAAGTATCTCGCACTGGTGTTTCTTTTGTTTCAACTGCAAATGATTGTGAATACGAAGGTCAGCCAGTACGCGCGCTTATCGCTTTTGCAGCATGTAACAACGCACACCAGTCTATCTTGAATACCATCTCAAATATTGTGTTTAACAAACAGCACAGCAAATTGTTGGATGCCTCTGCGGAACAAATTCTTGCCCTGTTTAAAGGGGAAGAGATGGCACCTGCCGCATCTGAAGATGGCAACACCGCTGTATTCAAAATCAAAAACTCGCACGGTCTGCACGCTCGTCCGGGAGCAATGCTGGTCGCAGAAGCGAAGAAATTTGAATCCACGATTCGCGTTTCCAACCTAGATGGTGACGGTAAAGTCGTAAACGCGAAAAGCTTAATGAAAGTGATTGCTCTGGGTGTTAAACACGGTCACCAACTTCAGTTTTCCGCTGAAGGCCCTGATGCAGCTCAAGCGCTTGAGTCCATCGGTAACGCTATTGCTTCTGGCCTTGGCGAAGGTTAAGGGGTGAATATGACTAGCACAAAAACAAGCAAAGTCGTCACGATTACGCTGAATCCTGCGCTGGATCTTACCGGCTCAGTAGAGGCGTTAAAAGTCGGTTCAGTAAGCCTGGTTAAGCAAAGCAATCTGCATGCCGCTGGTAAAGGCGTGAACGTAGCGAAAGTCCTTAGTGATTTGGGTGCAGACGTTACGGTTACAGGATTCTTGGGTAAAGATAACCCTGAGCTCTTCCATCAGTTGTTTGAAGAACTTGGCGTAAAAGACGAATTTGTTGAAGTTGCAGGCTCTACTCGCATCAACGTAAAACTTGTTGAATCGAACGGTGAAGTCAGCGACATCAACTTCCCGGGTGTGCAGGTTACCGCTTCAGACATTGCCCGTTTTGAAGAAACCCTTTTCCGTCTGGCAGAAACACACGAGTATTTTGTTCTTGCTGGTAGCCTTCCGGGTGGTGTGACACCAGAGTTATGCGCTGCATGGATTGAAAAACTGCACCAACTTGGCAAAAAGGTTCTGTTTGATAGCAGTAAAGCCGCGCTAAGCGCAGGTATAGCAGCGCACCCTTGGCTTATCAAACCCAACGATGAAGAGTTGAGTGATTTTGTTGGCGAGCATCTGGAAACACCAGAGCAGTGCCAAAAAGCAGCGCAGACACTTAGCGACAAAGGTATCGAAAACATCGTGGTCTCGATGGGAGCCGACGGTGTGATGTGGCTCAACCAGGGTGAATGGTTACGTGCTCAACCACCAAGAATGAATGTCGTCAGTACCGTAGGTGCCGGAGATACATTGGTTGCTGGTTTGTGCTGGGGTCACATGCAAGTAATGCCAAAAATCGATTTATTACGCTTCGCCACCGCACTATCTGCACTCGCAGTTAGTCAGGTCGGTGTAGGACTTACCAGTCAGGAAGAACTGGAGAACATTAAGTTACAAACTCAGGTTAACGAGCTTAATACCAATACAAACTTAGAAAACAACTAAGGAACAGAAGGTTATCAGTATGAATATTGCCATTATTACAGCCTGTCCAAGCGGTGTAGCAAATAGCATCCTGGCAGCAGGACTATTAGAACAAGCGATCGCTAAACTTGGTTGGAACGCAAAAATTGAATGCCAATCAAGTATCATTGAACCGACATTGCTAACCGACGCCGACATCGAGCAGGCTGAAGCTATCGTCATCGCAGCGAATACTCCTGTAGATACCTCTCGTTTCGTTGGTAAAAAGGTTTATCAAGCAGAGATTAGCGCTGTAGCAAAAGATGCCACAGCATTTCTTCAGACTGCTGTAGAGAGTGCCGTTACTCTCGATCAAGCAACAACCGTTTCAGCGCCAGCAGAAAGCACGGCTTCTTCTTCTGTTAAAAAAATTGTCGCAATCACAGCCTGCCCTACAGGTGTTGCACATACGTTTATGGCAGCAGAAGCACTTGACGAAGAAGGCAAACGTCGTGGTCACCAAATTAAGGTTGAAACTCGTGGCTCAGTAGGCGCGAAGAACCAGTTGACCGAGCAAGAAATTGCAGAAGCGGATTTAGTTATCATTGCAGCTGACATCGAAGTACCACTTGATCGCTTCAACGGTAAGAAAATGTACCGTACCAAGACTGGTCCTGCGCTTAAAAAAACAGCGGAAGAGATGGACAAAGCGTTTGAGCAAGCTACCGTGTATCAACACTCGGGTTCTGCTGCTACGTCTGCAACCGAAGAGAAGAAAGGCGTATACAAACACCTGATGACTGGTGTATCGCACATGCTTCCTGTTGTGGTTGCTGGTGGTTTGATTATCGCCCTATCCTTCGTATTTGGTATCGAAGCCTTTAAAGAAGAAGGCACTTTAGCTGCAGCTCTAATGAATATCGGGGGTGGCTCTGCATTTGCTCTGATGATTCCTGTTCTAGCTGGGTTCATTGCATTCTCTATTGCTGACCGTCCAGGTCTGGCTCCAGGTTTAGTTGGCGGTATGCTGGCTAGTTCTATCGGTTCAGGTTTCTTAGGCGGCATCGCAGCAGGTTTCATTGCGGGTTACTCGGCGAAATTCCTCGCTGATAAAGTGAAACTTCCTCAGTCAATGGAAGCACTTAAACCAATTCTGATCATTCCATTCATCGCAACTCTGTTCACTGGCTTGGTAATGATTTACATCGTTGGTGGTCCGGTTGCAGGCATTATGAACGGCTTGACTGAGTTCCTGAACAACATGGGTTCAGATCGTGCGGTTCTACTAGGTATTATTCTGGGCGCGATGATGTGCTTCGACTTGGGTGGTCCGGTAAACAAAGCGGCTTACGCGTTCGGTGTTGGTCTGTTGGCTTCTCAAACTTACGCGCCAATGGCTGCAATCATGGCGGCAGGTATGGTTCCGGCGTTGGGTATGGGTCTGGCAACGTTCATTGCTAAGAACAAATTTGAAGAGAACGAGCGTGAAGCGGGTAAAGCATCATTTGTACTGGGTCTGTGCTTCATCTCTGAAGGTGCTATCCCATTCGCAGCAAAAGACCCAATGCGTGTTATCCCAGCCTGTATGGCAGGTGGCGCGTTAACAGGTGCGCTTTCGATGCTGTTCGGTGCAAAACTGATGGCACCACACGGTGGTCTGTTCGTGCTACTTATCCCTAACGCAATCACTCCTGTATTGATGTACTTAGTGGCGATTGCTGCTGGTACAGCGGTAACAGGTTTCTCGTACGCTTTCCTAAAAAGCAAAGCAGAAGCAAAACAAGAAGTTACTGCTTAATCTGATTTAAACAATTTAAAAAACGCCACCCTCCACTTTGGCATCCAACGCCTCTCTCAAATTCCGGTTGAGAGAGGCGTTTTTTTATTTCGCGTCTGGCTCAGCTTCGATTTTCACATCCCCACTGTTCATGTCTACCCTGGCGCGATAAATACGGTCTGAATCGCCAGAATGTTTGAACGTAAAGAAATACACATTCGCAGGTGTCCACAACTCACTCTCCTGCGCAGGCTGAATGTCATAACCATCTTCCTGATACAGTTCCGACGCCATTACGTTGGCAATCGCGGCTTGCATATCTGCGTCACGATTCACTGCTGGCTCAAGTGATGGATTGCTTGGATAAGCTTCACCGTTAAAACTCATTAGTCGGTATGAGCCATTACTCCACACCATAAAATCCTGCCAGCCATGACTGTAGCTGTTCGCTAATACAACCGGCGTTTTGACAACGCTCATATTGTTAATCAATTTACCGTTGTTATCGAAAAGGAATCCGGTACAACCGCCACTTCCACAGAAATAGCGACCTTGCATAAGAACGATGTGCTCGGCACTTCCATCACTGTTTAGATCGGCGTTACCCGTTAAATAGCGAATGTTGTCTTCCTCCAACGACAAACCGGCTGGAGATAAAATTTGAGTTTCAACCCATGACGAAATCATCTCAGGAGACGCTTGGTTCACTCCCGCTTCGCTCAATTGTGTTTCAGTCGACGTACTATCCCAAGATGAACAGCCAACCAGTGATAATGAGCCAAGAAGGTAAATCCCTTTTAATACGCGATTGTTCATACTTTCTCGCTTTGTTATGTGTGTAGTTGACAAGTATACAGAAATAACCGGAGCTAGAAATCAACAAAGACAATCAACACAATAGACTAAGTAACTTATCGATGCGTATTCACTGGTTCTTAAAACAAAAAAGCCCTGAAGAAATCCTTCAGGGCCAGGCAGGAAACTGACTTTAAAAAAGTCAGGAGTCCTTATGCAGTGGTCGGTTTAATCCTATACAGAATCGCAAACATTACTGGCACAACTATGAGTGTCAATACTGTTGCAAAACCAAGTCCTGCCATAATCGTAATCGCCATTGAGCCAAAGAAGGCATCAAAAACGAGTGGAATCATTCCTAAAATTGTTGTTAACGCCGCCATACTTACCGGACGAACACGGCTTATCGCACTATCTACAATCGCGATGTATGGATCTTTGCCTGACTCCAATTCGAGGTTTATTTGATCGAGTAGCACAATACCGTTTTTCAAAATCATCCCGCTCAAACTCAATAAGCCTAAGAAAGCGGTGAAGCTAAATGGCATATTTGTCGCCAATAAACCAAATGACACACCAATGATAGCCAATGGCACGGTGAACCAAATAACCAGTGGCTTTTTGATGGAGTTAAACAACAAGATGGTAATGATGAACATCAACAAGTAACCCATCGGCAGTGAACCGAACAGACCTTCTTGCGCATCTTTTGAAGATTCATATTCGCCACCCCATGTAATTTCGTAACCATCAGGAAGGTGTAATGCCATCACTTTTGGTTGAACACGTGCAAACAGGCTAGCTGCAGTATCTTCACTCAGTACATCGTGGTCAGCCAAAACCGTCAGCGTACGTTTTCTATCTCGGCGCTGAATAAGCGGTTCGCTCCAATCCAGATTCACACCATCTATTACCTGATCCACAGGGATATAGGTTTGAAGTGACGGGCTCCAGATAGTCACGTTTTGTAGCGATTCGAAATCCACACGTTCCGATTCAGGAAGACGCGTCATGATTGGCAGCGTATGTGTACCATCACGCAATACACCTAGCGTGCTACCGCCAAATGACATCTGCAATGTACTAGAGAGATCTTCTTTCGAAATCCCCAGACGACGAGCCTTCGATTCGTTAAATACCGGAACCAACTCTTTAGTGCGTTCGCGCCAATCGTGACGAATGTTTCTCGCGCCAGGATCAGTATGTAGAATATCTTCCACTTTTACCGCCAAGTCGCGTAGTACTTGAGGATCAGGGCCGGTAATTCGAGCTTCAATCTTCGATGCTGGTGACGGACCAAACTCCATCAGCTTAAATTGGAATGTCGGTTCGTTGAATTCCTTCGCTAAGTGTTCATCCAACTTATGGAGAAGCTTAAACATGTTTTCACGGTCAGTCGTCCTAACCTGGAACTGAGCATAGGCTTCGTAGCTTTTCTCTGGTTGATAGGTCAGCACAAAACGTTGCATACCTTGACCAATCGATACCGAGACAAAATCAATATCGTCCTGCTGTCTGATATAGTTTTCAACTGATTCTGCTTCTTTGACCGTTTCACGGATATCAGTCCCTTCCGGCATCCACATATCTACGTAGAACATTGGTGTATTTGATGGCGGGAAGAACTGCTGTTTTACGCTTCCAAATGCCACCACCGCAGCCGCTAACATTGCAACCATGCTAATCACCGTTAACCAACGGAATCGTAAAGCAAACTTAAGAAATGCGCCAAACACAACGAACAACCAACCTTTATAAGGGTCTTCGTCGTCTGAGCCCGAATCTTTGTCCTCTTCTTTTAAAAGCAGGTCAGCAAGGAACGGGGTCAGTGTAATTGCTGTAACCCAGCTCAAGAACAGCGAAAAGCATAGAACCCAGAACAGAGAGCCCATGAATTCGCCTGTCGCATCTTGTGAAAGCCCAATTGGAGCAAAAGCGGTAATCGCGATTATTGTAGCGCCCAACAATGGCCACTGAGTCTGTTTAACAATATCAACGGCAGCTTGTAGCTTCGTGCGCCCTTTCTTCAGCCCGACGAGTATCCCTTCGACAACGACAATCGCGTTATCAACCAACATACCCAGGGCAATGATTAAAGCACCAAGAGAAATTCGGTGCAGTTCTATATTGTTGTAGTTCATTAAGATGAAGGTACCGAATACCGTCAACAAGAGAACAACACCGATGATCACCCCGCTTCGTAAGCCCATCGTGAACAGAAGAACAATGATTACGATAGCAACGGCTTCACTCAGACTAACAACAAACGCTTTTACAGACTCATCAACTTCATTCGCCTGATTATAGAAATAGCTTAAATCGATGCCCGCAGGCTTGATTGATTCTAGGCTTTTAAGCTCAGCATCTAGACGCTCTCCGACTTCGACCACGTTTACGCCTGACGCGAATGAGATACCAATGTTGATCGCTTTTTTGCCATTATACAGAATGACGTTGCCTGGCTTTTCCTGAATACCACGAGAGATGGTCGCCACGTCCTTTAAGCGGATCAGGTTACCAGTATCACGTCCGTGAATGATCAGGTTGCCCAGTGCCTCGATAGTATTAAGCGTACCGCTTGGGCGAATGATAAGGCTTTCGCCATTCACCATGACCTCACCCGCTGAAACCACATTATTTTGCTGGTTTAACAAGTTAGAAATTACGTTCATGTCCATGTTGAGTGCAGCAAGACGATCCAATGAAATCTCGACGAACAGCATTTCTTGTTGATCGCCAGCCACATCGACTTTTCCGACACCATCGACTAACTCCAATTCGCGAGTCAGGTGATCAGCATAACGCTTGAGCTCGACGTAGTTATAATCATCCCCTGTCAGCATCAGCATCACACCGTAAACGTCACCGAAGTCATCAATGATCTGAAGAGATTGCACACCCTGAGGTAAATTTGGTCGCAGATCATTTATCTTCCGGCGCATTTCGTCCCAGATTTGTGGCAACTCATCAGGACCGTAGTCCATCTTCATGCTCACCATAATCTGCGACATGCCGTCTGAAGACGTTGACGTAATATTATCGATATAAGGAAGTTTCCGGATCTCTTTTTCAAGCGGATACGTCAACTCTTCTTCCACTTCTTTTGAAGTCGCACCGGGATAAGTCGCAACGATCATTGCGTCTTTGATGGTAAACGCTGGGTCTTCCAATCGGCCGAGTTCAAGAAATGAAGTAACACCACCAACGGCAAGAATAGCAATGAACAGCCAACTGATGACTTTATTTTTTATAGAATACTCAGCAATGTTCATTATTGGATCTTCTCCACAGCTTCCACTTGTTTTCCTTCACGCAATTTACGTAAATTAGAGTTAACCAAAACATCTCCTTGATTAACGCCAGATGAGATAATTGCGCCTTCACCATTAACTTGCGAAATATTCACAGGCACTTTGGTGACAACGTCACCATTAAGTTTCCAAACAGAGAATGCATTACTCCCACTCTCCGCCTGAAGAGCCGTGACGGGAATGTTGTAGCCGTCAATTGATGTGATACCCGCTTCAACCATGTCAACCATCACGCTGACGCTAGTTCCGGGCAAAATCTCTTTTTCTGGTTGTGGCATGGTCAGATACATTTCATAAGTCTGAGTTTCTGAATTGGGTTCACTTGTGTGCTCCAAGTAGTCCAACGAATACGAATTGGTATCACCGGAAAAAGTAGCTCTAGGCTTGTAGCTCATGTTCTCTGTATTTGGGTTAACTTGTGCAAGAACGTTATCTGAGAGTTCGATACGCACGTAGACCAAATCATTTTGATACAGATTAAGTACGGTCTCACCAGCGGCGACACGCTCAAAACGCTCTTTTAAGACGTCAGAAACTTTACCTGCAAATGGGGCAAATAAACGCGTGTAGTTCAGCTGGTTGGTCGCGCTATAGAAGTTCGCTTCCGAAAGCTCTTTGTTTGCTGTCAGTTCATCAAGTTCCGCTTTAGAAATCATCTGACGTTGATGCAGTTCCTCACCACGCTTCAACTGACGAATTGCCAAGGTATATTGTGCTTCCGCATCGTTTACCGCTTGCTTCTCTTTACTGTAATCTAGCTTTGCGATCATTTGGCCTTGCTTAACCACATCTCCCTCTTGCACGAGGACATGACGCACTTCACCCGCTCGTCGAAATGCGATGGGCGTCTGCTCTGCCGGGACCACGATGCCTTTAAAAGCGCGAAACTGACTTTTTACCGGAGCATCAACCGATACAGTTGAAACGTAGAGGGGATGCTCGGAAACATTTTGGTTATCAGCCTGACATCCGGTAAGTACAGCAATAGCAATAGCTGAGATTGTAAATAAAGAACGTTTCATTAAATGCCTCCCTCACGCACCCAAGCCTTAACAACTTGGCCTTCGACCAAACGCTCAACACCTGCTATGACGACGTAATCGTCGGTATCTAATCCGGCTTCCACACTACCACTATCATTAAGTGACAATGTCACCTTTTGAACTTGTTGAGTAGCACCGTCCATCACCCAGACCTCTCCTTGACGCGTGTCTCTATTTAGCCACGCAGTTTCAGGCAACGTCATAGCAGGAGATAAATTCTGTTTCGCGATATGAACTTGTCCCGTCATTCCTGTGAGCAAATTACGGTCAGCAGGACGAGTGATAGTCACAATAGCTTCGTAGCTATTGGTGTCTTTATTAGGCTGAGTAGAAATCTCTTTGAATTTGCCCGCTAGACGCTCATCTGGCGCGCTATCCATCGTCACCCACATGTCTGCATTTCGCAGTGAAGCAAGGGAAACAGACTCGGCATAAGTCACTGGCAATGTGAATGAAACATCCAAAGTGCTGTTATCAATAAGATTCAAAATTTCCTGCTTTTCACCAACCACTTGAAATGGTTTCACATACGTGTAAGAAACCACGCCATCAAATGGCGCATGAATTTTGGTGTAGCTCAGATCCGTTTTTGCTTGTTCGAAGTTGGCTAAAGCCGCTTTATATTGGGTTTCTTGCTGATCATATTGGTCAGTGCTTATCAGTTTTTTGCCGTACAAACTCTTTGCACGTTGCCACTGAGTTTTAGCCAGTGCGTATTGAGCTTGAGATGAGTCAAGAGCTAATTGGAGATCTTTCGGGTCAAGCGTAGCTAAAACATCACCCTTTTTGACTTCATGACCCATTCTGACTAACAGTTGGTCCACTTCACCATCAACTTGAAATGAAAGCTGTGCTCGATGTGTTGCGTCGATGCGTGCTAGGAACGCATCAGAATCTGCTACAGACAAATCTTTCACCGCAAGTAGTTTTACGGGTTTGATCAGAGGCTCGGCAGGTTCAGATATTGCTTTGTTACACCCGGTCAGCGCACCGGAGAGACTCAATGTCACAACAGCGCCAACCAAAGTGCGTTTTAGATTTTGTTTACGCACCCGTTATCTCCATAAGCTATTTTACTACACAGATGTGCAGTATATTCACAAATTGAGTTAGATCAACATATTTTCCATTTGTATAGTAAATTAATTAGTCAAATAGGCCTGATTCTGGTAAAAAGTAACGCGTTGATTAATATTCGGGAAATTCGAAGTATGAATGAAAGAAAGCAAGGCCGACGAAGTGCAGAAGCAGCAGAACACACTAAATGCGTAATCCTAAAAGTTGCAGCAGATATGTTTTCTGAGCTTGGTTACGAGCGCGTCTCGCTAAGAAATATCAGCGAAAAAGCTGGTGTTTCACATAGTTTGATCAGACATCACTTCGGAAGCAAAGAGAAGATTTGGCAAGCGGTCAGCGATGCAATGGACGAGTACATGCAAGACTACATGGCCGAATTGATCAACCAAATGCCAGAAGGCACACCATCTAATAATAAAATTTATCTATTTATCGTTCGTATGCTGGCGTTTACCTTAGTCAATCCGCACCCCGTACAGATGATTGCGGACTCTATTCGTCAGGATGACAACGCTCTGTTTGATTACTTCCTGCGAACGAAGAGGGAATTTGAATCAATCTTTGCTCACATCTTTGAAGAGTACAACCTTGAGTTCCCTGACGCGCCAGTGGATCATTGGGAATCAAAATGGCAAATGATCCTGTTTGCTCATGGGGCAGTGACATTAGCACCGTTGATGCAGCAAACATGGCCTGATATTGCTGATGATCGTGAAAAGATGCTGTTAAGACACTGGGAACTGTTTAACACAATCATTGCGAGTCAATTCAGTATCAAAAAAGAAGACATGCTCCACCCTGTTAAGGTGGAAGATATAGTTATTGATATGTGTTGTGCGATTGATCAAGCTGTAGGCGAAGAACTTTAGTATTCCAGTCAAAAATAAAAAATGCCGAGCTCACTAGCTCGGCATTTTTTCATCTAATCCAATTAGCCACGGTAGTAGCGTTGAGGAACGAACGGCATTTTCTCAACCGTCATAGGTAGCATTTTGCCACGTACTTCAGCAAATAACTCTGTACCGATTTCTGCTAAATCTGCTCTTACATAACCCATTGAAACAGGCTTACCAGCATTAGGACCAGCAGTACCACTAGTTACTACGCCAATCAACGTACCTTCAGCATCAAACAGTTCCGCACCTTCACGAACTGGCGCTTTCGTCTGACCAACTAAACCAACACGCTTACGCGCAACATCTTTAGTCTCGATCTGCTTTAGAATAACGTCAGCACCTGGAAAGCCGCCTTCGCGCTCACCACCAGTACGGCGAACTTTCTGAATACCCCATAGAAGGCTTGCTTCAACTGGCGTTGTAGTTGTATCCAAATCGTGGCCGTATAGACACAGACCACACTCCAGACGCAGTGAGTCTCGAGCACCCAGACCAATCCACTCAACTTCAACTTCTGCGGTTAGTTTACGTGCCAACTCTTCAGCATGAGTGTTAGGAACTGAGATTTCGTAACCATCTTCACCCGTATAACCACTGCGACTCACGATGCATTCAACGCCCAGAATCTCTAGTTTCTTCACGTCCATAAATAGTATATCTGCAGCTTCAGCATTAAAGCGGTTAAGTACTTGTGCTGCTTTTGGTCCTTGAAGAGCAAGTAACGCGCGATCTTCAATGACTTCTAACTCTACGTCAGCAGGAAGGTGAGCTTTTAGGTGATTGATGTCCTGCTCTTTACACGCCGCGTTAACAACCACGAATAAGTGATCACCCATGTTAGCCACCATCAGGTCATCCATGATTCCGCCTTGTTCGTTCGTGAAGAAAGCGTAGCGTTGGTTACCTTGTGGCAGGTCGATGATATCAACTGGAACCAATGTTTCCAGGAATGCCGCCGCACCTTCTCCAAACAAACGAAGTTGACCCATGTGAGAAACATCGAACAGACCTGCGGCATCGCGAGTGTGTAAGTGTTCCTTTTTTACGCCTAGTGGGTACTGAACAGGCATATCGTAACCCGCGAACGGGACCATTTTTGCGCCAACTTCAATATGAAGTGCATGCAGAGGTGTTTTCAGAAGTTCTTGAGTCATGTTCGTCTCCATTTAGATAGACCCGAGAATGCTGTCGGCATTCGCTTTCTATGTTTCCAATAATAAACACGCTTGATTCCATTTTGCACGAACAAGACGACTGTTGGCTTTCAAAAGTGTGACTTTTAACATTTTAATCACAACAAAATGCTGAAAAAAGGCGCTACATTGAGTGATGAATCGTCAATAGAGCGCCATTTTAACGAATTTAAAACCAATGGCAATCGTTTGCCTTCACTATAGGAAATTTACAATTTTTTATCATTATTTGGCAGTGACCCAAAGGATCTGTGCATCTTCCTCACTAACACTGGTCAACATATGACCCATGTTTGCATCGTAGTAAACACTATCACCTTCGCCCAATACCACTGGTTCGTAAAACTCTGAGTAGAATCGCACCTCACCAGATAAGATAAGTAAAAACTCTTCACCGTCGTGGCGAATCCAATCTTTGTATTCATCAAAGCTACGCGCACGAATCTGACTTTTGAACGGCATCATTTTCTTATTGGAAAGTTGAGTAGCAAGAAGTTCGTGCTCATAGGTTTGGGTTGGATGCGGCTTTCCTTCACTCTTTCTGGTGACATCCCTACGGCCAGTAGCAACCTTTTTTCTAGGTGGTTCAAACAGTTGCGGCATATCAATCTGTAAACCAAGAGCCAGTTTTTGCATCGCCTGAAACGTAGGTGAAATCTGCTCGTTCTCAATTTTACTAAGTGTAGAGCGCGCAAGGCCAGTTCTTTGACTCGCCTCTTCGAGTGTAATACCCAACTTCGAGCGAATGTCTTTAATGCGCTGACCGAGCTTAAGTGGCTCTATGTTCTCATCATAGTTATCTTTCGTTAACGTCATCGATGGGTATTCATCATAAATACTTCCTGCCATAATTCCCTCTTTAAATGTTCTTATCTCTCTCCTTATACGCATTGTGCATGAACCATATAATGGATAAAAGTCCACCAGGTTAATTAAAGTGTGCGCTTGTTAACAAAAAACGAAGTCGTGTTTCCTATAGGAAATTTTTTGTTGATTGTTCCTTTCTCAAGCGCTATGTTACAGCCTTGTTAGATGTAGAGATGCACTTTTCCGTAAACGATTAGGCGTGAGAGATTGGAATAGTAACGCAAAATCCGACGGAGTTTTTGCCCACATTTAGGGCTGGATGTTCGCTCTGTTCTGCTACGCAGTACAGCTGTTTTGAGGACAAATGAACCTAACCGCAAACCAATAATTCAATCTATTGCGGGTTCATTTTCAGATTTGGAAGGTCAACTACCATGAATAAGAGTTACCCTAACCACAGCTTGGAAAACTTTTTCTCTACCAACCTCTCTGCGACAGATGATGCTGTCTTTGCCGGAATTCAGGCGGAATTCGCTCGCCAAAACGAACAAATCGAACTTATCGCTTCTGAGAACATTGTTTCTAAAGCGGTAATGCAAGCTCAAGGCACTTGCCTAACAAATAAATACGCTGAAGGTTACCCTGGCCGTCGTTACTACGGTGGTTGTGAGCATGTTGATACCGTAGAAGCAATCGCTATCGAACGTGCGAAAAAACTTTTTAATTGTGAATACGCAAACGTTCAACCTCACTCAGGCGCTCAGGCAAACGGCGCAGTGAAGCTGGCACTTCTTCAGCCTGGTGGCACAATTTTAGGTATGTCACTGGACGCGGGTGGTCACCTGACACACGGAGCTCGCCCTGCTCTTTCTGGTAAATGGTTCAACGCGGTACAGTACGGTGTTGACCGTGAAACACTAGAAATTAATTACGAAGATGTTCGTGCTCTGGCACTAGAACACAAGCCAAAAATGATCATCGCTGGCGGTAGTGCAATTCCGCGTACTATCGATTTCGCTAAATTCCGCGAAATCGCAGACGAAGTTAATGCAATTCTAATGGTTGATATGGCGCACATCGCAGGCCTTATCGCGACTGGCGCTCATCCAAGCCCACTACCACACGCGCACGTTGTGACTACAACAACACACAAAACACTGCGTGGTCCACGTGGCGGCATGATCTTAACTAACCACGAAGAAATCATTAAGAAAATCAACTCAGCGGTATTCCCTGGCCTTCAAGGCGGCCCGTTAATGCACGTGATTGCTGCAAAAGCCGTCGCATTTGGTGAAGCGCTTGGCCCTGAGTTTAAGACTTATATCAATTCAGTGATCAATAACGCAAAAGTGTTAGCTGAAGTATTGCAGACTCGCGGTTGCGACATTGTGACTGGCGGAACTGATACTCATCTGATGCTGGTTGACCTTCGCCCTAAGGGTTTGAAAGGTAACAAAGCAGAAGAGGCTCTCGAGCGTGCGGGAATCACATGTAATAAAAATGGCATCCCATTTGACTCAGAGAAGCCTATGATTACATCTGGGATCCGTTTGGGTACACCAGCAGGCACAAGCCGCGGCTTTGGCGCAGAAGAATTCAAGCTCATCGGTAATTGGATTGGCGATGTATTGGATGGGCTAGTCGAAAGCCCTGAAGGTAACGCAGAAGTAGAACAGCGCGTTCGCAAAGAAGTGAAAGCACTGTGTGGTCGCTTCCCTCTTTACCAATAAACAATTTAAATTAAACGCAGTTATTTTTTGGAGATTAAGCAATGGACAACACATTGAAGTTTGCAGATAGCCACGAGTGGGTACGCGATAATGGCGATGGCACAGTAACTATCGGTATTTCTGAGCACGCACAAGAAATGCTAGGTGACGTAGTATTCGTTGACCTACCAGAAGTGGAAGACGAAATTGAAGCTGGCGATAGCTTCTCTCTAGTTGAGTCTGTAAAAGCGGCTTCAGATATCTATGCACCAATCAGCGGTGAAATCGTAGAAATCAACGAAGACCTTGAAGATAGCCCAGAGCTAATCAACGAAGAACCATACGAAGGCGGCTGGATCGTTAAAGTTAAGATGTCTGACCCATCAGAACTAGACAATCTGAAAGACGCAGAAGAATACCTAAACTCAATTGAAGAAGAGTAATTAGGAAGATTTGCAAAGCTGCCCCCGCCCGGAAGGCAGCTTTTTTTCAATGTTCGGACCTTAGTAGCGACCCGATACGTTACCCGAACTATGGAGTAGGTAAAGGACAATGACTGAATTACTTCAAAGCCTCAGCACACAAAATGAGTTCGTTGCTCGCCACAACGGCCCAAATAAATCTGACCAACAAAAAATGTTGGAAGCGATCAACGTTGCTAACCTTGACGCACTGATCAAAGAAACGGTTCCTGCACAAATTCGTCTGGAAAAACCGCTAGCGCTAGCAGAAGCGAAAAGCGAAGCAGACATGCTTGTCGCGATGCGCAAATTTGCAGATCAAAACCAAATCAAACGTACATTCATCGGTCAGGGTTACTACAACACCTTCACGCCAAATGTTATTCTACGTAACGTACTAGAAAACCCAGGTTGGTACACAGCATACACACCTTACCAGCCAGAGATTTCTCAAGGTCGTCTTGAATCGCTACTAAACTACCAGCAAATGGTTATGGACCTGACTGGTATGGAAATCGCGAACGCTTCTCTACTTGATGAAGCAACTGCAGCAGCAGAAGCGATGACGCTATGTAAGCGTGCGGGTAAGAGCAAAAGTAACGTATTCTTCGTGGCTGACGATGTTCACCCACAAACATTAGAAGTTGTAAAAACTCGTGCGAAGTACATCGGCTTTGAAGTTCTAGTTGGTTCACTTGAATCACTACCACAACAAGACGTATTTGGTGCTCTAGTTCAATATCCAGGTACAACTGGTGAAGTTCGTGATCTAACAGACATCATCGCAAAAGCACAAGCAAACAAAACAGTAGTGACGGTTGCAACTGACCTACTTGCTTCAACTCTGCTTAAACCAGCAGGTGAGATGGGTGCTGATGTTGTTATCGGTTCTGCTCAGCGCTTCGGCGTACCTATGGGCTACGGCGGTCCACACGCAGCATTCATGGCAACTCGTGATGCGCACAAACGTACAATGCCAGGTCGTGTAATCGGTGTTTCTATTGATGTAAACGGCAACCAGGCACTACGCATGGCAATGCAGACTCGTGAGCAACACATCCGCCGTGAAAAAGCGACATCGAACATCTGTACTGCGCAAGCACTGCTAGCAAACATGGCGTCTTTCTACGCTGTATTCCACGGTGCAGAAGGCCTACGCACTATCGCTCGTCGTACTCACCACATGACTGCTATTCTGGCTGCTGGTCTGACTAAGTCTGGCTACGAGCTTGCTCACAATAGCTTCTTCGATACCATCACAATCAACACTGAAGGTAAAACTGAAGAGCTTTATGCAAAAGCACAAGCTGCAGACATCAACCTACGTAAGCTAAATGGCAAACTAGGTATCAGCTTCGACGAAACAACCACCATTGATGATATCGAAGCACTATTCGCAGTATTTGGCGTACAACAAGACGTTAACGCGCTGTCTTCAGAAATCGCAAGTAACGAGTTTGCTTCAATTCCAGAGGCGCTACGCCGTACTTCTAAGTTCCTGACTCACCCAGTATTCAACACGCACCACAGCGAAACGCAAATGATGCGTTACCTGAAACAGCTAGAGAACAAAGATTTCTCGCTGACTCACGGTATGATCCCACTGGGTAGCTGTACGATGAAACTGAACGCAGCCGCAGAAATGATTCCGGTGACGTGGCCTGAGTTTGGTTCTATTCACCCGTTCGCTCCTCTGGAGCAAGCTGCTGGTTACGCAGCGTTAGCGAAAGATCTAAAAGAGAAGCTATGTGAAATCACTGGTTACGATGAGTTCTCACTACAGCCGAACTCTGGCGCATCTGGTGAGTACGCTGGTCTTATCGCGATTCAACGCTACCACGACAGCCGTGGCGAAGGTCACCGCAACGTATGTTTGATCCCAAGCTCTGCGCACGGTACTAACCCTGCGACAGCGTCAATGGTGTCAATGAAAGTGGTTGTCGTTAAGTGTGATGAAGACGGTAACATCGACATGGGTGATCTTGCTGATAAGATCGAGAAGCACAAAGATAACCTATCAAGCATCATGATCACTTACCCTTCTACGCACGGCGTATACGAAGAGCAAGTGAAAGAAGTATGTGAAATGGTTCACGCAGCTGGTGGTCAGGTTTACCTGGACGGCGCTAACATGAACGCACAGGTTGCCCTAACGTCTCCAGGTTTCATTGGTTCTGACGTATCTCACCTGAACTTACACAAAACCTTCTGTATCCCACACGGTGGTGGCGGTCCAGGTATGGGTCCTATCGGTGTTAAATCTCACCTGGCTCCGTTCCTACCGGGTCACATCGAGAACGGTGTTGAAGGCAAAGACTTCGCAGTTTCTGCAGCGGATATGGGTAGCGCATCTATCCTGCCTATCTCATGGGCTTACATCGCGATGATGGGTGAAGCTGGCCTGCAAGAAGCAACAAAAGTTGCAATCCTTAACGCTAACTACGTGATGGAGCGTCTGCGTCCGCACTACCCGATTCTGTACCGTGGTAAAAACGGCCGCGTAGCACACGAATGTATTATTGATATTCGTCCGCTTAAAGAAGAGACAGGCATCAGCGAAGAAGACATCGCGAAGCGTCTAATGGACTACGGTTTCCACGCTCCGACTATGTCATTCCCTGTTGCTGGCACGCTAATGGTTGAACCTACTGAATCAGAAGATTTAGAAGAACTAAACCGTTTCTGCGATGCGATGATCTCAATCCGTGAAGAGATGTCGAAAGTGAAAAACGGTGAATGGCCACTAGAGAACAACCCTCTGGTAAACGCACCGCACACTCAAGTGGATCTTGCAGCAGCAGAATGGGATCGCCCATACTCTCGTGAACTTGGCTGTTTCCCATCGAAAGCAACTAAGATTTGGAAATACTGGCCAACAGTAAACCGCGTAGATAACGTTTACGGCGACCGTAACCTAATCTGCTCGTGCCCAAGCATCGATAATTACGAAGACTAATTTCGTATAAAGCTAAGCACGAAACAAAATTCAAAGGCGAACCAAATTGGTTCGCCTTTTTTCGATGGCGCTTAATAAAATAACAATCTATAAACTTATCAATTTCTTAATTTTTCGAGCTTATACTAGCTATTAATCCTTCAATCTTATTGAGTATTTTCATTAAAAAATCCACATAGTAATTTAGGTGACATGAGTTGTGAATCAAGAGGCCTTGGTGAAAATAATACTATTAATTCACGTCCTCATTTCTATTTTGACTTTTCCTATACTAGCTAAAGCGGACTCGATAAATATGTTTAAGAAAAGACTGGTACATTTGTGCCCGGAAATAAACGGGCGATTGATGGATGGCGATAAGCCTCTTAGTGGTGTGACAGTAGAGCGAGGGATCGCTTATGGTCAGATGTATGAGGAAACAACTGTCACCGATCCAAACGGATACTTTCATTTTTCAGCTCATGAATATGAAACCAGAAAGCCTCTACACCCATTGGACGAGCAACGAGTTATTACTTATATATGTACAAATATTGACGGTGAAGATAAAAAAATTTGGCACTCAGTTATCTTCTCACTATCTCCGCTAGAGAAAATCTCCGAAAATCTAAATACGCTCCGATGCGATATAAACTCTCCGCTTAAAGTATATTCTATAAATTATGGAACAAATAACTCTATTGAGAGTGCGGTATACAGTATATGTAATTTAAACGACCTAGAATATAAAGGGCTTTATTAATGAACTCACTTTCTCCAAAATGTGCGCTTGATTTTGCTGACCAAGCATATGAAACTGAGTTCAAATCTAGATTTTTTAAACCGGTACCCAGGCTAAATAATCTATTCGATTTTCCTCAGACCTACTTCGATGCCGAAACTGGAGTAAGTTTCAAAGGTCGTAAATCAAAGTTTGTGTTAGCAGCTGAAGGGAAACCAAAGAGTAAACATGAAAGCAGTTTAGTTTTAGCTTTTCGTGGCACTAACTTTGGCTATGCAGCTGATGTCCTAACTGATTTTCATGTAGATTTGAAAGGTAGCCCAAATGGTTCACTAGCACATGCTGGCTTCGTAAATGTATTAAATAGCGTGAAAAGCCAGCTATCAAGCTATATGTCAAAATCAATTGGAAGAATAAAAGTTATTCATTGTGTCGGCCATAGCTTAGGCGGAGCTATTGCCTCAATTTGTGCAGATTGGCTTCGGGCCACATATAAAATTCAAGTATTTCTCTATACATTTGGATCTCCAAGAGTGGGTTTAAGACCTTATGCAATCAAATCCTCTCATTCAAATGTAAAGATCTTTCGTTGCACTAACGGTTCTGATCCTGTTCCTATGGTGCCACTATGGCCTTTTACGCATGCGCCCATAGACAAGCCCGAGTACAGGTTGGACAATTCTATTGGCATCAACTTTAAAACGCATAAATTGCATTCAGACATAGGTTACTTCAAAACTTTAAAGTCTGACAGCTGGAGCCACTTAAATAAAGTGTCATTCAAAACGTTAAGCCGCCCTGAACGTTTTCGCTTCCATAACCGTAATCAAGTCACCTTTAGCCAACGTTGGTCCGACAAGATAGCCTCGGCCATTATTACATTGCTAAAAGATGCCGGGTATGGATCTTTGATCACAGCACAAGGCATAGCGATAGCAGGTATGAGCTTCTACGATCTCATAGCTAGAGCATTGGAAAAAGTATGCAAATCTTCGAAGAAGTTGGCGGAGCAAACCAAAGGCTTACTTGGTCATATGCTCGTTTTTGCCGGAAAAGTCGTCAATGAAATTACCGACCTTTCATACAAATTTATAAAATGGGTGTTCAATATTACCGTAGCAAGACTATATCGAGCAGTTAGGCTAGCTATTTCCTCTTAGTCCGTCCTTTCTCCATGATCCAGAACCTCAATGCTTGGCGACATTCATACAAAAAGGTGAGCTTTTGCCCACCTTTACTGCTAACTTAACACGTTAAATCCACTGCCCCACTTACTCAACAAACCCACCGATTTTGCTTAAAATTATTTTGCGCGCAATGTTTTTTAAATGGCATAAAATTTGTTAACATTGTCGTCTTGTTTAAAACTGGATTCACTAATGGCCAAGAAATTATCAGATAACGTGTGTTTTGCTTTGTACACCGCGACCAATTCGCTGGTGCGTGCGTTTCGACCACTGCTTGACGAATACGATCTAACCTACCCACAGTACATTGTGATGCACTCGCTTTGGTGCAAAAGCGACGTTAGTCTGAAAGAACTTTCTCAAGATACCCATTTAGATTCAGGTACGCTGACGCCTATTGTTAAGCGATTGGAATTAAAAAACTTACTTACTCGGAAAGTCTCCGATTTGGATGAACGTAAGAAAGTCATCTCGTTGACACCAAAAGGCAGTCAGTTGCAGGAAGATGCTCAAGAGTTGACCGCAAAGCTTGAGTCACGCTCGAGCATGTCGGCAGAGAGCATTGAAGCGTTACGAGTATTGTGTCTCGAATTAGACAATAATTTACGCCGAAGCGAATAGAAGTTGTTGCTATAGCATCCGCTGTGACTGAGCAGCTAAGTCAGCAGCGGATCACGAATGAGAGGTCGGTTAGTTGAAGAGCTCAATCACTAATTTGTTGTTTTTGATAACTAAGATTGGATTCGTCGACTTCAGCAGAATTGACTGAACTTTATCACTTTCAAGCTTATAAACAGGTTGATTTGATAGAGCGTAACCGATCATCGAAACAGCAGGTTTAATTAAGTTGGTGATTTCCGGTGTCAGCAAATTACTTTTATCTTCAAACCTTTCCAAACGCAGCGACTGCAGAAACACTTCACCGGTCTTTTGGTCATACCTAGGAATAGCGCTAAATTCCAGATCGAGATCCAACCCTAGAGTGCGTTGAGTAAAAAACTGTACATTCGCCGTTGTATTAGCAAACACCGATATACGGTCATCATTAACACGGCCAATTTTTACTTCAAGATCATCAACGGAAACTTGTGCATACATGACATTTTCAACCCCGACGGATTGGTTAATGGTCGCTTTATCTTGGAGATATTGATTCATATCCCGCTCAGTGATGCTGTAGCTAGCGCAGCCATTAATCAGCAACGCTGCGGCAGAAACGGCAAAGATTTTTGCTTTAATTTTTGTCTTCAATTGCTAGCTCTTACTTATTCATTGCATACAAAAACGATTCTATACGCATGAGTCAGATAGCAATAGTCTAACCCCACTAAAGCAATATGATTTCACCAAATGCTGACGATAGCCTAACGAACGAGAATTACGAATAAACTGTACTGGCATGGTCTAAGCAACAATTGAGTTTGGCTTATTCCATCTCGAAACGATAACCCACGCCATACACGGCTTTTATCCAGTCATAATCCGCGTTAGCGGCAAAGATCTTTTTGCGTAGATTTTTTATATGAGTGTCGATGGTTCGATCCGTAACAACTCTTTCATCACTGTAGATCTTATTCATCAACTGCTCACGACTGAATACTTGCCCCTCGTGTTTATGAAAATGAGTCAGCAACTTAAACTCCACTGATGTAAGCGTGACCAACTCACCATCTACCCATACTTTCATCTGGCTTTGATCGATCAGAACCGGAGCGCTCTCATTTTCGGTCACTGGTTTATTGGTCGAGTTGTATCTGCGTAGAATGTTTCGCACACGCACAACCAATTCTCGTGGGCTGTATGGCTTACAAACGTAATCATCAGCTCCCAGTTCCAGACCTAATAATCGGTCGATTTCTTCAACCTTCGCAGTCGCCATAATGGTAGGAATATCACTGAAGGTTCTGAGTTCCCGATAGAGACTTAATCCGCTCCGGTTTGGTAGCATCAAATCCAGCAAAATCAGTTCTGGGTTATTGTTCTTAACCCAATCAATCACATCATTACCATCGCCGATAATATGGGTTTCAAAACCATTGTGGATCAAATAATCCGAAACAACGTTTGCCAGTGACGGCTCATCTTCGACAATTAATATCATGGCTTTTTTTACTTATCCTAATTACTCGTAACTGAAGCTTGTGCCCTATTCGATGGGCAAACGAACAGAAACTTTCAAACCACCCAACTCAGAATGCTCCAGTTTCAGCTCACCCTTATGAGCTTGGATGATGTTATTACAAATTGACAGTCCCAGTCCCGAACCACCAAAAGCTCGACTCCGGGACTGATCGACCCGGTATAATCGGTCGCAAAGCTTTGGTAACGCATCATTCGGCACGCCTGGTGAGCTATCTTCTATGGAGAGTAGCACTGAGTTTTGCTCCTGCTCTAAATAGACGTTAACTTTTCCACCTTCGTCTGTGTATCGGAAGCTGTTCTCCAATAAGTTATTCAGCACCTGACTCAGTTTCTGCCTGTCCACATACACCGTCGCATTCGGGTCGATATCAAAATCAACATTCAAGTTCAGCGATTTTTTTTCAAAGCGGTTTAAATGACTGACCAGAACATTTTCAACCCCATTCCGTACATTCACGATCTCTTTTTTCAGATGCAACTTGATGTCTGCTTTTGCAGAAGCGCGTAAATCCTCCACCAACTGAGCAAGCGTTAACACTTGTTGATGTAAGGATTGAATATAAGCAGGCTCAGGACGCCGAATACCATCTTGAAGCGCTTCGAGCTCCCCTCTAAGCACGGCTAATGGTGTTCGTAACTCATGCGAAATATCCGACAGCCACCGTTCGCGCATCTCCTCCTGATATTTCAAGGATTCAACCAAATGGTTAAAGGCCTGGGTCACATCGGCGATTTCATCATTACTGTCATACTCAATCTGATAATCGAGGTTTCCATCACGTACCGCATTCGCACCTTGGTGAAGTGCTCGTAACGGCGTCAACAAGTAACGCACAAAGACAAGAGCAAAGAGCAAGCTCACGCAAATTGCCGCAACACTGATGATCAACAGGTTCTTTGTTTGCGATTTTAAGAACTGATCGGCTAAATGATTATTAAATGAATCGCTCTGCAAAATAGAAAGATAGCCGATCACGTCACCTTCAAAAAGAATCTCCACTTTATGCAAATGCATCCCTTCTTTCACGTCGAGGTTTTCTGCGTGGCCGAACAATACATTTCCGTTCACATCTAATAGGTTCAACCTTCCACTCAGCGGCATCATAATCGGCTCTTTAAGTGGTTTTCCGCGCCACGAGGGTTTTCTTTCATTTGGCGGAAGCATGTCGTCTCTGGGAGGAGGCATTTCTCCAGACAGCATCAGAAAATCTTCCCACCAGTGTGGAGAGTCTTCATATCGCGACCAGTCTTTTGACTGGGAATAATATTGACTTGCTCTTTCAGACAATAAACGAACTTTGGCGATTTCTTCTTGATTCAAATACTGTTGGAAGCCATCTTTAAAGCTCGCATTAATTTGCAGCGCCATGATCACGATAACAAGAGCACTACTAAGTAATAACGCAGAAAACAGCTTTTGAAACAGAGAAATACGCACGGAAGACCTATAGGATACAATGATAACGTTTCTAACAAACGGGAGAATTACAGCGCTTAGCGTTCTTTCACCAGGACTGAATTAAAGTGATGCTGCTTTAATTTTTCTGTATAAGCAAGTGTCTTTAACCTCACAGACTGAATTCCCCCTTAGCCGTTCTTAGATCAAATGGACTATTTGTGTTTATCGAGGCTCAGGTGGTTGTGGTAGTTCATCTTCAGTCAGTGAGCCACTACCATCGACATCAAGTTTATCGAAGTCTTGAAGGAAAGGGCCTTTCAACTCGTCTTTAGTCAACACACCATCGCCGTTTGTATCAATATCACTAAATGAAGGTGGTTCTGGTCGATCACCATTAGGTGGTGGAGCAGGTCGATCATCTGCGAATACGGACATAGAACTGAATGCCAACATTAATGTGGTTGCGACTAATACAATTTTTTTCATCTCTTTTCTCCATTAAAACAGTCTCGCGATTTATACGCACGACTGCCCTCTTTAACCGACCCTCAATGTAACGAAACAATGTGAGCAGATTATGGAGAAAGGTAGGATTGGTAGGTTTTAGCAATAGTCAGCACAGCTCAACGAATCGGTAAGAATGTGCAAATAGATTAGAAAAATGAAAAAGAGCGAACCCATGTTATGAGTTCGCTTTAAATGGCTAAAGTCTATAGTTTAAACAAACTAATTATTTAGCCGGGGCAACAAGACGGTTCTATGTTTACTGGTCTTTATTTCTTCGAACCTGCCTTCTTGAGAAGATTCGAAGTCCGAACAGAACATTTAAAGTAAACAATAAGAAATAGTTTAAGCTTGCACCTGAACGGCTTGTGGTCGTCTCGTCTTCTTCATCATTTCGTTCCTCAATATCGTCAGAGGTAGCACCAACGATAGGCACTAGCTTAACGGCGACAACCTGTTCGTCCTCTTCTTCATTACCACATGTCGCAAAGTGACTGGTGTCGTCATAGCCGGATTCACATTTCAACGCAGTAGCGGAAATCACACCTGCATCATTGATCCCTGATGCATCAATAATTCGATACTGGTTATTAGCTTCCGAATAATCGCCACCATTGGTCAAATCATCCAACCACCAAGCCTGATCACTGAATCTTGAACGACGTGTCTCGCTCGTACCAGTTCCATCGTATGGATAGATAAACCCGCGTTTTCTCCTTGGCTTACCACTACTTTCGTTGGTATTTTCAGCATCTACTTGACCAACAATTTCATTAAAGTTGTTTATAGAACGAACTTTGCCGCCAACACCGTCGAAGAAGATACCATCACTTAAGTAGTCCGCCGATAGGGAATTCTCTGATATATCATCGATAACATACATTCTATTTGATGCGGCATTTTCGTATGGGTAACTGCCGGAACGTTTTGCTTCACCGATTGCTACCAGATTGCTGTTTACGCCAGTTAAAAGTGTATTGCTGTAAATGTAGTCGTCATCACTTTCTACCTCTGCACCAGACACTTTCTTAGTTTCCCAGTTATCAGCGTCAAAAACATCACTCTCTAAATCAACAGAAAAGACCGTCGCTTCCATAAAGTAGTAAGAGTCATGGAGATAGGTGTTATAGCCAACGCTGTAAAGCTTATTGTCGACGATAACAAAATCTCTCAGGCTTCCTTGCGCCGTTCTGTCGTTATAGACAGCGGTATCAGAAACCGAACTTCCCCAGCCTAGTTCGACTAATGAACCCTGAGACGAGCTCCATATTGCCGCTTTAGAAGAATAGAAATCACCATAGTCATTCGATGCACTTGTCGATACGCTGCCTATGGTGTACTCACCATCGGTTTTCCAGGCTCTCGACTGTAGGTAAGAATCTGTAATTGGATTGGCATCATCAAGGGCTTGGGTATAGTTTCTTAGATAACTTGTCACATCCCCTAACCCATGCAAAATCCCTACGGGTTGAGCGTCGGACGTCAGTGAGTTGATCACAATGTTATAGCTTTCGTCATACGCAGTGCCGGTATCAGATTCACCAAGAAACGCTATTGAGTTTGGATCAGTGCTGCCATTTATCTCATCACTCCATTGCTCCCAGTGCAGTGCTGCCCAAGATTCACAGGTTCCGTACAATAACTGGGCGTCACAGTAATTTTCAAAATCATCTTGATCTTGAACATACATAAAGCGGTTATCGATGCCAAATGGCGTTTCTTCACGATAACTCAAACCATCGACGGCCTTGCCTTCGCTTGATTCACTTAATCGGGTTTCTCCCGCCAGTGTAAAGGCGGAACAAGAGATCCCGTCCCCTTCAACATAAGATGACTCAAAACAGTTATCACTTTCACCTGTGACTGTAGCTGGTTGTATCGCAACGCCATAAGCACTGCCGTAGCTATAACTTGTATCAGGCGTCACTTCTATCACCTGATATAAGGCAGCCTGAGATTGGGCAGCCGTTAACAAAAAATAACTAATACAAGAGATTTTTACCGCTTTCATATTTAATTTAACTTACCAATTTGGGGTAAATTTAATCAGCATGTTCGTTTGAAACACCCTTAATTAAACTTAAACATCATCACATTGACCTCCGTGATGACGTCTTGTTTGTTACGTATTGCAAACCAACATAACCAGTCAATGTGAGGGAATTAAGGAGTAAAAAAGGATAAGTAAGCAGATTGATAGCGACACTTACTCACAGCGCATTAATGTACTCGATGTAGCCACGCTTGTATTTGTCACTTCGGATCCATTGGTCATGGCATTTGTACAACGCTACCTGATATTCCGAAAGTGTGACTTGCTCTGAAGCAACCGAACTAAGAACATCTGGGCGTTCAATAAAAAGCACCTCTATTTCAGAATCAGACATGTAGTTCGTACCGTACGCACGAAGGTGAGTTATCGCGATATCGAGAGCAAAATCATGAAAGCTTTTTAAGCGCTTTTTTTTAGCTCGTTTCGTTGCAAAAGAGAACTCTCGCATTGTCTCATTTGTACTTTGCTGAACATTATTGTAACGAGTAGAAGCATCATATTTAGGTAGTCCTTCGCCGTCACCACGCCGACCATTTATGGCCCCAGCAATAACATTACTCTTCATAAATATCGTTGAATCAGCATATGCATTATTAGAAAATTGTATCGCCACAAACATAAGAACGAGTATATTCAGGATAGTCTTCATTAAAAACCTTCTCATTAGACAGTAATAAATAATCATATCCGTATGTGGTGTTACTTATATCCTTCTACTCGTAGCAACCCATTTTATATATAAAGTGACTTTATATATAAGGAATAACTTGGGAGACTACTATCTCCCAGTTATTTATTTCTAGATAATTAGCATTCATTAAAGGTACAGGTGAACTCATCTTCAGACACCTCGACAGTACCACTAAGAAAACCCTTCCCATTTATTATATATTCTAACTTTGTTGCGCTTGTTCCAAAGTTACCATCGTTATTTATTATATGAGCATCAAAATCCACTGTAATATCCGGATAATTACTTATATCAATTTTAAGAGCATGCTCTAAGCTTCCTCCACTAGAGTAAGAGATACGTAAATTTTCTGGCTTAAATTGAAAATATTTACCTGAATCATCTGAATAGATCGTTATCACACTATTTTTAGTCGTAATCTTTAAATCCGCATCATTATCTTCAAAATCGCCAAGAGACTCCGGAGAATAATTCATAGCACAGTCACTCAAATTAGAAGAAACATTACATTTATTTAAAATGTCATCCACTAATATACTCGTCGCCTCTAAAATATCATCGGCTGCATCTCTAGCTTCTGAACTATTCAATCCGGTCGAAAGTGCATCTTCCGCATCTTTGGCATTACAGCCTGCTAATACAGCAGTAACTATCGCTGCTATAACAAATTTTTTCATTACTATATTTCCATTGTAAGAATGATTTTATCAAAATTATAAATTGGTCATTAACCATAAATAAAAAAAGAGAAATCAAACAATTTCACTTACATTTAATTTATCTATAACGACAATATCTACAGTTCGTTTGGTGTTGAACGATGCTTCAATCAACAGTTGCTACTTTATCTATAGGTAAAAATTAGTGGATTAATTAAAATTAATAATACTAATGTTCATATATTTCAATAACTTAAGTAAATGTAAATAATTAATAATCTAGAAAATTTGACGAAGTAGGTTTAGCATTAGGCATGGAACAAGACCAATAATCACATTCAGGCTATGTTCGTTTTGACAGGTATCAGCTTGGTTGAATCTTGTTGGGCAGCGTACACTGAGGAAATACACTCAGGCTAAATAACCACCTATAAAATATATGAAACGAAGCCTATCACTACCAGTTTCACTCAGGATAATTTACGGTTTTTATAGTATTATTTTTGTTAACTGAAGTAGAAAAACTTAGAAGCAAGTGAGATATTAAATATTTAAAGAATGTAAACATCGTCGTTTTCATCACTCTCTTCTCTTTGTTTTTTACCAGTAATACCAAAGATAAACAACCTGTCGATGATGATTACAAGAGAACAGGGATCATTATGACTAAAGGTGAATAAAAATAGAGTTGACCACTAATATTGATGTTTTCTCTGATGAAAATAAGCACACATCAATTATTAATATCATTGACGTAGATACCGAAAATAAATACAATTCATTCTCTATCGATGGTGATATGTATAGTAAGAATTGCTTTCTGATCTCTAAAACTAACAAAGTTGAGGAAATAGATTCCGTCAATAAGCCTGTTATTTTTTTGCTTCTTCATCTTCTATTGTTAGCCAGGTTCAAAAATCTTTGCTTGGTGTTAACGTCTTCAATGAAAGGTTCTACCAACCAATAAAGGTCGATAATTTCTTTTGTTATTACCATTTACACAAATAAATAGTACGTTGTATGAAATAACTTTGATGATTCTATTTATCATCCGAACTGCTAGTTAACATCACAAAACGCCTTTGACTATGCATACAAAGGCGATTTTGCTTCTGTATGCCAATGCTTAACTTAAGCGAAGGACGGTATCACAGCACTTTTCAATCAGGTTTGAATCATGACTGACGAGTAACAATGCGCATCCCTGCGGCTTTGCTAGGCCAACCAACAGGTCTGTCACTTCTTGAGCAATAATTGGGTCGGGCCTTGATGTTGGCTCATCTGCGAACAACGCTACGACCAGCAATGGCTGAGTTAAACCCAAGGCGCATCAACTTAGAATGGGAAGAGCGCTGAGTGACAATAAAGCGCTAAATCGTCTCTAAGATAGACGGGAGTGATAATCCAAATACGTTCAAGGAAATTAAGATTAACTTTTAGAACCTTGCGTTCCATCATGAATCTCTTTAAGGAGAATTGACAGCTCTTGATGACTCTATAATGTTATAGAGTTGTTATACTAATTTATGAATGGAGCATAAATGAGTCACAAATGTAGAGTTTCAAAACTGAATAAGGCCACACTGGGGATCGTGAGCCTGTTGATATTATCAGCCTGTAACGACGACAGTTCTTCAAAGAACTCGTATGAGGCAACCATTACTTACACGGATCATAACGTTCCTCACATTAAGGCAGATAGCTATGCTGGCTTAGGATATGGAATTGGCTACGCACAAGCTGAAGAGAATCTCTGCACGCTTTCCGAGCAATTGATGAAGTTAAAATCTCAGAAATCCCGCTATTTGGGTGTTGGTGAAAACTATTCAAACTTTTTATCCGATGCGGGTTACTTAGCACTAGGTTATCCAGAACAAGCAAATACTCTTTACACCGATATTCCTGCCGATGAAAAGGCGTTGCTAGAAGGATACGCAAAAGGGTTTAACCAATTACTCAGTGAGCGCTCAGATCCAAGTAACTACCCTTCTCCCTGCCGTGACGCTGAATGGGTGACACCAATTACCCCTCAGGATTTGCTCGCCTATCAACTTGATATAGCCGCTTTAGCCAGTTCCCGAAACTTCATATCAGCCATAGCAGCGGCGACACCGCCAGTAACCGCACAGGCCAGCACGCAGATTAACACGAACTTTAATCTACAGCTGGACGCGAAGACAGTATTCACTTCAGAGGGTATCGGAAGTAACGGCTGGGCTTTGGGAGAAGATAAAGTGGAGAACGCTAAATCTGCCCTACTTGGAAATCCTCATTTCCCCTGGGATGGCGAGTTACGCTTTTATGAACAGCATCTGACGATCCCTGGCGAAATGGACGTGACTGGCGTTGGGATGATTGGTTTGCCTGCCGTTGTTATCGGATTTAATCAGAACTTGGGGTGGACGCATACGGTTTCACAATCCAAGCGATTTACTCTATACCAACTTGATCTTCACCCACAAGATCCGCTCCGTTACAGCTATGATGGCGAATACAGAGACATCACGTCCAAAACATTCAATGTTACAGTGAAGCAAGCTGATGGTTCCTTAGTCGAGGTCCCTCATACCGTTTATTACAGTCACTTTGGGCCGATTGTTAATTTGGCGTCGATCTCACCTGCATTAGGGTGGACGAGTTCTAGTGCGATTACTTACCGCGATGCAAACTCAGCCAATACACGTATGTTGTCTCAATGGTTGGCCATGGGAAAAGCGAAATCAAAACAAGAGTTCTTTGATGCTTTTGCTAACAATCAGGGAATTCCATGGGTTAATACATTGATGATAACCGACGATGGTACCGCGTCTTACATCGATGGAACCCAAGTTCCTCAGTTAAGTCCGACAGCTGAGGGCTATTGGGCGCTCGCATCACAGAGCCCTCAATTGGCACCTATTTGGCAAGATGGCTCCGGCAACGTTCTTTTACCCGGAAACAGCTCGGTTTATGAGTGGGTAGATAGTGGTAATGCCGGTGCTCCGGGATTAGTTCCATTCGCCAATGCTCCTCAACAAACCAGAACGGATTACGAATACAACGCTAACAGCAGCTATTGGCTAAGTAATCTGGATGCGCCGTTAGAAGGATTCAGTTTGATGTATGGCCCAGACCAAACTATCCGCAGCCCTCGTACTCGCTACAATGCTCAGCTCATTAGTGATGATTCAGGAACTGGCTTATCTGGTGCAGACGGTCGATTCTCTTTAGAAGAGCTTAAATCCGTAGCGACTCATAATGGCTCACTATTTTCCAGCGAATTCCGTAACGAGTTAGTTTCGAGATGTACACTCTACCCAAGTATTCAGGTAGATGGTCAACCATTTAATCTCACCCCAGCATGTAACTCACTTAGCGTTTGGGATGGCACGTATAATTTGCAAAGTACTGGCGCGCAAGTCATGAGAGAGTTTTTAGCAAGTTTCATTGTGTCAGGACATCGATCGCTAAACGACGAATTGTTTGAAGTACCTTTTAACCCACTAACGCCTTCAACAACCCCTTCAGGTTTAAAAGCGATAGACACAAATGATGTGGACAATGACCCGATTCTTCAGGCATTAGCCACAGCCACTAAACGCTTATCAGACGCTGGCATTGCGTTAGATGCGCCACTAGGGTCAATCCAATACGTGATTAAAGCGCAAGGCAAAACTGCGGTTCCTATTACCGGAGGAAACAGTTACGAAGGCGTGTTTAATATGGCTGAAAGTAGTGTGCCTTCCCGTTCGACCTCTGAGTTAGCAACCGTCGTAGTTGGTGCGCCTCGTAGCGACTCCCCACTGACGGATTTAGATGAAGACGGAAGTGGTTCGACTGCACGCTATCGCATCAATTACGGTTCCAGCTTTGTTTTTGCACTGGAGTTCAATGAAACGGGTCCAAATGCGCAAATGTTTTTGAGCTACAGTCAGTCCCATGACCCAGAGTCAGATTTCTTTGACGACCAGACTCAACTTTATAGTGAGTTAGAGTGGCGAAACGTGCTCTATACAAATGAGGACATTGAAGCCAATACAATTCGTAAAATTGAGTTAAATTAATCGAAGAAGTACGACACTTTAACAACGCCTTTGATTTAATCAATCAAAGGCGTTTTTTATATTCCCAAGCTTAACTTAAGCGAATAACGGTATCACAGCACTTTTCAATCAGGTTTGGATCATGACTGACGAGTAACAAGGCGCAGCCCTGCTCTTTTGCCAGATCAACCAACAAGTCGGTCACCTCTTGAGCAATAATTGGGTCGAGCCTTGATGTTGGCTCATCTGCGAACAAAAACACCGGATCCAATAATAAAGCCCTGAGAATGGCAAAGCGCTGCAGTTCTCCGCCAGAGACTTCAGTACTTTTTCTCTCTAACAACTCGGGAACGAGCTTTAGCTTTTTCATTAATGGCGTGATTTTGTCCCTATCTATCTTATGCAGCTTGACCAAATCATCCAATAGCACACCAAGCGTCACACTAGAAGTAAACGCAGCCGGAGGATCTTGAAATAGCTTCAACCATTGATACGGCTTTGTATTCGGAGACAGCTTGGCAACTTTCCCCTCAACGGGTGGTAATAAACCAAGTAATGTATCCCCCAGCGTGCTCTTACCACAGCCACTGTCACCAACAACACCAATCACTTCACCCGTATGTATCGTAAAGTTAATCTCTCGTGATAAAGCTTTACGGTTTCGTCCTATGGCAAGATTCTCAACGTTTAACACGGGCGTCGGCTCACTCAAGTACTTTGCCCTTGCAACCCAGTGTTTTGGATCGGCGGCAATCAAAGCTTGCGTATAGGCGTGCTGAGGGTGATTCAACACTTGGTCCGCCGATCCCTGCTCAACAACAACACCTTCTTTCATCACAATGATGTCACCACCTATTTGGCGCGCAACTTCAATATCGTGAGTGATAGTCAGCAAGCCGCCACCCTGAGCACTTTCCAACAGCAAACGAATGATGTCGTCCCGGCGGCTTACGTCGAGACCTTTTGTCGGCTCATCTGCCAAAATAAGCATAGCTCCTGCCGATGTCGCCGCTGATACGGCTAAGCGCTGAGCCATACCGCCTGAAAGCTGTCCCGGACGTTTATAAGCACTGCTTTTAAGTCCAATCTTATCTAGATCATCGATTGCTCGGTTAAAAGCAGACTCTTCGTCTAATCCGTGAACGCACTCATAAACCTCAGCCACCTGTTTGTATGCGGGCATGAGTGGATCAAGCGCGCGCCAGGGCTCCTGAGGAAGCATGGTAATTTTTCTTCCCCAAAGTTTTATCAGAGAGCGTTTATTATGGCTTTTACCGAAGACTTCCACTGTTCCGTTTTGTGTGAGTGCACTTGGCAGAAGACCTATTACTGCCTGAGCTAATAAGCTTTTACCCGATCCTGTCTGGCCAAGAATGGTGACAGGTTTGTCTTGGTAAAGCTTAAGAGACAAAGGCTGCAGAAGTTCGACTTCTTTTGCGTTGATCGACAAATCAGTCAGTTGAATTAAGAGATTCACGGCTCGCTCCTGCTAATAAATGAAAGCCCAATACCAACAACGCTACGACCAGTAGTGGTTGAGCTAAGACCCAAGGCGCATCAACATAGAACGGGAACAGTTCGACACTCATCAGGCCAAGCTCTGCTAGTGGTGGCTGTATACCCACCGAAACAAATCCGAGAGAAGCCATCATCAAAATGGCATTTGCTCCGCCAAAGGCCGACATAGTAAAGACAGAAGAAGAAATTGCCGGCCAGATATGTCGTTTGAACTGATACCATTTGCCGAATCCCATCATCACGGATACTTGTCGCTCAGGGCTATTGATGACGGTACGTGTGATAGCACGGCTAACCCGGTAGTATTCAACCCACTGAACCAATGAAATCGCCAGATACATAACCAAAAACGATCCCGGTGCAATAGCGGACAACAGCAGAACTAAAACAAGTCCAGGCAGCGCTAATAGGATATTAACGACAACATCGAGCCCCTGCTCAACACGCCCTCCTGCCCATGCAGAACAAACGCCAAGGGTAACGCCTAACGTCGAAGAGCTGATGACACACAACACACTCAAGGTAAATGACAGGCCAATGGCGCTAGCAAGACGCGTCATCATATCTCGACCAAAATGATCGGTACCAAACCAGTGCTCACCGTTTGGCGGCAATAATCGAATAGCAAGATTTTGCTCATCAATAGAGTAAGGAGACAGCCACCCGACAAAAAGTGAAAAACTAAACAAGCCCAGTAAGATTAGTAATCCGAGCTTTTGATTTAATCTAAATTGTTTCATCATTTCTCTTGCTGACCTCTTGGATCAATCCAATAGCACAGCACATCAATAATGCTATTGAGGAGCACAAATAGAATACCCATCGTGAGCGCGCACCCTTGAATAACGGGAATGTCACGGGCAAAAATCGCGTGTGCGAGACCATGGCCAACACCCGGCCATGAGAAAAGAGATTCAATCATCACAATGCCTTCAATCACACTGACTAACTGAATGCCGACAAATGCCACAATGGGCACTGCCATGTTTCTTATGCCATGGCGAAAGAAAGTTTGTCTTTCACTCAAGCCTTTGACTCGCGAAAACGTGTAGAACGGAGATCTCAAAACGTTTCTGACGCTGCTATGAACAACACGGTTCGACACTGCGGCTAAGCTGATGGCTAATGTAAGACCTGGCAACACCAAATGTTGCCAGGTACCGAACCCCGCAACGGGTAGCCATTTCCAGCTTATTGCAAAAATGAGGATCATTAATAACCCAAGTACAAACACTGGCATTGCTCGCGTAAAAGTCGAAAACCACACAGCGAGAGAGTTGACCAACCCACCCTTCTTTGCAGACCAGACTCCAAGTGGGAGCGCAAGCAAAACCGATAGAGCGATACCAAATCCAGCCAGAAGCAAAGAGTGGCCTAGCTGATGCACAACGGCTTCACTGACAGGCAAACCACTCACAAGCGAATGACCTAAATTGAGTTGCAGCAGATCAACCAGCCAGCTTACATAACTACTGAACCATCCTTGATCCAAATTGAGTTCCTGGCGAACCAGCTCAGCCGCTGCGGAATCTACGTTATCCTGACCATAACGACTCGCTGCAATTCGATATGCTATATCTCCCGGTAAGCTGCGCATAAGTACAAATGTGAGTGTACCTACTCCCCAGGCCACCAAAACGAGTTGGTAAAAGCGCTTTTTTAGAAGACCCCACAGCATCAGTTGATTTCCATCTGATAGATGAAATAGTTACGCTCAAACGGATCAAACTTGAAGTTTTTAACGCGTTCATTCACTGACGTATGTTGGCTGTAACTCGATATCGCAATGACCGGAGTGTCCTGATAAATCTCTTTCGCGACTTGTTGGCTAAGTTCAAAAGCACGTTCTTTATCCTGACTATGAAGAAGCTCCGCTATCGCATCATCAACGATAACGTTATTCCAGTTCATCGTCCCCCAGTCACCACCACCATTGGCAAAATCAGAACTGATGATAGGCAGAGGATCGGCGTTAATACCAAAGTTGCGAGCAATCAACGCCAATTGTAGAGAGCCGTCTTGGTGACTTGCAGGAATCATGCTTGAGTTTGTTACATCAACTTTGAGTTCAACGCCAAGCTTTGCCCATTGTGCCTGAATCGCCGTCGCAACCGTAGTGAGTTCCGGACGATCCGCGTACGTCATCATCGTAAGTTTGAATGGCACCCCATCACGCTCCAGAACGCCAGTTTCACCACGCTTCCAGCCGAGATCAGTTAATATTGCATTCGCCTGTTCTAGATTAAAATCAATGTCTTTAACACCTGCAATAAACCATTGAGACATTGAGTTTGGCATAAGCTGGGAAGTTTCTGAGCCCGCCACACCTAGTACATTTTTTGCTATCGACGCACGATCAATTGCCATGCTCAATGCCTGTCTGGCTCTCGCGTCATTCAGATACGGGTGACCAGCATTCACTTTTACAAACATGGTTCTTGGGATCAGATCACTGTGAACTTTAACCTCACTACCACTTTTTAGCTGATCTAACATTGATGGTTCAAGGTTAAAGACAATATCGGCTTCACCAGACTTCGCCTGTAGCAATCGACTTTCTGAACGGTGGCCCGTTAAGTAAGTGGCAAAGTTGATTTTTGCTTCATCACCCCAGTAACCTTCAAACTTCTTAACCGTAAACTTGTGAGGAGGTGCGAAGCTCTCCATTTGGTATGGTCCCGTGCCATAAAGTGTTTTTACTGTACCGCTAGGTTCATAAGATTCCGGCGACAAAATAGCGTTGGCATAGTTGGTCAATAAAGAGGCAAATGCAGCGTAAGGTTTACTCAATTCGATTAGAATCTCATTGTCACTAATCGCGGAAATACTGCGTATATCTGCCTTGTTGAGTGCGCCGTGTTTGCGTTGAGCAAAAGCAAGGCTGCGAACGACCGCTGCTGCATCCAATTTAGAACCATCATGAAAAGTTACGTTGTCGCGAAGTGAAAACTTCCACAATAAACCATCTTCGCTGCTTTGCCATTTGGTCGCGAGCCCAGAGGTGATTACTCCGTTCTCACTAACATTAAGCAGCGTTTCTATTACCTGCATTCGGATCAACATATATCCCTGTTTCGAAGGATCTAAACTGGAGATCTCCCAAGGGCCACTAATAGATAATGTATTGTTCTTGTTTGGCGTAACTTGCTCCGGTGAAGTCTCTTGATTACTGATGAATGCGATAGCAGCACCTGCTGCAAGTAAGGTAGCCAAGCCCAGGCCACGAATAAGCTTCTTCGTTCTTGCGACAGAAGCATAAGAAATTTCGGTCATAACAATCCCTAACGTATTTTTAAAACGCTATTTCCCCAAATAACGGGTTGCATCGAGCCAGTCTCTCTCTTTGTCCGGCTTAAGCTCTTGCCCATATTGCTTGAAATCCGTTTTACAAGCACAAGCCGACGCAACCTCGCTAAACCAAAGATTTAGAGGCTATTTGGGTAAAAATATGAAAAATGATGGGTTCTCCTAACGGAGAGGGAGTTAGACGAGTTGAGGTGGAGAGCGAGTTCGAGGAAGCTCTGAAGAAACCAGTGTCGTAAACAGGATATCGAATCTCTGATAGCATTGCGCTTTATCAGAGTGCGAGGCCATCGTCGATTGCGAGCTTAAAGCGTGACAAATTGCTTCATAAACTTCACAGCTATGATGTTCGTGAACGTTTTGATCCATCTCCATCGCATGCGCAAGCGAAATCGCACTCAATCCCAGAGGGATCAAGAGCATCGCAAGGAGCAGCAATTTCTTTAGCTTAAGATGATGGAAGTAATACACGATACAGACAATGAAACAAACTTGAACGTTATAATATAACAATTTGATTCAAATCAAAGCGCTTTGTTTGTGATCACCGTTCATTCGTTTATTTATTGAGCGGCTAGTTTATTTTTAAGATGTAACGCTAGACATTTTCTGAGTTAGTAACTTTGCTAAATTAGCTTTTGATGTATTAACGTCTGGTACGCTTGGTTGGTCATAGTTTAACTGTCATGCTATCAGGAGCATCTTAACGCTTCTAATCAGGTGGACAATATCACTAGGCCACTGCAATCCCTCTCCCCCAGTATTCAAAGCATTACACAACAAACTCAGGCTGTACAAAGTGATAATTCCTTATTCTGACTCGATTATTAATTTTAATTAGAGGATTTAAAGGTTGGATAAACGGAAAATTCTTTTCTACCAACCTAGAGGAATAGCACCATGAAACTATCAATCACATCAATCGTACTACCAGTCATTATCTTGCTAACTATCTTACTGTCAGGTGCGGCTCATGCCGCGCAAGGTTATCTCAAGACATCTTATGTAGATGGCTTTGATAGAGTCTGTATCTACAACGTACTAGGCTCACGCAGAGAGCTATACATAGGTGCAACGCAACTCTGTCCAATCACACATAACTTTTAAGGAGTTAATAATGCTAACTGCTATCGTAATCATCGCGGTAGGTTTCGTTGTCTTCTTTGTTATCGGTTACCACTTAACATGCTACGTAACCAAGAAGTTAGACGCGCTATCATTGATGCTCATATCAAAGCACTGAAAACAACTATCTAAGCAAGGTAACTAACTATGAAAGGTGGTAACTACAACGGTTCATACACAGTCTTTGCCGCTAATCCACAAGGCACTGTGACTTCTAACCAAGCAGCTAAATGTGCTGAACATCGTACGCGTAACAAACGCAAGTAATTAGATTGGATTCTGGCAGAAATAGAAGCATTGATAACAATCGATCCACAAATAAAACATGAGTAATCATAATGAAGAAACTAATAACACTCACACTAGCAACAGTTTTTGTAACGAGTTCGTTAGCTGGCTGTCAATCGACAAAATCTACTACCCAAACATTACCAGTTGCAAACAACCAAACGGATACCGTGCCACCTGAGGATTCATCTGCTTTTGCTATGGTATATGCCCTAGCTAATTGCAGTATTGTAGCCAATCTTATCAGTAAGCGAGCTGGGATTGCTGGAGAGACTGAAGTTGCAGAAAATTTCAGTGAGACTGCGGTGAGTTCTCTCCAAGCTGCGGTGAACATCAATATGTCGAACTTTGGAATGAGTAAAGCAGAAGCTACGGAAGAAGTTATACAATACATGCTTGATGCGAATAAAACATTCGAGAATACTACCGATGAGCAATTAGGTGGATTCTACATGAAGTACAAGCTGGATGAAGTTGGTTACACATGCTGGCAACTAAGTCAGTTACTTGAAGAAATTGAAGATAAACAAAAACGAAACTAAGCATAAATAAATTGTGAGCGAAGCAGCTGCATTGGTGACTTTCGTTAATCCGCCATAAGCATCGTACCCATCACTTTTCAGGTAGCCAGAGTTGTCACCCAAGACGCCCACAGGACAGGCTCTCGCAGCAAACACGCTGAGATATTTGACTGGATTCGTATTTCTTGAACAGGGTTTGCCATTATTGGTCGGTACGCCGTTTTGCCATTTCAGATCTCCTTGAGGTTGCGAGATTTGATCTTAGAACGTACCGATATTGATTAGAATTTGGGGGTTATGAGGCGCTTACGTCACTCCTGTACAAGCGCAAGAGTATGATTAATACATTCGTCGACAAACAACGGATACCAACCACCATATCACTTATCCCAATTACTGTTATTACAGTGAAGAAAGCTTACTCCATACAACGCGCTATGTGTTTATCGATATCGTAGTAGCAAAAAAAGTCGTTGATGAGTATGTATTGATACCGTCGCTCTTTGTATATATCAATACCTAAAAATGACTTTTGAATTTGACTGACGATAGGTGATGAAGATGCAGTAAAGACAACCTCCTTATTGATCTGATCGGTTTCTTCTACTTTATTTGTCTTAGATATAATAAGACCATTTTTACTATACATATCACCATCTATAGAGAACGTGCTGTATTGTTCCACTTTGTCCACATCAGTCACAGTGACAATCGACGTATACTTTTTTTCTTTCGCAAGAAAATCTGCGTTAGTTTCAAGCGCGATTCGGTCTTCTCCCTTAGTGATAATAACTTCATTTCTTTTAAAGTAACCATCAACAGGGGATACGTTTTCATCATGAGGATAGATCACATAGATAATCAGGATGATAAAACAAAGTGCATTGAACCATTTAAAGTACTTCATATCTCACATCCTTTTTCGTTCAGCTCACTGATTATCGCGTCAATATCGTCTCCGGAATAGGAAACTAACTTATCTTCGACAAGGCAATCGATCACTACTCTATCACCCAATGAATTGATAAAAAGGATATTTTTACTTTCTTGTTTTGCCATCATCAGATCGTTCTCAATGCTGGTAAAATTATCGTGCTCAGCTTCTTGATGAATCTTATCTTTGTTTAATCGTGTCAGAAAATTGCTATCGTTCGTAGAAACAGCAATATAGTTATCACTCTTTATTACATTTACCTGGAAAGGCTCTAAATCACGTTCGTTGTAGAAAAGCACGAATAAAAGAAAAGCAATGTTTACAACAAGAAGTGGATACGCCAAACCTTTTGATATAAAAGGTTTAATGTTACTTAGCTTTGATTTATTAACACTATCTATTAGTGCCGGAGGAGCAATATTAACGTTAGGTACGGAAGGTTGTTCATGTTGTATTTCGGTTATGGTTGTTTCTGTTAGTTTGACTTTATCGACGATTATGACATAGCCCTTATTCTTTTCATTCGTGATAACGTCTAATTTCGTATGATTCTTAAAGATCTTCCTAAGGTTAGCCATAGAAACAGGAACAGAGTTTTTTGACACCAATTTTCCAGGCCAACCAACTGTCGCCAATTCCTCTTTGGAGTAAAAATTACCTTTGTTCTGCAACAGCTTATTCAGAATCGCTGATTCAGCATACGAACATTTATATCTGACGTCATCGACAGTAATGAAGTAGCTTCCTCCTTCTTCGCCACAACTTACCTTGATATCGTTATCCATATCAGTCTCATCTCTCTTATACATTTCATATAGTTATAAACCAGAAAATAAAAACAAACCTGACAAGTATACAACTTACTTCACATATTTCACTCTAACGATACCGGACGCTATCAGAAATCCCGCTACTGCATAATTTAATTCAACACCACTAGAATTAACGCTACTACATAACAAACCCTCTCACCAGATGACTTTGGCACAATGACGAATCTGAAATAACCGGCGTTCAATCCACACTTTGACCAAAATTAACATTCATAATCGATTATTAAATTTAATTAATCATTTAATTTTAAACACTTAGGTACTTTTCATTCAGAGAATACGAATTAACCCAAACGACCAGGCAAGTAAACTTCGTTAGCTATTTCTTGCATGGTGGTTCTACAAAGGTATGACTGAAATGAAAAAAAGAAATTTGTTAGTAGCAGCTGCGATTACAGCAATCCTATCTGGTTGTGGTGGAGGAGATGAAGGTGGTAGTGATAATCAAGTTCTTCCACCTACAGAGGATACAACTGCTGTATCAACTGAAACACCACAGGATACTATACTTCCTAAGTCTGAGAAGAAGGATATACAACGTACTGCTACAGTAACACATGAACGTTCTGGTGTGGTGATGTCTGTTACTAATACATCAGTAGGTACTAAAGTAATTGCTCCTAATGGCAACCAACATGATCCTAACAAGGCTAATCCTTCAGGTTTACATCCTCAATTAATGATACCTGAAACTCCGGTTGAAATAGCTCAAGGCACTCCAACACCTGCTATTACTAAGAAAACTGTAAAAGGTGAAGCCTACGCAGTACCTAAACAGGTTGCCCAAGGTGAACCTACACCAGCAGTTGCTAAGAAGTCTACAAAAGGTAGTGCTTATGTTGTTCCTGACCAAATTGGTCAAGGTCAGCCTAATGCAATCCCAGTGGCTAATCCTGAAGTAACGGCTCAAACACCTAAGCACTTCGATAAGCCTATGGCTACTCCGACTTTGAAACCACAAGGTGAGCCAAATGCCATTCCTACAGCTAATCCACAGGTGGTTGCACAAACTCCTGAACAAGTAGTTACTCCAAGAGCTACTCCGACGATTAAAGCTCAGGGTGAACCTGCCCCAGCAGTTGCTAAGAAGTCTACAAAAGGTGGAGCCTACGTAGCACCTGTACCGATTGCCCAAGGTGAGCCATCAACTAAACGTATTGATATTGTACAAGACGTACAAC